>CAYTFJ010000073.1:19632-23868 GCA_964437075.1 uncultured Nannocystaceae bacterium
TCAAATTATTCACGTAGGGGTCCGACCTCTGCAGACGTTCTTGAGAGAGAGCGACCCATCGCTATCGAGGGCCTAGGCGACCTTCAATACCCGGCCTGGTATCGGCCAATATCCGATGAATCGTTCGCCCAACACGATCCCTACGCGATCGGAGAAGAACACTGGTGGTGCGCCAATCGCTCCCGCCTTGCGTGGAAAGTTGTGGCCGATGGTGACGCGCTGCGCATTGAACGACTCGTGGGCCCCAGCCTCGACGAGCTCCCAATCGCGGCGTCTCAGAGAGCATCCCTCGCTAGACTTTTTCCGGTCGCTATCCACAAACTCCCCAAGGGCTGGATGTTTGCCGCCCAAGACGAGAGAGGCGCATCCTCAGTGTGGTGGATCTCTGCCGATGGTGCCGCCGCAAAATTCGTGTCCGCGCAACATGTTATCGGTTTCGTCGTCCTCCAGGACGGGCTCGTCGCTGTAATCGGGAGTTCCTACGGGATGCACCAGGAAGGACAACTCGTCCGATTTTCTCAGTCTTCGGATGGCGAATGGACATCCCAGATCATCGCGGATATCGGCCAAGTTCCTCGGGCCATACACAAAATTGATGAGCGCCGGCTCCTAATAGTGACGCCCCAAGAGCTCATCGAAATTTCAGAGACCGGCGCGATGCGCACGCTTCATTTCGGTTCATGGGTCGCCCTCGCTCCCAACTCGATCGCAACTCACCCCGGCGGTACGATTCATATCGGCATGCGTCACGGCATCGTCCGGCTCGTTCCCAGCGATATCGGATACTCCGAAACGTGGTTGGTGCCCGAACGATGTGATGAGAGCCTAGAACATTGCAGTTGTAGACCTTGATCCGCACCGCCACCGCACGCACTCGCACATATGGCTTCAGCTTCGAAATCTCATGCGACCCGAAGGCCGTTGTCGCCCCGCATCTCAACGCCAGGATAGTTGGACGCGGGCGTCTCGGCCTCGCGCTTCATTTGCTTTCGAAACGATCGATCGATCTGTCTCAGCAACCGACGCAGACTCTTGCATACGGGACTCGCCTGGCGCACGACGACACCCACCTGAAACCCGAGGTATGCCGGACCAATACGATCAACAACCAGGCGCTGAGTTCCCACGGTCGCTTGAATTTCTCCACTTATCTCTTCGGCGTGCTGCTGCTCCACGTCGTGAAACACGTGGGCAAGGCGACACAAGGCCCTTCCGACAACGGCTTCGTCCAAGTGAGGCGCACAACGACCGGTCACGACTTCTGCATTACGCAGCAAAAATGCACCGAGAATATCTGGGGTCTTAGCGAGCCGAGCAAGTTTCTCCATAACGTCCGGGTACGCGACCGGAACCATATGATCGGGTGTGCCTGGCCCTGTTTCTGGCGTGCCGTCCAAGAGTCCCTCCCAACGGCCAAGAATCGTCCGAGCGCAACCAGTGCGCCCTTCCAACCAGGTCGCGTGGGCATCGGACCACTCGAGCATATCCTTGACAGCCTCTGGACCACAAAACTCTCCCGAGCTCGCATGAATGGGTTGTCCCGCTTCCAGATGAATACTTCCTGTTCGGTTGTCCGGGGTCCGAAGATGGAGGACCCCCTCGTAACCAGCCGTGCAGCACAGTCCCAACAACACGGCGGTTCGCACTCCTGAGCACTGCCCCTTGAACTCCGCGAGCGGCTCAGGCTTCGTAAGTACCCTCAGCAGAGCATCGGGCTCGCACGGTGTTCTAACAATCCCTCGAATGCCGTGTCTCGCGGCTTCGTCGAGTTGGCGGTCGTCGATACGTGCCGATGTCACGACCACGGTCAAATCGGGTCGATGGCGACGAATCGAGCCAACGACACCAACGACGTCGGCATCGACGAGGACCACTGTCGGCTGAATCCTATCGATCTCGGTTTCGATCGAGTCGACCTGGTCAGTATGACTGGCAGAGACAGAATCCCGCGTTGCCGCGAGCGACATTGCGAGGGCCTCGGACCGTGCGGCATTGGGGGCGACGATCAAGATCTTCATGGAAATGTGCATTGAAACTCCTAGCGGCTGTGCTTCGCCCGACATCGCGGAACAACACAAGCACCATGGGCATCGCGCACCTTGCCAATCGCTTGAGCCGCAATGGAGACTCAAGGAGGGACGCAAAGTCTGTCCCAAGGTAATGGTGTTGCTTGAGCCCCATATCGGGACCTCTTCGGAACTGAAAGTGGCATCGAGCTTGCTCCACTCCTGCGACGTATGACCCGGCGACCCGACTCGGCCCCAAAGGGTCCACGTCCCACCATTGGCGCCGCCAATGATCCAACGGGACCGTCAATCTGGGCGTTTGGCGGTGGAAAAGGCGGCGTAGGAAAGAGCTGCGTCGCCGTAAACGTGGCCTCTGTGCTCGCCCGAGGTGGAACAAAGGTCACGATCGTCGATGCCGACCTCGGCGGCGCGAATCTTGACACAATGCTCGGCTGCGAGCGCCCTCCGCTGACACTTGGAGATTTCTTTTCACGCCGTGTTGCGAAACTCTCGGATGTCAGTCAGCAGACACCCATCGAGGGTCTTTCGCTCATCGCAGGCGACAGCGAGACTCTAGGGTCAGCGAATCCCCATCACGCTCAGAAACTCAAGCTCATCCGTCATCTTCGAACCCTTCCGGCGAGCGTCGTGATTCTGGACCTCGGAGCGGGATCGAACTTCAATACGCTCGACCTCTACCTCGCCTCTGATGTCGGCGTGGTGGTCACGGTCCCCGAACCAACCGCGATCCAAAACTGTTTCACATTTCTCAAGTCGGTTACGCTGCGTGATTTGGAGCAACGCACCGGCACCAAACGCCGCGAACGAATCGAGGGGTCACTGAGGGCCCATGTCGGCCAAGAGGGAAACGACGCCCGAGGAGCGCTCCAACGAATGACACGACTGGTGGTCAATCGCGCGCGACCCAGCGAGGGCCGTCGCGTGCACGAAATGCTGTCACGGCTCGTTCAACGATTTTTAGGTGGGAATCTCCGACTCGCGGGGGTTGTCCGAGATGACAAGGCAGTGGCCGAGTCGGTCAAGCGCATGTCCCCTGTGGTCCATCTGTCTCCCCAGTCGGAAGTCGTCACAGATTTCGTTGACCTCAGCGCACAACTGACGGGCGAGGTCAGAGCACGAGGCCCCTCCATGGGACTCAATGAGACCATTGACCTCAGCGATCGCAGTGTACATCTACAAACTGAGGACCTCGGGGACACTCAAGGTGCCGTACGCACTCAAATCTTCTTTACGGACGGAAGTGTCGCATACAGCCGACGCACCGCCTACGCCGATCCCTTCTTTCTTCGCCTGAAGCTCTCTCCTGCGGATCGACCCAAATTTCACCACGCCGCCATCAAGCGCGCTTTGGAGCAGGGCCGAATCCGTCTTGCAGAACGACGCTCAGCATGAGCCTGCTGAGCGTCGTTCTGGTGCTACCCACCCTGACCTCCGGAGTCGCTGGCGGTCTCACCGCCAGCATCGCGCCCGCAGAGACCGCAAAAATCAACGCTTCGGTCGCTTCTGGAACCGGACTAAGTCTCAGCGGAGCGGCGGGAGAATCGCTCTCTCGACGGTCTCCAACGTTCGTGAACCTGGACGTCGGCTACACCCTCGATTCCCTTCCATGGCTTGAATTCGCGCCCGCTATCCATATCGAGATTGAGGGCCGGGTGGGGCTCGGGGTCCTTCCTCGGATCCGGGCCTATCTCCCTGAGAACCATCCTGCCTACCGGCTATACGCGAGTCTCGGGGCCCTAGGGATTCTGCACCCCTACACTCTCTACGGAATTCAGGGGGCTGTCGGATCCGTGATCATGCTCGGACGTCAATTTGCTCTCGTTCCCGAAGTCTCACTGACCGGCTTCGCCGCGGGGACCGATCTCATGAAAGACGGCGCGCTCGCAAAGTTCGACGTGTCTCTCGCAATTCGCCTAAATTTCCAATGATACGCCTCCAGTCCACAATCGTGGTGCTCCTCATCGCATCGGGCACCCTCGGTGACCTCGCCTGCGCCTGTGCACCCACGGTCTGCCTGCGCCAATCGGACTGCAGCCATGAACAGGGATGCGTCATGGGCGCATGCCTCTCTCCCGAGAGTACCGATACTTCCGGATCGGATAATGAGTCGGTTGCTTCCACTTCCGGCCCCGACACCGACACCGACACCGACATCGGCACCGACACCGACACCGACACCGACACCGACACCGACACCGACACCGACACC
>CAYTFJ010000074.1:0-23746 GCA_964437075.1 uncultured Nannocystaceae bacterium
GAGACGGAGACGGAGACGGAGACGGAGACGGAGACGGAGACGGAGACGGAGATGGGGGTGAGCTTGGTTGCGAGGGAGGTGATGGGGAGGCCGCCCAGCCCTTCGGGAATCGCGAGCTTCCGTATGCCGAAGGCACGATCCTCCCCAAAAAATCTAGGTCTCAAATGGATGCCGCGGTGCGATCGTTCTACGATCTGTGGAAGTCACAGTTCTTGACCGCGAGTTGCGATGGATCCGGGTATCTCGTGAAGACGATCGAGGAGGGCAGCTTCACCGTGAGCGAGGCCCACGGCTATGGGATGATGATCGTCGCGTACATGGCGGGCCATGATCCGGACGCGAAGATGCTCTTCGATGGGATGCATTCGTATTTTGAGGAACATCCTTCGTGGGAGAATGACGACCTTATGGCCTGGTCGCAGAACAAACAGTGCGAGACGGATGAAGGCGGATCGAGTGCGACCGACGGGGACTTGGATATTGCCTACGCATTGTTGCTCGCCGATAAACAGTGGGGCAGCGATGGTGATATCAACTACAAGGCAGAAGCGGCGCGGGTCGCCTCCGCGATTCGCAACGCAGAGGTCGATGATAGTGGAAGCTATCTGTTGCTCGGGGACTGGACCGATCCCGCCGAGCCGAAGTACTGGAACGCAACACGCTCGAGCGACTTCATGCCGGGCCATCTCACGAGCTTTGGCGTGGCGTTTGGTGACAGCTTCTGGGACGATTTGGTGTCATCTTCCTATTCGATCATCAACGAACTCCAGAATTCCCATGCGATGACGACGGGTCTCGTGCCGGATTTCGTTCAGATGGACGGAGGGGTTCCGAAGCCTGCGGAGGCAAATTTTCTCGAGCGAGCGGTGGATGGAGCCTACTCCTACAACGCCTGTCGAGTTCCGTGGCGAATCGGTGTTCATTTTGTCACGGAGGGCGATTCTCGTTCTCATGACACGATGCAAAAGATCAACGAGTGGATCGTTGGGACCACCGGGGGAGATCCCTACGCGATATCTGCGGGATATTGGCTGGATGGAGACAGTCTTGAGGAAGCGTCTTATACGACGATGAGCTTCGTCGCGCCCCTAGGAGTTGCGGCGATGGTTGATGAGAGCAACCAGGCGTGGCTCGACGATATCTGGGAGATCGCGGCTGATTGGGATTCATCGCAGATCTATTTTGAAGACACACTTAAGCTGCTGTCGATGATCGCCATGAGCGGCAATTGGTGGAGTCCCGAGCACGCGCCTTGTCCGGAATGACCGTTGGTGGGGGTGCGCGGCCGAGCCGGTGCCTGGAAGCCCCGGCTCGATTGATCACCGGGTCTTTCAGTCGATGCCGGCGCCAAGAGCGGATTTATGTTCTAGGTGCCTTGTGAGAAAGGATCGGTTCAAGGTGTCATGGCTCGCTGCCCTCGCACCTTCCGAGATGGTAGTAACAAAGTATGACAAGTTACCCGATTTACATCATGGCGTATTTTGCGCTGTCCTGTTCGATTGAGCCGAGCAGCGCGCCGAACGGGTACGGAGAGTTTGAGGAGAGTAGTGGAGACGGAGACGGAGACGGAGACGGAGACGGCGATGGGGACGGAGACGGCGATGGGGACGGAGACGGGGACGGGGACGGGGACGGGGACGGGGATGGAAGCGCAGATTGCCGCGGCTGGTGGGCGTTGGATGCATGTTGGTACACGGCAGACTCTGCGGGCATGAGCTGCAACCAGGTGTGTGAGAAGCACGGCGGTTTCAATCCCGTCGGATCACAGCATTCTGGAATCGAAGTCGCCACCCACTTTTATCCAAACGCGGTCTACGCGGGAGATTGGATGGCGGTGGAGTGCACGGTTGTGAGCAATGGGACGACCTGGGCGGCGACCGGAGTTGTTCCTAGCGGTGAACTCTCCAACCCGTCTTGCCATTTTCATTGCGCCTGCCACCAATAGTAGGCTCCGGAGCGCCCGCATGCGCGTGTCACGCGCATGCGGGCGCGCACGCGCGTCGCGCCATCGGAGAAGCTGAAGTCCGCCCCGAGTTGGCCCGAATTCTAGGGGTGGGACGGAGGGGAGCAGGAGAAGTGGGTCGAAAGGCGAACCCTACTTTTTGCCGGGTCTCGGAAATGGCCGGGATCTCGGTCGAATAGTGGAGAGTGTGGGTGTAGACTGAAAGCCATGACTGGTGTGCCTCCCCGAGGATCTCTCCACCCGAGGTCGCTGCAAACTGTATCCGTCGGTGGTTCCGCCGGGATTCAGCTGCAGGGCACGACCGTCGTCACGGGGGGGGTCGCGTTCCCTCCCGTGGAAGGTGGGATCGCCTCCGCTCCAGTGGCGGGGATGGCCGTTCCGCAGACCGCAGCGATGACGCCAACGATATCTTACCAGCTTTCGGATTCGAGTCGGAGCCCTACGCGCACGTCGAGTGCGATGGCCGAGCTGGGCTCGCTTATCGATGGGCGGCCAAGGCAGGCTGCCTTGATGTTGGCGTTGGCGGGGCTGGCAACCCTCTTGGTACCCCCCGTGATCCTCTCCGTTCTCGGTTTCACTGCTGGATGGTTCGTGGCTCCGATCTTGTTTTCCCTGTTACAACTTGGCGGCGCGGCGTGGGTGATGAAACGAGCCAAGGTGGAGCAAGACGGGTTAAATCCGGCTTTAGAGCAGCCACTTCTGGCCTTGGCCATGCAGTTGAATGGTGTGTTGACGGTTACGTCGACCGCCCACGGGCTTGGTATTGGCCTCGACGAGGCCGAGGCCGCGCTTATGATTCTCGCGCGTGCGGGACATGTACAGATCGACAACGATTCAGAGTCAGGGGCGGTGATCTACATATTCCCGGAGATCAAGCCCGCGGCCCCGTTGCCGCAGCAGGATGTTCGCCATTTTTGAATTTTCCGTACGAAACGAAGCCGTGACATGAACAAACAAGAACATCCCCGTCAGCCTGTGCCGTCCCCCGCAAAGCCGGATGCTGGTTCGTCGACGATGCCCGAGGCCGTCGGAGGAAGCCCTGGATCCGAGCCTTCTTCTGAGCTTGCGCGAGTGGGCCAGGGTTCGGTCGGGTTGATGCCACAGGTGCCTCCGGGGCCGCTGCAGCAGGCGCCCCGTGGGTCGTTGGCTCCCACAGGCCATGGGCAGCAACCGGCGCACGTGCAGCCGTCCGGCTACGCTCCCCAGCCGTCCGGCTACGCTCCCCAGCCGTCCGGCTACGCTCCCCAGCAACCGGGCTACGCTCCCCAGCCGTCCGGCTACGCTCCCCAGCAACCGGGCTACGCTCCCCAGCAACCGGGCTACGCTCCCCAGCCGTCCGGCTACGCTCCCCAGCCGTCCGGCTACGCTCCTCAGCAACCGGGCTACGCCCCTCAGCATCCGGGCTACGCCCCTCAGCATCCGGGCTACGCCCCCCAGCAGCCCGGTTCGGCTATGGTGGGATATCCGTCCCATGGGCAGCAAAATTTACAGGCCGTGGGTGTGCCGGGCCCGAACGGATACCCCCAGCAACCCGTTAACGTTGTGGTACAAAATAACCTACTTCCGGTTCCGACAGGGCCCAATGGCATGGCACGGCTTCACGATCGCAATAAGTTTGTTGCCGCGATCTTGGCCATGTTCGTGGGGGCATTTGGAGTCCACAAATTTTATCTCGGACACATTGCCGCCGGGGTGATGTACCTGATGTTTTTCTGGACAGGAATTCCGAGCATCATCGCGTTCATTGAGGGGCTGGTCTATTTGACAAAGAGCGAGGAAACTTTCGATCGGGAACACAACTACCGCTGATCTGTGACGATTTTTTCAGAACAGGGTTTCGCTCGTTCTGGGCGGGAATCGGCAGGATCGACGGGCAGTTATCGGATGCGGCGATATGAGGCCCTGCTGGAATCGTCGCTGCCGATGATAGACTGCGAAAAAGACGAACTCTGGAGAATCGGTCACGAAAACGGGATTGAAGACCGTTTAGACGGTTGATAGGTACAGGGGGTGTCGGGCAACGTATCGGGTCGAAACTGGGACAGGAGGTTGATGTCGCAAGCTTACCTCCAGCCTGCGCGCTTCCTTGCAGGGGTTCTATTGAGCTTCTCGGTCTCGAACTTGGCCGGGGCCGTGGATTGCGAGAGTCTCCCCAACCCACTCTATTTTCCCGCGACAACTTTGCTGGAGGCGCTGCTTTCCAAGGTTTCCCCAGTGCTCGCCGATTCCGCGCGTGTGGGGGACGAGGCGATCACGGTGATTCACTTCCCGTTGCCCTCATGTAGCGCCTACGAGACCCATCGCACCCGGACGTATCTACCGAGTGCGGGGCAGTACTATCTTCCCGACGGAAGCGCCGCGACCTGCGAAATCCCGACGTTGAGCGAGCTTCGCTCAGATCTCACGGCAATGGATGTCGGCGGCGTGACCTGTCTGGGCGGCGAAAATCCGCCGGGGGACTTGGTCGAATTTCCGAGTCACGTTGAGACGCTTGGATTCGTTGTCCCGCGCAACTCTTCTCAGCTCGCTATTACGGCAACGGAAGCCCACTACTTGATGGCCTATGGCGCCGAACGGGGGCTCGAGGTTGCGCCTTGGGTCAACCCAAACTTCGTGCACGTTCGTCACGCGGGCTCCAGTACTCAATTGACGGTAGGAGCGAACATCGGCATCTCCGGCACCATGTGGAGTGGAACGCTCGAGTCGCATCAAGGTTCCGGCGAGGTGAGGGATGCGATCGTCGCGGAGAACACCACTGGAAATGCCGAGCAGGTCATTGGCATTCTCAACAGCAGCAAATGGGAACTGGCGAGCAACGACATCAAGGTGCTCGCATTTCAGGCCTATAATGGCTGCTTGGGCGCGGTATTTCCGGATTCGACCTCGATATCTCGTGACAAAGAGAACGTCCGAGATGGCCACTACCCTATTTGGACAAATCTTCGCTACGTGCTTCGCTACAACTCGGATGGCAACGCCACGAGCCCGAATGGAGAGGACGCAGCTGCACGAGCCCAACGATTTGTGGACCTCATGACCGGTGTAGAAAATATTGAGTCCTTGGATGTGGTGGGGGCTGTGATAGAGACCGGAAATATCCCGACCTGTGCGATGCACGTTCAGCGCGAGATCGATGGTGGAGTCATGTCAGTATTTCAACATACGGCGCCTTGCGACTGCTCGTTTCTCGAAAGAAATGGGATCAGCAGCGGATGCAAGACCTGTACTGAAAGTGACGAATGTGACGGTGGTGCGTGTCGCTGGGGATTTTGCGAGCCCCAGTAGATTCTCGATTGGCCCGAGGTGAAGAAATGAAAAAAAGTCTTAGGCGACCGCCTGGTATCGAAGTCTTCGTCGTTTTGTTGTCCCTCGTGTATGTGGCGGCGTGCGACAAGGATCCGGAATCCACGGGCGCCGACATGGATACGAGTGGAGATGGATCCCCTCTATGCGACCCCGTAGGGGAGAATGCCGAAGTGGGCGGGCTGCTGAACGCGCCGCTTGGCGATCACGTTCAAGTCGTTCACAAGGTCCCGCAGCATCCCGGGGCTCCCGGGCCCAAGGGGCTGCCTTAGACGGCGGACTGTGGGATCCGTAGCGACCCTTATCATCGGGATTTTGTGTGTTGCAGGGGACAGAATTTCTGGTCCGTGGAGAGACGCCTCTGCCGCTCCGCCTCCCGTCGTGTTGCCTGAAGCCCCCCAGCGAACTGGCCGGAGCCACGGGGTGTCTGCGGCGTTTCCTGGCGCAGTGGATTCGGTTGCAGACGAGAGAAAAATCGGGAATGCGGACGATCGAGCCAGCGACGTGCCTGCCGTGGTACCGACTCGCTCTTCAGATCCATCCTCCATCTCGATCGAGCCGTTGGCCTCCCCGTTCGTCGAACATGTCGAGATTTCCGGGATCATTCAGGCGGAATATCTTCGACGGCAAATTTCCGAAGACCAGCTGGCGGATGGCAGCGGACAACCGCTCAATGAGAACCGCTTTTTACTACGGCGCGCGAGGATAGGTGTCGATGGAGAGTGGCGTTATGTCGGCACCACGATGGTCGCCGGACTGTCAACCGCCCGCTCTTCGAAGTCGATGGCTTTTCGGCCGATCAATGTCGACATTCATGCCCAAATTCCCAGCGATGATCACCGTCGTCCCTACCTGTTGATCCGGGCTGGTCTTATCCCCGTGGCCTTTGGCTTCGAGAGCTACGGCCAGAGCAATGCCGAGCGATTTTTTGGTGAACGTTCGCTCGTTGTACGTGGCTTTGTCCCAGGGAAATTCGACATGGGCGCGTCGATCGAGGGCTACATGTGGGATCTTCATTGGACGCTCGCTATCCAAAATGGCCAACCGATCGACGTTGCCGATTTTTCCTACGGCGACCCCAATGATGCCAAGGACCTGAGCGCCCGAGTTCGTGTTGTCGAAGACATTTTTCCGAGATTGAAGGCTGCGATGGCGGTCTCGATTCTCCGGGGTACAGGTTTTAGTCCGGGAACGACACCGACCAAGGACACCTTCGAGTGGCAGGACTTAAACGAAGACGGTCGCGTATCCGAGTCGGAGATGATTCCGATTCCGGGGTCCGCGGGACGACCGTCAGAAAATTTCTCCCGCTGGGGCGCGAGTGCCGATGCTCAATTGTGGATACAGATACCGCGGTTAGGTCAGGCGATGATCTACGCGGAAATCGCTTTGGGATCGAATCTTGACCGCGGGGTCGTGATCGCGGACCCGATTTTTTTGGGTCGAGATCAACGGAGTCTGGGTTGGTACGGCGCGTTCACGCAGGCGCTCGGTCACTGGGTGACCGTTGGGCTTCGCTATGACCGGTATTCGCCAAACCTCGATTCGATCGATCTTTATGGCGGAATTTCGGTCGTGACCGTTCGCGAGTTTCATGCGCTGTCGGGAGGCCTATCGACTCAAGTCGATCTCAAGGACTCCGTGAGCCTCCGCCTGCTTGGGGAGTACGAGGGGCAGAGAAATGCTTTGGGTCTCGACACGAGCGGGAAACCTTCCCATCTGAAAAATGACACCTTTCGTTTGCGGTTGGAGCTGATATTTTGAGCGACGTTGTGAGGTCACGAGCGATGCAGGCATTGATCGTCGGACTCCTTGTGGTCGATGGGTGCGTCGAGACCGAGGCCGCCACGGGGCTGGGGCTGAATCTGCGGGTGCGGGCTCGTGATGCGCAGCTGATGGAGGGGAGACTTGGCGTGGATGAGGGGGGTCCATTGGTGTCTCAGGTAATTCGACCTCAGATCCGTGTGCAGCGGGGCGAAGGAACGGTCGTGCTGAAGGGCCTTCTGGGTCACGGCGGGGTGGCCCTTCACCTTCAAGCCGAGGGCGATCCGAGACATTGGCTGGTTTCTCCGATGGGCTACGATTTTGTTCAGGAGGATGAACTCCAGTGGAACACTCGCCTGGAGTTTTCACACGCGATCGAGGACGCCGAGATCACTCTTCTTATGCAGGCCGCGGACAAGAACGGGCGGCTCGGGCCCGTTGAACGGGCCTTGTTTGAGATTTCTTCGGAGATTCCAGCGGCAGGTGCTCTGGTGTCTTTGGCTTGGGACATGCCCGTGGACTACGATCTTCATGTCGAATTTCCGGACGGGACGGTTGTTGGCTCGAAGAATCGGAACAGCCATGAGCCGCGATTGGGAGAGGACCCGAATTTGTGGCGCCAAGGTGCGTGGCTCGATTTCGACTCCAATCGAGGATGCCTCTTGGATCTGCGTAATCGCGAGAACGTGGTTTGGACGGCATCCGCGCCAGAGACCGGATTGTACAAGGTCTATGTTCACCTGCACTCGGCCTGCGGAGCGAGCATGGCGAATTTTGAGGTCAATGCCAGGATTGGCCAGGAGGAGCTTCTGTGGGTTGGCGGGACGCTCTATGAATTCGACGCGCGGCGACATTCTGCCGGATCTTCGAATGCACCGGGCGTGCTTGTTGGGGAGTTTAGTGTTCCTTGAGCTCTCGGTCGGCGTTGGAGGTCTCGCATACTTGGGTTTTCCTTTATGATCGACGTAGCGAATCTCGTGGTCATCTTCGCAGTCGCGCTGGGAGATCCGGGCATATTGCTGCCTCCGGACCAGGACCTTGGCGAAGCTGTCCGCGTTTCGTCCGTTTCATCAACGTCGAAACGGAAGGACCGTGATGGGTCTGACGATACCAACGTACGAAAGATCACGGTGGACGTCGCAGAAACGCTGGCGACAGATGTACGGTCGCAAAACGCTGAATTTTACATCGACCGCAAAGAGGGGGAGCGTACGGCGGGGACCCAGGGAGATCTTGTTCGGGGGGTACAGACCATGGCCGGTGTAGCGAGGCCGGCGATCGGTTCCACTGGAATCGTCGTTTGGGGAGCCTCTTCGGCCCAGACCCGGCTGATGGTCGACTGGATCCCCGTGCCAAAAATATTTCATGCGGGTGGGATGCGTTCGATTATACCGGCGCGACAAACATCCGGAGTACGGCTGCTACCCGGTGGATTCGATGCGCGGTACGGGCGAGCGATCGGCGGTTTGTTGATTGTCGACACGGTCATGCCACGATCTCTTGGCGTCCAAGAATCGAATAAACGGCGAGGCATACATGCGTCGCTTGACCCGATCGACGTGAGCGGGGGGGGCGACGTTGTCTTCGCGGGCGGCCACTGGCTGAATCTGGCGGCTCGTCACAGTCTCTTGCGGCAGAGCCTTGCGCTCGCTGGGGCCAGGTCGTCTCATCAGATTTTGGTCCCGGTTCCGGACTATTGGGACTATCAGGGAAAGTCGGTGGTTCACGTGGGCCGGACCTCGACGTTGACCATGTTGGTCTTTGGTGCGGGAGATCGAAGTTCAAGGGGGATACCGAGCCTTGATGTGGGGAGGGGATTTGTTGAGGATACCCGATCTCGCTTTCACAGGGTCGGTGTTTCGCTGCGGCAAGTGGGTGGGGACGGGTCGACTCGGACCATCGCAGCCTGGGTGGGGGGCTCCGAAGATGACCAGTTTTCCGACTATGGCGACGTTGAGCTGCGCACCGATGAATCTGTGATTTCGGGGGGCTTGCGACTCGATCAGCACCGGGACATCGCATCGTGGATTTCGCTTCGTATGGGGCTGGACCTCGAAGTGCAGCGGAATGCCAACGGCCGTACCGGAGCGCTATCACTTCCGCCACGTGAGGGGGATATCGCTGTCTTCGGCCAGCACCCAGGAAATCGAGTGAATAGCGATCGATGGAAGACTCTCTTTGCAACGGCTGGGATGTACGTCGGAGCCGCGATAAAATTCCCTCAGGGCCACTGGATTCTTGAGCCGGGGCTTCGTGTCGAGCCAGGGCTTCTCGATGGAGATCGAGTGTTGCCTGTGCGGCCGACAGAACCGGAGGTCGGCCACACGCGATTGATTATGCGTGTCGATCCTCGTTTGCGGATGACCTGGACCTTGGATGCATTGTTGGCATTCTACGCTGCGGTGGGCCGCTACCATCAGATGCCTGCCTCTGAGGATCTGTCTTCGGTGTTCGGAAATCCGCGTCTGGGGCCTTCGGCTTCGTATCCCCTGCTCGCGGGATTCTCGCTGGTTCCCGCCGAATGGGTCCGCGTGGATACGACCATGTTCTGGGTCCATCAGGATCGATTGTCCGTTCGTTCTCCGCTCGCTTCCCCTGCCATGGCGCAGCTTCTGGGCGATCGGGGCCGCGGCCGGAGCTACGGGGTCCAAGTGGGGGGGAGGGTCCAGTTTGGACCCCGGCTGCAATCGCGAGTTTCCTATGCGCTCACGAGGGCCGAACGTAGGGCGCCAGGGGAGGGGCGTTGGCGACTCTTCGATGAGGACCAGACCCACGGATTCAACATGATGACAAGTTGGTTGCATAAGAGTGGAATCGAGATCGGGTCTCGTTTACAAATCAACAGCGGGTCCCCCCGGACACCGGTCATCGGGGCGGTCTTCGATGTCGCCAGCGCAAGTTACGACCCAATATTCGGAAAGCAAAACAGCCGCCGTCTGCCGAATTTTTTAGAAATCTCGGTACGCCTTGCCTGGAGACGTCAGACCGAGTGGGGCATGATGAGGACCTGGATCGACGTGCAAAATGTCACCAATCGTCGCAATGCCGAAGAAGTGTTTTACAACGCTAGCTACACCGAACAGGCCTTTGTTGAGGGCCTCCCGATTCTTCCGACCCTCGGGTTGGAGGTTGTCCTTTGAGGAACGATCGGTCGCGATCGCTGGCAATATCGCTGGCAATATCGCTGGGCTCGAGTGGGTGTCTTCCAGACTTTGAGGACCGAGCATGGCAAATTGAGGGCACACGGATCCTGGCAATTCGTAGCCTACACGGTGAGGCGCGGCCTGGAGACGTTGTGGAATTTGAGAGTCTCGTGGTCTCTCGTGAGGGCGAGGACCTTGGTCCCGTGGCCTGGAGATTTTGTACTTCTCCTCGTGCCGCCGATGAAGCGACCGGGGTGAGTGCACGATGTCTGCTCGGTTATGATTTGCAGCTGACGCCGAATCCAGGGATTGTGCCGCCGGATGCATGCGCTCGCTTTGGACCGAACGCCCCGCCGGCACAGGGAGACGGGCCGCAGCAACGGCCCGTTGATCCAGATCGTACGGGGGGCTATCATTTGCCAGTTCAGGCCAGTTTGGCTCCTGGGTCGCTCGTTCGGGAGGGACCACGGGCGGACCAAGTCGCCTTTGGATTTCAACGCATTCGTTGCGATCTTTCCGGCGCGACGCGCGATGTATTTGACGACTTCGAGGCGCGATATGAACTCAATCAAAACCCCGAGATCGCTCGGGTCGAAGCCACGGGACCTGCACTGATTGGAGCCCGAGGTGGCCTGGAGTGGACGGTTGCGCCCGGCTCAACCGTAGAACTCTCCGCTGTGATCTCTGCGGACTCCCAGGAGCCCTATGTCGTGTATCGCCGTGAGCACAATCGTCTTGAGGATCGGCGAGAGATGGTTCTTGTGCACTGGTACATCACCGGGGGGGCGCTCGCGGGTAGCGAGCAAAAGTTCTCGCCCGATCAAATGGCTGAAGAGGGTCTGCCTAGGGCGAGTACTCGCTGGACGGCGCCACTCGACTCGACCGAAGTGACCGGTTTCGCGGTGATCCTCGATGAGCGTGGTGGGGCCGCCTGGAGGGGGTTTAGGCTCTCTGTCAAAGAGGAGGATGGTTGAGCGATGGTTATCGAATTTCGAGAATTTGAACGTCGAAAACCAGCGTGCCTGCCGGTTTTCCGGGGCTGCCCTTGTAGGCCAACGATTCTGGAATCCAAAAACGGTATTCGCTACCGGCCTGCATGAGCTGCAGGCCCTCGACCCAGCCAGGGATCACCGCGGTCACTGGAAATTCGACAGGCTTTCCACGAGAGATCGAGCTGTCAAAGGTTTTTCCGTCTGTGGTCCACCCGGTATAGTGGACTCGGACTGTGTTGTGAGGGGTCGGTGTTGCTCCCGCCCCCGAAGTCAGGACTTTGTAGGCGAGGCCACTGGAGGTCACGGTCGCATCGGCGGGGGCAGCCTCAACGTCGGGCGGCGGCGGAAGCTGTGTGATCTGGCAGCCGCCAAGGCTC
The DNA here is from genome assembly GCA_964437075.1 of uncultured Nannocystaceae bacterium. Taxonomy (GTDB): domain Bacteria; phylum Myxococcota_A; class Polyangia; order Nannocystales; family Nannocystaceae; genus CAYTFJ01. The sequence goes on from CAYTFJ010000074.1 coordinate 11,543, forward strand.
GACGTCATGAGGGCCAACAGGGCCCCGAGACCGACCTTTCGAGCCGTTGCAAGGGGACAAAAGAGACCCGCAAAAGACGCCATGATGCCACGCATAGACGAGAGGTTACACCAAGAGCGTGAGATGTGAGACCGCGGTGGTGGGCTCAGCGTTCCGAGGGCCGATCCTTCTCCGGACTTGGGACTGCGCAGGCCCGGAGTTCCCTTGCGATTTTACGGTCGGCGAGAATAAATCCGAAGGGCAGCAAGGCGGCTACAAAAATAGAGAGCGATCGGGAAACCGACCATTTTCGGGTGTAGGCGGCGTAGAGTAGGCAAGGGACGAGGGCCACAAAAAGGGCCCCGTGCAATCCGCCGGAGAGGGTCACGGCGATGGGAAGATCGAGCCCATACTTGAGGGGCATGGCGACCATGAAAAGCGTGAGATACGAGAGCCCTTCACAGAAGCTTACGGCTCGAAGAACTTGTAGCGATTTCATGAGTCCACCATGGCGGTCACAGCGAAAAAAATCTCCGTCGTAGCTCGCGCACCACCCTTGTGGCAGACTCGCGGCATGTCGAGCAAGGCAGACTCGTGGAATCAACGCTATGCAGAGGGAAAAACCGGGTGGGATCTCGGTGAAGCACCCCCTGTGGTCTCGCGCGAGGCTGCGCGGATTACGGAACCTTCGAAAATACTCGTGCCAGGAGCGGGGAGAGGACACGATGCTGCGGCCTGGGCTCGTGAGGGTCATCATGTGACCGCGGTTGATTTTGCGCCGCTCGCCGTCGAAGAGGGACGAGCGCTTGCGAGGACCCTTGGGGTGACGATGGAGTTCCTATGCGCTGACGTACTGGCGCTTCCGGCCGCCTTGGGGCGGGTCGATATCGTTTGGGAGCAGACCTGCCTATGCGCGATTCAGCCTGAGGAGCGCCGTGTGTACCTGCGCGAGATGCATCGAGTGCTTGCTCCTCGGGGACAGTTGCTGGCCCTGCTATGGAACCACGGCGGTGAAGGTGGGCCACCTTACGATATGCCCCGCGCGACCGTAGAGGCCCTCATGGACGGTCTTTTTGCGCTGGAGTCGGTCGAGGAGGTGCCTGACTCTCCGGAGCAGAGAAGACCTGAGTTTCTCTATCGTTTCCGCCGGGCATGAGGCCATTGGGCGAAGCGGGTTGCGCGGTAGCATCGTGGGGCGCGCGTTGTCTCTTGTCGGATTGTGCGAGAGCCATGACGCAGCGTTCGCGGAGCGTCCAGATTTCAGCGGCGCGTAGGTCTGTGTGATGTCGAAGGGACCATCCATCGATAAAGAGACGATGAATGGTTTTCTTGTAGTCGTGGACGTCCTCGGCGCGGATCGTTTCATAGGCCATGAACTCGGCGGGGGACCACCGTTTGCCCTCCCCAGAAAAGGTCAAGTCGATCAACGACCCGCTGCAACGCAGGATGCAGTGGGCCTCCGGGAGGCTGTCCAACTCAGCATCGCGCAAGATCGACGCAATCTCAGGGCTGTGCTCGGGGGTCAGAAGATAAATTCCGAGCACAAGCTCCACCTCAAGCCCTAGCTCGTTGGCGCAACGAGCGAGAAGGCCGTGTTTTGTGCTGCAAGTTCCTTGGCCCTCGTCGAGGACTAGAAGCTCGTCCGGTGCGGAGTTTCGACCGTAGGGAAGCTTCCAGATGGTCTGAGCGGCATGATGGAAGTCCGGGCATCCATAGGACAAAAAGGCCCTGCTGGCGGGCCCCTGGTCATAAATCGAGTTGCTTGGGAGACTCTCGATGATCGACATGGACATCCCTGGGGGTTGGCCACGGGAGCCAACGCTTCTGGAAGCTATTTTGGTGGGCGTGTCGCCGCAAAGCTCGGACGCTCAGCCCAGTTGCTGTGAAACTGGGCCAGCGCGCTGTGGGCGGAGACGTCGTAGGCCTTGCGAAAGACCATCCAATCGAGTGTCGTGAACAGAGCGACTGCGGCGGTACTGGGGCACGTGCAGGCCAAGTCCTCAGTGTGCAGGACGTCATTGAGATACGCCATGGTGTTGCCGACGCGGGCATCTTGTTTGGCGAGGTAGTCGATGGTCTTAGGGTCGACGCCGTCCTTCTTCAGATAAAACGAGTTGATCGCACTGTTGAGTGCACCGTCGATCGCGTGCAGGTAGTTCGAGGCCTCCCAGTAGGGTTTTCCTGGGGCGGTCTCCATGTGGTTGCCGCTGTCTTCCAAGATTCGGTTGATGATCGCAGCAGAGTCGAACACGACTTCATCTCCAAATCGTGCCGCGGGCACCCGCCATAGCGGGTTCAATGATCGCAGCATCTCCTGCTCGCGAGGCCCACGGGTGTCGATCATTTCGATAGGGAGATCGAACTCGAGCGCGGTGATGCGAACGCGTCGGACGTAGGGCGAGGTCGGGGTCCCGAACAGTTCCATGTTCTGCATATATCAGTTTGTGCGGCCCGCAACGTTGGGAGTTCACCGTAATTTTTCGGTTCGTCTCGCAAGGCGCTCTCTCGCTCGATATTTTTCGGTAGATTCGCCATGAAGTCCCGTAGACAAGAGAATACGGGTTGTCTTGGCATGCGAAATGTTCGGAGTCTCTGGGCGAAATGCTCGGGGAGAAGGGGCGAGCATCGGGGGCGAGAGCCGCCTGGCACACATTTTTTAAGGTTCGCTTGTCCTATTAGCGTGCGACATGTGCGCTTATGCTCGGCTTGGGGCCGCGCTCCGCGACAGTTGACCGATTTGGGTCTCTAGATATGGCAGAGCTATCCGATGGCTGCATTACCGGAGACACCTATGAAAAAGACAATTCTCGCTATCACCGCTCTCTCTGCTCTTGTTGTTGGAATGGCATGGACACCCACCGTTTCAGCCGAACTCAATGGAGATGCCTGCAAGGCGAAATGCCACGCAGAGGAAGAAAAATGTGTCTCAGCTTGTCATGACGACGACTGCAAGCACAAGTGCGAAGCCGCCGAAAAAAAATGTGACTCGCATTGCCACTGAACGACCACGAACTTTCAGCTACGGCAGTGAAGGACGGTGGCGGGCTTGTGTCCGTGGCCGCCTTTCGCCAATCTGTTTTCGCTTGCGCGATGTAGATCTTCAGTCAAGATCCCTGTGAGTCCATTCCATGAGCGGCATCAAGAAAACCCTTTGTTTTACGTACTGGACCGATCCGCTCTGCATCTGGGCCTACGTCGCTCAAGCGAAGCTTGATACTCTGCTCGCCGAGAGTCGCGTGAGTTTGAAGGTGTGTCATCGAGTCGTCCCCGTGTTCAACAGCATCCCCTATCGCTTTACGTCGGGATCGTGGGCGCAGGGTGGCCCTGCGGGTCGTGCACAAAAGACCCGAGAGGTTGCTGCACGTTTTGATGCCCACGACGTCTCAGGAGAGGTGTGGGTACGAGATGCACCGGCAACATCGTGGGCGCCGGCGATGGCGATCAAAGCGGCATTCTCGTGTGAGCGGGCGGGCGTGGTGAACGGTGGGAGCGCTGAACTCTATCAATGGCGGCTTCGTCAGTCCTTCTTTGTCGAAAATAGAAACATTGCCCGGCGTCGCGTCCAGATGGAGGTCGCCGAGGCCTGCGGATTTCCGACACGTGAGCTTGAGATTCGTCTCGAAGATGGCCGGGCACTCGCGGAGTTGCTCGATGATACCCGCGACAAGGATGCGATTGGCGTCCGTGGATCGCCGACCTACGTTTTTGATGGCGCACGTGAGATGCTCTACGGAAATGTGCCGCTGTCGTTGATCCAAGCGACGGTTGAGCTGTTGGCCTCTGGAGGCGATGTCCCGGGCCGATCTGTCTGCTAAAATACGGCCGGCATGTTCGCTTTGAGGTCTCGAAGCCAGGTGAAGAAGATTCACCCGCGAGGGAACTGCTTGCAGTATTCGTAGAGCGCCATGCCAGCGGCGGTCCCTACGTTGTAACTGTGAGGCAAGCCATAGACAGGTATCTCGATCACGTCATCGAGAAAGTCTAAAATTTCTTGGGAAATTCCAAGACGCTCATTGCCCACTACGAGCACGGTCTTTCGTTCAAAACGAAAACTATGCATGCTTGTGGAGCGGGTGGTCTGTTCGAGGCCCACAAGGCGGTACCCTGTCTTGGCGAGTTTTCGGAGCGGAGGCCCCAGGGTTCGGTGGGTCGAGATTTCGAGTTCGGAAGTGCCGTCACGAGCGATCTTCGCAATGACATTTGCATTTCCGCATAGAATCAGCTTTTGCGCAGCACAGGCGCTGGCGGTGCGCGCGATCGTTGAGAGATTGACGTTGCTGCGCATTGGGACACAGGCGACGATAAGCTCTCGCGGGCGCTTGAGCTCGCTGTGGGCCTTGTGTCGTTGGTGCTCGAAGGTCTCCGGCTCGAGAGCCTTAGGGCGTTCGTCATGGTTCATGGGAGCTTCTCGCCCATGGCTTCTATGTCGGAGGACAGGGCGATCGTGTCACCTGGGTAAAAGACGTGGTCAAGGTAGAGGCCAGAGGCCGGCGCGGTGCCGGGGGCGGCCCCGCGATCCTTCGCGGCTAAAATTCCATGGAACTCGTCGATCGTCGATCGTCCTTCGCCGACTTTGACTAGCGCACGGACGAGGTTACGAACCATTTTGTACAAAAAACCATCGCCACAGAACTCCAGGCGTATTCGCGGCCCGGCCCGCTGAAGTGCGGCATGGAAGATTGTTCGTGTTGTCGACGACGGCTTGAAATTTGATGCCGTTGCAAAGGACGCGAAGTCATGACGCCCGACTAGAATTTTGCAGGCGGCGGCCATCATCGTTGGATCAACTTGGCTACGCAGATGCCACACGCGTCCATCGAGCGCGGAGGGCAGCCTGGCCAGGCAAGAAATTTCGTACCGGTATCGCTTCGCAATCGCCGTATCGCAGGCATGAAAGTCTTCTACGGCAGGCCGAATCTCCATGATCTCAATGCCGGAGGGAAGCGCCGCATTGAGTTGCCGAAGGGCGTGCAAGCTGGCTTCCCCTTCCACTTTTTCATTGAGTTCAAAACTAGCGACCTGACCACAGGCATGGGCGCCACGATCGGTACGTCCAGAGCCCCGAACCGTGGTCCGTTGACCCAAAGTTCGTTCGATGGCCTTCTCGAGGCTTCCCTGAACGGTGGGATGTTCACCGTGTCGTTGCCAGCCGAAGAAGGGGCGGCCGTCATAGCGGATGAGCATTCGGTGATTGAACATTGTGAGAGTCCGCGGTGGTGTTGAAGGCGCCTACCAGAAGCCCTTGAGGAGCATCTCTTCGGGGATTTTGTCACGGATTCGCTTATGCAGATCTGGCAACAGTGACCAGTGCAGACCGGGTTGTTGATGATGCGCGGTGTGCAGACCGAGATTGAAGGTAATCGCGTTGAAGATTCGGCTCTCTCGGTTGACGCTCGCTTGGTGATGGTGATCGGCGTGTAGCCCTGCATGGTGCTCGTAGGTCGCCCAGCAGGTGTGAAAAAGCGTCAACAGGCCAGGAATCACAAATACGAACAGCCAGTTTAGGGGATTGTAGATGGCAAGCGTCGCGAGAACGACCGCCATAGGGATCTTCATGAGCAAGTAGGACCTCCACTGCCGCGGGTATCGTTTCCCGACCGAATAGATGTCGAACTGGTGGTGGAGGAAGAGGTGAAGCGAGTACTCGAAACGGCCCATCGTCGCTCCATCTCGACGGGTCCAATGAGACTCGTCGGGCCGATCGTGGGGATACTGGTGCAGATAGTTTACATGGTGGCCGAGGTTGTGGTGCAGGACCCAGCCATAGGGGCCGATTCCGGTCTGCAGAGCCAGGGCGACATCATAAAACCGATTCAGCAAGGGAGAGCGAAAGGCGTTGAGATGTTGGTGGTGATGATTGATGGGCGCGACGCAGGTGGAGAGGAGAAACAGGGGCAGCATACATGCGGCCGCGGTCACGGGGCTCGCCCAGAGAAACACAGTAAAATGGATGCCCAGTACGGCGAGTACGTAGGCTACCGGGAGCCGGTCGGCCTTGTAGCGTAGCAGTCCGCCTCGAACATGGGGTTTAGTCGTCATTGCTTGAGGCTTCTAGCATGACCGTGTTTGCGTGAAATCCGAGCGATGTTCGTGTACCGCGCCCGCGACCTGCAGGATTGCGGGCGATGTTGGCTCGGGGAGTCGCCGAGGGGCAAGCTCTAGGAATTGGCGATCGATTGTCTCGGATTCGTCTTCGTGGTGTCGCAACGGGGTCCCTTTCTGAGGATTGTCACGTTGCGTCTTGAGAAGGTGCTCCGTGTGAAGCGAGCCCGCGAAGATTTTGCCGTTGGTGGTCGCTTGTGCACTCTCTCATCTTTGGATTCCAGGAGGTCCGTTTCAGTTGGATCCAAAGGTGAGAGCGGGGGCCGCGTGCCACGGCGGCTCCCGATCGTTCACCTAGAGCCTCTTGGTCTCCTCGGCACGTTTCACAATTCCGTAGGACCTGTCGCCAATTTCCTCGAGGTGGTGAAGCGCGTCGAGCAGCCAGAGGCCCTGGATGAGTCCCTCGTCCTTTTGTTGAATGCGCTGAACATGACTCTCGCGTAGCCGGTCGCGGGTGATATCGATCTGCTCTTCGATGGCGAGTGACTTGGCGATGTCACTCTCTCCGGCGAGATAGTCGCCCATTTGTTCCAACGCCTGCTCGACCAAGTGTCCGAGCTCCTGAATGTCTGCAATTGCACGGCTGTCGAGCCGCTCATCTTGGGACTCATGGTTGCGGATGGCGATTCGAACAAGCTTCTCACAATGATCGCCGATGCGCTCGATACGATGGGTGTTCAGGGCCATCTCGCTGAGATGTCGGGCGGCTTCAGCCGATGTGGCAGCGCGCGCTGTCATGGCGAGTATGCCCGAAATTTCACGTTCAAGATCGTCCGTGAGCTGTTCGCGGCGCAAGGTGTCGGCGACCAGGCTTCCGAGGTCAGCATCGGGTTCGGAGAGGATCCGCATGGCATCCATGAACATCTCTCTGGCCACGCTCGCCATGTACTGCATCTCTTTTCCGACTTGGGCGACAAAGAGTTCCGGCGTGTCGACGATGCCGGTTGAGATGTATCGGGTGATGTGGCGGGCGCTGCGGTCGTCGTCGGGGTCGGGGATCCAACGGGTGACGATCGCCGCGAGCTGGGGGATGAAAAATACCAACATGAGCGTGTTGGCGATGTTGAACGCGCTATGGAAGGCAGCCACGTGCGAGGCGACGATCGCTTGGTTCGCGTCACCACCTGCGCGCAGGGCGAGTTCCGGGTCGCCAGCGACCATGAAATCAACCAGTGGCATGAGCACAAGGCGAAGCAGCAGCAAGGCCCAAATGACGCCAAAAATATTGAACAAGAAATGTGCGCGAGCGGTGCGCCTCGCCGCCGCGGAGGCTCCGATTGCAGCGATATTGGCGGTCGCCGTCGTGCCGATGTTTTCTCCCAGCACCATGGCGATCGAGGCGTCGTAGGGGATCATCCCCATCGCTGTGAGCGTCAAGGTCAGCGTCATTGTCGCCGAGCTGGATTGGAGGACTACGGTGAGTATCGTTCCGAGACCGACAAAAATGAGCGTCGACAGGAATCCGTATTGGTTAAGGCTCGTCACCCAGTCGAGCTCGCCCTCGCTGATGCCTGGGACAGACTGTTTGAGGAGGCTAAGTCCCAAGAAAAGTAGACCGAACCCGAGGATGACTTCGCCCCACTGTTTGGGCTTGGCCCCGCGAATGTAGGTCATGCCGATCCCGATCCCAATGGCGGGCAGCGCGAGCGCGGTAAGTTTTACCTTGAATCCGAACAACGCGACGATCCACGCGGTGATCGTCGTACCGATGTTGGCACCCATCACCACGGCGATGGCCTGGAGCAAGGTGAGCAAACGTGCGTTGACGAAGCTCACCGCCATGACGGTCGTCGCCGAGCTCGATTGAACGATGCATGTGGTGACGAATCCCGTCGTCACACCACTGATACGGTTGACGAGCTTGAGACCGAGGTTGTCGGTCTCGGGAAAGGGTGATGTCACCGTGGAGAGCAGGTTTTTCAGGCGGTCGCCTGCAACTTTCTGCAACGCCTCGGACATGATTTTCATGCCGTAGAGAAACACTCCGAGGGATCCGAGAAGAGTCAGAACGTTCTTAAGAATTTCCATGGTAGCGGGCTGTGGGGGATGAGTGTTCCAGTTGAGCGGAGAAGAATTTTTTGGGTGCCGCGGTGGAGGCAGGTTCGTGGGAGTCCCTACGACGACACCACGGGCGGGAAAAGCGGGTGGCGGAGCTCCCAGCGCGCCAGCGGAACGCTCAACAGGGCGGAGCTAAGCACGAAGGCCGCGGCTACCGTGAAGCAGAGCATAAGGCCTTGTTGACCTTGGCCTGCCAGTTGAAAGAGCATGCCCGAGAGTACTGTACCGATCAGCCGGCCAGATGCGTTCGCCATGTAGTAAAAGCCGACGCTGGTGGCGATGGAGTCGCGTTCGCCATAGTGGACGATCAAAAAACTGTGAATCGCGCTGTTTCCCGCAAATACGACTCCGAAGGCGGCGAGGCCCGTGAGTAAGGTCATCACCCTGGGGAGATCGAGATGCAGCGCGAGGGCGGTTCCAAGCAGTGGGAGCAGCAAGGCCAGGGTCCAGCGGCCGAGTTGGTGCGCGTCAGGGACCGTCTGCCCGTGACCGATGTGCATGCGGCTGAGAAAGGCTGGCGCGAGTGACTGGATGGCGCCGTACCCGATGATCCACAAAGCGAGGGCGGACCCGACTTCTGCGTGGGTCCAGTTCAGATCTGCGACCATGAATATAGGGAGCGCTAGCACGAACCAAATGTCGCGAGCCGCAAAAAGAAAGAGCCGTGCTGCAGAGAGCCAATTGATTCCGGTGTTCTGCGAGAGAAGTGCGCGAATCGACGTCTTGCTCGTGGCTTTTCCGGCTCGATTCGGAAGCCGCGAAAAACTGGCCAAGAGAGTGAAGGTCAGACCCGTTGCCATACCGAAACAGGCGGAGCGGAAGCCGATGGTTGCAAGCAAGAGCCCTCCAAGGAAGAACCCGATACCCTTGAGCGCATTTTTCGAGCCGGTCAAGATGCTGACCCATCGCATCAGGCGACTGCTGTCGCCTTCGGGAAGCACAAACTTGATGTAGCTCTTGGCGCTCATCTTGGTGAGGTCTTTTGCGATCCCGCTGAGCGCTTGTGCGCCCATGACGATAGCGAGCGTTAGAGATCCTCCGTAAATGCCTAGCAAAGACAGCGCGATGACCTGTGTGGCCAGTCCACAGAGCAGAGTCAGCCGCAGTCCGAAGCGTGCTCCGATCCAGCCGCCAGCCAGATTCGTCACCACCCCGAAAAATTCGTAGAACAAGAAAAGTGAGGCGATCTCGAGCGGGGTTCGACCGAGCTGGTGAAGGTAGAGAAGCACCAACATCCGCAGCGCTCCATCCGTCAGCGTAAACGCCCAATATGCGGCGGTGACGGTGACGTAATCTCGCAGGCCCTGCTGGTTGCCTTCAGCGTTCATCACGTTGCTTCGGACATCAGGACGGCAAGTTCAGCGAGGCGATTGGCGTAGCCCCACTCGTTGTCGTACCAAACCATGACCTTGACGAGCTGATGGTCCGTCACCCGTGTAGAAAGTGCATCCACAATGCCGCTGCGGGGATCTCCTACGTAGTCTGAGCTCACCAGAGGCCGGTCTTCATAGCCGAGGATGCCGTGCAGCGGGCCAGAGGATGCCGCCGCCCGCAAGCAGGAGTTGACCTCCTCGATGTCTGTGTTCCTCGACATCGAAAACACGCAATCGGTCAGCGAAGCGTTGAGCACGGGTGCTCGAACCGCGATGCTGTCGAGTTTTCCGGCAAGCTCTGGGATGATCATCGTGACGGCCGTGGCCGAGTTGGTCGACGTGGGAATCAGATTGATCTGCGACGCACGAGCCCTGCGAAGATCCGAGTGAAAGGCGTCGGTGACGACCTGCGTATTTGTTGGGTTGTGGATCGTGGTCACCAGCCCTCTATCGATTCCGACGGAGTCGTGGAGAGTGCGGACCACTGGGGCCAAGCAGTTGGTGGTGCACGAGGCTGCAGTAACGATAGGTTCTTTGGCGAGGTCGTACGCGAGATGGTTGACGCCGACCACAATGTTTGGAGGACCGTCCTTGACGGGGCAAGACACCAAGACCCGAGATGCCCCAGCGCTCAGGTGGCGGTCGAGTGTGGCCCGGGTGCGAAATGCACCGCTGGCCTCGATCACGAGCTCCACACCGAGCTCTCGCCAGGGGAGATCGGCTGGATTGCGTTCCTGTGTCGTTGTGATTCGGCGCTGGTCGGCTTCGAGGTAGCCCCGACCCTTCGAGCCTTCTGTCCCGTGGGCCTGATGACCCCAACGCCCCTGTACGCTGTCGAAGGTTAGGAGATGGGCGAGTTCGTGGGGCCCCGCCGAGGGCTCGTTGATCGCAACCACCTCAAGTTCGGGTTTGTCCCAAGCTGCGCGTAGGGCCAATCGCCCCATTCGACCGAATCCGTTGATGCCTATTTTCATGCGCGCGGTCCCCACTCAGGACCACGACGCTAGCACCTGCCTTGGTGGACAACTGCGCGGCGCGGTGGGCTCCATGGGTAGAGACTGTCGCGTGCATCGAAAAAAATCGGTGTCGAAGCCCGGCAGGAGCTCGTAGGTCGCTAGTCGCGTAGGGCGCCGCGACTTCGGACAATCTTTGCAACAGTTGTGCAACAATTTTGTAACGTAGATGCGACGTTGCGCTTCTTGCGCAACGTGATTGGAGTGAGATAAGAAACGAACAACATGATACATTGTTAACATAATGCAGATTGCCTAATATTTGGTTGCGGTGACAAAATAGTCGTGCTCAGATGTTTCGGCGGGTAGTGGGGGGCTTTGGGTGGCTTCTACGAAGACTGTGGTTCCGAACATGAATCTACCATTTCGATATATCCTTTCGTTGACGGTCATCTCCGTCTTATGCAGCACGGCGGCACAGGCGTCCGTCCCGACATCCCATGGAACGGCGCTGCCAACCCTGAGTGACGACGTCCATCGAGATCCAGTTCGCGTGCTGGTTTGGGCGGGGGAGGAGGCGCCGAGCCGTTTGTCGCTGGAGATTTGGGATCGAGAGCTGGTGCTCGATCTCGAACCAAATAGCGATCTCATGTCGTCCAACACGATTTGGCGGCACGACGGGCGGGAGGTCAGCGCGCCGCATCTCGACCAGATTCCATACCGCGGGACGGTGCGGGGGGAACGGGGATCCTGGGCGCGGCTTCATTTTGAAAGCGGACAACCGAATGGATTGGTGTTCACCGAGGGGGTGCTTTGGGAAATTCGCCAGCAAAAATCAGAGTTCGGCACCCCATCCTCGATCTCAAAATTTATGGACGGGTACGGTTTTGGGAGCGGTGAGTTCGGCCCCACGTGTGGCACCCTTGAGAACTCACCCTACTCTCAGAGCTCCGTGACCCCCCCGACCTCCGGCCCCGTTCAGGCTGTCCCTGACTGCTTGACGCTCGACCTGGCGATTGTCGGAGACTACACTTTCGTAAATCAGTGGGGCGGGATGAATGGGGCCGAGAGCCGAGTCACCGCGAAGATGAACGAGATCGACGCTCTGTATCGAAGCACGATCAACGTTGGTTTTGTGATTACCGGTGTAGATCTCCTTCAGTCGTCGGGTGGGCCTAGTTTTAATGGTGCGGGAAATATCGGCATCGAGGCGATGTTGGATTCGATCGGCCAATATCGAGAAAACTCGTCAAACAGCGCCGCTTACAACTCGGGGCTCACCCATTTGATGACCGCCCGGTATCAACAAGGAACCGTGGGTCTCGCTTGGAAGGGGGTGACATGTGTGGGGAGTGCCTATGCTAGCGGCGTCTCTAGCGACACAGGGAATGAAGGTATTGCCGTGACCGCGCACGAACTCGGTCACAATTTTGATGCTCCACACGATGGCGATGAAGAATGCAGCGGAGCGGGGGGCGGGTTCATCATGTGGCCAGAGTCCAACGGTGCGCCGAATGCTTTTTCAAATTGTAGCGAACAACAAATGACCAACCATGTCATCAGTACTGGAGGGCTTTCGGCTTGCTACAAGGCCTGTGGGGCGGGAGATGGAGATGGAGATGGAGATGGAGATGGAGATGGAGATGGAGATGGAGATGGAGACGGAGACGGAGACGGAGACGGCGATGGAGACGGAGACGGAGACGGAGACGGAGACGGAGACGGCGACGGAGACGGAG
>CAYTFJ010000075.1:0-23430 GCA_964437075.1 uncultured Nannocystaceae bacterium
CGATCAATTCCATGTGCGCCCGTGGGGTTCAAGACCCACCGTGAATGGTTACGGTGGAACAACGCTCTATGCCTACCGAGCACGGCTTCAAGATCGAGTTCATGCTGCCAAGGTTTGGACAGACATGCGTGACTATGATGTGAACGGTGAAATCGCAGCCGCGCGGGGAGTTTCGGTGAGCGTCGAGGAGACCTCGGACACCCATACGAGGACGCAGCGAGTGTCGGACTGGGCGCTGATTCTCCGGCTCGCCTCAAACAACTCGATGGCGGTCGAATGGGTCGGAGGCGAGATTCGGATGAGTCACGTGTCGGCCACGAATGCCGCTGCGCAAACAAAAACACGGAGTTGGACAGAGATGCGTGATTCCGATGTTGTCGCCGAAATCGCGGCTGAGAGAGGGTTGACCAGCGACGTCGAAGCCACGGATATAGTGCGGGGGGTGATCACGCAGCATGATGAGACCGACGCGAATTTTTTGCATAGAATCGCCCAGCGAAACGAATTTAGCGTCTACTTGCGGGGTGAAAGTCTGCGTTTCGTTAGAGGAGGGGGACGTCCCGGTAGACCCGCTGGAACTCTGTCGAGAGCTCCAAGGTTGAAAAAGATGGTCTCGGTCGTGACCCCCGTGGATCGCCTACAAAAAAGAGTGAGGGTACACTGGGCTCCTGGTCCGACTCAGTACACTCGTAGCGAGGGCTTGGCGACGAAGCGAAGCTCTCTCTCCTCGAAATCTACGACACTGACGACCTCAAAAATTTCGGTAGATCGCCGACCGTCTCAGGTTGGGCCCGCTTCTGCAACGCCACCGTCGATGTTGCAAGAGTCTGTGGTAGCGACGCAGATCGCCCGATCGATCGATCGCCGCGCTGAGGTTGCAGAGTAAACATGACCCCGAGATTGTCATGTTGCTTGAGATCGCCGAACTTTATCGCAGCTCCCTGATATTTCACCATAGGCATCGACGTGGGGGGCTCCAGCGGCTTCGAGCTGCGGTCAAGACTCGCCAAAAAGGCGTCGGCCGTCGCTGAGGGGGGCCACCGGGGGCAGGCTACTTGAGCGTTCGATGGAGAATTTTTCCGCTCGCGCTCTTGGGAAGTTTTTCGACGAGGTTAAATTTTTCCGGAACCTTGTAGGCCGCGATATGGAGAAGACAATGCCTGCGGAGATCCGCGGAGACCGTCTCGGGGTCCACATCCGGCTCCAGCACTACGTTCGCCCGGGGAGACTGGCCTGTTCTTGAATGCGGAGCTCCGAAGACTCCCGATTCTTTGACGCAGGCATGTTGGTTCAAGACCGTCTCGACCTCTCGTGGGAAAAATTTCATGCCCGCGACGTTGATGACATCTTTTGATCGACCGTGTAGATACAGGCACCCGTCGGCATCGACATTCCCCACGTCGTGGGTAGCGAACCAACCGTCGTCGGTCAGTTGGTCACGAGTTCGCCATGGGTGATAGTACGCGTCCAAGAATCCCGGGCCACGAAAGTAGATCTCTTTCATATCCGGGCCGTGGCCAACGTCATCGAGGCGAAGCTCGTATGCTGGCAGAAGCTTGCCCACCGATCCTCCCTTTCCAGGAAAATCGAGGTTGATGCAGGGGAGACCGATCTCAATGATTCCGAGCGCTTGCGAGACTCCGATTCCGTAGCGCTGTCGAAAACGTTTGGCGATCACGACGTCGATCGCGGTCGTGGTCGATATGGCGATTCTCAGGTCGGGAAGAGGCGTTCCCCGCGGATAGTCTGCCATCAAGGCGATGTGCATTGGCGACCCGTACAGCAAGGTTGCGCGGTGGCGCCGGCAGGCTTCAACGATCGCCGTCGCCAGCTTGTTTTTAGGCAAGATGATCGTTGCTCCAAAGCTCAGGTAGCTCACGATCGAGACCGTGAAGTGATAGCTCATCGACAGCAACCACATGATTCGATCGGGCATCGAAATGGCGAGAGCACCGTTGGCCGCGTGAATTCGATCGTTGACGGTCTCGTGTGAAAGAACGACGCCCTTGCTGGCGCCAGTCGTCCCGGAGGTGAAACGAATGAAAGCCGCATTGATCGCATGGAAGCCGTCGGGGTGGGGACGGGATGCTCTCAGCCAAACAATACGCGAGCCCTCACCAAGATCTACGGACTCGGATTCGGCAATTTCGAGGGAGAAACGCAGGCCTTTTGTGGACGAGACGATCGCGTCGACCCGAATCTCCGCACAGAGGGCTCGTTTTTCCTGGGGTGCTAGCTCCATGGCGATGGGGACTGAGACCGCCCGGCAACGCCAGATGGCATAGTTTTGCACGATGTATTGGACTCCACTGGCATAGTGCAGTGCGATCGCCATTCCGGGTAGGACTCCTGCATTGCGAAGTCGATCGGCAGTGGCTTCAATCGCCTCGTCGAGGGCTCGGTAGGAGAGCCGATCGTCGTCAGCCGGGCCGACGATCGCATCGTGGTGGGGGTGCCGCTTTGCGGTCTCTCGAAAAATGTTGTCGAGGTTTGTTGGCATTACCTTGGATCCTCTGGAAATCTCCGCTCATCATGCGACAGCGCAGCTGCATTGCCGACCGCGGCTCCCATGGCCCAGCAAGTTCCAACGCAGCGGGCGGATGCTTGCGCCCGGTTGTCGGCACAGAGGCTGCGGCCTGCGGTCCAGGCATTGGTGATTCCCATGACTTTTAGGGCACTCATGGGAATATCGTAGATGGTTCCAGCTGGAAGATACTGGATTTCGACGCCGCGATCTGGAGTCCACAGCTCGATGGGCCAGGCGCAGCGGCAGGCGACGTCGTCGAAGCGTCGTCCCGCCAAGACGTCGGCGCCGGTTAACGTGCGCTCCGCTCGTACGCGCCCACCGTCGCGGACACCAAGGATTCCAGAACGCGTGACTTTCGCATCTCGAAAGTCTGAAAGTGTTCGTAAAAACTGAACCACTGCGGCTTGATCGTTGCGGGCGTTCTCAGTGAGCTGAGGGACACAATCGTTCCAGTCCCCGTGCAGTGGGACGAAGAGCTTGACGTAGACCTCGTCTGGAGCAATGCCTGCATCCGCCCAAGCGTGGGCACAGTTTGCCGGGAGTCTGCCATCACGCGCGGCTTCGCGAAGTGCTCGAAGGACGCCGACTCTGCGTGGAAAGCGCAGGGCGCCAGGCCTCACATCTCGAAGACAGAAAATTAGTCCTCCGGCGCTATCCTGGGCGTCGGTCCAGTGCAGGCCAGGGTCGATGAGACGTAGGGCTGCACCCGATCCGGTGCAGTCGATCAGAGCATCGACGGCCATGACCTCTGTAGATTCCGCGTGGAAGACTTCGATCTCGCGAACCCGTTGTTGCTGGCAGAGAACCTTCGTAACGTGGGCACCGAGCCGAATCTCAATGTTGGGCTCTTTTGAAACCCAGTCTGATGTCACCTGCTGGTACACGCTTGGATCCACGCTCAATACCCAGAGCTTTGCCATCTTTCGCGGTCGTACGTGCTCCGGATCCGCCGAGATCAAACGGTTCTCGAGTTCCTGTGCCAAGCCTTGATTCACATGGTGCCCGTCGCCATCGTACAGCCCGGCGAGCGTGTGCAATAGCGCGTTGGACATGGTCCCGCCGAGCTTCGGGGTTGCTTCAATGAGGGTGACCGAGCTTCCGGCACGCGCGGCAGCGATCGCGCTCGCCATACCCGCTGCACCCCCTCCGATGACGGCGACGTGTCGAGCTCGGAGCGGCGCCCGATCGCCCTCGGTCGGTCCTTGTTTCGCTTCTCCGGGACGCTCAGTTTCGTTGGCGATGCCCGCTTGAGATTCTGAAGGCTCGATTTCAATTGCGCTTAGCGGTCGGCGGGTGCCTTGGGGTCGATCTTGTCTGTCGCTCTTTGGCGCTGGAAGCGAAGAAACGGTCATGGAGCCCTCGGAGAATCGACTTGGATCCGCGTTAGATCCGGCCGTCGATGTAGGTCGCAAGCTTGGCAATCGTTCCGAGGTTTTCTGGTGTCATGTCGGAGTTTTCGACCTTAAACCCGAGCATGGATTCGAGGTCGGTAACCATGCGCAAGACCTGGAGCGAGTCCAGGCATTCAAGAAGGTCGTCGTCGATGCCGATGCCGATGCCGATGGTCTCATCGTCCTCTTCTACGAAGGAATCGTTCAGGTATTTGTGAATTTTGTCTGCGGTGGTCATTTCGGTTCCTGGGAGTCTCAGTGGCTGACCTTCTTGATGCTGCGCAACATGGTATCGAGATGGGCCATGGCCGACTCGTGCATGTCATCTAAGATGGCTGCGGTGGATCGCTCTGTAGTGGACGGCGGTCGTGCATCGGTGAAGTTAGGACCGACGTCGGATCCACGTGCGAGCAGTACGGGTGAAGGTCCTCCAGCCGGGATTGCCTCAGGCGAAACATAGCGAATCGCAAGCCCGACACGTTTGAGCTCGGAGGTGTTGCTCCCAGAGCCGTGATAGATGTCGCTGTCGTGCAGGGAAACCTGGCCCGCGAGAAGTTCAACATTCGTGACACCGTGGGATCCAAGCGCTGGCGTGACTGAATTTTTTTGTCCGCGACCAAGATTGCTGCCGACGCGATCGGTCTCGATCACGACCTGCATACAACCATTATTGCGCGTGCTGGGGGCGAGAGCGATCCACGCGGTCGTCGCGGTGCCGGGCCGAAAGCCACAATAGGTACGATCACGGTGCCATCCGATGTAGAGGTTCGGGTCCTTCGGTTTCGAAAAAAGCTCTGTCGCCCACACGAGAAGCGTCGGGCCGAGCAACGGTTCAACGATGTCTAGGAGAGCGGGGTGGGTGGCCAGGGCATGGGCCCACGCAAAATGAAGATGCATCTGCCGAACTTCGACGGTCCGTGGGCGTCCACCCATTGAGCTCTCGAGAGCTTCGCAGGCCAAGCGGTATTGCTCGGCTTCGGCCGAAGCGAATACGTCGATAGGAAAAATTATTCCATCTCGTTTATAGGCCTGAATTTGCTCAGCACTTAACATGGGGATCTTGGTGGGTGCGCCCGGATGGAGGCGATCGCTTGTCATGGTGAGGTCACCTCTGGACTCGCGCCGCTGAGGAGTTCGTCCAGACAGTGGGCGATTTTGTCAACCGCGGGAGATTGAAGCATATTTGTGTGGTCGATCTCAAACTCAAAGACCTGAACTTGAGGGACGAGTGAGCTCCAGCCATAGTCGGGATCTCGGAGGCCCGTTCGCGAATGTGCCGACTTGATCAAGGTCAAGCGGCCAGAATAGTCGCGGGTTCGATTGGCTTCGATCGCAGATACGTTGGCTTCGTAGACTGCGCGCCGATGTTTGAAGGGGCCGCTTGCGAGCGAAAGCTGATGCACCGCTTCGGCCTGCTCGGCCTCATCGCTTGGCGCTCGTCGGAGGCGCGCCTTCGCGGCATGGGTAGCGAGTTTCAGGCCAGCGTGACCCATCTTCAGGATGATCTTGGCCTTGCGAAGTTTTTCGATCAGGTTTGGAGCCCGTCGAGGGTAGGACTCGAGCAAGATCACATTGTCCACTGTGTCACCTGCGTCGTGTAGTTGGCAGGCCATCTCTAGGGCAACGTTTCCACCGAAACACCATCCTCCCAGATGAAAGGGGCCTTCGGGGACCAGGCGTCGCATGACCTCTACATAGTGGGCGGCCATCGCCTCGACGGTGCTGTGTGCGAGGGAAGGGTCACTCAGTCCGATGGACTGGAAAGCGTAGATAGGTCGGCCGGGCGCCATCGCAGCGAGGAGCTCCGCATATCCAATTACGTCTCCGGGGATCGAGTGCACGAGAAAAAGCGGCGCCCCGTCTCCTTCGCTGCGCAGGGCGACGAGACTGTCACTTTTAGCGCCATCGACGCGGCGGGCTGTCGTGTTCTCCGCCAGCTCAGCGATCGTCGGGGTTCTGAAAAATTGTAGCGGGGTTGTTTGGAGTCCCGCGTCGTGGGCTGCAGCAATGATACGGACCGCTTGTAGAGAGTCGCCGCCGATTTCGTAGAAATTTTGATGGATTCCCGGGCGCTCGATTGAAAGAACTCGCGCCCAAATGGTTTGAAGTAGCTCCTCAGCGGGCGTGCGGGGCGTGCGATCGTCGTTGCCGTGAGCATCGTTGCCGTCGTTGTCGGTGCATGGTGCGAGATCGGCCAGGGCTCGACGATCGATTTTGTTGTTGTGGGTCAGCGGCATCGACTCCTGGACAACAAAGGAGCTGGGGATCATGTATGAGGGCAGGATCCCCTGAATTTGCATGCGCAGATTTGAGATGTCGTGGGTACCGTCGGGCATCCATTCGATGTACGCGACGAGGGAGCGCCCCCCCAGGCTGTTCTCGTGGACCAACACGGCATTTGTCGCCACGTTCGAGCATTTGGCAATGGCCGCTTCGATCTCGCCAAGCTCGATCCGAAATCCTCGAATCTTGACCTGCGAATCCGTACGGCCGAGGCACTGGATCCTGCCGTCGGGCAGTCGTCGAGCGACGTCACCGGTTCGATAGATCCGCCCGTCGCCCGTCGAAAATGGATCGGCGATGAATCGCTCAGAGGTGAGGTCGTCGCGACCAAGGTAGCCGTGGGCGAGTCCATTGCCGCCGATGACCAACTCACCCGCGATGCCGATAGGCTGCGCGCACAGACTGCGGTTGACGACATAGGCGGTTGTGTTTTGGATGGGTCGACCGATGGTGATCATCGTCGTAGCGACCTCGATGCGTTCGGTCGTTGACCAGACTGTGGTTTCGGTCGGACCATACATGTTCCACAACTCGCCGACACGTTCGGCCAGGGGCTGGGCCAGTTCGGCGATCATAGCCTCTCCTCCGCAGAGGACCTTGAGGCCTGGGCGGCCGTGCCAGCCGCTGTCGAGGAGTATTCGCCAGGTTGCCGGGGTGGCTTGTGCGATACTGATGTTGGCCTGGTCCAAGACGCGTGCGAGCAGGCGGGGATCTGAGGCCGTCATCGAGCTGATCATCTCGATCGAAGCTCCGACGAGCAGGGGAAGGTAGAGTTCGAGCGCGGCGATGTCGAAGGACACGGTGGTGAGCGCGAGCATCCGATCGGTGGCGACAATGCCGGGTTGCACACGCATGGACTCAAGGAAATTGTGGAGCGCCCCATGGGAGATTTCGACGCCCTTGGGTTCTCCGGTAGAGCCCGATGTGAAGATAACGTAGGCGGGATGTTCCCCGTGGTGTTGAATACAGGGGTTGGAAAGATCGGCGGGGTTTTCTGGGGGAGGGAGAGTATCCACGACGATCTGGAGATGCCGTGCTGTTGCGGGCACGGTGTCTTGAGATGCTGTATTCGTGAGAACCATTGCGGGCGCCGCAATTTGTAGGATTCGCTCGTTTCGTTCCCGCGGATGAGCGGGATCGAGTGGAATATAGTACCCACCGGCCTTTGTGACGGCGAGCATCGAGACAAGAACACTCGCGGTTCGGTCGAGAAAAAGGGCGACGCCTTGACCCTGTCGAATCCCCCGTGCGATCAACACATTGGCGAGACCATTGGCCCGCTCGTTGAGCTCTCCGTAGGTCATAGAGTGCTGCTCGAAGCGCAGGGCGAGCGCGTTTGGAGACGCTAGCGATTGAGATTCAAAGCGGGTGATAAAAGATGAATGACGGTCGATCTCTACGCGAGTGTTGTTGCAGGTATGAACGACAAAACGACGTTCGTCGGGGGACAAAATATCGATCTTGGAAATCTCGGCGTGGGGGTCGAGTATCATTGCATCGAGCAAGTGTAGAAAATGCTCGGTTGCTCGTTGCCGTTGTTCTCGGTCGAACGCGCTGGCTCTGAAGTCGAAGTACAACTCCAAGTGGCCATCGTCGGCGTAGTTGTTGACCTGGAAGGTCAGTGACTCGCTGTGTTCTGCCTGCTCTGGGGTGGGGTCGTACGCGTTTAGGCCGGTTGAAAAAGTGACCTGTGTTGGGAGCCCTGCGAAGGCAGGATAGGTTTCCGTGTGAAAATTGAACAGAACGTCAAAGAGCGGTCGATCTGTGGGATTGCTCGCGCAGTGTTGACCGTGGGTGAGGACGGCGATTGTTTCAGCCTGGACTCGTTCAAAAAGCGCGCTGAAAGTATCGTCATGTTCGATGTCCACTTGATAGGGGAGCATCTCGACGAAACATCCCACGGCGTTCTTTGCACGTTTTTTGAGCCGGTTGCGCAGCGCGGTTCCGAGGGCCTGCTCCTGGATGCCACTTATCCTGTAGAGATAGCTCAACAACAGAGTCGCAAAGACGCTCGAGAGTGCGAGATCAGGCATCGCCGGGATGCCTAACTCTGTGGCGAGCCGTCGAAGGCCGGCTGTTTGGTCGGCGCTTAATCGGGTTGCAATACGAACCGTGTGTGGGCTCTTCTCGATACGAGGGGAAGAATAGTAGCGCGGAAGTTCGATGCTTCGAGCGCGACGCGGCGTCCAGAACTTCTCGTCTTGGGCCGCGCGTGTGCTGCGAAGATAGGCGCGTTCTTGCCGATAGGCCTCATGGGCTGAGCCTATCGGGCGCCCCGATTCAGGCGTCTCGTATCGTTCTGACAGGTGTTGAAAGAGCAACGCGATGGAGCTTCCGTCGCCGATGAGGTGATGCTGGCAAAACCACCAGACGAATCGATCGTCGGCGATCTTAAAAAGAGCAGAATCAAAACAGAGTTGATCGAGCGCAAACGACTGTGCACTTCCACGGCGGATTTGGAGTCGAAGTGAGGCGTACGGATCGGTTTCTGTGCCTAGGTCGATCAGCGGCAGACGAAAGTCGATCGCCGGCTTGACCTCGCGTTTTGGCATCCCACCATGTTCGAAAAAAACGCTGCGCAAAGCGTCGCTATCGTCCACGATCGAGTTGAACGACACCTGAAAGCGTTCGGGATCCAGCACACCGCCAAGATCGAACTCGAGCACCATATTGTACTCCGGAAAATCCGGTCGCTGTTGGTGACCGAGCCATAGCAGAAACTGTCGCTGCGTGAGGTCAAACCCGGAACCACGCCCGGACGGATCGTGTGCACCTGCTGGCAAGTCAAGACTCCGAAGGGGGCGACGACGTGTTCGGAGATTGGACGAAGAGGTGACGGAGCGTCATTATGGGCCGGTTTCTATCATACCCGCATCGCACGACGGCTTGCATCCTCGTGCGATTGATTTTTCAGTATGATGGTTTACGTAAAAGGTGAATGTGGTTTCTTCGGAAATCCGAGCGATATCGGCATGGGGGCGCGAGCGCGTCTCATGTTTCCTCGGTCCGCCCACGAACGGACGGAGGAAACGTGGCGTCGATGCCGTCGAGGGTCCTCGGTGCTACAACGACCGAGGATCGGTAAGCTTGCCTGTTACGGCGGACGCTGCCGCGATTGCGGGCGACACCAGATAGACGGGACCAGGAGCGCCCATTCGTCGCGCGAAGTTTCGATTGGTGGTGCTGGCCGTGGTCTCGCCCTCGAAGGGGATTCCGGGTCCATTGCCAATACAGGATCCGCAGCCTGGATCGGTGACTACTGCGCCGAGGTCCTTGAACAGCTGAATGAGGCCAGTTTTTTCTGCCTGTTCGGCGACCTCCGCGCTTGAGGGCGTGACGGTAAGGCGGACGTGGTCCGCAAGCGTCCTGCCGCGGAGGACATTGGCCGCGGCGCGCAGGTCGGCGATGGAGCCTCCTGTACATGATGCGAGCACGACATTGTGGATCGCCACATCGCCGGTCTCAGAGAGCGCCAGCCGATTGCGGGAGTCGCCTGGCGTGGCGACCGTAAGTGGGACATCTGCGAGGTCAATCTCGAGCGTACGCACGTAGTTGGCTCCGTCGTCGGGGCGTATGAACAGTGAGTCCACGTCAAAATTCACGCCGCGTCGTTCCTTCAAGAAATCTGCGAGTGGCTTACACGGTTCGACGATTCCGGTCATGAGACCGCCTTCGACCGTCATGTTGGTCAAGACCGACAACTCATCGACGTTCCATTGGTCGAGGCCGGGGCCGCCAAGCTGAATTACGCAGGTATCTGTTGGCGACTCTCGCCACTGCTCTTCGCGAAAGAAAGGGTCGCCGATAAGATGCAGGATCAGGTCCTTGGGCGACAACAGGCCCCCGGCGTCACCCGAGACCAGCACTCGAACGGTCTTGGGGACCGTCACAGGAATCATTCCTGTGCGCAGCGCAAAGCTCATGGCCGTGGAGCCGACGCCAAAGGCGAAGGCATTCATGACGCCTGCGGTGGGTGTGTGGCTGTCCGTGAGCACGATGATGTCGCCTGGAAGGGCGTAGTCTTCGACGACGATGCGATGGCAGACACCCGCTTTATGGGCGCGTCCGGGTCCGTGCAGACGGATCCCATTACGCTCGCAAACCTCGACCATCTCGCGGGTCAGATTTTGGGCGGGTATCAGCCGCTGCTGTTTAACCAGGTCGGGGACGGTCGGACTGTCGATCAGGACAAAATGGTCGTTAAAAGCCGCGGCCAGCTCAGGTTTTACGACCGGCGCGTTGCCCCAGGCCTTGGCGTAGAGGTTCATGACCATGCCGCCAGTGTATTCGTGCATCCCTCGGAAGTCGGCTTCGCACAGGACTTGGTCACCGGGTGCGACGGAAGCCACGCCGAACTCTTTGTTGGCGCCGACCCAGGCCTTACGAGCGACGATTTTCTCGATGCAGGTCATCGGCCGCGACTCGCGCTGTATGCTGTAGGTTGGGCCGACCTCCCCCGCAAGAATCTTGGTGCCGTAGCTAAGGAGTCCACCGCAGCTTGCGACGGCCGAGAAAAAGGGCGGGAGCTCATCGGCGAGAGCATCGAGGTCAATGTCGTCTCCGTCTCGCAGCCTTTGTACGAGGTTGAGGTCCGTCGAGAAGGGAAGTCCCGCATAGACCATGTTCTCTTGGAAGATTCGTTGAAAGCTTCCGGCGATCACAAGCTCGATGCCGGCACCTTGGTGGGCCACCACGGCCACCTCGCGACTGGATCCTGATCCGTAAGCCTCGCCGCCGACAACGACCTGGAAGTTCCCGCTCTTGACGCTGTCTTTTTCGACGACCTCCTTAAAATTCTGAAGGAAATACGGGCCCAGGATAGCGCCTGTGTAGCCAAGCGTACATGCCGCGCCATTGATCATTGCGTCCGTGTTCACGCCGTAGTGCATGCTCGGCGGATCTTGAACCGCGAAGTTTTCGTCGTTTCCCTCAAGCTGGGATCGCACGGTGTCAGGGTCGTCGGTCAGCCACAAGATACGTCCATTTAGCTTCATCTCGGACGCTATCTAGCATCGTGGCTCTCGCAAGACCATGCGAAGACTCTCATGCTGTGCAGAAAAAAAAAGATCCCCGAAGGGATCCTCTTTTTGCGCAGGTCAATAGAAGCTGTGTCGGAATTTAGCGACGGCTACCGAAGAGATGGAGCACCCAAACAAACATGTTGATGAACGAGATGTAGAGGGTGAGCGCGCCCATGACCTCGAGGTTTCCTTGACGGCCTTGGACCAGATAGATCTGCTTGATCGTTTGGGTCTTGTAGGCGGTGAGGCCCGCAAAAAGCAGCACAAAGAGCACCGACAAGAGCATCGACCCGAACCCGAAAATCGCGCTTGCGATAAACGCGAACATTAGGCCGAACATCGCCATGAAGAGGAAGGTGCCCCAGCCGGAGAGATCTTTTTTTGTGAAATACCCGTACGCAGCGACCGAGCCGAACATCATGGTCGTAGCGACAAAGGTCCCACCAAGTGAGGGCAGGTTGTACATCAGCGGAAGATCTGCGAGTGCGATTCCAAAGAGCCCTGAAAAGACGAGGAACGAAATGCGAGCACCGCGCTGGCTCATCGTTTCCATCCGGCTCGTAATCAAAAATACGAAGAGCAGCGGAGCGAAGGCGGCAACCATCCCAAGGCCGGTCATATAACCCTCGGGAGTGTAAAATAACGCGAGCACGGGTCTTGCGACGGTGGTGAGCAACAAAATGATCGTCGCCGTCAGCGCAATTCCGACAGTCATCCAGCCAAAAACGCCGGTCATGAATGCGGTCACGCCTGAAGAGAGCTGTGCCCGAGGATCGACATACGTTCCCGGAGCGTAGCCAGCCCCAGGTCGTTCATGGCCCTTTGGGCCATGGCGAACCTCACCTTGGTGGGACTGCCCGTGGGCTGCCTGCCCATAGTGGTGGGAGCGTGGATCCTGCGACTGCATGGCATCATTGTGACGACTGGAATGCACGTGGTCAACCTGCCTTCGACGGGTCTTTTTTGTGGTGAGCGGTTGGCGTCTTCGCCCGAAAATGGGCCACAATGGAGACGTGCAGGCGACGCAAACCGCGCGTGAGTGGATTCGACCGAGGGCTCGATGTTGGATGGAACCAGAGGGCTTGCGTGGGCTCCTTGTACAGGCGGCGTTGGCGGTGTTGGTCTCCGGCTGTGGTGCCCATCCTTCGTGGCTCCGTGGCCCGCATGTGGTCGCTCAGGGGGAGTCACCGACATGTCCAGAGATCCGGATCGCCGCCGAGCCGGGGCAGGTGGAGCCCGACGGCGTGCGGTGTTCCTACGCGGATGTTGCAGGGGAGCCCGCGAGCATCGTTGCCGGACGGGTGGAACGCGAGCAGCGGGGTTCTCCGATGGGTCAGCCCATCGCAGCGATGGCGATCTCGTTGCACCGCTTCGGTCGCGCCGCCGACCCGTATTCGCCGGGGCCAGTCTTGGCGGCAGCGACGAGTGACGAGGGGGGACGTTTCAAGCTCGCGATTCGAAACTTGTCCCGTGGGGACTACGTCTTGGTGGCGCGGGAGAGGCCGGATCGGGCTGTCTTGGCCTTTGTCAGGGTGTCTGTCGACGGGAGGGGGGGCGAAGCACTGTCGGGGATCTCTTTGATCGTCCCCAGCCAACCATCGACGATCGATCCCGCCAATCCCACGGTTGTCGTGGTTCCTCGCGGGCCGCTGCCATCACCGAGGGCTCGGACATTTCCGCGGGCGACCGTGTCGGAACCAACGCCACCGGAGGGCTCTACTTCTTCCGGATCTCCCGTAGAAGCGGCCCCTGGCGGGCCACGCAGCTGAAGCTGGACTCTGAGGGCAGCATGTACAGAGATGTACTCTGTGGCCGATGTTGCGGCTATGGCACGCCGCTCTCTGCTTGGGTCATCGGTTCTTGCAGCACTGGTGGGACTGTCTTGGGTCCCCGCTTGCGGTTTGGAAGACGGCACGGCTGCGTTGGGGCTCGACCCCCAGGAGCGGTTGCCGCTTCTTGTTGAGCTCTCAACCGATTTGTTTCCCCGCCAGACGACAATTCAGCTTTCTTCGGGTGCGGGATGGGTTGAGAGTCATGTGCACGTGCAGCGCGGGACACCGGTGCGCATATCTGCCCCAAGCAACGTGGAAATCGGTCTCGGAGGGTTTCCCGAGACGGTCGCAGGCGAGGGGGCGTTGGCGCCTTTGGAAGTGGACGGCGCGCTGTTGTTGCGCGTGGGTAGCCGCGTCGTGAGGATCGATGGCGAACGAGCGTTTTATGCGCCTCATGATGCCGAGTTGGTCTTCGGTTTTAACTGGGGCGCCGAGTCGCGACAAAGCCTGGGGGCGAGGCCAAGCGAGTGGGAGATCAACCTGGGCTGGGGCACGCCACAAACCCCTCACGCCCCCGCGCTCGCCCACGTGTCCGTAGCAAGTGAGCGGGAAACGACGATCCTGGATGTCGAGGTCTCGGCGCTCGTGGATTGGATCGATCCCTTTGAGTCCCCGACTTTGGAGATGTGGCCCGGGGACCGTTTGGGCAGGCGGATTCGTCGGGTCGGCGGCCCATGGGACCGTGGATTGTATCCTCGCCTCTTACCGGGCGAGCGGGCTCCGGATCTTTTGAGGGCGTCGGCAAACGCTCTGCTCATCCGGATCGGGGGGCACGGGGGACAAATCTCGTCACTTTGGGGGGGCACGGTCATCCATGTTCCGGGAGGAGATGAGGTGGCGGTGAGACTCTCAGACGCGGCCAAGAGGAGCGAGGGTTCCTGGAGTGGTGCGGACGAGTGGCAGGGAGACGAAGAGGGGGATGTCATCGAGATCGAGATGCTCGATCGCTTCGGAAGCATGATGAATCTGTTGCCGTGGGAAGCTTTTGACACCCATCGCCAAGGCACGATTCGCCCGTGGGGAACCGAGCGAGATTGGGATCCCTATGGCGATGCACCGGGGCTGCAAGTGCGGCGAGGAGAGTTGATCCGGGTGGGGGTCTCGGGGTATCTCCGGGGCAGTCTAATCCCGGATACACCGAGTGACGTCGATGCCGACGGCGTCCTTCGCCGGGTCCCAGAGGATGACGGCAGTTGGCGGATTCCAGGCGCAAGAATGCTGGCCGTGATGATCGGCATCGATGGGGCGTGGTCGGAAGTCGGTCGAGATCGAACGCTCGTGGCGCCGCGAGACGGTAGAGTCAATATCGTGATCAATGCGTGTCGAGAAGAAGAACGACCGGCTCGAACGATGACGAATGAGCGTTGCGAGGCTCGACTCGGGGAACTCAGCGGCGAGCTCTTCGTTCGGGTTGCGGTCGCGCAATTGTAGGTAGAGGATTTTAGTCGGCGTTCGCGGTATATAATCGGCCAGTGGAACGACCAATTCGGGTTCTAATCGCTGGGGGAGGAACAGGAGGGCATCTTTTTCCGGGAATTGCGCTCGCGCAGGAGGTCCGCAGCCGGGGAGGCGAGGTGCTTTTTGTGGGTACGCAACGCGGGATTGAGGCCCGGGTCTTGCCCGAGGAGGGCTGGCCTTTGGAGCTGATCGAGGTCGTTGGCATCAAGGGCCGCGGGCTCTCGGGGCTGATTCGGGGCGTGGCACGATTGCCTGCGGCTTGGCAACGCAGTCGGAGAATCATTCGAGGGTTTCAGCCGGACGTCGTGGTTGGAGTCGGGGGCTACGCGAGCGGTCCCATCGTTGCGACCGCGGCGATGATGGGGTTGCCGACGGCGATCCTTGAGCAAAATAGCGTGCCAGGCATCACGAACAAGATTCTTGGGAAGTTTGTCCGTCGAGTGTTCACGGCGTTCCCAGACGAGCGCCGATTCTTCGCTCCTCAGAAGGTACTGAGGACAGGGAATCCGATTCGGGCGGGTTTGAATGCCCCGCGGGAGCCCGGTGACAGGCGCAGCGAATCATCCCGGGCGGCGGGACCTCGACTCTTTGTCTTTGGAGGGAGCCAAGGGGCTCGCGCGATTAATCGGAGCATCGTCGAGTCTCTTGTCACCTTGCGCGAGGCCATGCCTCAGCTCGAGATTTGGCACCAGACGGGGGCCAGCGAGTTGGAGTCGGTGCAGGCCGGATACGCGGAGGCTGGATTTGTGGGTGAACATGCGCGGGTGGTCCCGTTCATTCGCGATATGGCCGAGCCTTACGCCTGGTGTAACCTGGTTTTATGTCGGGCGGGGGCGACCTCTCTGGCCGAGCTTGCTTCGGTCGGACGACCCGCGCTTTTGGTGCCTTTTCCACATGCGGCCGACGACCATCAACGATCCAACGCTCGCTCGCTGGTCGATGCGGGGGCGGCAGCCTTGCTGTTGGAGTCGGAGTTGTCCGGAGAACGGCTGGGCCGTGAATTGATCGCTCTTCTCGCCGACCCGACGGCCTTGGAGACCATGTCGCGTTCAATGCGCAAGCATGCGCGCCCCCGAGCTGCAGCCGAAATTTATGAGGCTCTAGTCGTGTTGTAGCGGTCTCGTTGTCGTAAAGGCGCTCCCGTATCCCGAAAACCGCGCCATGCCGGCACAATGCTGACCGGAATGGCCTGGCAGCCTAGCTTGAATTCAGTATGGTCCGTCGACCGCCGCGGCGAGATTGGTCTCGACGGCGGGTAGGCACCGATGACGCAAGACACTGTCCCTAGTTTGTTCGCCCCCGTGGATACCTTCGTTCGCCGACATATCGGTCCTGACGAGTCCGATGTCGTGGAGATGCTCGCGTTTGTTGACGCCCCAAATCTTGAGGCGTTGGTGGATCAAGCGATGCCATCGTCGATTCGAATGGTCGAGAAATTTGAGCTCGAGACCTTGCCGGCTCGTCCCCTTGGGGAGACGGAGACGCTCGCTAGGATTCGTAAAATTGCGGATCGAAACGTCGTGATGCGCTCGTTGATAGGGCTCGGGTATCACGGGTGCATCGTGCCTCCGGTGGTCCTGCGTAATGTTTTAGAGAATCCAGGTTGGTACACGCAGTACACCCCCTATCAAGCGGAGATTTCGCAGGGGCGACTTGAGGCGCTGCTCAATTTTCAGACGATGATCGCCGACTTGACCGGGCTCCCCATGGCGAATGCCTCGTTGCTCGACGAGGCGACGGCGGCGGCCGAGGCGATGCATATGAGCCACGCGGCTCTTCGCGGGAAACGTTCCGTATATTTTGTCTCGGACCGATGCCATCCGCAGACGCTTTCGGTTGTTCGTACCCGTGCCGAGGCGGTGGGGATCGAGATCGAAGAGGGCGACGCGGAAAGCGTTGATTTTACGAGAGGCGATATCTTTGGCTTGCTGCTGCAGTACCCGGCGAGCGATGGGCAGGTTCTGGACTACGCCCCCTTAGTCGCCCGCGCCCATGCCTCGAAGGTACTCGTAACGGTGGCAGCGGATCTGCTGTCGTTGGTACTGTTGCGACCTCCGGGAGAATTCGGGGCGGACATTTGTATCGGTTCGGCGCAACGCTTCGGGGTGCCGATGGGCTACGGCGGTCCGCATGCGGCTTTTTTATCGACCCGTGAGGACCACAAGCGGACCCTTCCGGGGAGAATTATTGGAACATCCCGCGATCGTCGAGGGAAGCTTGCCTATCGCATGGCCATGCAGACGCGTGAGCAGCATATTCGCCGGCAAAAGGCGACGAGCAACATTTGTACCGCGCAGGTTCTGCTAGCGATCATGGCTGGGATGTACGGTGTCTATCATGGCCCCGCAGGTCTTCGGGCGATCGCGTCACGTGTGTACGGGCTCACGAAGACGTTGGCGGCGGGCATTCGTGCATTGGGCCACTCTGTGGATTCGGGACTTGTTTTCGATACCTTGCGTGTGAGGGTATCGAGTGGCGATGCGGACGCAATGTTGGTTCGAGCCCGTAGCAGTGGGATCAACCTCCGACTTCTGGATGCCCAACACGTAGGTATCTCGCTCGACGAGCGTAGCGACCTTGATGAGGTCACTCGTTTGCTAAAAGTGTTCTCCTCTCGTGGCCAGAACGTACCGTCGGTCGAGAGCCTCGCGGCGGCCGTCGATCTTCAAGTTCCGCAAGAGCATCGGCGGACCACAGCATTTCTCACGCACCCGACATTCAATCGCTACCACGCAGAGCACGAGATGCTTCGTTATCTCACTCGCCTTCAGAACCG
The DNA here is from genome assembly GCA_964437075.1 of uncultured Nannocystaceae bacterium. Classification (GTDB taxonomy): domain Bacteria; phylum Myxococcota_A; class Polyangia; order Nannocystales; family Nannocystaceae; genus CAYTFJ01. The sequence goes on from CAYTFJ010000075.1 coordinate 17,289, forward strand.
TGATCTATCCCTGACTACGTCAATGATCTCACTCGGTTCATGCACAATGAAATTGAATGCCGTATCGGAGATGATTCCGATTACGTGGCCCGAGTTCTCGGATATGCATCCCTTTGCACCGATCGAACAGGCTCAAGGCTATCGAGAACTTTTCGACAATTTGGAGAGTTGGCTGTGTACGATCACCGGATTTTCGGCGGTGTCGTTGCAGCCGAATGCGGGATCTCAGGGGGAATTCAGCGGACTTCTGACGATCCGTGCTTTTCATCGACACCGGGGCGAAGAAAATCGAAATGTGTGTTTGATCCCGATCTCGGCGCACGGCACAAACCCAGCGAGCGCAGTCATGGCCGGAATGAAAGTTGTGGTTGTCGCCTGTGACTCGAAGGGGAACATCGATATCGAAGATCTCCGAGCGAAGGCGGAAAAACACAAAGACAATCTCGCCGCGATGATGGTGACCTACCCTTCGACGCACGGGGTGTTTGAAGCTCGTATCCGTGAGATGTGTTCAATCGTGCATGAATTTGGCGGCCAAGTTTATCTCGATGGTGCCAATATGAACGCGCAGGTTGGTCACTGTCGACCGGGAGACTACGGCGCCGATGTCTGCCACCTTAACCTTCATAAGACCTTCGCGATCCCTCATGGCGGAGGGGGCCCAGGGGTCGGGCCGATCGGTGTCGTAAAACACCTCGCGCCATTTTTGCCGGGGCATGCGCTTGTCGACAATCGTGCGAACGGACCCGTCGTCGCCGCGGCACCGTGGGGGAGCGCGGGGGTGCTGCCGATCTCGTGGATGTACATCGCATTGATGGGGGCGCGCGGACTTCAACGGGCAACTAGCTTGGCGATCCTCAACGCAAACTACATGGCAAAGCGGCTGGGAGATGCATATCCCGTGCTCTACTGCGGAGAGCACGGGCGGGTCGCTCATGAGTTTATCGTGGACCTACGTCCATTCGAGCGCAGCGCGGGCGTTCTTGCGGAGGATGTTGCGAAGCGCCTGATGGATTTTGGGTTTCATGCGCCGACGATGTCGTTTCCCGTCCCAGGAACTTTGATGATCGAGCCGACGGAGAGCGAGTCTCGGCGTGAACTCGATCGTTTTTGTGAGGCGATGTTGGCCATTCGTGCGGAGATTCAGGCCATTGAAGATGGAGCGCTTGATCGGGAGGACAACCCGCTAAAATTTGCGCCGCATCCGTCTGAGGCGGTCGTCGCTACCGATTGGCCCCACGGCTATAGCCGTGAGCAAGCGGCCTACCCTCTGCCTTGGGTGCGGGAAAACAAGTTTTGGCCGCACGTGGCGCGGATCGACAATGCCTGGGGGGATCGACACCTCCACTGCACTTGTCCTGCGGTGGAGTCGTTCGTCGAAAGCGACGCTTAGGGGGCGATCGACGAGATCCAGGCGTCGATGAAAGCGATGCCCGTAACGTCCACGTCTTCGGTTCCTACCGGGGGCATGGGTTTCGCTTCGACGGCGCGGTTTTCCATTCGTGCGTGCAGCTCGCTTGTCGAAGGATCTCCCGGGACCACATGGGCGTTCATGCCCGCGCTCGCTTGAACGGGAGCAATATCGACGGTGCTCTGGTATAGGGCAGTCTCTTCGACGGTGGTGAGGCTGTTCACGCTGAGACGAAGATTGAGCGGAGTGTCGTTAAAGATGGCCGATTGCTCATGGTGGCAGCCACCGCAATTTGCGTGCAAATAGCCGAGGGCCGCTTGGGCGGGGCTCCCTTCACCTGGGACCCCGTATATCGGGGTGTTGGGATTTATGGGTGGATCCGTCAGTTGGTCGTTATCGATCAAGCTTTGTAATGTCACGCCGCCTTGGTCGTGACTCAGCATGATCGCCGAGAAACCGAGTACGATGTCCGGCTGTTGTTGATGACAGGTTTTGCAGACGTTGAAGCCGGGAATATCGTGGTCGGTCCCCAGGGCATTTTGAATTCCCAATGGGGCCGATACGGCCTCGGTCTGTTCTTCATTCCATGCGTAGGCAATGGAAAACCAGTTCCCGGTGTCGAATTTTTTGTACAGCAGACGCGTTTCGATCCGGATGCCGTCGCGGAAAAATTCTTTCCATAACTTGGTTCCGGGAGGGTATTCCCAAAAATCCATGTCGGAGCTGTCGATCTGGGTACCCGGAGGAATCTGAATGTAGCGCCGCTTCTCCGCACCATCGCTCCACAGAGTATATGCCGTCGAAAACTCCAGGACCCCAGGGGCGAGGACTTGTTCGTCGCAGTCGCTGTAGAACCCGGACTCACAGAGAGTTTGAGGGTTGGGTTCGGGTTCGGCTCCAGTGTCGGCGGGAAGATCATCCGGGTCAAAGCCAGAGTCAGAGTCGGAGTCGGAGTCGGTTCCAGATTCAGACTCACTCCCGAGGTCGGGATCGTCATTCCCGGTGGGGTTGGTGGGTTCGGTGGATTCACTGGGGAGATCGGATTGCGAGCTGGGCTCGCCGCTCGTCCCGGACTCAGAGAGGCTGCCGTCGCTAGGGCCCGAGCATGCGGATAGCGTCGCTAGGGCCGCAAGACACGAAGATGTTCCAATCCAAAGCCTCATTGTCCAATGGTATCAGCCTTCGTTGTGCGATGTCGCGCAAATGTCGCATTTTGTTCGTACGGCTAGGTATGGCGCCGACTTGCCAAAGTGATGCATTTTCCCTAGGCCAGTGAGGCGGCTGGTGGTGGGCGGCGCAGTGGGTAACGATGGCCAAGAGAAGCAAGACGACCGTGGAGCAGTTGGTGGCGGAGGCCGAGGAACTCTCGGCTTCGATTCCGCGTGGGGGAGTTGACCGGAAGCGGGTTCGTCGGCAGGTCGATAAATTGATCCGGACACTCTGCCACCGCGGAGAGACCGCTTTGGTCGAGAGACTGAGGCGTTTGCTTCTCGATGCTGTACCGGATGAACCGGGTGATGCGCTGGAACCGCGGGCAAGAGAGCGAGGCCTACATGCGGTCCCGCGCCATGGATCTTCGCTTGTCGAATCAGCGATGAAGCTGCGACCCCTAGAAAGCATGATCGAGGGGTGGTTCGCGCGCCCTGGAGCGAAACAAGAAAAGTGCGTGGTTCTGGTTGATGCTCTCACACGCTGCGACGAAGTCGCGAGGCGTGACAGCGCGGGGGCACAGACTCCACTGCGCATGGAGCTAGCGAGAGCGATTCGTCAGCTCGCCCGGGTAGGTAGCGAAAAACACGCAGACCATGCTCTGCTGGAAGTTCGCGCGACGGCGGTACGAGTGCTCGCTGAACTTCCCAATTGTGCCCTCAAGCTAAGGCTAGCGGCCTCGGGTGAGGTTCCAGCGGCGCTTGACCTCGATGTTGACGGCGTGCGGGCACTACGACAGATTTTCGTCGATGCTGGATCTGTGCGAAGGGCGCCACCGGTTCGCGAAGTGGATACGGGAGAGATGCTGCTGCTCTGGCGGTTGTTCATCGTTGAAGGTGTCAGCCGCTGGATCGATCTGGGCTGTGGAGACGGCCGCTCCCTAGGCCGTTTTGCCACATTGAATCCCGGTCGAAGCCTCCTCGGCGTCGACTTGAAGGGCGCGCCTACGGTATCTGCAGGGGGGGGGGGACAGGCGCTGCGCGATGGACTTCCCGCCAACGCCAACTTCGTCGAGTTGGGACCCGATCCGGGGAGTCCCCCAATCTCCCCCGAGGATCTCGCGGCTACGATGATACGGAGCTTGGGTCGTGGATCCGCCAAGACCGTGACCTTGTTGTTTCCATTGCATACGGTCCAGCGCCGGCATGATGGCGGAAGGCGCCTTGCCCATGAGCTTCAGCTCGAGATAGCGATGGCGCTGCTCGAGCCCGGCGGAGCTGGATTCTTAGCGACGGAGAACCCTACCGCATTTCGTACCGCATTGATCTGGCTTGGTCAGCGTGACGACGTGAGCAGCATTAGTTACGGAGGTGCCCCGCTTAGCGAGAGCGCACTTCAGGAGCTTGGGGTCTACGGGTTCTCACCGACCCGGCGCGACCTCGATCCATCGCAAGCTGCCGAAGGTCTGCACGGCGACCCCGAGGCGGTCCTCGGGACCTTCCGTTGGGCGCTGCCGGTGCTGTTTACAAAATGTTAGCAGCTCGCGTCGAAGCACGAGCTGCTCTAGATACCGCAGATGTTCTCAGGCTGACGGTACGATCATGGAGATGAGAACTCGGGATGGCCGCTCCAATAGGCCGCCGAGGTCGCCCCCGATGGTGGTCGATTGCGTCCCTCACCAAGTTCCACCGGTAGGGGGGGCGCGCTCTGGGAGTCGCTGAGGTCCCCAGTCTCGAGCCCGTGAAAGATGATCTGTTTGATCTCTACGCTGAAAGACGCCGACGCCTTCGTGGCGGCGGATTCAAAAGCCAGACCCGCGACTTTCGCTAGATAGTCACCATCCACAGCCGATGCTGCAAGGATTCGACTTGCTTCTGCGTACGGATCTGGCCTGAAATCCTTGATTCGAATACGGGCGGAGGTGACTCCAGATCCTGCGAGCAACACTTGCATGCTGAGAGTCTCGCTCTCGTCCGCAGGGAGAAGACGGATACGGAATGGAGCGCTCGATTCGTATACGATGTCGATATGTGAGACATCCTTCAGGCCCCCCGTTGCGAAATAGGTAGCGACATCGGCAAAGGCATACTCGCCGCTGTTTGGGTTGCTTGCAGCCATCGCAAAGTCGATGGTCATGGAGTTGTTGTCCTCGATGGTCGCAACAGCAGTCGAGCCCAGGCTGTCGACGTTGGCGGACCAACTTGGCATAAGATTGAAGGGGACCATACACGTCGGCGTAGCCAGGACATCGTGGCCAACAGGAACACCGTTCTTGTCGAAGGGGTTGTCCATGTAGTCGACGAGCTCAGCGCTCGACATGAAATACACATCGTTGGGGTAGTTTGTCTTGACCCAATTCACAAACTCCGTGACCGCATCTTTGCGGTCCTGGTAGGTGTTGTAGTTGAGTACATCTTTGAAGTCTTCGTTGCCGGCTTGAAGCATGATGACCTCGTTGTCGTAGCGCCAGCTGAACTCCGCTGGGTGGGCGCCGAAGGTCATAGGGACACGATTTCCGTTGTACCGCAGCAAGAAGTTATACTTCATCATCTCAACCCACTCCGACTTCTTCATGCGGGCATAGAGGAAGGTGTTGAAGTCGAATGCCGTGATCTCTCGAACCTTGTCGCCGATCCAGGATGTGTCCTCGCTATCGATCTCTGTCTTCATACGTTCCGCAAGGTCCTCTTGCATGCCATTGTCGGGCACGTAGACCATATAGACCGGAACTTCCCATAACCCATCGGGGTAGTCGGTCAAATAGTCTTTTTCGCCAAAATCTTGGGACTGCCAGACACCGGGAGATCCATTGTCGAGAGTGTAGGGCCAGACGACCCAGTTGAATCCCTGGCTGTCGGCACCCGGGGTTACGGCAGCGGTCACGTATTCCCATTGATGGCCCTCCTCCATATTAACCTCGTAGTCATAGTCAAGCGCGACGAGTGCGTTTAGTCCCTTGTCGTTGATCTCGAGGCGGGGAGCACGAAATCCTCGAATTTTGTTTACACCGTAGGTTTGGCGAAGAAACTGGTCGTTAAAGCCGATTGCGGAGGTTTCCCACGCGGCCTGGTCCATGAGGGTGCCGACATGATCGGTCCATCCACCCAGTGATCCCTGGTGCCATGCGGCGGGGATACCACCCCAAGTTCCGTTGATCTCAAGATGGTCGAAGGTGTGGTTTCCGACCTCAAATCCGAGGGCGATGAGCTCTTGGCCCGCGGCCAGCATCAGCGGGGTCTCGCTTCCCCATGGCCCGCCGGCTTCACTGTTGGGCAGGTAGGCACCATTTTCGTAAAAAGTGACGTGGCCCGCCGATCCATCTGGGTTGGTGATAGGGCCGAACGTCTTCGCCACGAAGTTCATGCCGCTGTCGGTAGAATGCGCGAGATCGGATGCGTGGTCTCCCGAGAACATGCAGTCATCCCACCCAAACACGATGATTTGGGGAGCATCCTCCGGGGCGAGGTTCCCCGGAGGCATCGGGGATGGAAATAGGTTGTTGGTGAAGTCGGGGACCTCTTCGCTATTTCCGTCGCCGTCGCCGTCGCCGTCGCCGTCGCCGTCGCCGTCGCCGTCGCCGTC
>CAYTFJ010000076.1:0-22395 GCA_964437075.1 uncultured Nannocystaceae bacterium
GGCCAGGGAGGCCGTGCTTGCCGGTACGAGCGTATAAGCATGCGATTGCCCTGGGGTCCGTGCGGACTTGGGGTGTCCGAGCGAAAGCTCGATTCGTCCGATGCCAGTGTGGGGGAGCGCAAGGCTCGCACGGTTTTCTCCCAGTTCACGCGCCCAAATTTGTAGCACCAACTCCCAGTCGGCGATCGCATCTTGTAATTTGTCTCCGGACAGTAAGATCGAGCTTGCACGATTGTGTAGGGCCTGTCCGTAGACTGTGTTCGCGGTGCCGTAGATGTTGGCGAGAGTCGCAAGAGCTTTGTCATGGTCCTGACGAGCCTTGTCGTGGTCCTGACGAGGCGCCCTTTAGCGACCGCCTTGATAGCTGAGGCAGTAGGCCCCGTGGTGGGGCCGATGAGGGGCCGCCGATCGGATACAGTCGCTGAAATAGGGGAGCGCACGTTCGGCATTTCCGCTGAGGAGCTCCAAAATCCCAAGGGTTCCCGTGGCCATTACGACCCTCACCCGCTGCGGATTTCCGCCCTGGGTAGCGAGGATCGCGTGTTTTCGCGCTTCTCGGTAGCGACCGAGCAGGGTCAGCACGTAGGCAAGCTGGGCACGCGGTGCCAGCGAATTACGCGAACCAGATTGCGTGAGATCCACGGCCCGCTGAGCATTGGCGAGGGCCTCGGGGAGGCGGCCATGGGTCATCTCGCTCTGGCTGAGTCCGAGCGCGAGCAGGGCCGATGCTTCTGCATCGCCGTCAATACGCTCAAGGGCTGCAGCCGAGCGCTGCGCCCAGTCTTGCGCCCGCGATGATTCCCCACTGAGCAGGCCAATCGCACCCACAAGCTGCGCTGAGGCGATCGCTACGATGCGTTGGTGGTTGCTCGCTTCGCCGGCAAAAACGGCCTTCATGAGGGTTGAGACGGCGAGGTCCCGTTGCCCCTGTGCGACCAATAATTCACCCAAAAACAGTTTCACTTCGGCTTCGAGCGGTCGATAGCCGGTCTCCTCGGACTTGTTCATCAGAGTTCGAGTCCGTCGGTGGGCTTCGTCGACCTGTCCGAGGTTGAAGAGCGGTCGGATGCGGGCGAGCTGCAACCGGAGCGCTTGGACCGCGCGGGCAGCCTGCCGATCGTCGGGAGGCGCTGGGGTCGAGCGTAGACGGCCTTCGTCGATGCAGTCATAGGGAGACGCGATCGAGGCGACCGCGGTTCTGGCATCGAGCCCATCGAGGCTCGTGCGGCCGTGAAAAGTTTTTTCGTGGTCGCGGTGCCTGGTGGACGAGTCACCGAGCTTGGTGCCGTTCGCCAGCAAGGACGTGAGCCCTTCGAACTCTTGCAGGCGCCATTCGAGGCACGATAGCCGTAGGTGGACCGAATCGTTCGAACCTGAAGACTGCGCACAGCTCGTCCTTGTCACTTCCGTCCAACTGCGGGCGTATTGATTGAGCGCAGTGATCACCTCGGCACTCCAGTCATCCTCGACTGTGGCTGTCCCGAGGAGGGCGGATTTTGCGCGTTTACGAACGGCCGCTCGGACATCGTCGTTCCAGCCAGCGGCAATTCGTTGCTCACCGTCTGCACACAGTCCTGGAGAGGGGTCCTGGAGGGTGATTCCGACGATTCCGGATACGGCGGCGACCAATGCGACGACGAGGGCCCCACGTCGTCGAGATCGGGAGGGCAAAAGATGACGCTCAAGAGCATCAAGCAACTCGCTCATCTGACGGAAGCGATCGCGGGGATCGAGCGCGAGTCCACGGCATAGATGGTGAGCCAACTCGGGTGGAACACCCCTTGATTTCGGTGCGGAGACTATTTTTCCGGCGAGTACATTCTCACGTAACGTTGCGAGGTCCGTAGATACGAAGGGCGGTTGCCGATACAGAGCGATCCAAAGCGCAACGCAGTCGCTGAATTGATCTGAGCGCGCATCCGCCACCAGACCTTGGTGCGGTTCTGGCGACATGTAGGCTGGGGTGCCCATCACTGCGCCGGTTTGTGTGAGCGACGATGGGAGCGAGTCCGACAATGGGGGGGCGCGATCTTTTTCACCATCGTCATTCGCGGTCGCCGCGGCGAGTCCAAAGTCGAGCACACGGGGGCGCTGGTCATCGCCTAGAAGTATGTTGTCCGGTTTGAAATCCCGGTGAACGATTCCGGCCTTGTGTGCGGCTGCGAGGCCCCGTCCAGCTCGGACAAAAATTTCCAAGATTTGCTTCCAAGAGTGTGAACTGTCGCCGAGCCAGCGCGTTAGAGTCTGGCCATCAACGTACTCCATGGCGATGTAAACTTGCGACTGATGGCTGCCTACATCGAACACTGAGACGACGTTGGGATGACTGAGTCGAGCCATCGCTTGGGCCTCCCGCCGCAAACGATGAGGGGCGCCGTGGATATCGCCGAATGGGTTGGTTCTCAGAACTTTGATGGCGACCTGCCGCTCGAGTTCCGGGTCCGTTGCCAGGTAGACGACACCCATAGCACCTCGACCCAACTCGCGTTCGACCGTGTAACGGCCGATGCTAAATTGTGGAGAACTTCCGAAGAGCTTCGACTCGACCGAAGCCAGGATGCTCTGAACGTCCAGGGGGCGGCCGAGTCCCGGGCGTGGCGCGGCCCTATCGGGATCACCGTTCGGGGTGTTTCTCGTGGGGTCTCGATCTCCGTTTTGATCGTTGTTGCCAGGCATCGGGAAAGTGGATGTGGCTAGTCCGCGAGCCAAACACGTGCATTTTGGAACATGCGTAGCCATGGAGAGTCTTCTGGCCAACTGCCAGGAGCCCATGAGTATTGAACGCTGCGAAAGACACGCTCCGGGTGTGGCATCATGAGTGTAACTCGGCCGTCGGGCGTAGTGATCGCAGTCACACCGTCGGGCGATCCATTTGGATTGCTTGGATAGCGGGTGGCAATTTTTCCATTGTTGTCCACAAAGCGAGCCGAGACGAGCCCAGAGTCAATCAGACGAAGTTTGTGATCTTCATCACGAAATTCTGCGCGTCCTTCTCCGTGAGCGACCGCGACGGGAATGCGCGAGCCTGCCATTCCACTGAGAAATATCGAGGGACTTTCGGAAATTTCGACCGTGCTGAGTCGGGCCTCAAACTGCTCGGATGCGTTGCGTACAAATCGTGGCCAGTCTTCAGACCCAGGGATGAGTGCGCGGAGCGTTGAGAGCATCTGGCAGCCATTGCAGACGCCGAGGGCAAACCGATTCTTGTCGGCGAAAAACTCAGAAAACTGTGCGCGCGTTCGCGGGTGAAACAAAATGTTTTTGGCCCATCCTCCGCCGGCGCCGAGTACATCGCCGTAGGAAAATCCTCCGCAGGCGACGAGGCCGCGAAAATCGGCGAGCGAGCGTCGACCGTGAAGAATGTCGCTCATGTGAACGTCAACTGCCTCGAATCCGGCTCGATCGAAGGCTGCTGCCATTTCAATTTGGCCATTGACGCCCTGTTCACGCAAAATGGCAACTCGTGGCCGCGACCGCGCAACGAGCGTCGTAAAATTCGACGGCGGGCTTCCGACCGCAAAGGTTAATTTGGGCCACAGACCCGGGTCTTCAGGATCGAGTCGCTGCGCATGTTCTTGATCGGCCCCGTGCGGGTCGTCGCGCATGCGTTGAATCTGATGAGTGGTGCTCGACCAGAGCGCACGAAGATCGGCTGACGGGGCCTTGAACAGGACAGTCCCGTTCTGGGAGAACTGGATTTCACGGTTGGCGATCGGCCTGCCGATCGCGTGAGTGCACTGGTCGAGACCGTGCTTGGCAAGGACCGCGTAGACCTGTTTGAGATCGTTGTCGAGAATCTCAATGACGCCACCGAGTTCTTCACAAAATAGAGCTGCGAGCACATCTTCGTTTCGATCCGTGAGGCTGTCGATAGCGATCTCGAGCCCGCACCCTCCTGCGAACGCCATCTCAACAAGGAGCGTGAAAAGTCCTCCATCGGAGCGGTCATGGTAAGCTAAGATCTTTGACGCTCGGTTCAGTTGTTGAATCGCGGAGAAAAAGTTTTTCAGGGCTTCTGAATCATCGACGTCCGGCGCCTCGTCGCCAACCTGCTTGTAGACCTGAGCGATCGCGGAGCCGCCGAGACGATTTTTTCCCGCCCCTAAATCGATCAACAGCAACGTCGATTTCTCGTCATGGTGCGCCGGACCAATTAGCTGTGGGGTGAGTGATCGTCGGGCATCATCAACTGGAGCGAAGGCGGAGACCACTAACGAGACCGGGGAGACGACGCTGCGGTCCTCACCCTTTTCGCGCCAAATCGTGCGCATGGACATCGAGTCTTTCCCGACCGGAATAGCGATGCCCAAGGCAGGGCAAAGCTCCATTCCGACGGCGCGAACCATATCGAAGAGCCCCGCATCTTCCCCTGGGTGACCGGCGGGGGCCATCCAGTTTGCGGAGAGTTTTACTTGGCCAATCGCCAAAATCGGAGCGCAGGCGAGATTTGTCAGGGCCTCCCCGATGGCCATGCGTGCCGATGCGGCAGGGTCCACCAGCGCGATTGGGCTACGTTCCCCCATCGCCATTGCCTCCCCAGCGTAGCCGTCAAAATCGGCGAGGGTAACGGCCGCGTCGGCGACAGGAACCTGCCACGGGCCGACCATCTGGTCACGTGCCACCATTCCGGTGATCGTTCGGTCGCCGATGGTAATCAAAAATGTCTTGTCTGCGACGCTTGGTAGCTGAAGCACTCGCTGGCAGGCATCTTCGATAGTGATGTCCGTTGTATCGAAGGCCTCGCGTGAGAATGGGATGTGCCGGGCGTGCCGAGTCATTTTTGGTGGCTTACCGAGCAACAAAGAGAGCGGAAGTTCGACCGGTCGGTTTCCGAAGTGACGGTCGTCGACGAGCAAATCGCGGGATGCCGTGGCCTCACCGACCACCGCATAGGGAGCTCGCTCGCGACGGCAGAGCGCTTCAAATTGTTTGAGAGAGGCTGGTGCGATCGCCAATACGTAGCGTTCTTGAGCCTCGTTGCACCAAATAGCGAGCGGGCTCATGCCGAGGTCGTCGTTGTCGATCGCTCGTAGCTCAAATCGTGCTCCCCGCCCACTGTCGTTGACCAGCTCGGGCAAGGCGTTGGAAAGCCCGCCGGCGCCCACGTCGTGAACCGAGATGATAGGGCTGTTGGTTCCGAGCGCGCAGCAACGGTCGATGACTTCTTGGCAGCGACGCTCCATCTCCGGGTTCCCGCGTTGGACCGACGCAAAATCGAGGTCTTCGTGGCTGCGGCCCGAGTCGACGGATGATGCCGCACCACCCCCGAGTCCGATCAACATGGCAGGGCCACCGAGGACAATGATCTTCGCGCCGGCCGGGATCGTACCTTTCTGTACATGCACGGGCCGAATGTTTCCGAGGCCGCCGGCGATCATGATGGGCTTGTGGTAGCCGCGAACCTCACGGCCGTTGGGACCAACGACCCTTTCTTCGAAGCAGCGAAAGTAACCGCAGAGGTTGGGGCGTCCGAATTCGTTGTTGAACGCCGCTGCTCCGACGGGACCTTCGAGCATGATATCGAGCGCCGAGACGATTCGCTTTGGACGCCCAAAGTCCGTCTCCCACGGCTGGGGGAGCTGGGGGAGGCGAAGATTTGAGACTGAAAATCCACTTAGCCCGGCCTTAGGTTTGGAGCCGCGCCCCGTAGCTCCCTCATCGCGAATCTCTCCGCCGGAGCCGGTTGCGGCGCCGGGATGAGGTGAGATCGCGGTCGGATGATTGTGGGTCTCGACCTTCATCAAGATCTCTACCCGTTCGGTATGGGCCTTGTAGATGCCGGGGACGAGCGAAGTCTCTGGGGCCGGAAAGAAACGTGTGGCGAGGGAGCCCTCGATGACTGAGGAATTGTCGGAGTAGGCCGAGAGTACCCCTTCGGGGCTACAGGTACTCGTGTTGCGAATCATGGCGAACAGGCTCAGGTCTTGTTCGTGCCCGTCGAGGATCCAGTCAGCGTTGAATATTTTGTGACGACAGTGCTCCGAGTTTGCCTGAGCAAACATGTAAAGCTCGATGTCGGTTGGGTTGCGATTGAGGTCGCGGAAATTGGTAGCGAGATACTCGATCTCATCGGGCGCAAGTGCGAGTCCCAGGTCGATGTTTGCCCTTTCTAGAGCCTCGGCCCCATGGTTCAAAAGGTCAATGGTTGAGAGTGGCGCAGGTGATGCGCGGTGAAACAAGGCTTCGACGTTGGCCGTATTAGGGACTATTTCTTGCGTCATCCGGTCGTGCAATAGATGCGAGATTTTTGGCATCGCTTGGGCATGCACTCCGCCGAGTCGGTAGACGATCCCGCGCTCTACTCTGTTGACTTCAGTCAGCCCGCAGAGATGCACGATGTCCGTGGCTTTGGATGACCACGGAGAGATAGTGCCGATGCGGGGGATGACGAGCCGTTCGATGTGGGAAGGGTCGAGCGGTTCGCGGTTCGCACGGGGACCGTAGGTCAAGAGACGTTTGAGCGTCGCGCGTGCATCGGGCTTGAGCTCGTCGGAGCTATCTTGTTCAACACATACGAAGTGCACGAACTCGGCGTAGACGTGGTTGATGTCGGGAACGACGCCCTGAAGCTGTCGCAGGAGTCTCGTTCGGCGCGGGTCCGAGAGAGCGGGAGTCCCGCGAAGTCGAAGCATGCCCGTGTTTAACACAAATTGCGGACAGCTCCACGTTGGCTGCTGGCAGCGAAGACGACCGGAAATCCGCCGTGTGCGGCGACGATAAAGGAAGCTTCCGCTTTAGTGCGTATTACGCCGTTTGCGTGATTTGCGGTCTTCAAATAGCGACTCGGATCGCTCATCGGCCATCGCGCGAAGCTCACGCCGGTGCGCGATATCGGGCGCGGTATTCGTCGATTTTTGCTCGTTGCTCAGGCTGAGCCTCAAGGCGCCAGTGCTCAAGGAACCATTCCCATTTCACGACGGACTCGGCGGGCATGACCGCTTCGATTCTCTGCTTCTCGGTGCCGAATTGGAGCCGTCGGCGCATTTCGACACTGACTGAAGTGAGCTCAGTCAGAGGGATCGACCAGAGAGTGGCTCGAGAGGAGGGGGCGAGCAGCCGCAACGTGTCGCTGCGAAGCTGTAGGTATCCCGTGCCGAGGCTGACGGACTCGTTCCCTGGGCTGGTGTCGAGCAGTGTCGTCGCTGCGCTCTCGAGGATTACGCCCTCGGCTCCGTATCGTGTGTCGTGAGCGACCCATCGTTGAGAGAAATATTCGCGCACTCGGTCGATGGATTCGATCACGGAGAAGCTCGGGGCACCGCCGAGCCCATGCATGAGATTGAGGGTGTCCATGCGCCATCGGCTGCCGCAGCCCTGGCACTCAATCTCGTCTTTATGCGGCCGAAGCCCGTCGATCATGTAGCAGCGAGGACACGCAAAGACTGGATTCTCGACGCCAAGTGCCAGGTTCTTGCCCCGCACCGGCCAGCGCGGACACTGGTTGAGGTCGATTGTCAGCCGCTCGCGAAGGTGCCTGTGGATGTCGACGCCAGAGTCCTGACGGCTGAACTCAACAGGGGCATCAAATTCAAAGTGCACACGACCTCGACGCATGGATTCTGCCCAACGTGGCCATTGGCGATCTGCATTATAGATACGCACCGTGATCACTGGAACCTTCATCATCCGAACCAAAGCGTCGATGCCGGGGATGAATTCGAGCAAGCGACCATCCCAGCTGCGTTGGCCCTCGGGAAAGATTCCGATCATGCGGCCCAGATCCCGCCAGCGCTTCAGTTTTCGAATTGCTTGAACGTCGGTTGTAAATTTTCTCTTGGGCACGGCCCCGTAAGCGCGCAATACACGACCAAGAATGGGTTGGGACAGAGCCGATTGGGTAGCGAGGTAGTGGATTGTTCGGTTGGCCGCGAGCACGGTCGTGAATGGGTCGGTGAGGCTGACGTGATTGGAGACGATCAGCACGCCGCCAGAGCGAGGCAGCTGTTCTTGACCGCTCCACGTCGTCGGACTCTTTAGCCGCAGGCCAGCGATACAAAGCAGCCTCGACCACTTCATGTTTCGGTCGACGATTTTTGCGTTCGCTGCGGTTGGCTCCCGGGCTTCACTGCCTCGTCGTTTCATGGGTTCTCGGCGGCTGTGATGTTGGGGAGGGGGGACCGCGGACGACGTAACGCAGGATGATCGAGGGAAGGCGACGCGGGCATCGTTACGCCTTCGGCTTTGTGGCTTTGAAAAAATACATGGGCGTAAAAATACCCAGTTCGCCGCCCGCAATAAGCGCGTCGGCAGCGGCGATGAGAAACTTGTGCACGGTCTGAGAGCCCTTCGGCGCCACGTTGAACGTTTCGAGGAGTGCAACCGCGCCGTGAGTGATTCTACGGCCAGCTCGTGATGAGCGCAGGCTCGTGAGAGAGAGGGAGTCGCCCTTGAGCGGTAGATACCAAGGGGTCTTGGCATCCGAGTCGAGCGCGACGTCACTCGACTCAATGTTTGTAAATCCGGCGCCTGCCAGCGCTTCGTCAATCTCGTGGGTTTGCGAGAGATCGGGAAGACCGTCGCCTTCTTCGATGCCTTTCTTGATAGCGCGATGCTCCCGGTCCTTTGAATCGTAGCGGTCGGTCATGCACCATTCGTAGCCACAGAAGGTTCCACCGGGCTTCAGCAGCCGTAGGACCTCGGCGTAGCAAGCTCGTTGGTCGGGCGCGTGACAGGTCGCCTCGATCGCGTAGGCCGAATCGAAGCTTTCATCGGGTTCATCGATTTTCATGAAGTCCGATTTCTTGAATGCACAGAGGTCGGTGAGCCGCGCGTCTTGCACCTGCTTGCGCCCGCGTTCGATTTGGTAGGCATTGTTGTTGATGCCGAGGACCGCTGCGCCCGAAAAGCGGGCGATGGTCCGCATCGGGCCCCCCACGCCGCATCCGATGTCGAGGCATCGCGTACCGGGTCGGAGTCCGAGGCGATGGGCCAAGTACATTTCGTGGCGGGCGATTGAAGCCTTGAGTGACTCGCCTTCGTACCGGGTCGCAAAGTGGAAGGATTGTCCCCATCCGTACTCGTAGAAGTCTGTGACGAGGTCGTAGTAGTGGTTGACCATCGTTGTGTAGTCCCGCTTTCGATCTTCAACCGTGCCGCCATCGCGCTCGCCATGAAAATCGAGATACCGGAGGGTGCGCGTACGAAGCTCGTCGGACGGGACGGAGCGCTTGAGGACATCGGTCAGCGAGAACATGCTTCTGTTTACAGCGATTGGGCGACGGCGTCGGCTCTTCAACCGTGCGCTATGTCACGTCATGTCAAAAAACAAGCCACGTTCGTCGGGGCCGGAGCGTGGGGATTGGCGTTGAACTCGTTCACAACGACGCGATTTTTTTTACGGCCCTTTTTGGTTGTCGGTCCTGTGTTTTCCGGCTCACATTGAACAAGGCTAAACTCAATTGTTGGTTGCAATTGTGGACCCGCTTGTTGATACTTCGATCTGGATCGGCCGGATGCAGATCGCAAGCGAAGTCATTGTTGGTCAGTTCTCGATCGTTCGATTTTTGCAACAGACTGCTCGCTCAGAGCTGTATCTCGCCCAGCACTCAACGCTAGGGTACTGGGCGGTGGTAAAGCTGGCTCGAACTGTCGAGTTTGGCAGTTCGATCGATCATGAGGTGTCGATTTTACGAAGGCTCAGGCATCCCACAAATATACAGATTCTGGATGCAGGATCGTTGCCTATCGAAGGTAGAAATCGTCCGTATCTCATCGTTGAGCATGTTGATGGACCGACGCTGCGTGAGCTTGTCCGCTCGGTCCGCCGGCTGTCCGGGCAGCGAGTCTTGTCGATCGCGCGGCAGATCCTCGCGGGGCTGGAGGAAGCCCACACCCAGGGCTTAGTTCACGGGGATATCAAGCCCGAAAATGTGATGCTGGCTCGTGGCGGGGGGCTTCGAGATCAGGTCAAGCTCATTGACTACGGAGTTGTCGGGTCCCCTGCGACGAGCTCTGGAACGGGTATCCGCACGAAAGCTGTCGCTTGGGGAACTCCGGGTTACATCTCACCCGAGGTCGCTCGCGGTGCTCAGCCGGCGCCAGCCAGCGACGTGTTCAGCGTGGGGGTGCTCATGTACGAGGCGCTCGCTGGCCGCTGGCCTTTTGAAGGCGACGATCCTGCGAGCCTGCTCGCCGCTCGATTTCGGAGCGAGGCCCCGCGTCTGGATCTTGTCGTACCGGTCGCTCCGGACCTCGCGGACATTATCGCACGGGCGCTCTCCGTCGAATCCAATGATCGATTTCAATCGGCTCGGGGGTTTTCGGATGCTCTCGTGAAGTGCGATCGGCAGCAGCTACGAAGTTATCCGATGGGATCGCCGCGCGTTGGTGCCGAGTTTGTTTGCGAGACTGTCGAACTGCCAGCTCTAGGTGACGCTCCGGCGGTACCTCAGGAGGCGTCCACGAGAGATCCGGGGCAAACTGTGTTGCGGTCCACAGGGCGTGGTCGCGTTTGGGCCATGATCGGAGATCCAGCGATGGACCGGCCCGAATTGACGGCCGCGCTTGAAATGATCGCAGAATCATCCGATGTGCAGATTCTCGACGAGCACGAGCGGTCCCAGATGCGAGGCTCTCTTGCCGACGGCACCGTCGCTCCGCCTTCAGCGGTTGTCTTCGGGGATATGCACGTCCTGTTGGACGATGCTCTTTTGCGCGAACTCGCAGACTCTGGAGAAACCATGCGTATCTTGGTCTCCACACACACCAACGTTGAGCTCGCGCAAGGGACGATCAATGCCATCGGCCTCGATCACCAGATCTTGCTTCCGGCGCTGCCTAGGGAGATCGCTGACGCGGTCGTCGTCACTCTGGGACGGGCTCTTTCCCGCCGACAGCACTATGATTGCCTTCGCCTGGCTGTATCGGATATGGCCGTGGACGTCGCCGAAGTTGCGCGGGGTCTTGCAGAGGCACACGAAAAGCAGAACCGCTATGAATGACATCCTCACCATTGACTGCCGCGGCATGCGCTGCCCCGCTCCGATCTTAAAGCTTGCGAAGGCAGCGCGAAGCGCTGGCAAGGCTCCCCTTGTTCTTGAGATTTTGGCCGACGATGGCGATTTCCCCAACGATCTCGATGCATGGTGTCGAACAGCGAAGGCCGCCATTCACACATCTTCGGATAGCGAAGGTTTTACACGGGCCGTGATCGGCCTCAACGGCGCACCTCCGCCCACTTCGTCTTTAGCAGCCGAGCCCACGCCAGGTCTCCCCGCGGCCTCTCCTCCACCGATCCCCACGTCACCGGGCTTGACCGTCGCGCCGACCCAAGCCATCGCGGTCGAGAAGACCGAGCTCGATCTGCGTGGCTTACAGGCCCCTGAGCCGATTTTGAGGCTTTCCGAGGCTCTTGTGACACATGGTGGCTGCGTCGTCGCGGTACTTGCGGACGATCCCAGTTTTCTCGCCGACTTGATGGGATGGGCCGCAGCGACCCGTGTTGTTGTTCAGAGTACCCAATCGAACGCCTCAGGGACGGTCGTTGAGCTCCAGCTTCCAGGGCGCGCTCAGAAGGTGCCCCTATCGGTGGCGCCTGTTGTTGCCGTGGTTGAGCCTGTCGCGCCAGCCGCAGAGATTCCAACGAGTCTGGTCGCGGTTGCTGACCAGACTCCCGCGATGCCCGCGGCCCCCTCGACGTTGGACCCCGATGCGCCGCCCCGTGAAAACTTGGCGACTTTGCTCGTAATTCACAACGACTTCGAATCGCTGATGGCCGCACTCATGGTCGCCAGCACCTCCGCGGCGCAAGGAATGGACGTCTGCGTCTATTTTTCGTTCTGGGGCGTGAATCTACTGCGTGCCGAAGAGCCGCGAGCGAATGAAAAGAGCTCAGGCGTCGCCTTTTTGCAGAAGATGATGAAATGGATGATGCCGAAGGGTCCTCAACGTCAAAAGATGGGACAGATGCACATGGCGGGGGTTGGCAAGGGCATGATGGAATACTTTATGCGCCGGAACAACGTTATGTCGCTCCGCGAGCTCATCGATTCCTGCGTCGAGCAGAACGTTCGTTTCGTGGTGTGCTCCATGAGCATGGGAATCATGGGGATCGAGCGACGTGACATTATGGAGCTACCCAATGTGGAGTTTGCCGGTGTCACCTGCTTCACCGAGATGGCGCGAAAATCGGCGATGAGCCTGACCTTTTAGAGACCTTCGCAATGCTCACCACCCCAATGAGGTCGCCGGTCATCGGCAGCGGAATGCGTCGCTACCGAAAACTGTTCGAACTAGGTCATGGTGGCATGGCTGATGTATGGCTGGGGCTTCGCAACGGCCTTGGTGGGTTTCGAAAGCTCGTCGTCGTAAAGATGCTGCGAGACAACCTCGTCGACAACGCCCAGCTGAGAGAGATGTTGCTCGACGAGGCGCGAATTGCCGCGCGGCTCAATCATCCAAATGTCGTTCAGACCCTCGAGGTTGGCGAACAGGATGGAGAGTTTTTTATTGTCATGGAGTTTCTTGAAGGCCAGAGCCTCAAGGCGATTCGTCGGCAAAAACCTATGCCTTTGAACATGGAGTTGACCGCCATCTCAAATGTGCTCTCAGGCCTAGAGTACGCCCACAAGCTCTGCGATTTTGATGGATCAGAGCTGTGCCTCGTGCACCGCGACGTGAGCCCGGACAACGTGTTCGTGACCTATGATGGCCACGTGAAGCTCGTTGACTTTGGAGTGGCGAAGACACGAATGTCGACTTCGGTCACCACCGCGGGTCATTTTAAGGGAAAACTCGCGTACATGCCTCCGGAGCAGGCTTACAACCATGGCGTCGACCATCGCGCCGACTTGTTCGCGGTCGGTGTGATGCTTTGGGAGGCTATTCAGGGCGCGCGCATGTGGGAAAACGTTCCGGACGTGACTGTGCTCCATCTGCTGGGAACCGGAGCAATACCGAAACTTGCAGAGGTCTGTCCGGGGGCTCCCATTGAGTTGGTCCAAATCTGTGGTCGGGCCCTGGCGCCGAATAAGGACAGCCGATACGCGTCCGCAGAGGAATTTCGGGCCGACATTCAGCGCTATCTCGCAAACCTTGGCGGGCCCGTCGACGCCCGATTGATCGGTGCCCACATTTCTGGGGCATTCACCAAAGAGAGACGCAGGATTACCGCGGCGATCGAAGCTGAGTTGGGTCGTGTCGCACACCGTCCGATGGTTCCACCTCCACCTGCATTGGGAGCCGCCCCCGTGCGCGGACCGACCCTCGCAGCGCCTGACCCCTACGGCATTACCAGGCCGATCGGAAACGCAGATGGCGAAGTCTACGAAGGGGTCCATCATCGGCTGGATCGGAAGGTCCAGATTGAGTTTAGTCGGGAGCATTCTGATGTGGAGGCTCTTGTCGAATCGCTTCGACCGCGGGCAGCCCTAATTCATCCAAACACAGTCCGAATCCTGCACGTCGAGAATATCGAGCAGTCGTCAGATATTGTTGTGATCCGGGAGCACGTCGACGGCACGACCTTGCATTCTCTGTTTGCCGAGACGGGGGCTGGATCCGGAGCCGAGGTTTCCACGTTGGGGCCTATGCGAGTCATCGGCCTCGGAATTCAGGTGTTGTTGTCGCTTTGTGAGGCGCATTCGCATGGAATCTGTCACGGTCATCTCGATCCGACCGGGATTTTCCTGTGCAGAAACTCGGGGGGTGGCGAACATGTTAAAGTCGCGGGATACGAAGGAGACATTCTCCCTGGCATGCATGAGAGCAGTCGTCGGTATCAAGCGCCCGAGGTGCTTGCTGGCAAGAAGGCGGACTCTGCTTCCGATGTATTCTCCCTCGGCCTTATCCTTTACGAGTCACTCACCGGTGTGCATCCTTTTCACGACGGCGATGATGTGAAGTCCGCCTATCGCCAGATGCACGATGAACTGCCGAAGAGCGAAGAAGGGAAGGGAGCGAGAATCCTAGAGATCGATGGATTGAGAGAGTGGCTGGAGCGCGCCTTGAGCAAGAACCCGGCGGGACGATTTTCCGATGCCCAGGAGATGCTCGCTGCCGCGTCGGCCATTAATAGCGACGCACTGGCACAGTTGACCCAAGAGACCAGTCAAGCCGGTCTGGATGGATCGCTTGTTCGTGCCGACTACGATGTTGTCTTCGCGCCGACCGAGGTGAAGGCGACGCTGCACGTCAACCGGAACACGGTTGCCTCACTCACACGGCCGTCAGTTTGGGTCTTGGCCGGCGATCCGGCAATTCGAAGCATGACTGTGACGATCGCTCTGGCAGAGCTGCAGGAGCGCGTTGATCTTCGTGTGCTGGCCGAGGACGAATGCGGTGAAATTGGCGAGCAGCTTCAGGCAGGGACGGTGCTGCCACCATGGGTCGTCGTGTTTGGCGATCTGCACGTGATACTTGGCGAGCGGCTGCTGTTCTTGCTGGCCGATAGCGCAGAGGTCTCGCGGATTCTGATTTCAACCCACGCAAACGCAGAGATGTTGCAGGAGACGGTTAATGCGTGCGGTCTCGATCAGCAGGTCTGCTTGCCCGCGGAAGCGACCGAACTGACGGACTCGATCGATCTCATGATTGCGCGAGCTCTTCGGCAGCGCGCGCACTATGACCGGCTGCGTCAGACTTTGCTTGATGGACGCGAGCAGCGCAGTGCGCTGACATCGCAACTCGTCGAGGGTGAGAGGGAAGCAAGCGGGCCGGTCTAGCAGACCTTCGTAGGCCTTCGAGCAGGCATGCAAACCAGGACAGCAGGAGTGAACATGGGCGAACAAAGTCTGGCCGTAGTTAAGCCTCGTGCACTGAGTGAGGAACGATTGTGCACGATCTTAGACATTCGGGGTTGGGATGAGAGGCACGGCGACATCGGCTTCATTCCTGGTTCGCGGTGGCGAGGTGAGATTGTCGATCTGGGGGAACCACGATCCTATTTGGGTGCTCTCGACCCCACTTGCAAGACAGTCTTGGTTTGCCTGAGTGGACGGAGAAGTGCTGTGCTTCAGCGCCAGCTGCACGACATGGGCCGACGAGATATTCAGAATCTTGAAGGAGGCATGTTGCGCTGGTGTGCAGACAGACTGCCGACGTCAGGTACGACGATTCCGCTCGAAAAAGATATGCCGAAGATCGATTCTCTTGCTGATTTCCCCAGGGTCGTGAGGTCCTGCTTTGTCGCCGAATGGGCGATGGTCGTCGAGGAGGACCTCGGCATGGACCCACTGGAAGTCGTTGACGAGATCATTGGAAAAGTTGTGGCTTCGGCCGATGTGTCACTTGAGACCGTGCTACAGGCTGTCGACGGTCTCGCGGAGCTTGCGAGACGAAATGGTCATCCAATGGAAAATATCGCAAACAATATTGACCGGATGAACGCTGCGGCGCGGAGGTGCTTTTGTGGCTAAGACAACAGATCGAGTGAGAGAGGGAAGCGCCGGCTATTCTGTCGGTGCACTCGGGGCCAATCGATCTGGTTCGATTGAAGATGAGCGATATCGTTACTGTTTGCGCTTTGTTGTGGGTCCTGCCGCGGGGCGAGAAGTGCACATTCTTCCCGACGAGACCTTGACGATCGGTCGTTCTGAGGAGGCGGACATTGTTCTGCTGGAGGAGCTGGTGTCGCGGAATCAGGCTCGCATCGTGGCCGGCACCAACTTACGGATTGAAGATCTCGGGTCGACCAACGGGACGATGGTTAACGGGAGGCGGGTCGCGCAGGCCGTTTTGTGCGACGGGGATTCTGTAATTTTTGGAGCGTCGGCGGCGGTCGTTGAAACCCATGTCTTTGTCTCTGGAAAGGGCGAAGATACCCTCGACTCGGCTGCCAATGAGTCTCGCGCTTTTGTCTCTCAGTACTCTAGCCCGGGTTCTGCAACGATGTCCGGGATCCTGAGCGACGTCGCGCTGCCCGATCTTCTTCAGCTATTTTCGGTGTCAAAAAAGAGCTGTTTGATCTCGATCGTTCACGAAAGGGAGGTTGGGAACATTTTTGTGCGTGCCGGTATCGTCGAGTCCGCATTGATCAACGACAGTGGCCACCGTTCACCGCTCAAAAATTTCATACGGATCCTCGGTTGGGAAGCCGGGTTGTTTGCCGTTCATCCGCTCGGAGATTGGACCTTCGAGGACAAGATCGGTATGAGTATTGAGGCGACGCTGATGGAGTCGATGCGACAGCAGGATGAACTGGCGATAGCGTTGGCGAAGCTCCCCGCGGACTCGCGGGTAAAGATAATAGGGCCTACCGAAAAATCTACGTCGCTTTCGGACGCGGAGCGTCGACTTCTAGAGATCGTTGGTAAACACGATCGCGTACAAGCTTGCCTGGATGCGAGTGACGAGACCCACCTCGCCACTGCCAACCGCTTATTGGCGTTGCTCTCGCAAGAGCACCTCACGCAAAAATGATCTTTGCACCGGGGCCGTTCACGGCATCGCTTGACGGAGTTGATTCCGCTCAGTGGCCTCGGTGGCACATCGGATCTGTTTTACGATGTCGAGCGCAGCCACACGGTAGGCCTCCGCGAGCGTCGGAAAGTTGAAGACGGTTTCAATGAGGTCCTGTACGGAAGCGCCGCAGCGTATCGCCATCTGACCGATATGGACGAGCTCAATCGCACCCTCTCCGCTGATCGCCACCCCGAGAATTCGTCTCCCAGCCGCATCGCTTACGATTTTGAGCATGCCCCGGCCACTGGTTGAGATATGTGCTCTTGCGAGTTCATCGAAGCTCGAGCGACCGACGACGATTTTTCCGCCATACTTTTCGAGTTTCGTATTCGCGTCGCGCTCGCTCATGCCGACACAGGCAATCTCGGGGATCGTGAAAATCCCCATGGGTATGAGCTGCTCGGCCTCCCCTGAATCGATTCCGTGTAGGGCCAAGACTGCGCGGCGACCTTGGTCCATCGAATAGGATGCAAGCGCGGGGAATCCAACCACATCGCCGACGGCTGCAATATTCGACTGGGAAGTTTGATAGTGTTCGTCGACCTCAATGGTCCCACGTGAGCCCACGCGGACACCCGCAGCGCTGAGACCGAGACCCTCGATGTTGGGAATTCGCCCATTGGCGACCAGCAATTTGTCCGAGTACAGTGTCTCACCGGAGCATAGACGGGTTGTGACACCGCCGAAGTCATCGCAGGAGACCTCCTCAACCTTTCGGTCGCCAAGAAAACACCCGCCTTGAGCCTCAAGGTGCCGAACGAAATCATCGCTTAGGTCTTCGTCAAGAAAACCGATCGGTCGAGGAAATCTGTCGATCATCGTTACTGTGACCCCCACTGCCGCGAAGATTGAGGCATACTCGCTCGCGATGATTCCTCCTCCGAGTATCGTCAACGTATCGGGCAGGTAGTCCAGCGCAAGTAAGGAGTCGCTATCCAAGATCTGTTCGTGGTCGAGTTGCACGCAGTCAGGCGTTCGCGGTCTCGAACCGGTGGCGATGACAAAATTTGTTGCCTGAAGTACAAATCGAGAACCGTCCGGTCGCAGGATTTCGACCGATGTCGAATCGATGAAACTTGCACGGCCGTGCAATATTGTGACCTTGTTTCGTGCGAGTTGGTCGTTGGCGACACGTACGTGGCCGGAAATGACCCGAGACAGACGGGAGCGTAGTCTCGACATTTTCGCCCCCGCATCGATAACGACATCGAGGTCTTTCGTGAGTTGTTCAAGATGCGCGATCTCGAATGCCGAGGCTCGGAGCGTCTTGCTCGGAATCGTTCCTCGGTGCACACATGCGCCGCCGATTGCTCGGTCCCGTTCAACAAGTGCAACTCGCTTGCCGAGTTTTGCACCTTGGATCGCAGCTTTCTGACCGCCGGGACCGCTGCCAATTACAATCAGGTCGTACGATGATCTGTTCATGGTACGCGATTGTTAAGAGAGGACGTTGACGCCAGCGCCGATGGCATCACGGCGTGCGAGAATCACCTCAAGCACTTCCGGATAGATCGAGAGGTCGGCGACTTGCGGGTGTTGTCGCAGGGTTTCTTCGTCAAGTAGATCTGGCGTCATCGTGTGCACAGCAAACGCGACTGCAAGTTGGGATGCGAGGATTGTATCGACATGTTCTTGACTGGGAACACTGAGATCGACGTTGGATGGATCGAAGGCGACCGTGGCCTGAACAACTGCGGGTAGCCGCCATTGAATGGCGAGCAGGTGTCCTGCCTTGTGGTTAAATTCGGCAACGATCTCCATGACCGATGGAGCGATCACGTCATGCGGTAGTCCTTCGCGTTGGCAGTATCGAGCGATCTCGGTTAGGACGACAGGTTCGCCGATGTTCGCCATGATTCCACACAGAAATGACGATTCGACATTGGCGCGCAAGGCTCTCGCTATTTCTTTTGCGAAGAAACCGGCGGCCAATGAGTATTTCCAGCATTGGCGCAGTTCGTCATGAAAAATAGGGGTTCCGAAGACTGCACTCTGCAGGGCGACAGACATCGCTATCTGAGAAATCGTGTCGGTTCCTAGAACTGATACCGCCTGCCGGACCGAGACGATTTCTCTCGAGATACCGTAGAGGGGGGAATTGGCCGCCCTCAGGAGGTGCGCGCATAGAGTCGCATCTCGTTGGATCAATTTTGCGAGGTCCATTACGCCCTGGCTCGGATCCGCGCTGAGCTTGAGAACCTCGTGGGCCATCGCCGGAATCACCGGAAGCTCCAACGTCGCCTCGTGAATTCTTCCCTGGAGATCGTCGCGCAGACCATCGAGGGGGTCGAATTGCTTTGTGGCGAAGCTAGTCATTGCCCAATGGATACTTCGTCACTCGGACTTCAGACTTGGGGCCCGAAGTATGCCCCTGGATCCGGGCGCGGTCCCCAACAAGGCCGAGTTGGACTCCGCAGGGGTACACAATGGTCTGTGTGAGCTGCTGGGGTCAGTCACCGATTCCCGCTTGCATTTTTGGGCCATGGTCCTACAGGGACTGCATGCTGGAGAGGGACTCCATCGCCTATTTTGATCTGAGGGGCGAAATAGAGCCCTATCTTGCCGACTTGGAAGCGGCCGCTGTGCGGGTGATCCAGAGCGGTCGATACCTCCGTGGCGACGAAGTGGCGAGGTTCGAGCGGGACTTCTCCAGGCGAATCGGCCGGGGCGAAGCGGTCGCCTGCGCGAATGGCCTAGATGCGCTTCGTCTTGGGCTGCACGCGCTCCGGATCGGACCTGGAGACGAGGTGATTGTGCCAGCTTTGACCTTTGTTGCCACCGCCTCCGCGGTCCTGTTGGCGGGCGCGACCCCGGTGGTGGTCGATGTCGAGCCTGGGACCCTTTTGTTGGATCGTCGGAAGGTTGCAGATGCGATCTCGGCTCGCACGCGTGCTGTGATTCCGGTTCACATTTTTGGACAAATGGCGGATGTCGAACGGCTCCAGTCAACACTTCAAAGTATCGGTTCGGTGGCCGAAATTCTCGAAGATGCCGCTCAGGCACACTTGGCCACCCTTGCTGGACGGACACCCGGGGAGGGCACCGCCGGCGCATGCTACAGCTTCTATCCAGGGAAGAACCTCGGGGCTCTCGGCGATGCTGGGGCATTTTTGAGCGACCGCAGCGCCTACATAAACGACGCGAGGTGCTTTGCCAATTACGGAGCGGCGGCTCCCTATCAGCATGACCAGGTCGGTATCAACTCTCGTATGGACGAGATTCAGGCCGCCTTTCTTAGTGTACGGATTCTACATCTTGAGCAAGAGACCCGAGGAAGAAGGGCCGTCGCGGCTCGCTACTTGGAAGCATTCTCCGGAATCTCCGAAATCGAGACTCTCGAAGTGGATGCGATGAGCGATCCTGTATGGCATGTGTTTCCTGTACGTATCCGGGGGGCTCGTCGAGGATCCACATCTTCTCGACAAAAGAGAGATTGTCTAATACGAAAGTTGAAAGAACATGGTATTTGTGCACAGATTCACTATCCGTATACACTCCGTGACGTGCCCGCGCTACAGGGCTGCACGAGGGCTCCTGGGCCGGTCCCGAATGCCGAGGCGGCTGCGGCGACGTTAATTTCTCTGCCCATCTACGGTTCTATGTGCCAACGGGACGTGGAACGGGTGATCGACGTGCTGGTCGAGGTTGTGGCCGAAATTGGAGACTCATGACATCGTCGTCGCATGGTTCCTACGGAAAAATTGTAATTTCTGGCGGACTTGGTTTTCTAGGAAGCAACCTGGCACACGCCTTGGCGAAGAGTTGCCGGTCTCTCCATATTATCGACAACCACGAGCCAGGACTCGGCGCGAATCGCTTCAATGTCGCGGGGATCGACTCTCGAGTGCACCTGCATAACATCGACTTGAGATCTTCAGACGACCTTCTCCGAGACATTTTTGTGGATACCGATCTCTTCTTACATTGCGCAGGAAACGGCGACCACGGGGCTTCGATGCGGGATCCCCTAAGGGACCTAGAGCTCAACGCGGGGGTTCTGCTACGGGTGATGCAAGCGCTCCGTGTCGTTGCGCCATCGTGTCGGTTGATCACTGTGGGTTCTCGCGCAGAGTATGGCCCTACTGATAGGCTTCCCGTCGCCGAGGACGAAAGGACGCGGCCCCTGGGTTGTTATGCGATCTCGAAGCTTGCTGCGACACAATACGCGCTCGCGTACGCTCGCCATTACGCCATGGACATCGTCGTCTTGCGCTCAACAAATATTTTCGGGGAAAGGGCTCAGATGGCTCATCCGGGCTATGGGGTTGCCAACTGGTTTCTTCGCCAGGCACTTTGTGGGGAGCCAATTACGATTTTTGGAGATGGTAAAATATCGAGAGACTATGTGTATGTACGAGATTTTGTCTCCGCAGTGCTGAAGATTGCCCACTGCCGGGATGCGCGAGGGCGGGTGATCAATATCGGGGGAACGCCACGAACAAGTCTACTCGCCCTGGCCGATGCGGCGATCGCGGCGTCTGGCTCCGGCACCATTCAATTTCGCCCGTACCCAGAGACGAAACGGGCGCTGGAGCCAGGTGATTTTCAAGCCGACGTGAGTCTTCTTGAACGTCTCGTCGCCTGGCGTCCTTCGACCCCTCTTGATGTCGGGATGCGAGCGACCGCAGATTACTATAGGACATGTCTCGGGAGCTACGGTTGTGCTCCCCGAGAGATCACCTGACGGCGGGTAGCCAACGCGTCTTGGAGCCTTAGGCGGCGGTAAGTTTCTTTGCGGCACCGATGAGAAGCTCGGGCTTGAATGGTTTGACGATCCACCCCTTAGCCCCGGCTGCTTTTGCTTTTTTGATTAGAGTGGGATCGCCCTCGGTCGTGAGCATGATAATCGGTAGGGACGCGTATTTCTCGTCTGCCTTGACCTTCTGAATCATCTCAATGCCGTTCATTCTCGGCATGTTTACGTCGCAGACGACGAGTGACAGATCCGAGTTCGCGGCGATTTTTTCGGCCCCGTCGGCTCCATCGACGGCCTCGATGACATTAAATCCGGCGCCGGTGAGTGCGGCTCCGACCTGTTGACGGACTGTTGCGGAATCGTCGACGACGAGAATTTTTTTGCTCATGATGTGGTCTCTTTGGGGTTGGTTACGGACTAAAACAATAGGAGGTCGCCTTCGGCGGACACCGATTCATGTGAGTCGAGAAGAGTGAGTTCCAGGCCCTCCCTGACTCCACAGTCGCAAAGCACGTGCAGGACACCGCTCGCAGCGCTGAATTTTAGCCAGCGTGCGTCTCGGGACCGCGGTGGAGAAATGGTGATGCTCTTGCCAGAAATCACAGTAGGTGTGCTCATGCCGAGCGTCGTCGAGTATCGAAGCATCTTATTTTTCTTACGCCCAAGCAGCTGGTTTGCGAGCTCCGCCATCCAGTCTTGCTGAGCCGTATCCGACTCATCGGCGCCCACGGCGGTGAGCCGGGTCATCGACACCATTTTTTTCTCCATAAGGAGCGTAAGGGACCCTCGGATCGATGTATGGGAGAAACCTATGACCCCCGCTAGACTGGGGTCCGTCATGGGAAGATCTGGCTTTTCAAAAGCCGAAAAAGTCACAGTGAGACCGTATTCTGCGAAAAGTTCAACGGTTGATTCCGACAGCAGTCTCATTATAACCTCGATTGGGCGTTCTATAGTTGGGACGGCGGTTGCAGATGCAGATGCTGACATTTATGGCTTCTATCCTCGGTATTTTGTGATTTCGACCGACGGTTTAGAGTCTTGAGCTTCCGTTCCGTATGAGGGCATGGAACTGAAAATACGTGCTCTAACTAGCAGGCCGTCGACAAAGTCTCGAAGCCGATGGGCGCCGAGCATAGACGACGGTTCGGTATCATCGAGGGTAAAGTTACGCCGCGATCTTGATTTGCACGTTGGGCACAGGACGAGGCCAATCGAAGCCCCAGAAGGCCGAGCATGGCCCGTGTCAGCGACCACAAAAAGGCCAGGAGGGCCCGGGCGAGGCTCGGTCTTCCTTGGAG
>CAYTFJ010000077.1:0-21785 GCA_964437075.1 uncultured Nannocystaceae bacterium
CTCCGTCTCCGTCTCCGTCTCCGTCTCCGTCTCCGTCTCCGTCTCCGTCTCCAGATCCTGGCTCGCCGTTTTCACTGCAGTCATTGACGAGACAACACTTGTCAAACTCAATGCCATCGACAATGGTCGACAACGCCGACTCGAGCTCCATCTGGTTGTTGGCGTCGTAGTAGTCAAGAGCATCGCCAGAGCCCCAGTCCGCCATATTGTTGAGTTGAGTGATCGACTCAGTCGTGTCGACGCCATCACCAAAGCCAATAACATAGGTTGTGACACCGTCCGTGAACATCCCCTGAAGTGCATTCATCACTTCAGCATCGGTGGAATAGTCGGTGTATTTTCCATCGGTGATCAGGATGTTGATGTACCTGGTCGCGGCATTGGTAGCGAACTCGTCGTCACCCTCAAGGTGCGCCGTGTGGTAGGTATTTTTGTTGGCCGCGGCCAACTCCAATCCGCGATGTGTGTAAGTTCCCGAACCTGAGCACATCGAGCCCGGTCCTGAACACTGCGGCATATGGCTCCAAGTCGTTACGTCGAAACTTCCAGCCGCGTTGGGCGGCGCTGGCGATGCTGTAGGGTCGCTGCCGTCTTGGAACGTCCACGCAATGTCGGGTCCGCCCCAGGGGTCAGTGCATCCTGGCGCGATACAAGAACTGTTCGGATCGAGCGCCCATTCGAAGTTGTCGGCCGTACAGGGGTTGTAGTCGACAAGCAGCTTCTCCTCACCTGGACCAGGATTTCCGCCTTCGTTGTGACCAAAAGCGATCAGCCCCACATGGGAAAGGTCGGCAACGGTGTCGTTGTTTGCGTTAACCTCCACCTCAAAGAGGGCATCGGCTCCCGTGCCAAGCGCTGCGCGGGCCTTGTCCCAACCCGTCGCGCCCTCAGCGGCCGCCATGCCGTTAACGTTGAGCATGGACGAAGACGCATCAAGGATCACCATGATGCGGGGCATTCCGCCGGCGCAGGCCGGCGCGATCAAATCGTCTTGGATCTGCTGAACGATACCCGTCAGAGCGTCTGTAAGCTCTTGTGGTGTATCGCCGTCGATCGCGGCGTTGGTGCCGCCAGCATCCGCCAGGGAGTTCGCAGCGGCCAAGGTGTCCACGTCGGCTTCCAGAGCGACGACGTAGGTGGGTACCTCGCCATTATCAAACAAGTCCGCGGCGGTGATCGAAGGGTCTTCAGAAGCGGGCATGAGCGTGGTCAAGCCGTCGGTCCCCGTCCATTGACCATCGGTGATCACAAGATTCATGTACAAGCGCTCACCCATATCGTCGGGGTGATCGGTCCGTGATGTCTCGATGGCATCCTTTGCGGCGAGCATGGCACCATTGGTCCAGGTACCGATTCCACCGGAATCGCCGTTCATCGGGGAAGCGACAGCATCAAGTGCGTCAATGATCGCTTGGCCGTTGCACTGGTAGAATGCTTTGTCAGCACCCGCCGTGTCGTACCACTCGACGTCGATCTTGTGACCGTCCGTGATTCCGGAGGTGTCGTCAGGAATAAGCGTGTCCGCGGACCCAGGACTAGGATCGTGACCAAAACGCATCAACCCGACGTTTAGATTGTTGTGCAAAAATCCGCTGTCCGAATTGATCATCGACTGAACCGCCTCGACGGACACTTCCCATCGTGTCTTGCCATCGGCCCACGCCGTGTTCATGGACGTCGAGTAATCCATGATGATCATCAAGCTCGGTTTTTTGAAGGTACACTCGTCCTCGTCGGGACAATCTTCACCGGCGTTGACGGGAGCGACAGGGGTACCGAAAAATGCGAGTCCAAGGCCGGCCAGCAACCCTGCCTGGATACCGATTCGTTTCCATGAATTGAGCAATGCGAGACGCTTCATCTTGTTTAATCCTTTTTCTAGTGGCGGAGTTCCGCCCGGTGCTTCAACGGCCCGGTTCCGGTATCAGGAACATTGTAGATGTGCCCGGCACGCGAATGTCCAACTCAACCTACGAACGGTAAGGGACGAAGGACCGATGCGTCAACTCCGAAGTGATTGTCCTTGAGTGCGCTCGCGCCTCGGGAACCGGGCGCCATTGTAGTCGAAATGAAAACCATTTTTGTGATTGGTGAGGCCGCGCACAAAATCCGGACAGACCAATGGGTGATGGAATGAGCGCTGCCGCTCATTCCATCACCCATTGGTACCGACGAGATCCTGCTATGGATAAGGGCTCATGCCGCAGCTCAACTCTTCGGTGGCTTCAACGATCGTATTGTGCACATGCCTCGCTATGGCTTCCCCATTCGGTTGTGTGACGCCCACCACCGAGCACCACCACCACCGCGCCTCCCCCTCGAGTCCTGCACCCGTAGCGCCACGCCACGCCCTGACCTCGATGTCGATTGAGGCGTCACGCATGATGACCGACATCGATTTTCTCGCCAGCGATGCCATGGCGGGGCGCTACACGCTCGCTCCTGAGCTCGCTCGGGCTGCCCGATGGATCGCCCGACGACATGCCGAGATGGGCCTCATACCCCCTCTCGATGACTTTGAGAACTCTTT
This sequence comes from uncultured Nannocystaceae bacterium, assembly GCA_964437075.1. GTDB lineage: Bacteria > Myxococcota_A > Polyangia > Nannocystales > Nannocystaceae > CAYTFJ01. Next base: position 2,531 of record CAYTFJ010000077.1, read on the forward strand.
CTCCGTGAAGACAGCCACACGGATCGGCGAGGCTCCTACGGTCTTTGTGATTCGCCGCAGGGGTGTCATCCAGGTGCAAAGTGAAGCCTTCGCTCCCCTCGCGCTCAGCGCCAATGATGTCGCCCGAGGTCCTTTGGTCTTTGTTGGCTACGGCGCACAAAGCAAGAATATCGCGGGATCCAATGGAAATAACCGGGTCTACGACGACCTGCGCGGTCTTGATCTCAAGGGCAAAATCGCCTTGCTCCTTGCCCATCAACCGAACTCTCCTAACCCCACCGCAATCTTCGATGCCATGAAAACCATCGCAGCGGACTTCAATAGCGTAGACCCAATTTCCAGCCAAGGCACGACCTTCACCCGACTCGCGGAGAGGCACAGATTCGCTCGCGAAGAACTAGCGAAATTGTTGGACCCGTGGATTCAAGGGCAGGCGCTTCCCGATCGCTATTGGGAGCTCACAAGTCCTCTTAAAAGCGAGCTTGATCTTCCGCGTTTAGCGAGTTTTTTCTGGGAATTGCGCCAGGGTCCCGAATTCAACGTCGAAGAAAATAGTCTGCGCGCAAAAATCGAGCGAATAGAACGGGCGGGTGCCATGGGAGTCATCCTCGTTGAGGGTCCTCGAAGCAAAATCGGCCTGCCCGCGCAGGAGGCGGACCGGTTGATGCCCTTGGACCACCAGGCACCCAAGGTCCTGAAGGAGTCGGTCGGCATTCCCGTTGTGCAAATGCGCTGGAGGCGAGCCGATGCGCTCTTTCGCATCGGAAAGTACAGACTGTCGACGATTCAGGCGCAGATCGATCAAAACATACGTCCGCAATCCCGGCCCGTTCGTGGCGTGGAGATAGAAATCGAAGTTGATCTTCGGTTTTCGTCCCGTCAAATTCCGAATGTACTCGCCATGATCCCGGGCACCGACCTGGCCGAGCAGATTGTCGTGATCGGCGCACACTACGATCACATCGGCACACAAGCCCATGCAGGGGGATGCGTCGCGCGCAAACAAGAGGGAATCCAGGACTCGATCTGCAATGGCGCCGATGACAACGCCTCCGGCACCGCGATGGTCCTCGAGATTGCGAGGGCCATCCAAGAACGCAGGAACCCCCCGCGACGAACGATAATTTTCGCCCATTTTGCGGGCGAAGAACTCGGTCTCCTGGGCTCAAAAGCGCTCGTGAAAGCGCCCCCTTTTGATCTTGGAAAAGTTGTAGCGATGATCAACCTCGACATGGTTGGCCGTCTGGGAGTCAAGGGGCTGCTCATCGGCGGGGTCGGCTCCAGCCCCGCATGGATGCCCCTCCTCGAGGACATCGGTGCCCGAGGCCTGCACACAACCTACGATGCCCTCGTGACCAGTCGAAGCGATCATGCGACTTTCTACCGCCACAACATCCCGGTGTTGTTTTTTTTCACCGGGACCCACGCCGACTATCATCGCCCCGGAGATCAGGTGGCGAGGCTCAACTCCAAGGGTCTACAATCGATCGGTGAGATCGTCGCGGACACGCTGTGGGCCTTGGCCCAGGGGCGGCCGCTCACCTACAGTATCGCCGGTGAACACGGGGGCCTCACTCCACGCCTACCCGGGGCAGGACAAGTCATTCGAGAAATCGGGGCGGACATCCCCTTGGATACCTTTCCAATCCGCGAGTGACGACAATTTCCGCGCTCTATAGGCGAGAGGAAAGCCGTCGTGTGCGTAAGCTGGTCTCGAGAGCGGCGATCCCTTCGGCAAGGTCCCGAAGCCGCTCATCATTGTTGTCGGCGCTCAGGTCCACAAGCAACAGACCAACCTCGCCCCTCGTCGCCAGCTGTTGACCGACGATGTTGAGGCCCGACTCGGCGATCACCTGATTCACCGTCGACAGCACCCCCGGCACATTTCGATGAATATTAACCAAACGTGTGACATTGCGAATCGGCCCGGCATCGTTCTCCGGAAGCGTGACACATCCGGTCGTAGCACCAGTATTGACATAGGCGGATAGCGCCATCGCCACGTCTCGACCGATGGTTTCCTGAGCTTCCAAAGTACTGCCACCAATATGGGGAGTCAGAATTACCTGGTCCAGTCCTCGCAATGGACAGTCGAAGGCCTCTCCGGATTTTGCCGGCTCTTTCGGGTACACATCGAGAGCGGCACCTGCGAGGTGACGATCCACAAGCGCTTGCCTCAGGGCTTTGAGGTCCACAACCTGGCCCCGCGACGCGTTGATGAGACTGGCGCCGGCTCGCATCGCACGAATGTGCTCGTGATCCATCAGCCCTCGTGTCAGCTCCGTATCAGGGACGTGAAGGCTCACGTAGTCACTGGATCCGAGCAGTTGAGAGAGGCTCTCGCAAGCGACCGCATTACCCAGCGGAAGCTTGGGGATCACATCATAGTAGCGAACCTGCAAACCCATCGCCTCCGCGAGCACGCTCAACTGGCTCCCAATATGGCCATAGCCAACGATCCCGAGCGTCTTGCCACGAACCTCGTGAGCCCCACGCGCATCTTTAGCCCAGCGTCCTTCATGCGCGGCGCGGCAACGTGCATAGATTTGCCTCGACAGCATCACGATCTCCGCGATGACCAGCTCGGCCACGGAGCGAGTGTTGGCAAAGGGAGCGTTAAACACGGCGACTCCGCGAGAAGCCGCGCACTCCAGGTCAATTTGATCCGTACCGATGCAAAACGCGCCGATCGACAACAGGCGAGGCACCGCCTCGATCACAGCGCTCGTGACCCGGGTCTTGCTTCGGATGCCAACCATCACGGGCCCGTCGCCTTCGAGGCCTTGGAGGGCCTCGATCAAAGCCGTCTCCGACAGACCACCAGGTGCGGTCGACACCATCAAATTGTTGTCACTGAAGACCTTTTGAGCGGAGTTGTGAATGCTTTCAACGAGCAGGACGTGAGCGCGTGACACGTCAGGACTATGACGGCAAGACTTGCACAAGTCCAGCTCACCTGGCCTCCATCGCAGCCGTTCCCACCCACGCGGTATTTTCCCTACGAGCGGCTAGGATGGGACTCCGGCCTTTGCTACTCCGAGGCTTCATCATGTCCGATCTTGAGAAAGCGAACACCCCTCGCCTGAAGCTCAAACGCATGAAAGGACCGCTCCGACGACATCTCGCCCATGGATGGCTACGTGCGATCTGCAGCGAGCCACAACGCGATGGCAGCCCCGGGGGCGACGAGAGTTCTTCGCCCCCCCGACAAGAGCTTGTACTCCCGGGTCCCGGTCCCGGTTCTACGACTTCAGAATGCTTCGACAGCCTCATGGCCGCAATACAGGATGCCGCGTCCAGCGGTCTCTACAAACTCAGCTTCGTGATCGACGAGACCCACAGGGTCGATGCCGACGCCCGCCACGGAATGCTTAAAAAAAGACAGCTCGACGATGCCCGGATCGCTAAGATCATGGGCGGCAAGGACCGCCCACTGCGCCCCGATCGCAGTAACGATCTCTTGCGCACAATCGGCATCATGAATGCCGACGGCACGATCTCTGCCAAAAATGCGAAAAAGTACAAACAGGTCAATCATCTCGTGGCTCTGTGCCGGCCAAGTTGGGAACGAGCCCTGCGCAATCGCCCCGAGAGCGAGGGACCTCTACGTGTTTTAGACCTGGGCTGCGGAAACAGCACGCTTGGCTTCGTGCTCTGCGAGGCCCTCCGCCTCGCCAAAATCGACTATCGACTGCACGGCATCGATGTGCGGGAAGAACTTATCGAGAGCTGCATCGGGCGAGCGAAACAGCTTTCAGACGACTTTTCGAGCTTCTCCGTCGAGCGTATTCAAAACGGCAACGAAGCCGCTCACCGTCACCTCGGGGGCACCCCCGACCTCGTCGTAGCGCTGCACGCCTGCGACACCGCGACCGACGAGGCGCTCGCCCTCGCCATCCGCGCCGGAGTGCAGTCGATTTTTTGCGTGCCCTGCTGCCAAGCCGAGCTCGCCGCCCAGTGGACCGAATCCGCGCGAGACGAATCTTCCGCCGATGGCATGACCTTTCCTGCCTTGGTGCAACACGGGCTCTTTCGTCGAGCCTACGCCGATTTACTAACCGATGCCCTGCGTGTCGAGGTTCTTGAGGCCTGTGGCTACACCGTGCAAGTTGTGGAATTTGTCGCACACGAGCACACGGCCAAAAACATCCTGCTACGCGCTCACCTTGCTCGTGGCCCACAAGCGCCGGATCTCGCCCGAATCGAAGCGATCCGTAGTCGGTGCCAGGCGCTCGCTATCAATCCCGCCCTGTTGAGAATCTTGGCTGCCCACTTAGCGTAGAGCCCTGCTAGAGTCCGCTCGCTCTCGTGTCCCTCCCCCTTCCCATCTCGAAGTCCTGGCTGCGCTCGCCTTGGCTGACAACCGTGGCCATTTTTGCGGCGATATTCCTGGCCGTTGTTGGGGGAGAGCAAGGCCGTTGGTTGGCGGCAGGCCTCGCTATCGTCGGGCTACCATGGCTCAAAAGACTGTTTTTGCCGCTCCTGGGCCACCGTATTACACGACAACTCCGGCGTCGCCTGGCGCCGTATTGGCCCCATATCTTGGTCGGTAGCGTCGTTTTTGTCCTGCTCGGAGATCTGCTGCTCGGTCACCCTCCAGCATCCCGAGACCATGGGATTCACTATTTCCAGACCCACGTCTTGGTCCACGATCTCATTCCCCGGGGCGTAGTGCAGGGATGGACCGACGCGCTCAATTCGGGCTACCCCTTCGGTGACAATTATCCCGTCCTTGGCTATCTCTGGGTTGGTTTTCTTCACCTCGCCAGCGGTGAGTGGATCTCGTTGCGCACGAGCTATGCCCTCGGGCTACTCTCGATTTGGGGCCTATCAATCTGGGGACTCTGGGCTGTCGCGGCGTGGGTCCAGCGTGAAATCGAACTTGGAGAACAGCAACCCACGGCCGACGGCGCCACGGCCTCCACGACCCGCTCGCTCGCGGCATGGGCGGGCGCTATCGCGGCACTTTTTTGGCTGCTCGACCCCGGAGCGAGTCGTCAAGGCGGCTGGAACTATCTCATCTTTCATGGAGTCTGGCCGCAGCAACTCTCGACCGCGCTGTGGATCGCAAGTTTTCCGTTGACCCTGCGGGCCTTACAACACCCGAGCCCGCGACGACTCGCCATGGTCGCACTCAGCCTCGGCGCGTCCGTGCTCGCCCACCCCTTCGGCCTGCTCACGGTCGCCTGCTCCGCGACCGCTTGGCCGCTCATCTTGTGGGCAACCGGGAGTCTGCGCCGACTCCCCACCGGCGCCCTGCGTTGGTGTGTCGTCATGCACCTGCTCGCTCTCCTGGTTTGCGGCGGCTGGGTCATCGGCTTCCTGGCCAGCGCACAGTCCATGGCCCGCTCGCCCGTCACCTGGCTTCCGCTCGGAGAGCTCGCAATTCAACTGCTCACCGGTGAGCTGTTCTTGCAGCATGGATACTGGGTGGGTCCGCTCGCCGTCATCGGTATCGTCGTCGTCGGGCGCAGCAGTCGAGCACGGCCGATGGGCTGGATGCTGCTCTTTCTCCTGGCCGGAATCCTTGTGCTCGGCTCGGAATCATCGGTGACAGTCTTGCACCTCGATCTTCTAGTCAGCGCGTTCAAGAACCTTCAGTTCCCACGCTACGCGATCGCCCTTAAACCCCTGTGGTGTGGGCTCGCCGGCGTTGGCTTTGTGGCGCTGCTGCCCCTTTTTCAGTCGCGTAGCAAATGCAGAAAAGATCGTGACTCGACATCGTGGCCCCTCGCCACACGTGCCATCGCGGCCCTTTGTTTTGCGCCCTTGCTCGTCAGCCTCCTTCAAGACTTCGACCGCCTCGCTACCCGTCCCGTTGGGGGACTTCTTACCCTCGAGAAGTCAATTCATGGGGACTCCGCGAGAGCGCTTGGGGCGGCTCTCAATGCCGAATCCCGCCTGATCGATGCGCAACCCCTCGTGGTTGCGTTTTTGCGCCAGCGCCAAGGCGAAGCCACCTACCCCCTCTTTGAGTTGGCCGATCTCCGCGCGAAAGTCGTGCTCGACGGTCATATTCCCGCGGTCAACTACCGCCATCAGGTCCGAGGACGGAGCGCGGCCGCGCTCCGCAGCATGGGGGTAACCCATGTGATTTGGATGCATGAGCTGCCCATCGCAGAACGCGAGCTCAAGGATGCTCTGATCGAGATCGACCCTGAAGCCCTCGGTCTCTCAGGATTTGGGAGGTATCGCCTCGCCCGACTACGAGACCCCAAGCTTGGCCCCGAGCTTTTCTTGAGGTCATCCGACACGGACGACTCGACCGCGACGATCGTCGCTCATCACGACGCGTATTGGCAGGTGAGGCTCGAGGGGTTGAGCGTCGCTCCGGACGCGAACCAAACACTTGGGTTTACGATCGGACCGTATCGAAAATGGAATGCATACGATGAGACGGGGCGGGCCTTAGAGATTCGACCTCGTTCCCGTCACGGTGGCGTCCCCTCCATGGACATCAAGCTGCCCCCGGGACCTCCTACACGAACGGTAACCCTTCGCTACGAGACCCCCTCGCTCGAGCGTGCCGCGACTCTTATCAGCGCTATCGTCCTATTGATGTGTACTCTGGGTCTTTTCTCCGGCCGAGCCCTTACACTTACAATGCGCCTACGCACGCCCTGGGCCCGTCGCTCCACGGTCGCTATCGCCATGCTGGGTCTGTGTTTGCTCTGCATCGCGCTCATGCACAGGGCCGACGATCAGCTCGATCGCACCTGGCAGGCGATCACGCATGACCTTGGTCTTCATCGCTCGAATGCGCAGGGGCTTCCACAGCTTGTGGAGGACCGAATCGCCGCCGGGAACTACAAAGTTCATACTTCAAACAGCGATGGATGTGACGGGCTACTCACAAAAAATGCTCAGGTCGGTTGCAGCGACGCGGGGACACGACCGCAAGTCGGCGTCCAGTACCGGGCCCCCTTCATCTACCGTTGCCTGCGCGTCCAGGTGCCGGCGCTCGGTCAAGTCTCAATCCGATTCGAGGATATCGCCCAAGATCAGGTTTTCGCCGGATTTCTCACTCGGCGGACTCCCCGGCGAGGAAAGTCCGACGACCTTACCTTCACCACAAGCGCGAGAAGTCGTCCGCAATCCCTTGTGAAGAAGCGTAAACGGGCATTTTTTGCGCTACCGCAGCACCACAACGGCTCCATGGTGGTCGAGATTCAAAATGCTCGAGACCAGCCTGAACAAGTCTGTATCGCCGCGGCCACCCTCCGCTAACAATCTCGTAGGATGCGCTCCTAGCCAGGTTACGGGCCTGATCTCAACCTCCTTCGAGGGCGCTTCTCCCAAGCTCCGACTTGCCGTATCGTCCATGCAGGATGTTTGAAGACGACGGCCGTTCCATGGAAGGTGTCTGCGAGATCAACGTCACGCCGATGATCGACGTGTTGCTGAGCCTCATCATCGTCTTCATGGTCGCCGCACCGCCCCCACCGACCCACAAACAGACCATCGCCTTGCCCGACGACACACCGATTGAGCAACCCCAGGACAAGGATGCAACCTTACTGATCTCCATCGAAGACGATGGAACCATGACCCTTGGAAACACACCCATGCCCGCGGTCCATGAGGCGATGGTGGCCCAACTCGTGGCCTCCCAAAAAGCCCAAGATCAGGGTCGTGTGGCAATTCGAGCGGGTGACAAGGTCGCCTATGGCAAGGTTATCGCGGTCATGTCTGCGGCTCACGAGGCAGGAATCGCCTCCGTGGGAATCGCCTCCGACCGGCTCTAGCACTCCTGCCACGGATGAGCGAAGTGCTGTTCGGCTGGCGCGAGCAGCGAGCTGCTAGCGCCAGCCGAACAGCATACCACCTTGGTAGACCAGCAACGCAGCGAGATACGCGATCGCTGTCATCGAGAACAGCATAAACAACGGCCATCGCCAGCTCCGTGTCTCACGCTTGACCACGGCCAATGTCGACATGCATTGAGCGGCCAGGGCAAAGAAAACCATCAGCGCCAGGCCCTTGAGTGGTGTGTACCGACGCTCCCCGGTCTCGGGCTCTACCGCGTTTCGAATCGTCTCGCGCAAGGGCTTGTCATCGTCGTCGACCCCTTCGATTCCGTAGACAAGTCCCAAAGTCGACACCAAAACCTCCCGTGCCGCAAAACTTCCAACGAGGCCCACGCCCATTCGCCAATCCTGGCCGATCGGCTCCAAGACCGGCTCGATGGCCTTACCGAAGCGCCCACCCAACGAACGCTCGATCTTCGTCTCCCCTGGCGAAAGCTGCGCCTCGTCGACTCGCGGAAATGACAGCAAGCCCCAAAGAACAACGGTCACCGCGAGGATAGTCGTACCGGCGTCGCTAACGAAACCCTTGGTCCGGTCGTAGACATTCCGTAGCGTGTTTTTTAACCTCGGAAGCCTGTAGGGCGGCAACTCCAGCACCAAGGCCGGCGTTGGCCCTCGCAATAGGGTTCGTTTGTAGAGCAAACCCAGCGAGAGTGCGACGAGTGTCGAGCCCAGATACAGCGCGAGAAGAATCAGTCCTCCCACAGTAAAGGGACCAAACACGACCCTGTCGGCCTCGAAGAGCGCACCGATCACCAGGGTGTAAATCGGAAGACGAGCGCTACAACTCATGTAGGGGATCATCAGCATCGTCACCAGCCGGTCCCGAAACCGCGGCAGAGTCCGGGTTCCCATGATGGCTGGGATGGCGCAGGCAAAGCCTGAGAGCAGCGGCACAAATGCGCGTCCGCTCAGGCCCAAACGAGCCATGGGCCGGTCGACGATAAAAGCCGCCCGCGCCATATAACCCGAGTCTTCCAGCAAGCCGATAAACAAGAACAAGACCGCGATCTGCGGCAAAAACACCAAGACGTTTCCGACCCCGTTTATGAGGCCCTCCGTCACAAGATTGGTGAAGATCCCTGGCCCGAGACGGTCTTGTGCGAACGTCGAGAGCAGACCGATCGCCTCTTCGATCCAGCCCATCATCGGCTCCGACCAGGTGAATATCGACTGAAATACCAGCGCCATCACGGCGAGGAATGCCAGCGGCCCCAGGACCCGATGGGTTAAGACACGATCGATCTTCGCCGAACGAGCCATGGCCGGCGCGCGCTCCTGGGCACTGGAGTCGGGCAGCTGAGCCAGAATCTGTTCCACTTGATGGTAACGCTGAATCACGAGGGCTTGCGTCGCCTCACGCACCCGCTCGGGACCCAGCTTCGCTAGCACCCGACTCTGTGCGGCTGAGAACGACCCCAGCCCGTCCTCGCCAACCGCGGCCGCGGTCAACAGCCACCGCGCATGGGCGGCATGGCTCGAGACTTTTATCAGTGCGCCAAGACTGCTCGCCAAGACCCCATTTTCGTCAGCGTCGGGGCCCCCAGAGACATCGAGCAAGTCGGCACGCGCCATGTCACGGCCGGCCTCGTCGACAAGCGCAAGGAGCGAGCTTGCGAGCTGCGCGAATCCTTCTCCATGCAACGCGTCGGTCGAGACCACTGGCACACCTAACGCTCGGCCAAGGGCATCCGCGTCCACGTGAAGATGCGCATCACGTGCCAAATCCACCATGTTTAGCGCGATGACACACGGTAGATTCAGCTCAAAGAGCTGAATTGCAAGATAGAGATTCCTCGCCAAATTCGTGGCATCCAGAACCAATAAGACCGCATCGGGAGCGGTGGCAGGATCCGTCAAGGCCCGATAGGCGACCGCTTCGTCTTCGGATATTGGGGTGAGGCTATAGGTCCCCGGGAGGTCGATCAACGTCACCTCTCCAACGCCAAAACGACTCAGAAGGGTCCCCTCACGAGCCTCCACTGTGACGCCAGGATAGTTCCCGACCTGATAGCGCGAACCGGTCAGTCGGTTAAAAACGCTGGTTTTTCCGGCGTTGGGATTGCCGGCGACGGCGACCCTCAGAGCGTCGCTCACTCCGCGGCCTCTGCCTCATTCATGGCACCAGCCTCCACGGCGGCTTCATTCACCTGTGGAAGCACTCGAATCTGACCGGCCTCGGCGCGCCGTAACGAGACATGATACCCGTGCAGCTGGAGTTCGAGTGGGTCCCCCAATGGCGCCCGCTTGATCATTTTCACGTGGACGCCCGGTACAAAGCCCATCTCCAAGAGGCGAACAAACATCGGCCCGGAGCCATCCACCTCGCGAATCACGGCTCGCTCCTCGGGATTGAGCTCCGCCAAGGGCCGCTCTGCGCCCTCCGCACAATCCTGAGCTTCTTGAAATAGCATCTCAATTTCCATAACTAACATGGGCCAGTGGCCGATCCAAGGTCCGTCGTGGTCATCCTTGAGCCATTTCATTGAGAATGGCTATCATTTTGTTCTCGCCCTGCCGCTCGATAAGTGCCTCTCGACATCCTTTCACGCCCACGGTAGTTGCAGCGCTGCGTGCTCTCCCGGCCCAAGCTGCCGATCGATGCTCTGCTCCCGCGCATCGTCCACGCCCTTTTCGAGCGTGCGGGACAAGAGCCGTGCAACCTCGTGATCGAGGCGCCACCCGGCGCGGGAAAAACCACGGGCGTACCTCTCGCCCTGCTCGATGCGGGCGTATCCGGCCAGATTCTTGTGCTTCAGCCACGGCGAATCGCCGCCCGTCTAGCGGCGACCCGGGTCGCCAGCGTATTGGGCGAGCGACCCGGCGAGCGTTGTGGCTATCAAGTGCGCTTTGAGTCTGCCATCTCAGCACAGACGCGTATCGTGTTCATGACCGAAGGCCTGCTCTCGCGCCGGCTCCGCGATCCCCGTGAGGCTGTCGCCCTACGGGGGGTATCCACCGTCATCCTCGACGAATTTCACGAGCGACACCTCGAAGGAGATGTGGTGTTGGCGCTTCTCCGGCGTCTTCAACAGGGCCCTCGACCCGACCTTCGAATTGTCGCCATGTCCGCGACCTTGGACAGCGGTCCCCTCTGTCGTTTCTTGGGCTGCGCGGCTTTACGGGCCGAGGGACGAAGCTTCCCCGTTGAGATCGAATACCTCGGGCGCCCCAGTCGCAAGCGTTCTCCAACGCTGGCCGGTGAAGTTCAACGTGCTCTGGAAAACTTGTTCGAACGCAGCGGCGACCAGCCTTGGCAAGGACATATCTTGGTGTTTCTTCCGGGCATGGCTGAGATCCGCGCCTGCGAGCGCGCCCTCGCCTCAATTGCCAAACAAAAGGGGCTCACCCTTCGTCCTTTGCACGGCGGGCTCGACCGCAACCAACAGGAGCTCGCGGTCGGCCCCCACGGTCCACCGAAGCTCATCCTCTCAACCAACGTCGCGGAGAGTTCGGTCACCATCGACGGCGTGGTGGCCGTCATCGACTCCGGCGTCGCTCGTATCGCCTCCCACGATCCTTGGTCTGGCTTGCAAAAGTTGGAGCTCGCTCCTATCAGCCAAGCCTCTGCCATTCAGCGAGCCGGTCGAGCCGGTCGCACCCAACCGGGGCGCTGCCTCCGACTCTATTCGAAACACGATCTCGACCGACGGCCGACCCATGACACTCCTGAGGTCCGCCGGGCCGACCTCTCAGGCTCGCTCTTGGACATCGCGGGGGCCTGCTCATCGTCGGAAAGTTCTGTGCCATTCACTTGGTTTGAGCCCCCTCCAGAGGCCAACCGGATCGCCGCTCAGGAACTCCTTGTACGACTAGGTGCCCTCAAGACCACTGGATCCAGCGACACTGAAGATGAACTTCTGGCCGTGGGCCGAGACATGCTTCGCTACCCCCTGCATCCTCGTGCGGCCCGGTTGATGGTCGCCGGCCGTGAACTTGGCATCGAGTCCCTTGCTCTCCAAGCGGCCGCCCTCCTCAGCGAGCGACCGCTTCGGACCCATGCACGGGCGGCAAAACAAGACCTCGACAGCGACCTTATGGCGGACATCGAGTTGCTGACGACACTTCGCCGCCAACCAGGATCCGAGGTTCGACTGGGCATCGACCCTGGCGCCGCAGCGGCGATCGAAAAGGTCTGCCACCAGCTTCGCCGCCACCATTCGTCTGGCCCTCGACAGACCAAGCCCGATCGAGAAACTTCCGAAAGCCGGCTGCTTCTCGCCCTGCTCCTGGCCTTTCCCGATCGAGTCGCGCGGATCAAAGATGACGGTCATCAGCGCCGAACACTGTATTTCTCGAAGGGGGGTTTTGCACCGCTGAGCGAGGCCTCGGTTGTTCGCTCGGCCACCTGGGTCGTGGCGCTGGCGGTCGAAGATCGCCGCGACGGGACGCGACGTCGCAAACAGGTGCGATCGGCCTCAACCATCGAACCCGAATGGCTTCTTGATCACTTCCCGGAGCGCGTCTCGGATCGAGAAGAATTTAGCTTCGACCGAGAGCGCGCGTGCGTCGTGGGCATCTCTGAACTTCGCTTCGAGGACCTTGTTCTTGAGTCCTCAAAAATGCAAAAACTTCCGGCGGCCGCCTCTTCGGTACTCGCCGTCGCTGCCCAGGCCAATCCATCCGCTCTGATCGACATGGAGGCTTTCGACGCCTTGAACCGGCGAATGCTCCTCCTCACTCGTCTCGGTCTTGCTAGCAGAACCTTCGACGAGACGAGACTCCACGAGCTTTTTCTCAAGACCCTGACGAGCCAGTGTGAAGGTCACCAGAGCTTCGCGGAGGTCCGAAAGACGAATATTCTCGCCCACTATCGCGCCGAGCTTGGCGATGATGCGATACACATCGACCGCCTGTTACCCACCACAATCCGGCTTCCCAACGGACGGCAACTTCAGGTTCACTACGAAGTCGATCGCGACCCCTGGATCGCCGCTCGACTTCAGGATTTCTTCGGGATGCAAGAAGGCCCCACGCTCCTGAATGGAAAGGTATCTGTCGTCATGCGCCTACGCGCCCCCAACAATCGAGACGTCCAGGTCACTACCGACCTCATCGGCTTCTGGGACCGACACTATCCAAGCCTCCGCAAGACCCTCATGCGCCGGTACCCACGCCATGCCTGGCCTGAAGATCCGCGCAGCGCAAGCCCACCAACCGCACGCCCAGCTCGGCGCCCCAAACGTCGCTAACAGCCCCACCCTCCATCGACATCGAGCACCTGGCCCGTGACATATTTCGCATCAGCGGAGCCTAAAAAGGCAACGGCTGCCGCCACCTCTTCGACGCTTCCGACCCGCCGTAGAGGCACTTCCTGAGCATAGGCCGCAAACCCCTCAGGACCCAACGCGGCCGTCATGTCGGTGCACAACAAGCCAGGGGCCACCGCATTCACCCGAATTCCACGGGGGCCTAGCTCGCGGGCCAATGCCCGCGTGGCCCCCTCGACACCTGCCTTTGCGGCACAGTAGCCGACCTTGCCTGAGAGACCGTGGCGCGCGAGGTTCGATGAGACAAAAACAATGCTGGCATCATCTCGAACGAGGTCCTCTGCCAATAGGCTGCGAAGCAAAAGGAGTGGTGACTCTAGATTCACCCGCAGTTGATCGTGGATCGGGTCGAGCGCACCGACGGTCTTCCGTCTAAACTCGGCGCGAATTGAGATCCCCGCATTGAAGACCAAACAGTCCAAGCGACGCCCCGCTCTATCTCCATCTTGATCCGTACCATGCTTCAGTGTCGCCACGACCGCCTCAACCCCCGTGAGCCTGCCGAGGTCGGCCTTCAACAGCCGTAACCTGGCGGTCTTGGCACCATGCCGCAATTCGGACTCAGCCCTACACGAGGCCGCAGCCGCTTCGTCCTCACGATAGATTCCGATCACCGCCGTGTTTTCACCCAACAGTCTCAGCGCCACCGCCCGTCCGATCCCACGGCTCGCCCCCGTCACCAACGCAAAAGACTCCGCTTTGGCTGTCACAAATCCACCGGATCTTTGGTAGGGGTTCCGGGACTTGAAGGTTCTGCGAGCACCTCGTCATCCGGTAGAAAGGGCGGCGAGTCACAACAAAATAGCGTCGCCCTTGACCCGCTTTTGTTGCGATAGGTGTGCACGCGCTCGCGGGGCCAAACCATCGGGTCGAAATTTTCGAGTGCTCGGCCATCTCGTTCGAGGCTCCCTACCACCAGCCATTCAAGCTCCCGCATGACCTTGTGAAAATGTGCGGGGATGGCCTTCCCTGCATCGACGTGCAAAAGATACAGCCCGGCCTCGCGGGTCTCATGGAGGACCTCGACACTGCCAAACTTGTTGGCCTCATGGCGGCGCTCAAAATCCTCCGCGCCGCGCTGAATCGCGACTCCAGCACCATCGCCAAAGCCACGCAGAGCCCCGGGCTTGATCAGACGCACGCCCACCGACGAGAGCTCTGGATGAACACCCAAGAGCATCGCCGCGATCTCCTCGGCTGCCATCTCGAGCAGGCGATAACGACGAAAATTTAGCAAAGCCATGATCTCGCGCGCCGCACGGTCGTAGTCAACCGTCGCCGAAATCCGTCCACTGCGTGCCGCCTCACGAGTGTCGAGGTGCAGCTCGAGATCCAAAACAAGACGTTGCTGGCGCACTCGCTCTTCCGGGAGAATCCCGACAACGCAGTCCACCCGCAGCCCGACAATATGGAGGATATCGTGCGCCATCAAGATCCAGCGAGGTCCGTAGCGATACGAAGGCCAAGAGATAACACATGGATGAAGGGCGATTTTCGAGCGGTCATGGCAAACAGATGGTCGGAGTTCGGTCGGGTAAGCGTAGCGCCGATCACAGGTCATCGCTGTGGGCCGCCGCGAAGAGCTCGGCCGCATGAACAAGCAGCCGACACCCGACTCCGGTCGCGCCTGGTCCGTAGTATTCCTGCGGAAACTCGCTGTGGGCCTTGCCTGCGATATCGACATGCGCCCAGGGGTAGCAGACGAAATTGCGCAGGAATGCGGCTGCCGAGCAAGCGGCACCCCCAGCGACTCCCATATTCTTGATCTGTGCTTTATGGTGGCCAAGCTCTCGATCGTGCAAATCATGAATGGGCAGCGGCCAGACTCCATCGTCGCTGCGGCGCCCGGCCTCCATCACTAACGCACCAAGAGCATCGTCGTTGCAAAAAAGTGCAGAATACGGGTCGCCAAGGGCGACATGGGCCGAACCCGTCAGGGTTGCAATATCGATCACGGCTGCGGGCGCCGGCGCCCGCGCCCCTACCCACGCGAGCATGTCGGCCAGAACCAGACGACCTTCTGCATCCGTATTTTCGATGTAAACGGTCGTTCCTCCATGGGCTCGAAGGATGTCACCGGGCTTGTACGCCTTTGCATCGATGCAGTTCTCGGCAAGTGGGCACACGGCGAGCACTCTGGCTCGTACGCCAAGGGCCGCGATCGCCTCCATCGCGCCGAAAACGGCCGTCGCTCCACATTTATCGTGGGTGAGTTCGTGCAGCGTCATGCTGGTCTTGATGTTGTACCCCCCGGTATCGTGGGTCAGCCCCTTCCCCAGAAGAACCAACAAAGGGGCGTCCTTCGGAACATCGCGCGGACGATGCTCCAACATCATGATCGTTCCTGGGTTGCTCGACCCCTGATCGACCGCGCAAAAAAGCCCCATCTGCAGGGCCTTCGCCCGAGCCCGTGAAATTTTCGAAATCTTGAGACCACTCGCCCCTAGCCTGCGTTCAACGGCCTTGACGATTCCGCCTGGTGTCCCGATATTCCCCGGCAAATCTCCCAGTTCTCGTGCCCAGTTGGTCGCCTGGGTGATGGTGAACGTCCGCTCAAGCCGTTTTTTTTCGAGCTTACGTTGCCCCGAAGACACACAGATCGTCACCTTCACCACGCTGGTGGTCGCCTCACCCTCCCGCCACCTCTTCGAGCCATGGGCCCGAAGGAGCAGGCCCTCAAGAACTTTCGCGGGATCGCAGTCCCTCGGAAGTCCCGCGATCACCACATGTTTGATCCCCTGAGAATCGCAAGCCCGCTCCAGTAACGCGCCTGCCACTCGCAAATCATGGGACCCCCGAGACTCGATCTCCGCAGCATGGAGGCTGCCGCCCGCGCCTCCCATCCCTTCCTTGAGCTTCTCTTCACTCAAGCTGAACAGCAAGACACGCGGCGCTTTCATTCGCCGAGTCTCAAACCAGGTCATCGCATCCGTTCCACGAGCGACCAATCGTACGGCATCCTTCCGAAGGTGCTTCGCAAAGGGAAGGCCCAAGCCTTGAGCCTTCGCATGGAAGAGACTAAGGACGACGTCCCCAGCGACGTCCGCCGCAGCTCGATCCGTGACCACCATTCGCATCGCCAGACCTATAACATGTCTCGAGATACACTGAGGAGAACCGAAATTTCACACCCACGATCGACGCGGAAGAGACTTGGGGGTTGTCTCCAGTCATCGCCATAGGATTGCTTCGAAGCACACTTCGAGTTGTCATGGGTGCCTTGGCAAGAATCTAAACAAGTTCCTAATCGCGGTTCATCTCGGTCCTCAAACATCCAACACAGGGAATCTTCGCCGCAGCTGTTTTGCACCCTGGCCATTTTTCCCGCGTCCCACCTTCGCCGACCACCGGGACGCAAACTGCGCCAGGCATTGCCCCCGTCTGGCTTTCCACCACCACATCGTTTTTGGGGACTTCCGGACAGCCTTGCGGCCAGCAATCAAAGCGGCTCCCCCCTCGCGCAAAGTCAATTCTCCGGGGGGAGATCGTCTCCATCTCCATCGCTCGAGAACGCGGTCTCCAAAGTATAATCTCTCGACCTATCGGTCACATCCACTCGCCCCGAAACGATTGCAACCACTCCTCAGAACGAGCCCAAACCAAACCCAGCCACTCGCGCTTAAGTCCAACACTCCGCGCGATGCATTCAAACCCCGGAAGTCTTTCGTCGATCACAACGGACTACCAAAACGGGTGCAATCGCAAAACACCGAATCGGGGCCAAATTTCTTCGTGAATACATTTTTCGTTTCTGATCATATTTATCCATCGTTGGACTTCATTCATCCCTGGTGGCGACCTCTCAAGACGAATTCTGTCACGTTAATTTCTCATGGATCACACACAACATCGATGAGTCAGGTCCCGCCTCTACCCCGAACTGCTCTCTGGCCGCCATTCTCATTCCAGCGACGCTCTCGCTCTGCTCCTCGCTCCTCGAATAAGAACGGCTCAAGCAACTCAAGCGGTCATGCCGATACCGCTAGGGCCTTGAGACCACATCACGGAAACACAAAACTGCGGCCACCAGACCGTAGAGGCTCGCCCTCTCCATCAGTTAAGCGATACCACCCTCGAGCCACCATGTGGACTGGAGCGCTCTGCTATAAACATGTGGTGAGCCGAACACAGCAGAAGACCGAAGCTCAAAGAACATCCGAAGCTCCCATCGTGGTCATGAAGTTCGGAGGCAGCTCTGTCGCGGATCTCGATCGCTTAAAAGGCGTTGCCAAGATCGTCTCTGAACGGGCCAATGCACAGCAGGTGGTCGTCGTCGTCTCCGCCATGGGCCGCACAACCAATGATCTTGTGGCCCAGGCTCGAGCGCTATCGCCGTCCCCCTCCGCCCGAGAGACCGACATGTTGCTGACCACGGGGGAACGCCACTGCATGGCCATGCTGGCCCTCGCCATTCACGCCCGTGGCCACAAGGCGATCAGTTTGACAGGCTCTCAGTGCGGAATCATCACGAATCATGCCCACGGCCGAGCCCGAATTGTCGAGGTACGGCCATTTCGTGTGCTCGATGAGCTCTCCGCGGGCCACATCGTCATCGTCGGTGGCTTCCAAGGAGTCTCGTACAAACGAGAGGTCACGACCCTAGGCCGTGGAGGCTCGGACACAACCGCCGTCGCGCTCGCAGGCGCCCTTGGAGCCGACTGCGAAATCTATAGCGACGTAGATGGAATTTACAGCGCAGATCCACGAAAAGTGGAGGCCGCCATTCGCCTAGAGACGATCGACTATGACGAGATGCAAGCGTTGGCGGAGGCCGGCGCCAAGGTCCTGCACGGTCAGGCCGTGCAGCTCGCTCAGAAACTCGACGTCGTTCTCTTTGCTCGATCAACGAGTGATGCGGCCAAGGGGAGGGGCGCCCAAAGTGTCGTTCGCCGAGCCCCCGCCGGCTCTTGCCGCATCAAAGCCGTCGCGGCAGACCCTTCCATGGCCAAAATTGAGGTTGAGCTCGCCGAGCCGATCGCAGGCGCAGCTCGGATCATGGCCCAAGCACTCGGCGGCCGGGGGCTACGATACTTACACATGGATGACCAACGATGCTTCGCGCTAATCTCAGAGAGCCGGCGTGACGACGTGGCGGTCATGCAAGAAAGAATCGGTGTGCTCGTCGAAGCACTCGAAGGCTTCACCCACCGGGACGGTTCAACACCAAACGCCGACGCCGGGCCCCTCACCAAGATCGAATACTCCGCAGACATCGGCCTCATCTCGTGCATCGGTTCGGGGATCGAGAGCAACGTCGACCTCACCCTTGATGCGCTAGCGGCCCTTGAGGAGGCCAATATCGTAGCACGAGCGATTCATACCGACACCAATTCCCTTGGCTTCGAGGTCCTACGCGATCAAGTCGATGCGGGAACTTCTGCGCTACACAGGCGATTGGTGCTCGCCGAGTCGCGGCCACCATCGATCGTTTGAGAGACCAAGAACGGGGGTAGGTAAACACCCGACGGACAGCCTCCTCACACGACCGCTCGCTTGATGTGGCGGCGAAAGATCGACGAGAAACCGGGGAAGAGGCTGCGACGAACCAAGGCTGAAGTCGACGCTAACGTACGCGATAGCATGCAAGCGGGCAATCCATCCGAGAGATTTCGGCGCAGCACGCAATCCCAGTATCGAGATTCTCTGAATGGCCGACGACACGCGGCGGCCGGAGATCCGCGAAGGCGAAATCGAAGC
This sequence comes from uncultured Nannocystaceae bacterium, assembly GCA_964437075.1. Lineage (GTDB taxonomy): Bacteria > Myxococcota_A > Polyangia > Nannocystales > Nannocystaceae > CAYTFJ01. The sequence continues at coordinate 21,306 of CAYTFJ010000077.1, forward strand.
CGGCACCGCGACCGCGACCGTTCGCTCCATCTTTGGCGAAAGCAACCACGGCGATCCGTCCGCCCATCAGCCCGATCCATAGACTCAGCGCCATCGACATCGGGCCGAGTGTGCATCAACCTTCGGCCAACGAGTGGGGGGCTGTCCGTAGGCTGTCTACAAACGGGACACGAACGCTCCGTGGCGGACCGCATCACCGAGATCCCTAAAATTCTGGCCAGAAATGGACCACCGCGCCCCCCTCAATTTCGGTGCCACTTCCGTTCGGATTGACCTGGGCCGCACCGGGCGTTGCGCTTTGAATGAACTGCGACCATGATCGTTCAAGGCGATGTGGCCAGACTGGCCACATCGCCAACTACGAGTGCACATCATGCTCAATCGAACCAGTTTCTTCCTCCTCTCAGGCCTGTTTGGACTGTCCCTCGCCACCGGTTGCATCATCGTATCGGGCGATGACGACTCGTCTGGCGACGGCGA
>CAYTFJ010000078.1:0-10007 GCA_964437075.1 uncultured Nannocystaceae bacterium
ACGGAGACGGAGACGGAGACGGGGACGGGGACGGGGACGGGGACGGAGACGGCGGTCGCAGCCAGTCTGGCTGCGACGACCGATGGCATGAGGTCGAACAACAGGAGGACGGCCAGTCCCACTCCGGGTTGGGGATCAGCGTCGCAGAGGACGGTAGCTTCTATGCCGCTGGCCAGATACGCAGTGAGGGACAGTTTGATTGGTGGGTGGGATATTTCGATGCGGACGGGAAGAATGTCTGGGAGAAGATCATCGACAGCGGGAAGGGCGGAGATTATGCCGCTGAGGTTCAAGTTGTGGACGGTGGCGCGGTGGTTATCGGAGGAATCAAGAACGAGAACCAGGACGACGATATCTTGATTCGGCGGTATAGCTCGTCGGGGTCAGAGGATTGGTCGGTGAGCGTCCCTAGCGATGACGATGGAACCGATCATCGCGGATCGGCGATAGCGATTGCCCCTGACGGAGACCTGGTGGTCAGCGGGCGGATCCGTGTTGGAACCGACGATGACGACATCTGGGTGCGTAAGATGTCCGCGGAGGACGGTGCACAGCGATGGGAGACTACTTACAGCGGAATTGCGGATACTGCGGGGTCGTCGATCGATAACCCCGGAGACGTTGCGGTGGATGGAGCGGGAAATATCTATGTTGTAGGCCGCGAGTCGGTGGACTACGAGACAAAGGAGGCTGTGGTCCTCAAGTATGGTCCGGAAGGCGGGGAGCCACTTTGGGTCGTAACGCCACAAAAGGATGGTGGCTCCCATGTGCATGAGCCATCAGCGATCGTAGCGAGTGAGTCTGGGGACGTGTTCGTGGCGATACGGCAAGACAGTCCCATCGACAGCCTGTGGATCTACGGGCTAAATACGGACGGTACCGAATCGTGGATGGTCACTGAGGAGGATATTCAGTATGGCGCGACAAGAAAATGGAGGGTCGCCGGCCTCGACATCTCGGCCGATGATAAATTGACTATCTCGGGTCGTATGACAAATGCCGAAGTGGGTGAAGGCATTGATTGGACAGAGGCCTGGGTTGCCGATTTTAGCCTAGACGGTACCGGTGAGTGCCTAAGCACCTTCAACTGGCCCAACGACCGAATCATCCCTGCGAGCACGGCAATCTATGGCGCGGGCATCGGACCTCAAGGATTGGTTGTCACAGGTGAGGTTACTGATGGCCCGCGGAACTACTTTTTTGTCGCCGGCTTTGAGTAGCGTCGATCCGAATCGATGCGCGAGAATGTTGGTCGTTCGAAATCAACATTCTCGTTAGATGACACACGACGTTTGGCCCCGACGAAAAGACAGGGTTTGTTGATAGCCATCGCGGTAGAGGTGGACCGTGTTTATTTGGTTGGGGACGAGAGACACGAGAAGTGAGTTCGTAAGTCGATAGCCGCTGAGTGATGGTCCTGATTGAAGCTCAAAAAGCAGCCAAGTGTGAGGCACTCCGAGGTCCTTGCCGACGAAGTGTAGCGACGACGGTAGTTCGCGGTGTGGCTCAAGGATCACGTGCGCCTGAAGATAGCGGCGGATGGCGCGGTCACAGCTCGGATCTTCGAGTCTCAACCCGGGACGACCGGCATGATGCCGAAGCGCTTGTTCTAGGTCTTCCGAGTCGATACGAAGACTCCCCTCGATTTTCGACCGTGTCGGACGGTGGTGGAGCTGAGCGAGCGTGACGTGGGAGGGATGCGCGCGGGACTTTGCGGGTAGGGCGAAAGCCGTAGCGATCCCAGCGCTCAGCGCATGGGTTGCAAATGTGCGGCGCGATAATGGGAGGCTCATGGACGGGCCTTCGCTTTTATATCACTCGCTCCTGCCGCTTTTTGCATTGGGTTCTTGGTCTTTTTCTTGTCCAGAAAGAGCTCGAAACGGGTCTTCTCGAGCTGGGGTGGCCAGCGATTGTTGGAGAGGTCCGTGTCGGCGGTCTCCTGGCGGGGGTCGACGGTAAATCGCACGATTTTTTTCTTACTTGTGATGAGCTTAGAGACTGATTTTGGCTGCCGGAGCCAAATCTCCGCTGGAATGTGTATGTTCCGTATTGAACCGTCGGCCATCTCAAGGTCCAAGATTAGAGGCATGACCAGTCCCCCGACATTCTTGAACTCTAATACGTAGAAATAGGTTTCGTTGAGCAGCAGGCCGCGTTGGCCATCATCGAGCTGCTCGAGAAGATCGTTGTAGTCATCGATATCGTCGCTAGTCACATCGAGTGCGTCGTAGCGATTGTAGAAGTCCCGTAGTCCTTCAATTTCATCGACACGGCGGGGCATCGACCTGTTGCGTCGTTCCGTCATTGAGTTTGGCTGTCGTTTGTTCTCTTGTTTGCGCAACAACTTCTCGATCGTTGGGTCTTTTGAATCGACCGTGTATTCGGTCACCTTTGTAAGCGCGATGTCGGTATGAGCGGTGGTGTAGAACCAGCCTCGCCAGAACCAGTCGAGGTCGACTCCGGAGGCATCCTCAATGGTTCGAAAAAAATCAGATGGCATAGGCCGTTTGAACTTCCAACGTCGGGCATATTCCTTGAATGCGAAATCAAAGATGTCACGACCCAAAATCGTTTCACGGAGGATATTCAACGCGGTCGCAGGCTTCCCGTAGGCGTTGTTTCCTCGGTGTAGAAGAGAGTCGGCGCCCGTCATGATGGGGACCTGCCGGTTGCCGCGCATGTAGCCGACGATGTCTCGGGGGGCACCGCGACGCGAGGGATAACCAGACTCCCACTCCTGTTCTGCCAGATACTGCAAGAATGTATTGATTCCCTCATCCATCCAGGTCCACTGGCGTTCGTCGGAGTTGACGATCATCGGGAAAAAATTGTGGCCGACTTCGTGGATGATGACCGAAATCAGCCCATATTTTGTTCGCTTCGAGTAACTTTTGTCTTTCTCTGGACGGGGCCCGTTGAAAGAGATCATCGGGTACTCCATGCCTCCGACGGGTCCGTTGACAGAAATCGCGGTGGGGTACGGGTAGGGGAAGGTATAGCGCGAGTACACTGCGATCGCGTGGACGATGGCTTTTGTTGAGTATCGGCTCCACAGAGGTTCGCCTTCTGGTGGATAGAAGGACATGGCCATCACATCGTTTTCCCCGGAATGATGACGTATCGCATCCCAGATAAATTTTCGTGATGCCGCAAAAGCAAAATCCCGAACGTTCTTGGCCTCGAACCGCCATGTTTTTGGGGTCGAACTCTGGCTCGCGTGATTGGCGACCGCTTCTTCGGGGGTGATGATAAAATGTTGGCTTCCCCCGGCTCGGCGAACGTGCTCAAGCCGCTCCCGCTGGGTCTTTGAGAGAACCTTTCGCTCATTGGTCAATACGCCGGTTGCTGCGACGACGAAATCGTCTGGGAGCGTAATTCTGACGTCATAGTCACCAAACTCGAGCGTGAACTCCCCGGCCCCTAGGTATTGCTTATGTTGCCAGCCGTTGACGTCCTCGTAGGCTGCGAGTCGAGGAAACCATTGTGCGATTTCGTAGATGCGATTGCCATCGTCGAACGGTTCGAAACCTGTGCGTCCCCCCACTTCTTTTGAGTTATTGATCGCATAGTTCCAGTCGATCTCGAACTCAAAGATTTTTCCTGGAGCGAGGGGTTTCGGAAGATCAAGACGCATCATCGTTTTAACGACGGTGTAGGTCAGAGATCGACCTCGGGCTTCGACCCTAGTTAGGCACACGGATCCGTCAAAGGCCTCGCGGGCAAGGACCCTTGATAGACGTCGATACGACATCCGGTCGAAGTCCGGGGAGCGAGAGATCGATGTGCTGTCGGCATCGGGTGCGTAGATGTTCGCATCGAGTTGAAGCCACAGGTATCGCAACGTATCTGGCGAGTTGTTGGTGTAGCGAATTTTTTCCTTGCCGCTCAGATGCTGGCGGGCATCATCGATCTCGACGTCGATCTGATAGTCGACCTGCTGTTGCCAGTAGCGGTGTCCCGGCGCACCAGAGGCAGTGCGTCGGTCACCTGGTGTCGGGAGTTCCGCCTCGAGTTGATGAAATGGGCGGTGAGTGTCTTGCTCTATTGCATGGGCGTCCGAGCCGATACTCATCATGGTCATCGCCACGGCAACCAGACAGTATCGAAGACGACTGCGAAGAATAACCACGCCTCCAATTAGCTCGAAGATTGCGCTTCCACAAGCGATGAAAGTTTTCTGGTTACGACGATGACTACTCGTACTCGTACTACGACTAGAAGTTGGTCACGATCGAGGTCTCGTGGAGACCTGCAGTCCGCCAGAGTCGACTTGCTTGATCTTGCATCGTCGGCAGACCGGCAAGAAGAAGTGCGACGTCTGGGCGAACAAGGCCGTGTTGTTGGGCGACTTCCTGCACGTAGCCGCGCTCACCGGTCCAGGTAGCATCGGGCCGGCTGAGGACAATATGGGTATAAATCCCCGATGATGACCAGATTTTGATTTCATCGGTGAGGCAGCAATCACGCAGAGTTCGATTGCCGTAGTAGAAATGCACCGCTCGCGAAAGCCCACTCGCCAACTCTGCACGGATCACTGGGCGGCACGCGGCGATGCCTGAACCGTTGCAGAGAATGACGAGGTCTGACTCCGCGACATGGTCCATGGCGAATCCACTACCGAGGGCATCTGAGACATGTACAGGGTCACCTGGGTTCAGCTTTTGGAGCTGCTTCGAGGCCTCGCCCGAACCTTTTACCAGTAGGATGATGGGCTCTCCAGGGGAGTTGGCGAGGGCAAAGTAGCCCGGCGATTCGCCGGGTATCGTGACGGTCACATATTGCCCTGGAAGACTATGGCCTGCGGCAGGAGCGGTGAAGCAAAGCCGACGAGTGTTGTCGTTTAGGACTTCGTTGGAGCAGAGCTCGGCGGCGGAGAGAGAATCAAGCACGTTCGCCAGTGTCGCATAGATGGGGAGAAGGTGGCCTCGGATTTCACTCGGTTGCGATGAAGGCTCGATGACCACTAAAAAACACCATGGGGACCCGAAGCGTGCGCGTTCTCGTTGGGCAGATTTTCCAAAGAGTTTGTCGTTGGAGATCGATTGGCTCGACCCCTGTCGAGCCGAAGATCGTGATCGTCTGTGCGCCGCATACAAGCAACTGGGACTTTGTCTATATGCTCGCCTATGCCATGGCACGCGGCTTGGATATTCACTGGCTGGGTAAACACACCCGGTTTGAGGGCGCGTTCGGAAAGGTCCTAAGGCGATTCGGCGGGTTGCCGGTCGACCGACGTCGCCCAACGGGATTGGTGCATGATCTCGTGGACGAATATTGGAAGTCTGGATTCTATCAAATTGCCCTCGCCGCGGAGGTCCCGGTAGCGATGGGTTCAGTCGATTTCGCGCGTTGAGAGGTTGGGGTTGGACGCTGTTTTCGGGTCACAGGGGATGTGAACGCCGATATGGACCATGTTCGGACGGGCTATAGCGACAAGGTGCCGCGTTTCTCTGAGAGATTCGGTCCGATTCGGTCCGATTCGGTCCGATTCGGAGTCCCAGGGGAACCCGTCAGGTCATGAGGCTAATGGTGAGGGGGATGACCAAGAGTCCGTCGACGAAGAGGCCAAAGTGCCACCGAGGACTAAGCGCATTCACGGTCCACAGCACGGTGAGGAGAGCGAAGGCCATAACGATCGATTCGGGCAAGAGACTCCCCCCGTGGGGCATGAATCCAGGAATGATCGCGGGAAGTAGAGCCGCCGCAAGGCAGAGGACTACGGCGAAAAACGAGAGTCCGCTGCGTGTCCGACCTTGGCCAATGATGACCGGTAGAGTACGGAGGCCCTGTCTTCGGTCGGCATCGAGGTCGCGAAGATCAAAAAGATGAGCGTTGACTGCGGTCGTCGCGACCAGGAGCATCATGATCGCGGTGATGGGTCCACTTTCGCTCGGGCTGTGGGCGAGCGGAACCCCGAGCGCCGCCACCGCGACGGCGCTGCCTACAAGCCATCCCTTGATTCCTGGTATGTCCTTGATGCGCCGAGGGGAGACTGTGTCGGTGGAGACGTTGGACGTGGTGAGTCTGCGGCGCAAGATTGGCGCACCGTACAGCGAGCAGGCACCCGTCCCGATGGCAACCAGAAGGAGGGCTCGTACCGGTGATTCGAGGAGTATTCCGAGCAGGCCCGCGATGGCCACGGAACCGCGGACCACGGCGCGTCGGAGGCATCCTGAGAGCTCGGTATCGCGGGCACGGCTGTGCGGAGAGGAGGGGGCTTGCTGCTGGATACTTCGGAGATCGAAGATGCGGTCGATAGAATAGATAGCGACCGTGGCGAGGAACACAGTGATGAGCGCTCTATGGTTCACCGGGAGGGCGAGCTTGCGCGAGGCGTAGTGTGATAGGGATGTGACGACCAGTGCCGTCCAGATGTGACTTTCGACGAGTAGCCGATAGGCCGCCGTGTTGTGCCATGCTGTCATGGCGAGGGGTCGTCCAGTCGGCAAGCACAGATGCTTTCAAACCAGAGAGGTCCGAAAGTTGCGATGGGAATGGCGGTGCGCTGTGAAATGCGAAGCCCTGCCTGCTCAAGCATGGGCGCGTAGTCGTAGAGTCCGTGCCAGGCATTTCGTGTTGCGGTCCAAAACGTGATCAGTGGGGCAGCATAATACACACGCTGAAAAAACTGTTGGATGCAGTTGCCACGAGGGGGGGCGAAATCAGCGATCAGAAGTCGGCCGCCAGGTGCCAACAGAGCGACGAGATGCGTGAGGACGGTGGGAACAAGATCGGGGTGAAAGACATTAAGAAAATAGTTGGCGACGATGACATCGTACTTTTTGCCCGGTCGATGTTCGAGAATATTTTCGTGGGCGAATTGAAGGTTGACGGGGGTTCTCCTGGGCGCTGAAGCGGCCAGTCTAGAGCGACAGCGGTTGAGCATGGCTGCCGATCGATCGAGGAGTGTGAGCGTGGCGCCTCGCTCTAGGGCGTCCTGGGCGTCGCTGCCGGTGCCGACCCCCACAAATAGCACTCGATCTCCGGGGCGAATTACGCTGAAGAGGGCGGTCCTACTGCGTTGAATGCCCCGTCCAGAGTAGGCTCTAGCGAGGATTTCGTAGATGCCTGCGACCCGGCTGTAGTCCGTCTTGGCAGCGGCAGACACCGCATCTCGGGAAGGCAGGCTGCTCGAGATTCGATTCGGGGATTCCAGTCGCTCAGAGAGGTCCTTCATGATCGGGTCAGCAAGGGTCGGCGTTTGGTCGTGCGTGAATCATGAGAGCGACTAGCGGGGCTGCTTGGAACTCTTGGTATCCTGGGCGCGAAGGTCAAGCGCCAGTGAATTGATGCAATATCGCTCTCCGGTTGGCGGAGGCCCGTCTGGGAAGAGATGACCGAGGTGCCCGCCGCAGCCGCGACAGAGAACCTCGACGCGGGTCATTCCGTGGCTGTCGTCATGCCTCATAACGATGGTCTCGGGCAGTGCGTTGCGAAAGCTGGGCCAGCCGCAGCCAGAGCTGTATTGAGCGGTCGAGTCAAAGAGCTTCGCGCCACAACCGGCGCAGCGATAGATTCCGGTGCTCTTGTTGTCCCAGTACTCTCCGGTGAACGGCCGCTCTGTCGCGCCGCGTCTCAGTACGTCAAAGCGTGCTTCGCCAAGCCGCTCCCGCCATTCTTGGTCGTTCATTGCGGGGGGTCCGTCACCCCGCTCGGGCGAGGATGATGGTTCATTTCGGGACGTGTTTAGATCGCCGTTGTGCGGATCGGACAGCTTCGCCATGATCGGATCATAACCGATGGGGGGGATGGTTGGTGGACTCGTCCACATTGCATTGCGTTGCAGTGCACTACGGTTCGGTTGCCTCCCGTGCTGGGAGTGCTATCGGCGTCGCAAGCAGATAAAACGTCAACAATACGATATGCGCATTTTGCGGAGCGCTGGGGCCGGCGATCGGTTGTTCTCTTCGCTGGTTTCTTGACCCTGACTGTAGCCGGTGCACCCTTGCAAAGTGCCGACTTTCACAGACGCGCTCACACGGGCTGTGCTCGCGCTCATTTTTTGCATCGGGGGGGGAGCGGAGGCCTCATCGGCCAGCCATGTTGTACGACCGGGCGATACGCTATGGAAGTTGGCGCGGGTCCACGGTTGCACTGTGGACCAAATTAGAGCGCAAAACGGACTGGATGCCAAGCAGCCGATCCTCGTGCGTCAGAGACTTAGTCTTCGTTGCGGCCGCGTGAAATATCGGACCTATACCGTCCGTCCGGGAGACTCTTTGTCCCGCATTGCCAAGACCTATTCGATAGAGAAGGAGGTGCTGAGATCACTCAATGGCCTCACCACCAACATGATCCACCCAGGACAACGCCTCGTGGTTTCAGGCGGCAAGGTGTCGGCGATCGATGTCGTGAAGGGTCAAAGCATCGGCCGCCCCACTCGTGGAAGACTGGTTAAGGCTGCCCGCCTCGGTCATGACACGGGCTACTACAGGAGGCGATTGGCACGCACCTATGGCACCCAGCATCTCGTCGATTATACGAAGCGCGCAATTGAGACGACTCGAGCTTTACACCCTAAGCTGCACCGACTAGCGATAGGCGACATTTCGCACCAGCATGGCGGCTGGCTGAGCGGGCATCGATCACACCAATCGGGGCGAGACATTGATATTGGTTTGTTCTTCACGCGTGCGCCGAAGGGGTATCCTCAGGAGTTCGTGGCCGCGGGAAGCGGGCGCCTGCACGTCGAGGCCACCTTCGATTTGGTGCGTGAAATCGCAGCAAGCCACCTCGAGTCGGGCGGTGTCTATCGAATTTTTCTCGACTATAGAATTCAAGGATTGCTTTATGCCGGTGCCCGGGCTCGAGGGGTCTCCCGTTCGACCTTGCGTGATCTTTTTCAATACCCCGATGGTCGATTTGCGAGACACGGAATCGTTCGCCACGAACCCGAGCACGACGATCACATTCATGTGCGCTACAAGTGTCCGGAGGGCGATGACGGTTGCCGTTAGTCTCTTGTCGGTAGTGGGACGGATCTAGGGCGGCGGCTGACGGAAAATTTGGACGGTAGGTGCTTCGCCCGCGCGCCCGCTGGCACGGTACATTCCCGGAGAGTTGAACTCGAACACGATATTTCCTTTCGGGTCGACAGCGATGACTCCACCATCACCGCCCATCTCTCGCAGTTGGTCCTGAACCACGAACTGCGCCGCCTCTTTGAGCGATTTTTCGGCGAATTCGACAAGGGCACAGATGTCGCGCGCCACGGTGCGACGGATGAAATATTCGCCGTGGCCGGTTGCTGAGACCGCACAACTGCGATTGGAGGCATAGGTCCCGGCGCCGATCACGGGAGAATCTCCGATTCGTCCCCAGCGTTTGTTGGTCATGCCACCGGTGGAGGTGCCCGCGGCAAGATTTCCAGCGTGATCGAGCGCAACTGCCCCCACGGTTCCGAATTTGAAGTCGGAGTGCTCAAGGGACGCATGGGCCCCCGTGGACTGAGCTTTTTTTAGCTGCTGCCATCGTCTCTCGGTATGGAAATAGTCTGGGGAAACGATCGCCAGCCCGACCGACCGGGCAAACTCTTCGGCACCCGGTCCCGACAACATGACATGGGGGGAGTCGGTCATCACCGCTCGGGCGGCAGCGATCGGGCTACGAATTGTGGAGACGCCGGCAACAGATCCTGCGTTGAGATCGAGCCCACGCATGATCGCTGCGTCCATTTCGTTGTGGCCCTCGTGCGTGAATACGGAGCCTCGTGCAGCGTTAAAAAGCTCCGACTCTTCCATCACCTGAATCGCGGCGACCACCGCATCGACGGCTTGGCCGTCGGCTTTCAAGACTCGCTCGCCGGCAAGAAGGGCTTCCTTGAGTTTTGCGCGATACGCCTCCTCATCGGCCTTGTTGAGATTTTCGCGGAGAATGACGCCGGCGCCACCGTGGATGGCGAAGGCGTAGCGTGGCCGCGCGTTGGCCGGTTGTGGGTGAGGAACGCGAGACGAATGCTCCGGAACTGCGGTCGGCGCTGATGTTGCAGGGTCACAACCCGCGAGGAC
>CAYTFJ010000078.1:10107-20463 GCA_964437075.1 uncultured Nannocystaceae bacterium
CGAGGACGCCACATGAGTTTTACGAAGGGGAGCCTTGCCATGAGAGAGCTTCTCCAAAAATAAAGACGATCGCAAGAATCCGATGAACACTACGACGGGATCGCGCCGATGACAGCCGCGGATCCAGGGGCGATGCGCAATGAAAACTTCGGACCCGTGGCCAGGCGGAGGTCGCCCGCTCCGAGAATCTCGTGCCCTTCGCTATGCTCGATCTGAACCTCACCTGCCATCACCACGAGCAATCGCTCGTAGGAGACGTTTGCGAGCTTGTGGTTGCCGGGACCAAGGGGCGAGATCTCAAGATGGCGGCCGTGTAGGGTCTCGGGATTGTCGCCTGGCGACCAAATTTCGGGCTGCTTGTCGATGACGATGGTTGAGAGGGCATCGTCGGTATGTAGCGGCCGGCCGCTGCCGTGGTCAAAGAGTCGGTACGTGCAATCGCTGGGCTGCTGAATCTCCGCCAAGAGAATACCGCCACCGATGGCGTGTGCCGTCCGGGCCGGAACCAGTATGAGCATGCCGCGGCGTACCGGAATTTTACGAAGTTTAGCGAGCAGGGCCCCGTGGGCGGAGGGCCTATCGAGCGCGTCGTAGGTGGCCTGCTCAAATTCGGCGCGGCTCACATGTTCATGTATTCCGGCGTACACGAACGCACCGGGGTGGGCTTCGAGGATCAACCACGCTTCTTCCTTTCCGGGACCGCTGGTGTTGTCGTCGGGGTGCACCTGCACGCTGAGAGGAAGAGCAGTGTCGATCAATTTTGCCAGAAAAGGGAGCGGGTGCCCAAGCTGCTCCACAAGAAGAGTCCCAAGGCATCGACTTTGGCTTCCCGGGAACGTCGAAAACTCCCAGCTTTCGCCGATGGGATTTTGTGCGTCGTGGACGCGGCCACGAAGTGCAGCCAAGCGATGGCCGCCCCAGCGCCGTCGCTTGAGCGTCGACGGCCCAGGCTCGGGTGTGAGGATCGGTGAGCGCCGCATGGTTCGGGGAGAGTATCACCGGCTTATGGCCTTCGCCACGCGTGACGCCAGCCGTTCTGATCGAAGAATCACCGTTGATCGGGGCTGAGCGTAACATATCTGTCGTCGAGGCCGTTGGATCCGGGGCGCGGGACCGACGGATTTCTTGCCGCGGAGAAAACTGGACCTTTGCCGAGCTTCGGTCAAAGATCGACACGCGCACTGGAGCCCAATGCCCACACTACCCAAGCACGATCATGACACTGAGACGCTCGCCGAGGACCAAGCACCCGAGTTCGAGTCCACAAGCTCCCGACGGAACGTCTTGAAGGTGGGGGTCGGCGTCGTAGGGGCCGGGCTCGCGTGCGGGGTCGCTGTCCCCGCGGCATCGTTTCTGGCGTTTCCGCTCGATCACGAGGTCACGTCGAGCGGAGACGCCTATGTCGCGGTCGGGCGCCGAGATCAGTTTGGCGAGATCCCGAAAAAGGTCGACATCTACTCGGACCGTGTCGATGCATGGAATCGAGTGTCTGAGGTCAAGATCGGTTCGGCGTGGGTGGTTGAACAAGAGGGGAAACTGGTCGCATTTTCGACCCGCTGTCCGCACTTGGGCTGTGCGATCGACTGGGATCTTGAAGAGTCCCGATTTGCTTGCCCGTGCCACGACTCGTCATTTAGCGCGCGAGGGCACCGGGAACATGGACCTTCGCCTAGGGATATGGATACGCTCCAACTTGAGCAAGAGGACGAGTTAGTTCAGATTCGTTACCAGCGGTACAAACAGGGCAGCCAGAGCAAGGAGCCAATCGGATGATGCAACGCATCGTAGACTGGGTGGACGATCGTACAGGCCTAACAACCCTTGTGAAACAGGCCCTCGATGAGCCTGTACCGGGGGGAGCTCGGCTTCGATACGTCTTTGGTAGTGTGCTTGTCTATCTATTCATGCAACAGATTGTACTGGGGGTGCTGTTGGCGAGCTACTACAGTCCTTCGGCAAGCGACGCGTGGGCGAGCATCGCGTATATCCAAGATCGCGTGACCGCGGGGTGGTTTCTGCGAGGACTTCACCACCATGGATCCTCGGCCATGGTGGTGGTGACGGTGCTGCATATGGGGCAAATTATCCTCGCCGGGGCCTACCGCGCGCCCCGCGAGCTGAACTGGTGGACGGGACTCGCTATGGGGGGGCTGGTCGGTGCCTTTGCGCTCACCGGATACCTGCTCCCGTGGGACCAAAAGGGCTACTGGGCGACTCAGGTAGCGACAGGGATCATGGGAGGCGTTCCGATGGGCGAGATCCCTCAGCATCTCGTTCAGGGGGGAACTGAGTACGGGAACCTGACGATCACACGCTTCTATGCGCTCCATGTCTTTGTGCTTCCGGTTGTCCTCGGCACGTTGATGGTGGGGCATATTGGCCTGTTTCGCCGCCATGGCGTTACGCCCCCAGCGGGTCTTAACGAACAAGAACTCGAAGCAAAGACCCAACCGTTTTGGCCCAATCAGCTGTTTATCGATGTTTGTGCCATGGCGGTCACGGGGGCCTTGCTCGCTTGGTTGACCTTCCAGACCCACGGAGCAGAGTTGTTCGCCCCGGCCGACCCCGCGTCCAACTTCGTGGCGCGGCCGGAGTGGTACTTCCTCTTTCTATTTCAGCTTCTCAAGTACTTTGAGGGCCCGTTAGCGATCATAGCGACGGTGATTCTCCCCGGCGCGGTGACGGTGTTTCTGGTGGTTCTCCCGTGGGCCGATCGTGCGGGGAGCCGGCGAATGAAAGAGCGTATGCCGGTGCTGACAGCGGTTGGCGCACTCATGGCTGGCGTTGTGGCCTTGACTGCGATTGCCATGGCCGCCGACCGGTCCAGCAAGGACTACGCGAAGGGCATTGCATTGGCGCAGGAGAACGCTGAACGGGCACGAGAATTTGCCCGTGAGGGGGTCGTTCCGGAGGGAGGCATGGCGGTCTGGCGCAACGATCCGGACTATCAAGCCTTGGCATTGTTCGCGGAGCATTGCGGGAATTGCCACGATATTGATGGCAAGGGGGGTGATGAGGCGCCCTCGCTACGCCACTACAATGACCGAGAGTGGCTGCGCGGTGCGATTCGAGAGCCTCGAAGCACGCGCTATTTTGGAGGTACTAAAGAGCACGAAGACATGGAGCCATTTCCAGAGGCGGAGCTTTCTGAGGCCCAGCTCGATGCTTTTGTGGAATACATCGTTTCGCTGCGCGGAGATGGTCTAGCGTTTGATTCCGGTCTTGCTGCGAGAGGAGAGGCTGCTTGGGGAGACTCCGATTGCAGCGATTGCCATGAGGTCGACAAGGGAGCGGAGAATGCCGGAGTACCGACGTTCTTCGAACGGGGTTCACCGCTCTGGATCGCTCGCTTGATCTATGACCCAGAGCAAGCCGATATGTTCGACACCGCGGCGGAAATGCCGTCGTTCAAGGACAAGTTGTCGACCGGAGAAATCGCAACACTGGCCCAGCTGGTGTATCGCCAGGCCGGGAACGACGCCGACGTATCAGCCTTCATCTACGAGCCCGCTGATGCGTCGAAGGGCGCGGAGGCGCGTGACGAGCAAGCGACCGGGGAAGAAGCCTCGGACTCCGTTGGAGTCGACTCTGGGACCATGGATGGCGAGTCGGAAGTTTCTCGTTCCGAGGCTCATCCGGTGGGGCCACGGGCCCACAAGGGGCCCAAAGACCCCGCCATGAAATAAAAGTGGCCCGCGGTGACTATACCTGTAGGTCCCTGCGTCGAACTCCAGCAGTGTCATCCCGCGGATACACGATTTTTCGCACATGGCGCATCGCCGTCGCTGTACCCTCACCACGATTTTCTGGACAAAGCCCATAATGGTACCCACAAAGACTCGTATACGTTCCGTTCTGTTGACTTTTTGCGCCATGGGCTGTTTGGGCCTGTTTGTCGGCAGCAACTCGGCGCGTGCAGAGGGTGAAGTCGACAACAGCTGCAAGGCGAAGGTCTTCAAGTTCGACGTTGTCAAGAAGCTCTGTGCTGATCCCTCGAAGGGAAAAAAGGCCGTTAAAAAACTAATGAAAAATCAGGTCGTCAAGAAGGCCAAAGCTGCCGGTGAAAAGATGAACTGCAAGTCTTGTCACGACAACACCAAGACCTTCACGCTCAAGAAGAATGCCGAAGCCGATCTGAAAAAGTGGCTTGGCTAGCCTGTCGACCGGTTGAGTTACGTTACGTTACGTTACGTCTCGCGTCCGACTCGCCGCCCGGTGCGGTCGTGCGGATGCGGGGCGGCCCGACGGTTTCGGGCCAAACCCGGGGGTCCAAAAGTCGGATATGTATGTCAGTGCCGTGGGCGTGAATGGGTCTCTCCGGTCATGCCGCCACTTGCAAGTGGGTCACTCCCTCGTCTGTCGTTACAAACTTTATCCTGAGTTCGAGCGACCCCCGTACAAAATCCCCGCGGACGAGCTGTTGCCTCGCTCGATCAATGGGTTCGGTACCGACAGCGATGTGTTCTCGACACGAGAACGACGGAATTTTCTATCGCCTCAATGTGCGGAGACCCGTAGGCGATTGGGATTTAGATATCGCGGTGCCCAAACACCATTCCTACATGCCAGGACGAAGGTCAATTGTCAGGCTCAAAGGCTGTTTAGCAAGAGAAAACTGAATATCTTCCCAATCTGGTTTTTTCGGGGGGAACTTTCGCGGTCGTACATTGTTCGAGAGTCCCCACGGTTCCGCGGGGAGACCGACCCAATTCGTATCAATTTTTCCGTTGTTGTTGACGTCGTGAAATACAAGGATACCGTAGTGACCGACTTCAAGATCCTTGATTTCGACATTGGTCTGTTGCGTACGGGGTTCTGCACGTACGATTCGGCGTAGTTTGGGCCACTTTTTTTGTTCTTTACGCCCATCAAAAGCTTTGAAACTCCGTGGAGAGTCAAAAATGGCGATGATGACCTGGCCTTGTGCTCGTTCGCTATGAATGTCGAGCCGCAGCAATCCCGCTTTCGTGGCTGGGGTGGATGGCACAGAGCCGGAGATGAGGGCGTGAATGCAAACGAGAGAAAGTATCGACATGGACATATATTGGTTAGTTGGTGACTGAATCGCTACAATTTTCGTAGGAGATTTTCAAGTCTACCCCAGGTCTTGCTTGGATCCTCACTGGAAGAATCTCTGGCACTGGACGCTCCGCGCAGGATACCTGCAACAATCCAGACGAGGTCCGTCGTCGGGACAGCGGAAGATATCTGGCCGTCATCTTTAGCGTTCTCCAAGCAGTCAGTAATAAACGAGATCGATTTTGCGACGATACGTCTGACTTCCTGAGCATGAAAGTCCTCACCTGCGACCTCGAGGAGCTGAGGATTGAGAGCGCAGCGAATAATTTCTGGACTGGCGTTGGAAAGCACGAGTCGATGTAGAAAGAAGAGACGAAGACGTTCAAGGGGGAGAGAATTGGGAGGGGGGAAACTCTCATCAAGCCGGCGCTCAAACAGCTCGATGGCGGCGCTGATGATGGCGGCCTTGTCTGGGAAGTGGCGAAAAATACTGGAATGATCGATGCCCACAGCGGCGCCAAGCCGCTTGGCTGTGAGCCGATGAGGACCTCCCGTAGCGAGCAGGAAGAGCGCCTCTTTCGCAATTTGCGCCTTTCGTGTGCTTCCGGATTGCCTTTCTCCTCCCATCCGTAGCAGCATACCGCGACTTCGTTTGCAAGCAAGTCGTTGCTTGCAAATTTTTTGAGACGATACATGCTTCGCTTCGTGTCGTCCTTCGAGAGCCCATTTTGGAACGCCATTTGGATGGCACGGGTGGGAGTCGAGCATCACACACGAGAACCGTTTTCGATCCTGTAGTTTCCCGTTGATGACGTAGGATTTCAGCAATGCCCAAAAAAAGTCACGAACGCTTGCGTCGACTTGTCGTCCTGCCAGTTCTGGCGATTGGTATCGGAGGGTTTGCCTTCTTGCGGCTGAACAAGGCGCCACCTGTCCGCGATGATGCCCACGAAGTTGGCCGACGAGTACGAGTTCTTGATCTACGAGAGCTGACAGTGATTCCAAGAGCTGTAGGGTACGGAGTGGTGCAGTCCCAGAAAAACTGGGAAATGATAGCAAGAGTCTCTGGTCATGTTGTGGAGATTAATCCTCTGCTAAAGGTGGGACTCTTTATCCCCGAAGGGACTTGGCTCATACGGATTGATCCGCAAGACTATGAGTTGGCCGAAGCTGAACTTGGGGCGAATCTCAAATCGATTCGGGCCGAGATCCGAGAAATTTTGGTGCGGGAGAAGAGTGCACGAAAGTCGCTCAAAATCGAGTCTCGGTCTTTGGAACTCGCGGAGCGGGAACTGTCGCGAGTCACTCAACTGATGCATAAAGGCGCGAGCTCCGAGACGATTGTCGATCTCGAGGAGCGAAAAGTGTTGGGACAGAGGAAGGTGGTGCAGAGTCTGCGGAACTCGCTACGGGAGCTACCCGCAAAACGAGACGTCCTTGAAGCTAGGGCAGAGCGCCAGGAGACGGCGATTCGGGGGGCTGCGCAAAATGTCGCTCGTACCGAATTGTTGGCTCCCTACGACTTGAGGATCCGCGAGGTGAACACCGCCGTGCGAGACGTTGTCCAATCCGGACAGGTGCTTGCTCTCGCGGATGGGCTTGAGGTTGCTGAGATTCCCGCACGATTCTCGTTGGGTGCGCTGCGGCCACTTATTCCCGCTCGGATGGAGCAGTCACTGCTTTCGATTGATTCCATGAGTGCGCTCCCGGAACGGATTGGCCTCGAAGCGACGGTAAGACTCAAGAGCCACGATCTTGAAGCGGAATGGGCTGCCAAATTCTCGAGATTTTCAACCGTAGACCCACAATCTCGTACGCTTGCAGCGGTCGTCACGATCGATTCGCCTTACAAGATATCAAATCCTAGTGAAAAACCTCCGGTGGTAAGCGGGATGTACATGGAGGTGGAACTCCGGGGTCGTCCGCGTCCAGGCTGTCTCGCCATCCCCCGCTCGGCGTTGCGAGGGGACCAAGTGTTTGTACTTGATGATTCTAAACGGCTTGCAAAGAGAACGGTCACGGTCGCTTATCGCCAGGCTGATTTTGTTTGTCTTCAAACGGGGATCTTACCAGGAGAGCAGGTCATCCTTACGGATTTGGTACCCGCAATCGAGGGGATGTTGTTGGATCCGATCAAAGACGAAACTGCCCAAGACCGTATGACTCAGTTGCAGGTGAGGGAGGAGAGTCTTCCATGATTGCCTATTTTGCCCGACATCCAACCATCGCCAACTTGTTGATGTTTTTGATTGTTGTTCTGGGTATCCAATCGCTGCCAGGTCTGCGGCGAGAGACATTTGCCGATTTCGCACCCAATTCATTGCAGATTCGAGTCGTGTACCCCGGGGCAGCAGCGGAAGAGGTCGAAGACGCGATCGTTCGTAGAATTGAGGATGCTCTTGATGGCGTGACGGGGATCCGCGAGGTGAAGTCTGAGGCTCGCGAGGGAATAGGAATCGTGACCGTAGAAATGCGAGACGGCATGGATATGGCTTCCTTCCAGGCGGAGGTGAGTGCAGAGGTCGATGCCATTGAGGGATTTCCTGCACGAGCGGAAGACTCCAGGATCGAACGGATCGGCAATCGACAGGCTGTGGTCTCAGTCGCCGTCACCGGACCCGAAGATCCGATTGAGCTAGAGGCATACTGTCGGAAGCTTGAGACCGATCTTCAGATGTTGGACGAGGTCTCGCTTGTAGATGTGGATGGATTTTCTGACCGGGAGATTCAAGTTCGTCTATTCAATCACGCAATTTTACAGCTAGACATCAGTGTTCGTGACATCGCCGATGCGATCGAAAAACAGAGTATCGATCTTCCTGTCGGTACGATGACGTCCTCTGATGGTGAGGTGCTGCTGAGAATCACCGATGAACGACGCAGTCCACAGGAGTACGAAGATCTCGTTATTTTTTCGCCCGGGGATGGTCGAGAGATTCGATTGGGGGAGGTCGCTACGATCTCGGAAGGCTTTGCGCTCGACGAAGACAAGGTGATATTTAATGGGAAACGCGCTGGATTGTTGCGTATCAGCAAGACCAAATCGGAGGATAGCCTTCGGATACTGGAGTCCGTCACACGATACCTAGAGGGGCTTGAGGCTACGAAGCCGCCGAGTGTCGCTTTTACGATCACGGAAGATGTGACTTCGATCGTGAAAGATCGTCTTGAGCTTCTCATCGTGAACGGAATCCAAGGGCTTGCACTCGTGTTTTTTGTGCTCTGGATTTTCTTAGATATCCGCCTCGCCTTTTGGGTGGCGATGAGTCTTCCAATTTCATTCTTTGGAGCCTTTTGGGTGATGGGGTTGATCGACTATTCACTCAATCTCATCACGATGATGGGTCTATTGCTCGCTCTGGGATTGCTGATGGACGATGGGATTGTTCTCGCCGAAAATGTTGCGAGCCATCTGTCGAGGGGGAAGAGTGGAATGCAAGCCGCAATCGACGGTGTGCGAGAGGTGGCTCCGGGAGTGCTCTCGTCGTTTGCAACGACCGTGTGTGTATTTTTACCGATGGCCTTCCTTGAAGGCGACATTGGTAAAGTGTTGCTGGTGCTGCCGGTGGTGTTGATCGTTGTAATGGCAGTGAGCTTGCTTGAAGCCTTTCTCATTCTACCTAGCCACCTCGGTCATTCCCTGCATGGGCATGGGGAGCGAAGTCCATCCGCTTTTCGACGGAACTTCGACACTCTCTTTTCGAAGATCAGGGAGGAGTGGTTGGGTACGATCGTCGATATTTCGATGCGTTGGCGCTATGCAACCGTCGCAATTGCATGTTCTGTTTTCCTTGTCGCGGTTGGTCTCCTTGCGGGGGGAGTGCTCAAATTTCAGGGATTTCCGGAGATCGACGGGGATGTGCTTCAAGCACGTGTATTGCTCCCCCAGGGGACACCCTTGTCTCGGACTCAAGAGGTGGTGGAGGAACTTTCGGATGCGATTCACCGAGTCGGAGAGCAAACATCGTCAGAGCAAGCGCAGGGAAAAAGCTTGATTCGCAATGTAAGTGCTCGCTACGGGGTGAATGTCGACTCGGGGGAAATGGGTCCCCATCTGGCTACGATTACGGTCGATTTGCTCAGTGCAGAAGAACGTCAGGTTACGCTTGATGAGATTATGCAGCGCTGGACGCTGGAGCATGGAATTCTCTCAGACGTGATCTCGATTACCCTCGCAGAACCTGGTCTTGGGCCGGCAGGGCGGCCGCTTGAGTTTCGGATTCAAGGTGCTGACCTCGATGATCTGCATGAGGCGTCGTTGGATATTCAGGGCTACTTGGCTCCATTTCGAGGCGTCCGGCAGCTTAGCGATGATCTGCGACCCGGAAAACCAGAGGTTCGCATTCGCATGCGTCCAGGAAGCTATTCGAGTCAGGTGGATGCAACAAATTTGGCGTCGCAGTTGCAAGCCGCGTTTCAAGGCAAGACAGCACGTGAGATTCAGGTAGGTAAGGAAGACTACGCGGTGGACGTGGCACTACGGCACCCAGACAGCGATCATCTTACCGACCTAGAGTATTTTCAGGTGGAAGCTGGCAAGGCACATATTCCTCTTGGAACGATCGCTTCGTTTGAACATGGGCGTGGGTGGGCCAGGGTTGTCCATGTGGATTCGATTCGTACGGTGACTGTGACTGGGGACGTCGATACCTCGGTGGCAAATACCGCAGAGATTATTCAGAAATTCGAGCAAGATTTCTTACCAGAATTTTCGAATGATCATCCGGAGGTGCAGGTGAAGATTATGGGGGAATCGTCCGAATCGAAGAAAACCATGAGTTCGATGGCGTCCGGTCTTGCCTTAGGGATTCTCGGCATTTTTGCTCTGCTCAGTTTTCAGTTTCGCAGCTACATTGAGCCGTTGATTGTAATGGTTGCGATTCCACTTGCTTTGATTGGTGTGATATTTGGTCATTTGTTGATGGGGACGATTTTGTCGATGCCGAGTTTGCTGGGCTTTGTCTCTCTTGGTGGAATTGTTGTGAATGATTCGATCTTGCTTGTCGAGTTTATTAAGCGTGAGCGTCGGGAAGGTGTCTCGGCCGCTGAGGCGGCACGCGCTGCGAGTCGCGCACGGTTTAGAGCGATAATACTTACATCGTTGACGACTGTAGCCGGTCTCGCGCCTCTGCTTTTCGAGACGAGTTTGCAGGCACAAGTTTTGATACCGATGGCAATTAGTATCGTATTTGGAATATTGGTATCGACGGTTCTTGTGTTGATCGTGGTTCCGTGTCTCTACGCAATTCTCGACGATCTTGGTCTTCATGCCGAGGTGTAGCGATCCCAGGGGAATCGTATCTTATTTGAGAGAGGCGCAAAGCACCCTCTCGCGGA
>CAYTFJ010000079.1:0-20168 GCA_964437075.1 uncultured Nannocystaceae bacterium
GGCTTTGGCTTTGGCTTTGGCTTTGGCTTTGGCTTTGGCTTTGGCTTTGGCTTTGGCTTCGGCCCGGGATCCGAGGGCTCCTCAACCGCAGAACTCCCGGCATCGAGAGGCGTCTCGCGCACAGTCGCTTCATTTTCGATGGCCGGCTTCGCGTCTTCTGGTTCTACGATGAGCTGCTGTGGACCTCGGCTCTCGTCGGTCTCCGCGGTACCATTGTTGAGAGCCTTTCCTCCTGGAAGGTCCTTCCCGTCGATCGCTATGCCCGCCCGATCAACACTCGCCACGGGTGGTCTCACATCACTCCGCTTGAACCACCAAAACGCATACCCCGAGGCAAGTAAAAAACCGACCGCACTGACAAGAACGATCCCGCGAGAGTAACGGGAACCACGACGGGAACGAGGTCGATCCCGCACGGGGTCCATGCCCATCGTCCAACTCTCTGCAGCGCCGATCTCGTTGCTGCCAAGATCCGATGACCACGTGCGCGCGGGCGGATTCCCGCCGAGATTCTCCGCGGAAGTTGAGAGTTTCCGAGCGGCCCGAAGTGCCTCGCTACCCACGTCGCGCACCGCAGATGGCATATTACGGGTCACCGCTGGCGCCCGCGGAGCCCTCGAATCTAACTCCAAGAGGGCCTCACGCAAAAAACTCGCAGATCCTCCCGGCCGAACCCCTGTCGCCGCCTCGAAGGGTGCCAGGGCAACTGCGAGCTCAGCCGCAGACCCGAAACGATCCCTTGGGTCCTTCGCCAGACAGCGACTGATAATCCTGGAGAGTGGCTCTGGCACTGTCGAAAGGATCTCGCTCGCGGCTGGTGGATCTTTTGTCGTCACCGCCAACAACGTCGCAGCGAGCGTCGGTCCAGCGAACGGATCCTTGCCAGTCACGGCGCGATAGAGCATGACCCCCACCGCCCAAATGTCGGTGCGTTGATCAACATCCGCCGCCCCCTGGGTCTGCTCGGGAGACATGTATTCTGGGGTGCCCATCAATACGCCGATCCCAGTCTTGCCTCCGCCCATGTCTTCGGAGAATTTTGAGATGCCAAAGTCCATCAGCTTCACCACCACTCGACCCGGCTCCGGCTCATGCAAGAAGATGTTCTCTGGCTTTAGGTCCCGGTGAACGATACCCCGCTGATGGGCCGCCCCCAATCCTTCAAGGGTTTGGCGGACGATAACCGCGGCGAGACCAGGGTCTAGAACAACCACAGCTTCGAGAAGGTCCGCGAAGCTGCGACCCCGCAACATCTCCATCACGATATAGGGTCCCCTCGCGCTGCGACCAAAGTCGAGGATGTCACAGATATATGCGCTGCCGATCATTCCTGCCGCGGTGGCTTCATTCCTAAAACGCTCCAGAGTCTGCGGGTTCTGGGCCAACTCTGGGCGCATCAGCTTGATCGCTACGTGCCGTCGAACCAGCGTATTTTCGGCCATCCATACGGTACTCATGCCGCCCTCGCCGAGCTGACGGATCAGTCGAAATTTTCCCTCCAGGACCCTGCCTTCGAGCGGCAAGGGTGCCTGGCTGCCCGGACAAAGCAGTAGAGTCTCTTCGTGCGTCTGCCCGCAGTGGGGACAGAGCGCCAGCGACGGTCGGGACATCCCCATGCCCGGGGAGCTATAACACGAGACGACTCACGAACCGCCTCGCAGCCTAAGGAAGAATTACGCCAATGGCGTCAATCGCGCCCACGCACGGTCCTCAAATTTCCTCTCCTTCGGAATCGTGGCTCTGCCGCGCTTGTCATCACCGCTGAGGCGCGGCAGATTTCCTCACACACCGTGATGCGACCCCTGATCCGAATCCATGCTCTACCTCTCCTCTTGTCCGTGAACACGCTCCTCTCGTGCGACATGGGCCAGAATTCTCGCGCGCACACGACGTTATCCACCAGCCAGGACTTCGCCTCGCAGGAAAAAAGGCAAGAGGCGAGTCCGAAATCTCGCCCGCGGCTCGCTAGCGCTCAACGCTCATCCCCCCCGACTTCCGTATCCAAGCCCATCCCCCCCCTGGCCGTGGCCAACACCCGGACGGAAGACGAGAACAACACCATCGCCGTATTCCGCGAGGCTGCTCCCGCCACGGTGTTCGTAACGCAAAAAAAACTGGTACGGCGCCGGTGGTCCATGGACGCGACCGAGGTACCCGCAGGCACTGGAACGGGATTTATTTGGAATCGACAAGGACATATCGTCACGAATTTTCATGTTGTCGCCGGAGGTCAAACCTTCGAGGTCATGCTCCAAGACGGCAGCTCCCACCCCGCGCGCTTTGTCGGTGGAGATCCGACAAAGGACATCGCCGTGCTCAAGCTCGAAGTTCCTCCAACATCGCTCTCGCCGATCAAAATCCCGCCCCATGGCTCAGAGTTGCTCGTTGGACAGAAGGCGCTCGCCATCGGCAACCCCTTTGGTCTTGACCACACCTTGACGACTGGCGTCATTAGCGCCCTCGGACGGGAAATCGTCGGCTTCGGTGGCGTCACGATTCGAGACATGATTCAAACGGACGCATCGATCAATCCGGGGAACTCCGGAGGTCCGCTCCTCAACTCTGCGGGCACTCTGATCGGAATGAACACCATGATTTACTCGCCAAGCGGAAGCTCTGCGGGGATCGGTCTCGCGGTTCCCGTCTCGATCATCCGCCGTGTCGTCCCTCAGATCATCACCTACGGGAAGCCGCGTCGCGCGGGTCTCGGAATCGACCGAGTCCCGGATGCCCTCGCCCACCGAAACGGGATCGAAGGCGTCGTCATTCGTTCGGTCGTCCCACGTGGCCCCGCCCACGCCGCAGGCCTTCGAGGGCTACGGCGCACACGCAGAGGCTCGCGCGTCGGTGATGTGATCGTTGGCATCAATGGCAAGGCTGTCCGGGATTTTGACGACCTCTTTGGCGAACTGGATCGTCAGCAGCCCGGCGATGAAGTGATGTTACGAATCCGCAGGGGAGATTCCATCCGTGAAATCCGGGTGCGACTCTCAGAACTCTAGATCGGCCTCAGGGTCAATTCGCGGATTCCCAAGTCCCCGGTCTTCGGAGGAGATTCACGGCTTGGGGAATGTAGCGACGGACTCGATTCACGATACCGAAATAGACAAGTTTCAGACTCGCTAGCCTGTGGGTGCAACCAAGGCATTCTTCAAACAAGAGTCTATCTTCAGACGCGCCGGTCCGTGTCACCCAAACCTTCATCATCCTATGATGATGCGCGCGGAATTCTACCTCACAACAGAAAATCGATACGTGACCGTCGCTAGCCTCCAGGCGCATCGTACATTTTATGGATCTTCGCTCATGCACACAAAATGCGCCTCGGATCCTGAATCAAGCATCGAACCGAAATACAGCCAGCGCACGACGGCCGTGGGTTCTAACCGGTACATTCGATCCTTCCGCATCACCCAGCCTGAAAACATCACGACCCAAGCATAGCTTTAGCGATCCGCGCGTCCGCATAGGAACCGAAGCTCTGACCATTCTAATTCTCGTCGACTCTCGTTCCGCCACGGCCTGTCGAACTGTCTCCGCGATAGCCCCCTAGATCTCTTCAGCGTATCGTCTACGATCCTCATGGTCCGAACGGAGCGAGGCATAAATTGAAGAGAATATGTGCTACCTTCCCCTCGGTTTTCTGGAGATTCACACACCTATGTCGTTCGCCAAGCGTTCCTTGCTGCGTCTCACCTTGAGCTCGCTGTTCATCCTGCCCATTGCGGGCACCCTCTCGACCTCCACCGCCGCGGCGCCAAAAAAAAGGAAGACTCAAGGCTCGGGCTCAGCGCTCAATGTCGATCTCGATGTTCAACATTTTGTCCTTGAAAATGGCCTCAAGGTCTATGTGCTTGAGGACCACTCCACGCCAGCATTCACCTTGAATCTTACGTATGACGTCGGCTCTCGAGACGAACAGCCGGGGCGAACGGGCTTCGCCCATTTTTTCGAACACATGATGTTTCAGGGCTCGAAGAATATGCCCGACAACGCGATCGCCGAGAACACCAGCAACGCCGGCGGCCGTATCAACGCCGCGACTGGTTTTGATCGAACTTTCTACTATCACTCGATTCCCAGCCAATATCTGGACATGGTTCTCTGGGGCGAAGCCGACCGGCTCAGCGGTTTAACCATGACAAAGGAGACTTTCGAGGCTCAACGTGCAGCCGTAAAATCCGAGAAGGATCGCAGCGAAAACGACCCGAGTTTCAAGATACTCGAGCACCTGGTGGTCGACGTATTTGCGGGAACGCCCTACAACCATCTCCCGATCGGGGCGCTCGAAGACCTTGATGCAGCCAAGGTCACGGACACCCAAACGTTTTTCGACACATACTACTTGCCGAACAACTGCACGATGGTCCTCGTCGGTGACGTCGATTTTTCCCAGGTCAAGAGCAGAGTCGAACACTATTTCGGCTCCATCCAACAAGGCCCACAAAAACCGGCCCCGCGCGCGAGTGAGCAAAAGCGCGGTGTGAAAATTGAGCGCACGATTCAGGATTCCAGGACCAAGCAAAGCACCTACGTCTTTGCCTGGCCCACCGTCGGCGAGGATCACACAGATCGCGCGGCGCTCGATTTACTCGGCGTCATCTTGGGCGGAGGTCGATCTGCCCGGCTTCCGGGCCTGCTCGACGACACCGAAAAAGTCGCGGTAGGCACCGGTGGCGGACATATTTTGGTCTTTCGAGACGCGGGCGCAATGGCGATGTTCACCCAACCCACCAATGCAGGCGACGGTCCGGAGACGATCAAGAAACTCATAGCGGACGAGATCAAAAAAATCGCAAAAAAGGGCGTCAGCAAAAAAGAGCTTGAGAAAGCCTACAATCAGCAAGTGATGGGGGTCATCGCTACGCTCGGTACAAATGAAGGTCGTGCCAGCGCCATCGCCACAGGAGCGATGAGCTTCGGGGACCCAAAACGAGTTCTGACCGACCTCAAGCGGTATGAGGCAGTCACGCCGAGAGACATCAAGCGTGTAGCGACCAAGTACATCCACGAAAACTGGGTTTTTTATGCCCTGGTCCCCGCCACAAACAACTAGTTTGCGCGGACGGCACCCCCCTCCCGCATCACACCCACTCTCCGCACTCACTCTCCACGGAAGTTCATCCCATGAGCAATCCCACGATCTCTTTCACATTCCGTCGCCTTCGTCTCACCGGCATCGTAGGCCTCAGCTTTGTCCTGAGCCTTGCCGGCTGCGACGATGCCGGAAAAAGTAGCACCATACCTCCTGTCATCGATACGGCGCCCAGCACTGTCGATAAGGCGGCCGAGCAGGTGCGCGCCTATCCCGCACCTCCGCCACCAAGCGAGCCAAGGCCCGTGAATTTTCCTGACGTGCAGCAGTTTGAGTTGCCGAACAAGATGCAGGTCTACGTGATCGAAAATCACGAAATACCTCTGGTCCAGGCGAGGCTTGTCGTCGAGACCGGAACCGTCAACGACCCGTTGCTCGCCACCATGGCCGCGGCGATGCTCGGAGAAGGGGTCGCGGGAAAGAAGAAACTTACCAAAGCCAAGATCGACGCGAAGATCGAGCAGGTAGGCGCCTCTCTCCGTGTCCGCGCCGGAGTAAACAACAGCGCCATCCATACCACTGTCCTTCGCAAGGACCTCAAGATGGCCCTCGGCTTAGTGGCGGACCTCGCCATCCATCCCACATTTCCCGCGGAGTCCTTGGACAAGATCAAGGACGAGCAAAAGGTCAACCTACGCAGCACGAAGTCCGACGGAGGGGCTCTCGCAACACAACTTCTCAGTCAGGCACTCTATCCCGAGGGCCACCCTTATGGTCGGGCGCTGCCCACCGAAAAACAGATCGACGGGATCAACCTCGAGCAAATCAAGCGATTTCACAGCACATGGTATGGCGCCAACCGTGCCTACTTGATCCTCGCCGGAGACATCGACATGGCGAGCGCTGAAACCCTCGCACGCGACACCTTTGGTGCCTGGAAGCCGAAAGACAGCTACCCGGATCATCCACTCAATCGCTTCTCCAGCGCCGACTACGGCAAGGCGCTACCGAGCAAGGTTCAGGTTCATGTCGTCGAGCGCAACTCGATCAGCGCAGACATCCGTTGGGGCAACCTCTCCATGGCCCGCAATCACGACGACTGGATCAAACTCTCCGTTGTGAATCGCTATTTTGGCAGCGGAGGAATGTCCGCCAGACTGTTTCTTGACATCCGAGAGACACGCAAGCTGACCTACAATATCAGCGCGCATCAGTCATCTTCGAAAACCATGGGCGAGTTCGTGATCGCCACACAAACAAAGAAAATTTCCGCGATGCTCGATGCGCTGTTTGAACACGTCGATCGACTCCGTGCCGAAGAGCCGAGCGAAGAAGAGTTCGAGGCTGCAGTGAAGGGCATGGCGCTTTCATTTCCCCTCGGCATCGAGACCGCCCAACAGGTCGCCCGAAAAGTCGCGCATACCCTGACTTACGGACTTCCGGAGGACTACTACAAGACCTACCGAGACAAGCTCCTCGCAGTAAAACGCCAGGACATGAAGACCACGGCCTCGCGCTTCATACACTCCGTGCCGATCATCGTCATCGTTGGACGTCGAACAAAAATTGACAAGCAGCTAGCGAAGGTCGAGGCGCTCCGCGACGCGGAGATCTTTCACTACGACACCGAGCTGAGGCGGCAAGAATAGAGTCCTACAACGCTGTCGCTCTCATCGGTCTCTGATGTGGGCGGCATGTTGACGCCCACGTCCTTACAGCTCCACGTGAATCAGCGTGTTCGGCTCAACAAACAGACCGATCTCCCGGGTCCCGCTGTGTATGCGTACAAAGCTCGGCCCCCCAAAGGTCTGAGCGTACGCTCCCCCAGCCTCAAGGGTGATCTGCTCACGCCGCTTGCCCATCAGAAGTGTAATTTTCTGCCCGCCGGACTCGCTATGCAACTCCAGCATCGCAGAAGATCGCACTTCGACTCGATAGGGGTAGAAACTCCGAAGCTCTCGTTCTAGCTCTTCGAGGTCGGTGAAAAAGGCCGGTCCCCGCAGGCGATCTTCGTGTGCAGACTCATCTACCTGGTGCTTGATCCACTCAATTTCTGCAAGAGCCTGCCCCTGATTTCCGACGACTCCCGACGGATAGCTAAATTCTCCCAACTCGCGAAACCGCTGGGCATCGGTGCGCAACAACCCAGGGTAACGAGTCCTCGCTAGCAATTGCGCAGCCGCTAGGTGGACCTCCAGTCGCTGTGGGGCAAGCGCTTGGGCACGCGCAAGCACGGAGCGCGCCGCAGTATACTGGCCCTCGCGGGCATACTCTTGACTGCGAAGAACATGGATCTGAGCACGAGTTTCCGGCCATCCCTTCCAACTGTGCGGAAGCGCCTCCAACAAAACGATCGCAGATTTACGGTTCTGGATCGCGAGAGCCAACACCTCTTGCAAAGCCAAGACACGATCTCTCGGGACCATTTTACGAATCGCCCGAATCCCACTACGCGCGAGCCCTCCGGCGCCGGAGGCGATCTGTGCCGCGGCTCGAACACGGGCAACATCGACAAATTCGGCCATCGCCACGGCGATCCCCTCGTCATCAAGGATCGTGCGTGCATCGACGAGGATCTGGGCCGCAAAACGCATCCCTTCTTCAGTCTCTCCGGCATGGATTTTTGCCTTCGCCACCTGCATGCGAAGTCTGATCTCATCGAGCGATCTTTGATCTGGCAAGACGTTGGTGCGTGGATCAGGCAAAGAGAGCGCCTTCCCCAACCCCTGCTCATCACCAAGACGAGCCGCCTTCAACACGATTTTTCGTCTCGCCTCATAGAATCCTCTTTGGCCCGATGGCGACCCATCGGTCAGACGAAGAGCACGTTCAAGATCGTTTAGTGCAGCCTCCGCGCTTCCGTGCCCACCCACAATGTAGATATCGACCACACGCAATGCGATCATTGGGTCTTTGGTCAAACGATAGGCATGGCCAAAATCATCGCGTGCGGCATCGAAGTCGCCCTCCCCAACACGACGCTGACCCCGGCGGTCATGGACAACACCGAGCAAGGTCCGGCACCCTCGACAGCGCTCTTGTCCCGCAAGCAACTCGATCGCCTCATCGTAGCGGCCAAGCTTCATGTAACTCCTTCCAAGTCCCATCGCGCCTTCGCGCGAACTCGCATTGATCCGCAACACATCCTCGTACAACGCCCGCGCGCGGTCGATGTCTGTCTCAAGTTGAGCGTGTGCCAAACTGAGCAGCGCCTCCTCGAGTTGCGTGCGTGAGTCATCCACGCGTTGTCCACTTGCGATGGCCCGGCGAAAATGGTCCGCGGCCTGCCGATGTTCCCCGTTGTTTTTCGCGGCGATTCCTCGCTCATAGGGAGTTATGGTTTGGCAGCCCACGAGGCCCCCCCCCCCGAGGATCACAGACAAAACGCTTGCTCGAATCACGGACAACCTTGAGGCCATGGGGCTACTTCGGCCGTGCGCCCCCGAACTTGTTGGTCCAAGACGAGTATCGAACCTCGCTATTGGGACGCCCCTGAAGCTGGCCTTGTGACGCGAGTTCCGGAGAGACCTCGCTCGCTACGGCGCCTCTTTGAGGTGCAAGAACGGACTTTGCGCCCCGCTTCAGCCCGCTGTACATAGGCACGGACCCCCTGAAGCCATGGCACCGTACGAGATTCGCGCTGACAGCGCCCCTTATCCCTGGTCCATGGGTGCGTGGCTCGCTTTGAAACAGAGCAAACAAGAATTTGAGGAACTCGCTCCCACCCCCGCAAAGCAGAGTCCCGAGATTTTGTACGAGGGCCGGCCCATCGTGGGATTTTTGGAAATCTTCGAGCATCTCGCCGCGAGAAATCCAGAGGCGAGAACGTGGCCGACAGAGCGCACCACCGTGCTTCATGCCCGAGAGCTTGTCGCCGGTTTGACCGCGCAATGGTGGATGCTGCGCGACGTATTGGCGGAAGGTCCACAAGTGCTGACCGGAGAAACACAGGGGCGACTCGAACCACTTTTTCGCCAGTGGGCGGACACGCACAAGCTCTTTGGCCGTGATGGTGCCTATCTCTTTGGCCGCTGGAACATGGTCGATGCGGCATTCACCCCGCTCGTCGGCGCCCTGCTCAACAGCAACGTAAAACTCGATCGCGCCACGAGTCGCTACTGTGAAGCCGTGTGGGCATTTCCAACGGTTCGTCTGTGGCTCGCAGCGCACCCCGTCCGATAAAGAGCACTGGAGCAACTATCATCTCTTCGGCATCGGCTTGCCGGCCTGATCCCTGCGAAAATCGTCATATCCGCGCATCAACGCATCATAAAACATGCTCCCAATTACGTTGTGCCCCGCCAAGGTCGGGTGGGCGAGATCTCCGCTGAGCAAACGAGGATCGGACCGGAACCAACGCGCCGCGGATCCATCGCCGCCCATCGCCGTCCATGTGTCGAAAAAGGCGCAGCCCTCTTCCTCCGCGACACGACGCTGAGCCTCAACCATACGCGGCACAACCGACCGACTCACGATCCCTCCCTTCGCCCGTTCACCATGATCCACGGGCGCCATGACGACACATGCGATCCCCGGTTTTCCTGCCCGCATGCGTTCGATCGCCGCTCGGTATTCAGTCTCCAGGGGGGCCATCGTCTCGCGCAACACTCCCCGTTCCCTCGCCATATCGTTGCCCCCAAACATGAACACCAGCAGATCAAGATCTCGATGGGCAATCTGGGACGCAAGATGTTCAGCATCCTGATTGAGCAGGCGGCTGACAAAGGCGCCGATCAGCGCAACACCGTCCCACACCACGCCGGGTCCCTCGCGCTCCATGACGACCCCATAGGCCCGCACGCTCCGTCCCCCACCAGCGCGGACCACCACAGAGTGTGGGCCGTCATCAAATTCCAGGAGCTCCCAGGCATCCTCGATCTGCCCGCGTTCTGGACGAACATCGCTCTCGCTCTCGCTCGCAGAGAGCCTTGTGTCAACGAGATACGCGGGAGCATCATCGACCTTGAGGCGAATCTTTCCGCCATATGTCTGGCGTGCGTACCAAAGCTCAAAACGTGAGAACGTCGTCCCAAACGACCCCTTGAGCGACGTTCTGAAGCGACTCTCGGCGGCATCATTCGACCATACCGTGCTGCCACCGTAGCCGTATCGTCCATCTTCACGGCAACCTCGGATGATATAGCACTGCAACCATGGGGTCTTAGAATCAAAACGAACACCTCGATGGCGATAGCTCGCGTCGTACTTTACGAGCGAATGAAAGCCGTGCCCAGCATCCCCGAAGCGAGCCTGCATGCGTCGGCGAATCGCGCTGGTGATCCCATCGTTGCCCAGCACGGAGTCGCCAAAATGCCCGACGCGGGTGATCGCTCCAGAGACGCCAAGATCCGTACTTGCAAGCGCTTCGTAGAAACCATGAAGCGCCTCACCATTCTCCAGCAACGCGTTGGATGATGGTCGATGCTCCGGGGCCACGGTATATATCGGATATCGGTCGCCAGCGGTCGGAAGATCCATCTCCGGAATCAAGCCGTCCGTATTCAGCACTTCGGATTTTTGCGTTTTGGATTTCCGCGCTTCGGCTGCCCGTGCCTTGGCTGCCAGCATATCGGCTTGCTCGTGGTTCGCAGCCAAGCGAGCAAGCGCCTCGAACTCTCGCGTCTTTGCGGCATCTTTTTCTGCCCGTGTCCCATGCCCCATGAACTCGCGCCCAATGACATTCCAAAATGGAATGAAGTCCTCGTCTTGCTGCCATGGCTGAAGCGCCTTGATCGGCGTGCTCAACCCCCCGACCGAAGTCCCACGCACCCATGACGGAAGGCCGTAACTCAGGGCGATCAGCACGACCAAACTGGTCATTGTTTTGAACAATTTTCCGAGACCCGAGGCCGCGCCTGTTGTCCTGAGTTCATCACCCGGCGTCTCTTCGGCCTCCGCTTCTGCGAGGTCCACACGCCCAATCCGTTCCTTCACCTCCAACAACCCCGCGTGTTCGGATTCGATCCGCGACGTGTGGGTATCACTCGCTTGTTCGGTCTTTGGGAGATTGGAGGTCATGGCGTGTAGAAATTTTGATGATCGCTAAAAAGCAAAATAGATATTCGCCCGCGGTCCATCGAGCACGTGCATGATCATCACACACAATATAGCGAGTAAGATCGCAAGAACCGGGGCCGGGAGTCGTCCTAGACGCGGAGCAAGCACCTCATCGACCCATCGTTTCGGTGTAAAATGGTAGAGGGTTCCGAACACGAGGACTAGCAAGAGCAGGTTTCGCGCCATCCACAACAGAGGCACCTCGACCCATGCCACCAAGTCTGCGGACTCAACCCATTCACAAGCTCCAGGATGCCGCCAAATCCCGGGCCTCACCCACTCCCAATCCACACCTCGATGGCCGGCGACAACAATGCGATCCCGCAGTTCGTCCCAATCAAGCAGCTTGCGAATCATCATCCGACTGTTCTCAAGGTTCTCTGAACGAAAAAATATTCTCGAGAACACGGTAAAGTGGAAGGTCAAAAGAATATGCACGGCAGCCAGAGCTGGCCGATCGGGAAGCACAACGACGAGCAAGAAAAACAGGCCCGCCGCCGCCGCCAAGACCATCGACTGGGGCCACGATTGATCCAAAGCATTTAATGAAAGGGCATAAACGGCCCCGAAAAATGCCGCTGCCACGAGCAGCAAGCCCAAAAGCCCCCAACCTCCAAGCGCCCCGCGACGCCGGTTCCAACGGTTGAACAACATCGCGCAGCCATGAAGATTGCTATAGACAACGAAGTTCCAGCTGGCTCCATGCCACATCCCCACGAGGAACATCGTCAGCCACAGATTGAAATAGCTGCGCAATGGCCCGCATTTGCTGCCGCCAAGTGGAAAAAACAGGTAGTCACGCAGCCACGTCGACAAAGTGATATGCCAGCGTCGCCAGAACTCTCCGAGGTGGGTCGCTTGGTATGGGCGGTCAAAATTTTCAGGGATGCGAAAGCCCATGAGCCCCGCGACACCGATTGCGATATCGGAATATCCTGAGAAGTCGGCGTAGATCTGCAACGTGAAGGCATAGAGCCCGATCAGGTTCTCAGCGGCCGTGTAGTCGCCTGGCGCATCAAAGATCACATCGACCAAAAATGCCCCCATCAGATCCCCGAGCAAGACCTTTTTTGCGAGGCCCTGAAGAATCCGGAAGAACCCCTGCTCCACCTGCCGAACGGTCAAGCGTGGGCGGCGATGCAGTTGCGGGAGAAATTCACTCGCACGAACAATCGGCCCAGCGACAAGTTGGGGAAAAAAAACAACAAACAGCGCGAACTTGAGGAACGAGGGCTCCGGTGTCAGCCGTCCACGCCACACGTCTATGGTGTAGCTCAGGCTTTGAAAGGTGTAGAAGCTGATACCAATCGGCATCAAGATATCGAGGTGAGGAGCGATCCAACTGCCGCCAAGACTGTTCGCCAGATCGGTGCAGGCCTCGATCAGAAAATTTGTGTACTTGAAGTAGCCGAGAAGTCCGAGATTGCCGACAAGACTCATGGCCAGGAGCGCGTTGCGGCGAATGGTGCTGGAGTTCCGCGCCCGAACCCGCCCTGTCTCTGGGCTTGATGACAGCCGATGAATCCGAGCCGCCACCAGATAGTCGAGCACCGTCGAGAGACCCAGGAGCCCAACGAAATACCAGGGCGTCGGCAGCGTCTCGCCCGGCGGGCGGCCGCTGGCCATGTAAAACCAATAGCTAGCAACTGCCAGCAGTGCGGTCCGAGCCACGGGACGACTACGGAGCGCCCAGAACCCAAGCAGCACCGGGACAAAGAAGAGCAGAAAATCGTAGCTGGCGAAGAGCACGTAACGCGCAGGTCCCGGGTCCGAGAATCGGCCGGGTAGACTCTACAGGAGAACCTCTGTGAGACCGAAACGTACTCGACGGCGGGCACAAAAAATTTTGCAAAACCCGCGCCCATGCTCCCAGAGCGACTTGTCTTGTCGCTCTGAGCGCAAACATCGCCTGCAGGTCGAGTACCGCTGAAAACCTAGATTTCACCCCAAATCGACGGCCCCACTAGGCCACAAGCGGATCCACAGAGGCCTGTTCTCGTTCCAAGGTCTTGCAGTACCGATACCAAGCCTCCGGTGCTTGCATCACGCGTAGGCCGAAACCGTCCCCTCGCGGGTCCTTTCCGCCAGCTTCAGGCCTATTGGACCACGCGACCGCGGTCTCCAACTGAACGTTCCCCGAGGGAAGACGCGCGATCACTTCGATCGTCCGGCCCACAAACTCTGGATTGGGTGTCGGAACAAACACACCCATGCTGCTCACATCGGCAGCGAACGCGATTTTTTCATTTTCGTGGTGGTCCGTATACAGGACCCGGAGCCGACAGGAAAAACGTGGAACTCGACGCTTATTCACCATGGCAGCACCGGCTGCAAACTTGGTGCCGCTTTCTCCTCTCTGACCCAAACAAAAACAGCTGACCCGGAATGAACCAAGTCAGCTGTGGCAAACGGTCGCCCAATCCCTTCGAAGGGCTAGTTGCGTTGATGGGCGTACAAGAGAGTTCGCGCCCCACCCTCGATGAAGTTAACCTTCATCTTGTTGGGCTCGATGACTTCCATCACCACGCCTGGACCGAACTTCTTATGATCGATCTGATCGGCGACCTCAAAGGTCGCGCGCATGTCGTAGGGGATAAGGGGGAGGGACTCGTCAATGACGACCTCCGGCAGCTTGGTGCTCGCCTTCTTGGACGTCTTTTTCTTGGTGGCTTTTTTCTTGGTGGTCTTCTTCTTGCGAGCCTTGATCAAGGCAACAAGATCGGGATCCGTCGGTTTGAACTTGTGCTTGCGACCGCACTCCTTGCACTCGCACTTGTCCGGCATCTCGTCTTGCTTGGTTAGGACGATGTGCCAGACATCTCCACACTTGCTGCAAAGGGACTCGACGTCCGTTCCCACTTCGGCTGTCATCGGATCGACTGCGGATGGCATGATTTATCTCCTCGCTTGGGCTGGTTCCAGAGGGCGGCAGCTTGACGCCGCCGCGGTTGTGGTTCGAACAAGACCCTTCGCGCCCACACAGTATAGCGGGAGTCAGGGAAATATGCTGGACCGAAACGAGCTTCACTCGTTTCGGGTCGCCTCGTCGCTCGCGCATGGACAACGAAACTCACATAGGTCGTTTAACAAGGGAATCACACTCGGGTAGACTCGGGCCATGCGCAGCTTCTTCAGCGACAATGGCGCAGGCCTGTGTCCAGAGGCCCTTGACGCTCTGATCGAAGCCAACGATGGCAGCCACGTGTCTGCCTATGGGACGGACCGCTACACCGAAAACGCGCAAACACAATTTCGACGAATTTTCGGAACACAATCCCAGACCCAGCTGGTCGCTACCGGAACCGCCGCCAACACCTTGGCGATCGCCTCACTGACGGATCCTTGGAACTACGTGTTGTGCCACAAGCACAGCCACTGGACATGCGACGAGTCGACGGCTCCCGAGCGCATCACTCAGTGTCGCACGCGGACGCTCGAAACCGACGCGACCCGAATCGTCCCCGAGGACCTGCGGCGCGGACTCTACGACCGTGGAGACATCCACCAGCCCCAACCAGGCGTGCTCACGCTCTCAAATCCGACGGAACTGGGCGTCCTGTACACACCTAAACAAACCCGCTCGCTCTGTGACGCGGCCCACGCTCTCGGCTTCGCCGTTCACGTCGATGGCGCACGCTTCGCCAACGCGGTCGCGGCCCTCGGCTGCGACCCTCGAGCCTTGACCTGCGACGCCGGTGTGGATGCGCTCTCCTTTGGCGGCACAAAAAATGGACTGGCATTCGGTGAAGCCGTGATCTTTTTTCCTCAGGGAGACGGCGCGGTCTTTGAGCAAGCGTGCCGACGTTTCCCCTATCATCGTAAGAGCACGGGTCACTTGCTCAGCAAACATCGTTTTATCGCGGCACCCTTCGCCGCGACCTTGGCAAACGACGCGTGGCTACGCCACGCAAAGCATGCAAATACCCTCGCTACGCGCCTGGCAGAGGGGTTGACCGCGCTCGGACTCTCGCCGCGATTCCCCTGCGAGAGCAACGCAGTGTTTGTCTCACTGCCTGCGACGCTCGACGCTGCACTACGCGCAGGTGGCGACCGATACTATGCCTTCGGTGAACCGAACTGGAATCTCTTTCGGCTGATGTGCAGCTTCGACAGCCAGCCAGAGGAAGTTGACCGCTTGCTCGCGCTCGCCCGCATTCACCTATCCCGCTCGGACAGCTAGCACATTCGGAGCACCCCTTGGCTCGTCATTCCTCGGCCCTGGTTCTACGACGCCCGCTCGCTTCAGACCTTGAGGTGTGGCCGCCGGTCCTGCTCGCTCCGATGGCCGGAATCACCAATGCCCCCTTCCGTAGGCTATGCGCGCGCTTTGGGGCCCCTATGTGTGTAAGCGAGATGGTCACCGCCCGGTCTCTCGTCGAACAAAATCGTCGGACCCTCGATCTCATCCGCTTTCATCCAAAAGAGGTCCGGCGCAGCATTCAGCTCTACGGCACGGATCCCAAGATTATCGGTCAAGCAGTCGCCTGGCTGGTCGGCGAGGGACACGTCGATCACCTCGATATGAACTTCGGGTGCCCGATGAAAAAGATCACTCGCAAGGGTGGGGGCGCCGCCTTGCCCGCCCGCCCGGACCTACTCACGAAAGTCATTCGATCCGCG
Source organism: uncultured Nannocystaceae bacterium (assembly GCA_964437075.1). GTDB lineage: Bacteria > Myxococcota_A > Polyangia > Nannocystales > Nannocystaceae > CAYTFJ01. Next base: position 15,713 of record CAYTFJ010000079.1, read on the forward strand.
GTCGAAAATGCCGGGACTGTGCCCGTCACCGTCAAGTTCAGACTTGGGCTCGACGACTTCAGCCACAACTACCTCACCGCCGGTCGCATCGCCCAAGAAGAAGGGTGTTCGGCGGTTGCGCTTCACGCACGAAGCGCGGCCCAGCTCTACAGTGGAGAGGCCGACTGGACAGCAATTTCGGCCCTAAAACGGCAGATTCATCATATCCCTGTGCTCGGAAATGGTGACATTTTTGAGGCCGAAGATGCCTTGTCCATGATGAAACAAACGGCCTGCGATGGGGTCATCATCGGCCGCGGATGCCTAGGCCGCCCGTGGCTTTTCCGCGAACTCCTCGCTGCCTTCTCCGGGGAGCAGGCTCCGCCGCTTCCAAATTTCGCGGAGGTCGCCGAGGTCATGCTTGAACATGCGACCAGCCTCGTTCAACACATCCAAAGAGCGGGCGACGAGACCCCAGACACCGCCGAAGCCTTCGCGCTGCGGTCGTTCCGAAAGCACGCGATTTGGTACATTCGCGGCTTCAAGAGCGCGAACATTCTGCGACCCGCGCTTCTCGAGATTCACACCCTGAAGGCGCTAGCGACACTACTCGCCCGTGGCGACCCTGACGAGAAATATCCGCATAGCGCGCTGCGTATCCCCCGGGTGAAAGAGACGGGGCCCCAGCGAAATCAAAAAAAAGTCCATCTACCTCACGGGTTCTTAGACCCTTAATCACCCGAGCCCTGGATGGTGACGCGCATTTTTCACAGGTTGCGCCGCGGCCTTTGAGGGGGCAGATTCTAAATTGCGTTGAGCCGACCAGCGACCAGGGGAAGACGTTTCGTAAAACTCGCGGGGATGACTGCCTCCGTCGCGGGACGCTTTGCCAAGACGCGCGTAAAAAACCTGTTCCAGAGCCCTGATTCGGCAGCCGAAGAACGCGAGCGCTCCAACCGGGCGGCGGGGCGTCGGATCGCTGAAACCTTGGGAGAACTCAAGGGCGCAGTTATGAAAGTCGGTCAAATGGCTTCGATCGCCTCCGACATCCTGCCGGCGGAGTTCTCAGATGCGCTCTCAAAACTGCAAAAAGAAGCACCCCCGATGGACTTCGAGGTCATCGCTCAGCAGATCGAGTCGGAGCTGGGCGAATCCCCCGACCGACTCTTTGCAAATTTTGAACGTAAGCCCTTCGCGGCGGCGTCCATCGGCCAGGTCCACCGGGCTCGGACCGACGATGGGCGCGACGTCGTCGTCAAAGTTCAATATCCGGGAATCGATGGGGCGGTCGACTCGGACCTCAATCAACTCAAGCTCGCGCTGCGCGCCAGCGGAATGCTACGGGTCAGTCGCCAGGCTCTCGACGCCGGATTTCACGAGCTACGCGACCGCCTCCATGAGGAGCTCGACTACTGCAACGAAGCCGACAACGTTCGTAGCTTCGGTGATTTTCATCGGCAACATCGCTGGATGGTCATCCCAGAGGTCATCGCCGAACGCTCTGCCAAACGCGTGCTCACCTTAACCTACGTCGGAGGTGACAGCACCGACACGTTGGGCCGCTGCGGCTATAATCAGGACACTCGCGATCGAATAGGTGCGCATCTGCTCACGATGATGTGCAGCCAGATTTTCGAATACGGCCGGATTCACGGAGATCCAAACCCCGGAAACCTCGCCGTGCGCAAGGATGGATCGATCGTCCTTTACGACTTCGGCTGCGTAAAGACTCTCAAACCAGAGATCGTTCAGCACTATCGAAATGTTATGATCTCAGGGATCGACGAGAACTACGAAGGAGTCGAACGCTCGCTCCTCGGACTCGGCCTTCGCCGCCTCGCCGGGCCCAAGCCAGGCACCGACTATTATAAGGCCTGGCGCGATGCCATCGCTCCGCCCTTCCTTCGGCACGAACCCTACGATTTTTCCACCGCCGACATTCACGAGCGACTCGTCAAATTGATCCCTCGCGCCATGAAACACCTCAACTCCTTTCAGGTCGCCAAAGAGATGCTATTTCTCGACCGAATGGTCGGCGGTCACTACGGAAATTTGAAAACGATCGGCGCCCGAGTCTGTGTCCCGGAAATCCTGTTCCCTCACCTCGAAGCCGACTCCATGAAGCCGCCATGGCGAGCGCCCCATCCATACCCCTCACGAGGAGAGTCCCCTCATGGGTAAGAAACTCTTTGCGATTTTCACGATCGTTCCCCTCATCGAGTTGGCTCTACTCGTCGCGCTTGGCGATGCGATGGGCCTCAAAGCAACTCTCGCGCTGGTCATGACAACAGGCATCGCGGGCGCATACCTCGCCAAACACGAGGGTCTTCGAGTCCTTCGCAGCTGGCAGGATTCCATCGCTACAGGAGCCATTCCGACCGATGGGATCATGAACGGCGCGTTGGTGCTCGTCGGAGGCGTGCTGCTAATCACCCCCGGCATCCTCACCGACGCCCTCGGTATCAGCCTACTCGTCGCGCCTTCACGACGAGCGATCGCCTCGATCATCAAGGTCTATTTGCTAAAGATGATCGAGTCCGGAGAAATCCAGGTTGGCATGCTCGGCGGAGTCAACCGCCGCAGCGAATCGCAGGCCCAACCCGACACCATCATCGAGGTCAGCAGCATCCGCATACCCACCCCACCCACTCGACGCCCTCCAACGGTCGACGACTGAGCCACCAACCGCTCTAGGCGGCCTGCTGACCCGCATCCAAGACCTGCGTAACTCTCTCGCCGAGCGATCGATACTGCAGCAAATTCACGGACAGCCCTCGCGTCATGACCACGCCGAGCTGAGAGAGGTTGCCCTCGACCAGCGCATGCTGAGCCGCATCGATCCCCGAAAAAATGTCGTGCTTGAAGCCCAACAGCGCCTCCGCGAGCTCCTCATCCACAGAACGAAGCTGAATCTCACTCAAGCCAACAAAATTCAGGAAGTGATGCATTCGATCACACAGGATTTCGAGCCGCTCGAGCGCCGCTTGAGGCCTCTCCCTGGCGAGTTCCTGGCCTATGGCCACGCTGGTTCGTGCCAGCTCCTCGGCATTTGGGATCGCCATCGCCGACGCCCGCGCCACAAACTGAAGTTGACGCGAATTCACCTCGAGATCTCCACACCCAAACATCGACCGACTCGCCGGCGAACTTGAGCGCTGCATGAACAAACCCGTGAAGCGAGCGCCTACATCCTGCTCCTGCCGCAGTCCCGACACTCGCCGCGAGCGCCCCCACGGAAGAAGCGACAGGGCGAGTGACCGTTCTCCAGTTAACCCGCCAGAACGGACTTCACGCGCAGCTCAACTTCATCAGGGTCCCCGATTCCATCAACACGCACGAGCAGACCTTGCTCTTCATAAAACGGCACGATTGGCGCTGTTTCCGCATGATACTTGGCAAGCCGAGCGCGGCACGCCTCACGGGTGTCATCCGCTCGCTGCACACAACGATCTGCGATCTCTGTGGGCGGTGGATTGAACTCCACATGGTAAATTGTACCCGTCACCGGATCGTTGCGGCGACCAACAATTCGTTCCTCGATTCGCTCGTCCGGGACCTCGATGAGAACAACCGAGTCCAAACTCGTCTCCGCACGTTTCAGCGCCACACCCAGGGCTTCTGCCTGGGGACGGGTCCGCGGAAAACCATCGAGCATGAAGCCCTCCTTTGCGTCGTCCTTGGCGATACGTTCTAGCACGAGGTCGATCACCAGCAGATCGGGCACCAAGGCGCCCTGTTTCATCAAGACGTCCGCCTGTTTTCCCAACGCGGTGCCGGCCGCGACGGCCGCCCTAAGCATGTCGCCTGTAGAGATATGTGGAATGCCGAAACTCGCTACAAGTCGGGCAGCCTGGGTGCCTTTGCCCGCTCCCGGCGGACCTACAAGGATCATGCGCATGGTATTTTCATTTCCCCCAAAGGGGCACGAGCGCAGTTTCGCACGCGAAATGGACTGCTTGCAAGGCATGAGAGCGCACGCAGCCTCTCTACGACGCGGAGCGACCATTCCTGATGTTCCTTTCAATACTCATGCGCAGATTCGCTCAAAAGTATGCTCGATACAAAATTCACCAAGGCGGTGACCCGCCACACCGGCCCTCTTCGGGTCCCCATGTCCGGCCGCAACCGCAGCCCAATCGCAATCCAACACGTCATGGACCCACCCTTGTGGGCAGCGCCCAGCCTTTCCCGTCTCCCACGACCGAGACTGCGGCTCCCAGATCTGCTCTCAAATTTTTCGACCCCACAAAAAGAGGCCCAAGTTTGTCTGGCGTCAACACGGCTTTGCGGCATACCCTTTGTTCATGATGCGCAGGAGAATTGGGCTCAAGATTGCTGGGGTGCTTTTGTTGGTTGCCGGCTGTAGCGAATCGGATGAGCCCCCGGTGTTCGCAGACGGCCGCAGCGAAGGCGATGGCGATGGCGATGGCGATGGCGATGGCGGCGATGGCGACGGCGACGGCGACGGCGATGGCGA
>CAYTFJ010000080.1:0-3838 GCA_964437075.1 uncultured Nannocystaceae bacterium
TAGTTGTTGTCGAGTGCGAGTTTTGGATCCTCAAGGAAACGACGAAGTCGCTTCCGTTGTTTGACCGCGTAGGTCGTCGCCCGTCCCATCGCGCTCTTGGGTGGATGTTCGCCCGCGTGCTCGTCGATCCAGTTCTCGATCCGTGTGACGATCGCAGCACTTCGTTCCTGGCGTATCGTCCAATGTTCCTCGGTCCCGAGCACTTCGCACATTCGCAGTCGAAGACAAAGAGGATTCACGACCACGCGCGAGCACATGCCGAAGTCCCATCGAGCGCATCTGGAGTGGACGCCGAAACGGATGTGCACATGGGCCGCGACGATCGGACCCAATACCGAAGGGCTGGTTACCGTGATCCTCCGCGAGCGTCGACATCCAGAGCAGGGCTACCGCTCTTGCCTCGGTATCTTGCGCCTCGCAAAGATGTACGGCGACGACCGGCTTGAAGCCGCGTGTGCCAAGTCGCTGGTCGTCGGTGCGAGGTCCTATCGCCACGTCGAAGGCGTGCTGAAAAATGGTCTCGATGCAGTCGATGCCGCGCCCGAAGAAACCCAACCGACAGTCGACCACGATAACATTCGTGGCCCTGGCTACGACCACTGACCAACCAAGAAAGACGACAGCGATGCTACAAGAAGCGACCCACGAAAAGATGATCCGGATGCGCATGCCCGGACTCGCGGAGGCATGGCTCGAACAATAGAAGGACTCCGACATCGGGAAATTCAGTTTCGATGAACGCCTCGGACTGCTCGTCGACGCCGAATGGATACACCGCGAAACAAGAAGATGAAACGCCAACTGAAGCGGGCCAAGCTCCGACTGGCCTCGGCCTGCGTTGAGGACATCGACTATGCCGCGATACGAAGATTTGACAAGAATCTGGTCCGTCAGCTCGCCACCTGCAAGTGGATCACAATGCATCCAAACGTCGTGATCACCGGGATGACAGGTGTCGGAAAGAGCTACCTCGCTTGCGCTCTCGGACAACAGGCATGCCGAAAAAGGCCACCGAGTCTTGTACCGCCGGATGTCACGACTCTTCGACGAACTCGCTCTCGCGCATGCGGACGGGAGCTACCACCGGCTCCTGACGAAGCTCGCCAAGACCGAGGTGCTCATTCTCGACGACTGGGGATTCGCCAAGATCGGAGGTCGTGAGCGGCGGGACCCCAACGAGAGCATGGACGATCGCTACGGGTCGTCCTCTACCATCGTGACCAGCCAGTACCCTACAGACACCTGGCACGACCACCTAGGCGCCCCCACTACCGCTGACGCGATCTGTGATCGTCTCCGCAATGCGTACCGACTCAAGATCGGCGGACCGTCGCGCCGCAAAGAGGAGAGCAACCTGAACCAGTAACCCCAACACCCCGCTTCGCTTCGCTGAGGGTGATCACGATGGGTGAAATACGCACGTGGTCGTCAGGCACCTGTGCATGTCAAGACATAGGTAACAGGTCCGATCCTACTTGGTGGACTCACTTGGCGCGTCTCGAAGGTCGCTCGCGCTTGGCCGTCGCTTCCGAGAATGCTGTCGAGGGATGTGTTCGAGAGACCTGGGCGGCACGTGTCGGCAGACATCAGGCCCGATTTGCCAAGATTGCGTCGATGCGCGCGGCCATGGCGGAGATTGCCGCCGATGAGGCTCGCCATGCCGCGCTGGCCTGGGATCTCGACACATGGGCCCGCTCGCATCTCGGTGCGTCGGAAGGTGCTTTTCTCGATGACCTGAGGCGGAGGCCATTCGTGAGTGGATCGCGGCATCGCGGGCGGATGTCGAGCACGATGTGCTCGAAGCTGTGGGCCTGCCATCTCAGTGTGTCGCTGCACAGCTTTGGGGGGACTGCAAGCCCACGTTTGGCACTGGCGATACGTTCTCAGGACGTCGACCCGGCTGTGGTTCGCATGGGGTCGATGGCGTTGAAGGGCGGGCGCAATCGCCGACCGACCGCGTTCGCGAGAAAAAGTGCGAGTGCCAGAGCCGTCAGCAGGGGCCGCGCCGACGAAAGCTACGGTTTGGACAGGACCCCGAGGCTCTGAAGGGCGCCCCGTCGCACCCACAATAACTTCGCAGGTCGCGAGTACACATTGGTGGGTCGCTTGTGCAGGTGCCGAGTGGGTCGCGGGTGCAGGCCTCCAGAGCGTCCCCCACGCAAAACCCACTGAGGCATTGTTCGCCGGCCGAGCATGGGGCACCCGCGGCTTGGGGCGGCTTGCACCTTCCGCGGTAGGCGTATCGCGCCCGCGGGCAGGAGCCGGAGCTTTGAAATTCTTGGCCATCGCAGCCGCAATAGGCCGCGAGGTCGGTCGTACAGATCCGGGAGCCGGACACGCAGTGCCCCTGCATGGGACCGCAGCCCTGACCTTCGCAGCGTCCTTCCTCAGGGCAGTCCGTGTCCGCGCTGCATCGCGCGGCAATTTCGTTTTTGGCGCCAGGGCTCGATTTTTGGATCGGCGCGGAAAGCCGTTCTCTTGCGGGCACCGATGTCGCGGCGCTCGCCCCTGCTGTGCCGGCAACGGCTCGTGAGGCCGGCTCGGTGGAGCGGCATGCGACCTGTGCCAAGAAGAGTGCCGCGAGGAGGTTCGGCAGGCTCCGTGCGTGAGGGGCAGCGACCATGGCCCCTACGCTACCATCGGTTCTTTTTTCCGCCGGCGGATGGTTTCTTGCGTGTTGAGCGCGTTGCAATGTTGATGTCCTGCCATGGGCGGGTTTCGCGTCGCTGATTTTGCGCCGACTCGGACCATGCGCTACGGTCCGCGCTCCGATGCAGGGCCTAATTCCTTACGTCGTCGCCCCGCAAAAGAACTTCGTCCTCCCGGACTGGTTGCCTTTTGCTGGTGGTGATTCCTTTCCGATCCAAGTTTTTGGCCTGTTGGTCGCTGTCGGCGTGCTCTTGGGCATCAACCGAGCGGTGGATCTCTACGCCAAAGCGAAGGACCTCGACGAGTACATAGCGATCGACCAGATCCGCTGGGTGCTTGTGTTTGGGTTCATCATCTCGCACGAGGTCTCGGTCCTGTTTTATTTTCCCGAGCGGGTCCGAGAAGATCCGACTGTTTTGCTCATGCTCTGGAGCGGGCTGTCGAGCGTGGGAGGGTTCTTTGGCGCGGGCATCGGCATGGTGTGGTTTCTCAAGCGCCGGAAGCAGCCGATTTTGCCTTATGCGGACATGAACATCTTCGGACTGCTGCTCGGCATGTGCTTCGGCCGGCTGGCGTGTTCGTTGGTCCACGATCATCCAGGACGAATCGTCACAGAAGAGACCTTCATGGCCGTGGGGCCCTGGCAAGGCTGTGCATGCACGGCGGCGGAGGCCGCGGGAAAGAGCGAATGGTTCTTACGGGGCCGCGGGAGCGGCATTCACCCCGACTGTTGCGCCGTGGGGGAGGGAGTCTTTCGCTACGATCTCGGGCTCATGGAGTTCTTGGCGGTCGGTGCCCTGACCCTGTTTGTGTATTTTGTGTACGACTGGCGTAAGGCGCTCCCAGGTCGGCTTACCGGTCTGGTTGCGGCGACCTACGGTTTCGCCCGGTTCTGGTTCGACTTTTTGCGCGAGACCGAGGTCACCCCGGGAGTGTCGATGCCGGACGTCCGCTACGCCGGGCTCACGACCGCCCAGTATTTCTCGCTCGCCTTCGTGGGCGCGGGGCTCTACCTGCTCTTCATTCGGAAGCCAAAGCCTTCGGATCTCGATTGGGCGAAGGATTCAGAGCGTATCGCGCAAGAAAATGCCCGGGCTGAAGACGACAAAGCAAAAGATGATCCGGGCGAGCCGACTTCGTCCGAGACGGCTTCGTCCGAGACGGCTTCGTCCGAGACGGCTTCGTCGGG
>CAYTFJ010000080.1:3938-19333 GCA_964437075.1 uncultured Nannocystaceae bacterium
CTTCGTCCGAGACGGCTTCGTCCGAGACGGCTTCGTCCGAGACGGCTTCGTCGGGCCCCTCGTCAGACCCTTAGGCTCAGGGGCCTAACGAGGGCCATCGCGGCGACGCGGGCCGTGACGCCGAAGTTTTGGCGTCACGGCCCGCGTTTCGTTTGGTGAGGCTGCCCGAACCTAGACTGCGTTTGCCCGGTACTGCGCCGCCCGGCGAACGTAGGCTCGCCACGAGTACTCGATCAATTCGACCTCCTTGGGGCCACAATCACGAAAGGGGGTCATCGGGTTTCCGCGAACCATGGTTCCGGCGCGGACGATCTTGCGCGGCGGGACGAGCGTTCCGGCCGCGACGATCGCTCCTTGTTCGATGACTGCGCCGTCGAGCACCACCGCGCCCATACCGATGAGCACGTCGTCGTGAATCGTACAGCCGTGCAAGATCGCGTTGTGTCCGACTGTGACACGAGAGCCGATGGTCGGCACAGAGACACCTTCAAAACAGTGAACCGTCACGCCATCTTGAATCGAACTTTGGGACCCGATTCGAATCGGTCCATCATCGCCGCGAAGGGTGACATTGGGCCAAACGCTTGACTCCTCACCGACAAAGACTGCGCCGATCAACACCGCGGCGGGGTGTACGTACGCGGTGGGATGAATTTCGGGAGAACGGTCCAGGAATGTCTGCAGCACGGAGCCACTATAGAAGTATTCTTGGTTTCTTGCGCGGGCCCAGACGAGGAGCGCCCGACTCAGGACTCCGCGGACAAGGCCGCCGCGAGTGCGCGGTGAACGAGCTCATCTGCGGCGTAGATGCCGTCCTCGTCGAGGCTTGCGCTGCCGACGGTACTCCGGAGCTTCGCCTGCGCGAGAAGATGGCTCAGTCGCGCGTGGATTCCATCGCGAGCGTCAGCGTCGGCTTCGGGAAGCAGCGCGACGAAAACATCTGGACGCAGACGGGCGCACACATCTGAGTCGCGTAGGATGTCGGCGAGGATCGTCGCGGCGAGCATTGATGTCTCTCCGTCGTTTTCGGCCGCCTTGCAGCGCAAGGCGACGACCGAGAGCGCCCGTCCGTATCGACGTGCGCGATAGATTTCGCCGGCGAGGCGATGGTAGAAATATTCCAGCGAGTGAAGTCCGCTGGTGCTGTCGCGGATATCCACCGGCCGATGGCTGGGATCGTTGGCCGCACGGATCGACGGGGCCCGGGAACCCTCTGAGTTTTCGCCGAGCAGCCCAAAACTCGGCTTGCTGAGGCGCACGAGTAGATGAGTCCGGGCGAGCAACTCGACGGAGGTATGGCCGAGACGATAAAAATCACAGCCCGAGCGCGAATAGGCCTCTTCGATCACCGTGTCGCTTGTGTCCTCCGGGATCATGGCCACCAAGGGATGCTCACGTGTTCGGGGATCCTGGGCGAGGCACTCGAGCGCTTTCATGCCGAATCCACGGGACTTTTCCACGGCGACATAGATGAGATCAGGAATGAAGGTGGCGGCAGCCTGGGGAAGCGCTTCTAGCGTTGTGTTTAGACCCAGACGGCCAACCTGATACTTCATACCTCGTAAGATACCTTCGATCGGGCCGATCAGATTGTCGCCCACGCACAACACCCGGCCGACCCCAGGATGGGTGACGAAGGATGCAAGTCCTTCTTCCCAGGCAACCTCCGTGGCGTTGCCATTATTCAGCAGTGTTTTGGGCGCGCTTCCCATGATCCAACTATCGGCCGCATTCAGCCTTCCCTTGAGCCATTTTTTGGCCTCTTTGTTTCGTCGACCTCGACGATGGGGGGAGCCCACGCGCTGCGATCGGGCGCCGGGGACGCCACGTGTTGGGGAGTACGCGCACGGGCACTATGCAGCCTCTCGCCGCTGAAATTCACGGCGTAGCTTCGAAATTGCCCGTTCTTGAAGCTGACGGATGCGTTCGCGCGAGAGAGAGTGGCGCTCACCGAGCTCGCGCAGCGTCATGGGCTCAAAATCGACGGAGCCTTCGATTCCAAAACGTCTGCGAAGGATGTCCACCTCGATCGCGTCGAGGGATTCGAGCGAGTCGTGCAAAATGGCGCTCATTGCGTTGAGCTCGAGGGTTTCTGTCGGTTCCGCAGCATTTGGGTCATGGATGCGTTCGACCAGGCTGCGCCGGTCGTCGTCGCTCATCGGAGTGTCGAGACTCATCGTTGTTTCCAGTGTCAGGTCGAGAAGCTTTCGGATCCGCACCGGATTGAGGCCGGTCTTTTCTGCTAGCTCAATGGTTGTGGGCCGAAGTCCCGCGCGTGTTTCGAGTTCACGACGGGCACGACCGATTCTTTGCAGGTCGGCCGACACGTGCGCGGGCAGCCGCACCGTTCTGCCCTTGTTGGCCAACGCACGGTTCACGGCATGCCGGATCCACCATGTCGCATACGTGGAGAAACGAAAGCCTCTCGCGCCATCAAAACGATCCACCGCCTTCATGAGCCCGAGATTTCCCTCTTGGATGAGGTCCTGAAGCGGCATCAGTCCGTGGTCAAAACGGCGAGCGATTGAAACTACCAAGCGAAGGTTTGCCCGCACAAATCGGTTTTTGGTGCTGCGAAGGGCGGTGGAGCATGCGCGGACACGGTGGACGTAGGACGCAAAGGGGCGGCTGCCCCTGGGCGGGCAGACCAGGTCGAGAGAGAGACCCTCTTTTCGGTTGGCATCGATCGCTTCGAGATCGGCCGCGATTTCGTCGCTGAGGTCGTCATCGAGATCGGCAGAAGCCATCGCCTCGGCGAGTTTTTCCCTGGATGCTTCGTAGGCGTCGCGATGGGCACGTGTCTCTCGGTCTCGGTACGCTCGGGAGTGCCGAACAGCATCATCGAGGGCCTTTGCCGGAGGGTCCTTGTCCTCGCCCGAGAACGGCGTGGGCCGGGCCTCGATGAACTCGGCGATGGCTTCGATGAAGGGCGGATAGGAGAGGATTGCCTTCCAGTACGAGATTCGAAGCAGCGCGATTTTCGCCGAAAGATCTTTCTCTTGCTCGGCATCGAGAACCGAGACGCGCGCGATCTCTTGAAGATAGGCGCCGAGGTGGGTGGTTCCAGTGGCATTGCGGGCACTTTTTTTCTTGCCTCGCGTCTCGATCGTGTTTTCCTGATGTTGAGCCATGGGTTTTTCCTAGAGATTGTCATCGGGAGACGGGCTCTCGATGCCCTTTCTCTCCTCGACCAAAACGTTGAAATGTTTCATCGTGCGCAAGCACTAAATTCGTCCTAGTTTGGGACGAGGCTGCGTGTTTCTCGCGCAAGGGGTATGTTCGAGACGCCTTCGAGCCGCTAGAGTGGGCGCGAACATGAATCTTTTTGCCCGATCCGATCGATCTGATCGATGCAGGGGTTACGTTGCGGCGATGCCGGAACCTGGTCGTGACGGCACGCGCGGGCTCTGGCGTTGGCTGTTGGTGATCGGAGCTGCCAGCCTCGTGGCTTGCGGTGCTGAGGTCGACCGGGTTCGGGAAGGGACACTGGCGAGGGTCGGAGACCGGAACATCGACGCCGAGGCGCTTGCCGCGACGCAGGCTCAGCTCGGGGCCTACGGACAAGCCCGCTTTCGTGGGAGCCTCGGACAGCGGGCCCTGCTCGAGACGAAGATGATCGAGGCCTTGCTCGAACTCGAAGCGATCGACGCCGGCCTGGGAGACGACCCGCGGGTTGAATGGATGCTTAACGAAGAACTCGCGACCTTGCAAATGGCGGCGGAGTTGGAGCGTCGTTTACCGCTCGAAGCGCTTGCGCGTGACTCTCGGGCGATGCAGCAGGAATTTGCATCGATGCACGATCGCTTTCGAACCGACGAACAACGGAGTTTTCGTGGCGTCAGTTTCGAGAGCATCGCAGATGCAGCGTCCGCCTTGGCGCAGCTACGGGCCGGAGAAGTGCAGCTGGAGGACCTCGGTGAGATCCAGTCGACCCGTCCGGCGTCGGCAAATTTCGCCGAGTTTCCTCTGTTTCACCGCATGCTTTTTGCGCCCGAGATCGGGCCTGGCGATTGGCTCGCGGCTCCGGTCTTGGTGGGGACGAAGCTGATGGTGGGGGCAGTTCAGACATCGACGGGCGATGCGCTTCGAACACTGGCCGACCCTGAGGTTCGAGAGGCTGTGCTCCTTGGGATGCGCAAGAGGCGCAATCCTGCGCTTCGCTTGGAAATCTTGGCGGAGCTCGCCGAGCGCTACCCCGAACAGCCCCCGTGAGCGGGGCAAAGATCCTCATTCAGAGGGGTCTGAGATCCCTTGAGATCCAAGGGGTGTGCGCAGTCGCTTCGAGGCGCGGGTCTTGCTACACCTCGTGCGTGCGCAAACTTCGATTAGCGCTGGGATTTTCTGCGCTGGGTCTTGTGACTGGTGCGGCCGTCTTGCCCAGCCCAAGCTTCGCCGAGCCTATGATCCTCGATCGGATCGTTGCGGTCGTGAACGATGAGATCATCTTGAGCAGTGAGCTCGAGGATTTTGTCCGTACCGACGAGGATGTCTTTCAGGCGCTGAACAAGCTGGGCGCAAATCCCGACCCGCAAAAGGTCGAACAAATTTTCGAACAGATGCGCCCCGCATCGCTGGACCGCTTCATCGGTCGTCGCCTCGTGCTTGGCGAAGGCGCGCGATTGCAGGTAGAGGCCTCTGAGCAGCAGCTTCAGACCTACCTAAAGAACGTCGCGGGAAATTACGGGATGGAGGTGGATGAGCTCCAGGGCGCGGTGGAGAGCAGCGGGCAGTTTGCGAGTTGGGACGAGTATCTCACGAAGCTGCGCGAGGACATTGTCATCTATCAGCTGGAGACGACCCTCGCGCCATACACGGTGACCGAGGCCCAGATTCGTGCCGAGTATACAAAAATGATTGGCACCGAGGACGCCGTCGTAAAGGTGATTCGATTTCGTTTTAAGCCGGAAGACAACAGTTCGGTTGCCGATGACGCCGCATTTGCGACCGCGAAGAAGGTCGCTCGCCGTTTGAGCGCGGGCGAGAAACCTTCGACCGTTGCGAAGGATATCACCGAACGCCCGGAGCCCTTTGACTACGATCGGGGGAAGGCCGCCCCGGTGGTCCGAGACACTCTCTTTGATGTCCGTGAGGGCCAGGCGATAGGTCCGTTGAATACGCCTCAAGGGTACCTGGTATTTAAGGTCGTGAGCGTTGAGGAGACCTCAGTGCTTAGCTACGACAAGGCGAAAGAAGCGATCTCGCAACGCTTGGATGCCGACGCTCGCAAGCGATCTCAGCAAGAGCTGCACGAGCGTCTACGCGCTCAGTCCCACGTCGATATTCGTCTCTGAGGCGTCGAGGCCCGACGGTTTTGTTCTCGGTCGTTGTCGAGGTCTTGTGCAACGACCTTCGTCGGACGGCCGATGGACGGGTACGATGAACAAGCCATCCCGATTGTCGAAAAAACGTTCGCTCTCCCGCAGTCGAAGGGCCCCCCACGGAGATGAGTTGGAACAGGTTGTGGTGGGCAGCGGTCCATACACGTTGATCTCCTACTGCGAGCAGGCTGAAGTGGGCACATATCAACGTTTCGATACCCCTCAGGAGGCACAGAATGCCGCAAGACTGGGGATTTGCCCCCTTTGCGCCTAGCCGCGGGCCGCAACGAGACGCGAGGGATCTCGCGTTGACCGCTCGGACCTATGGGGTCGACCGAAGATCCGCGTCGGCCTGAATGCACTCTTGGACAATTTGAACGATGTCTGCGGGAAGCGCGGGTTTGTGGAGGACTCGCACCCCGAGCCGGATCCCCATGGCGACCAGATCGTCGACGGGGAGGCCACTAAAGAGGATGATCTGGGGTCGGGCAGGCTCACCTCCGGTGGGGGTGCTCTCACTGAGCGCTCGTAGCGCATAGTCGCCTCGAAGCCCGGGCATGGAGATGTCCAAGATGAGCACCGCGGGTTGGAATCGACGGACTTCCATGGCGAGCCCAAATCCAGATTCGTGACCGCGTGCGCGAAAACCGTCCCGCTCAAGGATGGCGCAAACGACTCTACGAACGGACGTGTCGTCGTCGACCACCAGTATTTTTGTGCCCTCCATGGTCACAGCATGCATCGCCCGAGATCGAGGGCGCCTAAATACCATCTGTGTACACGGGGTCTGGTTCTGTAGCCAAGGTGGGCCGCCTTGCTTGGCCGCGCTGGGGCTGCACACTCTAATGGACCATGTCGAACGTCTGATGTTTCGCTTTTTCAGAATTGAGGCCATAGGCCACCAAAGTCGCGCCATAACCGCGACTTTGATCGGTTGTCTTGTGGTTCCGTTGTCGCTGTGTCCATCGCTCGCGCGATCTGCGGAAATCTTGTTCTCGGACGCTGATGCTGCCAGAGCGGTGAGCTATTCCTACCTCGTTGTTCCAGATGTCGTTCCCGAGGCGGACGAGGAGGACAACCTACAGACACACTTGGCTGCATTTTCGCGACGTATTGCGGGATATCGGGTCGAGCGTGAAGCCGTCGACCGCAACCCCGTTTTTGTCGGGTCGGGTGCCGACGAATTTAGAACCCTCATCGAGCGGACGATCGCGGCCATCGGAGCACGCGCACAAATTTCTGTGCACGTGCGCGACCTTGAGAGCGGGGCATCGGTCTTTGACCACCTCGGTCACACCCTGCTCAATCCCGCAAGCAATCAAAAGTTGCTTACAAGTGCAGCTGCGCTCGATCTACTGGGGCCGGAATACGGATTCGGTACGGAGGTATTGCTCGTGGGCAAGAGGCTGTACCTGGTGGGGCATGGTGATCCAAGTCTCGATATGGATGCGATGCGGGGTTTGGCGGACGAAGTGATCGACAACGTCCGCGTTGGGGATCTTGAAGAGATCGTAGTCGATGACAGCGCATTTTCACCCCGGCGGTGGGCGCCAGGCTTTCATGCGACGGGTCCGGGGGTGTCCTATGAGGCCCCGAGTGGCGCCCTGAGTCTGGAATTTAACACCGTCGAAATCGAAGTACGGGGTCTCCGACGAGGGGAGAAGCCGTCGGTCAAGGTCTTTCCGGCAGGCTCGCATATTCTCTTGGCGAACCGAGCCGACGGCGGCTCAGGTCCTCTGTACGTCGACACTCGTTCGTCACTATCCGATTCGCGGTCCGAACGAACGGTGGTCGTGGTGCGGGGGCATATCGAGCCCGGAAGGCGAGTTCGGGTTCGGCGACGCGTTGTCGACCCCGGTCTACACGCGGGAACGGTCTTTTCAGAGCTGATCGCACTGCGCTCCGGGACCGCGGAGCTTCCTGTGTCACGTGGGGGGGTCACCGAGGCGGCAGGTCGGCCCGAGATGGTCGCTTTGCACGAGTCTGCTCCATTGCTCGAGATCGTCGAGGGCGAGTTGGCATACTCAAACAATTTCGTGGCGGAGCAATTGCTTCGTACCCTCGGTTGGCGAATGACCGGAGAACCAGGTGACTGGGCCAACGGTGGGCGCGTTTTGGACGGCTATTGGCGTGCCTTGGGAAATCGCTCCGATTCGATCGTCTTCGAGAACGGCTCAGGAATGAGCTCGGTCGGGAGACTCACAACTTCTGGGATCGTTGACCTCATGGCGGCGGCGCACCGAACACAAACGCAAGGGTACGGGCTTTTGGACGCGTTGCCGATCTCCGGCGAGGTGGGGACGGTCCGGGCCCGATTGCGTCAGACCCACAGGCGTGTTCGCGCAAAGACCGGGACGCTCGATGGGGTGTCTGGGTTTTCTGGGGTCATCACGGACGAGATCGGCACGGTGAAGATCGCTTTCTCGATCCTGATCAATGTTCACGACAACGCTCGTCTGAGCGCGCGTTATCGTCGTCGCGCTGAGGACAAAATCGTCATGGCCCTGCTTGCGGAGGTCGATCGCCGCGGCGCGAAGCCGGATCCTCGGGCGGGTTAGACGACCACGGGAGTTACTCGTTTTCGGACGAGGCTCGATCGATCGAGACGGAAGAGAATCTTGGCGACCGCGAAGGTACCAGTTCGGGTCTTGCGAGCGACCTCCTTGACGTTGTGGCGACCGTTGATCAGTTCGAGGACGCCGAGCTCCTCGCGCGCGAGGGTCTCGCGGCCGATCTTGGCAATCTGCTCGTCGAGGCGCAAATAGACGTCCTCCACTTCGGGCATGTGCGGACCCATGGTCGCCCGCTCATCGAGGCGGCGCAGACCATCCAAGAGGGCTTCAGCGGCCATTAGCTCCGTAGTCGAAGTCTCAAGGGCGGCGACGGCCATGGGGTGCAGCTCGTCGGTGGGTCGAAAACTGGTCATCCCTTCTTGAAAGGTCAGGAGGTGGCAGGTGATTTCGCGAGCTTGCGCGACGAGAATTTCGGCGAGGTCGTTGGTGGTTAGAAAACCGCCGTCGACGAGTCGCTGTCCGAGCGGACGGCCTTCTGGATCGCGTCCGACAATAAAAGTTTCTAGCTCCTCGTCGCGCATGAATCCGCCTTCCACAACGAAACGGCCAAACTTGAGGTCTTCGTCGCCACCGCGATAGTCGGCGAGGCGAATGCGGCCCTTGTCGAGATACAGACGGCCACGTCGTTTGCCGTGTTCGACCGAGAGCACCCCGCGAGTGCCGTTGTTGGCGAGCATCTCAAGGAGGGCATCGAAGGGCATCGAGGCAAGATTTGCCTGGAGGATCTCATCGCCGGACGGCGCCGGAAGGTCGTCGGAGACATCCAACTCCGAGAGAAGTGTGGACAGTGAGGCCGCGTCAATATCGAGCTTCGGGAGGTGCTTTTCGAGCAAGGCCCTCAAGCGCTGTTCGCGAACCCCGTTCGCCGCCGGCTCTCGTTTGGAGGGGGCGGAGCGGCCGTGGGTGGCCAGGGTCTCCGCGATGACCTTGAGGAGCGCGGGGCTGCTAAAGGGCCGGCGCACAGTAGGGAGTCCCTCTGCTGCGGGGATAGGGTTGGGGTTGCGGCGGCTCACCATCAAGATTCCGGGGAGCTCAGATGCCCCCGGGAGTTGCACAAGCGCCGCGAGTACCGCCGCCGAGAGCTTGGGGTCCGCGGACGCATCGAGCAAAAGGGCGACCAAGGTGCCGTCGCCCTCGGGGCCATGCGCTTCGCATAGGCCCACAGCTCGGTCACGGGAATTGCAGTTGTAGACCGCGTAGCCAGCGAGTCGTAGACTGGCTGTGGCGAGTTTTGCGGTCGTCGAGTTGGGATCGTAGTAGAGGATCCCTGGTGCGGCGTGGGATTCGGCCATGGGGCGGCAAAGAATACTCGCAATTGGAGGCAGCGTGGTAGCTTCCGCAAATGGTGATGGGCGCGCTTCAGCGCCTGAACCCCCCCCGGGTTCTGGGCGACATCACGCTGTTGGCGACCCTCGGCGAGGGGGGCATGGCAACGGTCTATTTGGGCTGCCAGGGAGGCGGGGCCCTGGGGCGGGTGGTCGCCGTAAAATTGCTCCGTGGCGACCTTCCTGACCATGACTACCGTGTCCGTTTCATGGATGAGGCCCGGGTCGTGGTCCGCTTGCACCACAACAACCTTGTGGATGTCCGAGCGGCGGGCGAGGTTGATGGTCAGCTCTACATAGCGATGGAGGCGATCGAAGGTCGAGATCTTGCGGATGTGTGGGATCGTTGCGCAAAGCTCGGCACGGCATTCCCGGTTCACTTGGCAGTGCTGATCTGTCGCGAGACATTGCGCGGTTTGCACTACGCGCACACCTTTCCTGGCTTGGCGCTCGTCCACCGCGACGTTTCGCCTTCGAACATTCTGGTCGATTGGGCAGGGGCGGTGCGCTTGGCCGATTTTGGGCTGGCGACCTCGACCTTAAAATCGTCGCTGACGGTGCCAGGGGTTGTTTTTGGCAAGGTTGGTTACATGTGCCCGGAGCAGGCGGTTCGTAAACAGCTCGATGGTCGGGCGGACGTGTATTCCTTGGGGGCCGTGCTCTGGGAGATGCTCACCGGGCGGCCGCTACGCGCGAGCGATGGGCTCGACACCGATACGGTCGCGGCATTCGAGGCCGTGCCGCCAAGCTCACGAAGTGGGCGGGTCGATGCCGAGCTCGATGCGCTTGTCGTGCGAGCCCTTGACCGAGATCCTGATCTTCGGTGGCCCACGGCAGAGGCGATGATGACCGCCTTAGGCGATTGGTTGACCCGCCACGCACCGGGGACCGGGCAGGAGGAGTTGGCGACATTCATGAAGAATCTGTTCGGCGATACTCGCGAGCGCGAAGGCGAGTGGCGAGCGAGGCTGATGCTCGAGGCGACAGGAAGCCACCATGCAGGCGAGGCCACGCGACTCTTTGTCAACGAAGGCGAGAAGGGGGCGGTGGACTCGACCTCGGCATCGGGGGGCTTCGGGCCTGAGCCCCTGGCGGCCGGGTCTGGAGATCACGCATCGGACCGCGAGCAAAACGCCACGCTTGCCGAGAACATCGAAGAAGGAACGGTGATCGCACAGCGGTATCGCGTGTGCGTTCAGATCGGTCGAGGTGGGATGGGGACGGTCTACCTTGGCCAGCACGTGACGGTGGGTCGGGATGTTGCCATCAAGGTGTTGACTCACGAGTGGAGTCGCAACGAGGGTATCGCGGAACGTTTTCGTGCCGAGGCGCGTGCCGCGAGTGCCGCCGGGCACCCGAACATTGTCGAAGTCTTCGATGCGGGAGAGCTCCCCGACCACCGGCTCTACCTGGTGATGGAGTTTTTAACGGGGCGAAATCTCTACGAGGAGGTCCAGGCCGAGGGTTGCATGGAAGTCGCCCGGGCCTGTCACGTGATTCGGGACGTGGGCCGGGCGATCCGAGCCGCTCACGAGGTCGGTGTGATTCATCGAGATCTAAAGCCTGACAATGTGATGCTTGTCGATCGCGGCAGGGGGGAACGTGAAACCGTGAAGGTCTTGGACTTTGGCATCTCGGCATCGTCGAGGGCGGACGCGGGGAAGGACCGGATTACCGTCGCGGGGCAGGCCCTTGGGACTCCGCACTACATGGCGCCTGAGCAGGCGCGGGGCCACGACCCTTCGGAGCGCTTCGATATCTATGCGATGGGAGTGATTCTGTTTGAGTTGCTGATCGCGCGAACACCCTTCGACTCAGAAAACATGGTCGAGGTGATGGCGCGAAAATCTAGCGAGAAGGCACCGCGAGTCTCATGCTATCGCCCCGAGATTCCCGAGCGTCTCGATCGTTTGATCGCCGATTGTCTCGAGATCGATCCTGAAAAACGGCCGGCTGACGCGGGCGTGTTTCTTGCTCGGATCGACGAGGTGCTTCGCTCACTTCCTCGAGATTCCTCGCCAACGGTGGAGGTGCCGGCGCCCGTCTCGAGCCGTCCAGACGCGGAGACTCGGGAGCAGTTTTCGGCGACGGAGCCCGCATTCCTTCCGTCGGACACCGCGAATGCCGCGGAGCGAAAAAATCGAGCGTGGACCGATTGGCGGTACGGCGCCGTTGCCGTCGCAGCCATTGCAGCCATTGCAGCCATCGCGGTCGCCCTGGTTGTTTTCAGCCCCGGAGGAATCGTTGAATTGGAAAAATCGAGGTCGATGGCGGCCGAAGATGTGCCCGCGAATGCTGTGAGTATCGTGAACGTGGCTTCTTCGGACCTGCCCGGCCGAGCTCTTCTCGCTGCCCCAGGCACGGACCCCGCAAAGAGGCGGTCGACGAGCGAGGGGAACAAAGTCGCGGAGGAACGTGAACTCGGAGCCCCGCCCGAGTCCCAGGCGTCTGTGCACACGGACCAAGAACGGTCTGCGAGGAGCCGGGAGAAAAAATCGGCGCGCGCTCGTGTTTCCTCGGTGATGACTGCCCAATGTGTAGCGGTTCGTGCACGGGTGGCATCCTCAATCAAAGAACGAAGTTGGAGTCGGTTGTTGACCCAACTGTCGCCGAAGAGCTGTTGGCAGGACAAGGGCGAGTTGGCGGCTCTGCGGGTTCGCGCTCTCTGGGAAATGGGTCGACTGAAAGATTGCTTCGCCGCGGGTGGATCCCACAAAAAAGACAAGCGGGTACAACGATGGCGGCGGTTGTGTGAGAAGCGGCTTGAAAGCACCAAACAATGAGTTCTGAAGACCCCAAGGTCGGCAGGCCCAAGCCAAATGCCGAGCTGCAGGACAGCTACGACGCTCTTGGTCAGATCTCTCGGCTCGGATGGGTCGAAAAACCTTCACCGCTTCAGGAGTTTCCTACTTTGGCGTGGGAGTTGGGCCTCGATTGGCTGGGGTTCAAACGCGACGACCAACTTCATGAACTGGAGGGCAGCACCAAGGTCCGAAAACTTGACTATGTACTGGCGAGTCCTCCGCTTGTTCGAGAGGAACGTTGGATCTCGGCGGGGGCCCTCGGTTCTGGCCATCTGATCGCCTTGACCGCAGCCGCGACGACGCTTGGGCGTCGACTTGACGCGCATCTTTTTTGGGAGCCAATCTCGCCGGCCGTACTCGAGAACCTGGCCTACATCGCCTCGGGGCCGACGGACCTTCACTACCATGGCTCTCGGGTTGAGTTGGCTCTTTGTCGGCCAAGGGTGCTCATCGGGGGGGCTCTGGCGGGTCGTGGAATGATTGAGCCCGGTGCGACGAATGGCCCAGGAATGGCGGGACTGGTTCGTGGCGCGCTTGAGCTAGCCTTGCAACTTAGCGAAGCAGGGAACGCGGCGCCCGATCGCATTGTTGTGCCGCTGGGCAGCGGAGGCACGGTGGCAGGTCTCGTCGTCGGCCTGGCGCTTGCGGGTCTGAAAACCGTGGTTCACGCGGTTGCGGTGGTCGAACGGCCCTTTGCCACGATGTGGCGAGTGAATGGACTTGTGCGTCAATGCCGTCGATGGTTGGCGACACAGGGGATCGAAGAAGCCGCCTTCAACGGTAAACTGGAGCTCCCGCGGGTGATCCTAGATCATAGCGCGGCGCACCCCGGGTACGGTGTCGCCAGCCCGGACTCGTTGGAAGCCGTGAAGCGAATGGCCGACTACGGGCTACCCTTTGAGAGTGTCTATTCTGGAAAGGCAATGTCGGTCTTGCTCCGCAGACCTCCGCGAGGTGAGCGGGTGCTGTATTGGCTGACCCCCCATCGGGGGGAGAGACTCTCGGCGCAGGAAGATTGGCGTGACCGATTGCCCCCCCGATTGAAGCGTCGGCTCGGCAGTGCCGAAGCCGCTCTCGCACGAGGCCCGCTGCATCTTCGCGGCTGACGACAGAGGGACTAGCGTGTCGCCAAAATTGTTGCGTAGTGGGCTTCGGCTTCCTCTGAAATGTCTCGGGCCATCGCTTCGACCTTCGCAACCCCCAAACGCTGGGCGGTTGCAAAATTTGTCTCCGCAATTCGGTCGTAAAGGTTTGTCGGGGGCGGTGCCACCGAAGTCGGATTTTGTAGCAAGTGGGCGATTTCTTGCGTGGTCATCACGACTTTTCCGGGTCGTTTTCCTTCGTAAATCTTGTCGAGGGTGCGGAGACGGACCCACTGAATCGTTGGATCGGGAGAGCGACGAAACAATGTGAGAAGCGTAAATGGGTTGTCCTCGCGGTAGCTCAAATGTGGGTGCAAGGGGGCCACCGCGAGGGTCGGGGGGCCACCGATACTTGCGTGACCACGTGCGCTAACATCGTGGCAAAAATTTGCCCATGCTTTGGGCTCGACCTCAAGCAGCGGGAAGATGAGTTGGGCCACGTCGATATCCTGATTCGCGGCGACTTCGGTCATTTGTTGAACGATGGATGCGACCGTGGACTCGCCAAAGAGGTGAACGTAGCGGACGGTTTTTCCCTGCTCACGGCCTTCTTTGGCGAACGGGCAGTATCGCCGGTTCTCGACAAACTCCGTGAGGTAGCGGCTGTTGGCGCGTAGAGCCTCCGCTTCGATACGCTGTCGCTGCGATTCCGACATCGCAGCCACGAATCCGAAATCGATTCGCACGCGATTTGCGCTTGGCGTACGTGGGGTGTCCTTCGCCATCGAAGGAGGATATCCGAGACTGGCGACGTTGGCATCGGCTATCTGGTAGACATGGGTGACGACGAGTTCGGAGCGACTACGCATGCGCAATACGGTTATTCTTGCATCTACCTTCTGTCTTATCAGCGCCATCTCTGCCTGCTCGAAAGCGCCGGTGGCTCCCCGCAGTGAAGAAACTGGGAGCCGGTCAGCCGAGGGCGCCTCTTCGTCGGCGTTCGCGGATAGCCCGAGACAAAAGGAGTTGATGAAATTTTCAGCCTTGGGTCCCTTGCCGCAGGGTCCTGTGGCAACGCTCGGTAAAGGGACAATCTCTCATGCTGATTTTCGAGCCATCTACGACCTCAAGCTGATGAAGTTCGAGGCCAAGAAACGGGCAATGCCGCCCCGTGTTGACGGTCGTTATCGAAGGACGATAACGGAGCGTTTGCTTCGACAGACGCTGCTCGCGCGCGAAGCCAAGGCGATTGCGGTTGAATACGACCCCGCTGAATTGGCGAGCGAGCAGCAAAAGGCCCGCGAGAGGGTACGTGAGTGGGACAAGGACCTGGGGCGACGCGGGGAGAGCAACAAGACGCTGAAAGATCTTCTGGTGGCTCGTCTTCGAGAGACCGAAATTCTTAAAAAGACGATCGACCTGAGCGTCGGAGACGACGACGTGTCCCAGGAATTCGAGCGGATCAAGACCAATTTCGACAAGGACACCCCTCGACTGCGGATCTATCGGTTGACATTTGGTAGCGCAGATCTTGGTGGAGAGAAGCAGGCTCGTGCCAAGGCGGAGGAGGTCCGGAAACTCTTGCGGGCCGAAGGCGCCAATGTCGCAGATGTCGCCGCGGAGCACTGCCCGGGCCCACGTACCGGAAATCTCGGACTTCGGCGGCAGGACCGACTGCAAAAATCGCTCGCGGAGGGAATCGATGGAGTCGAGCCAGGCCACAGCTCGGCTCTGCGCGCCGTGGATGATGGTTTCGAGCTGCTCTATCTCATGGACCGCTACCCACCGGGTCTCCTTCCGTTGGAGGCCCTCTCCGAGCAGATTCACACAAGCCTGGTGGGTCGAAAACGCCAAGAGGAGGGGAAGAAGCTGGTCGAGTCGCTCTATAAAAAGTACCAGGTGACGAATTTGATGGAGTCGCATCTCGACGTGCAGGGGATCTAGCGAGTTTGTTCATCGGAGCGATGCCGTCGCACGCGTAGCACCCCCGGGAGACGGCCACTGCGAATCGTCTCTGCACTTGGAGGACGGTTCATTTGTGCACGGAACGGACTCGGCATCGCTTTTGAATGAACGAAGATCTGGCTCGTCGGACACTGGCGGCCTGTGTCTTTCCGCCTTGCGAACTTGAGATACTGAGCATGCTGAAACGATACCTGATATGTTCGTTGAGCGGCGTTGTCGCGCTCTATCTCTCCACCGGGTGCATTATCGTATTGGATGATGTTGGTGACCCGTCAGGAGACGGAGACGGAGACGGAGACGGAGACGGAGACGGAGACGGAGACGGAGA
>CAYTFJ010000081.1:0-18909 GCA_964437075.1 uncultured Nannocystaceae bacterium
CGCACGGCAAACAGCGGGCTACGTGATCGGAATTACTCGGGAATTAGATGCGATCCCCCTGGTCCCTGGGTCAACTGGACATGCAGCGGCTTGCCCGTCATCGTCACCATGGCGTGGATCTTCGCTGAAAAGCCTCCTCGAGAGTGGCCCAAAGCACTGCTTCGGATCCCCCTTTCCCGCCCGCCGCATCAAGATGCGCTCTCACGATGGTGGCGTCGACGATCGACCCTTCTTCATCGTCGTCATCAAGCTCAATGGCGAGCGACGCAAACAGAAGTTCGCAGATGCCGGCCTTCGCCCAGTTGTTGAAACGGTTGTAGACACTCTTCCACGGCCCAAATCGTAGAGGTGTGTCACGCCAT
The DNA here is from genome assembly GCA_964437075.1 of uncultured Nannocystaceae bacterium. GTDB lineage: Bacteria > Myxococcota_A > Polyangia > Nannocystales > Nannocystaceae > CAYTFJ01. Next base: position 363 of record CAYTFJ010000081.1, read on the forward strand.
GGAATCCCTGTCTTTGCGCGGTACAAGACCGCATCAATGAAGGCCCGGTCGCCAATCTTCGGCTTCGGGCCAGGTCGACTGGAGTCGATGATGCGCTCAATCTGAGCCCACTGCGGATTTGTCAGGGCGTGGCGTTGCACCGTGAGCTTTGATCACGCCGGCAAATGAATCGCGTAAGTGATCGAAATGATCCAGCTTTTCGGTCATCGAATTAGGGACACCCGCTAGAACTTGGCACGTCAGCGGGCTGCAAGGGCCGATCGGGGGGGCCGATATCGATCCCGTCGGGACCCTTGTTTCAGCGCTGAGGACGGTCAGATACATGCACGTGAGCACCCACGCACGGTCGAGCGGACCGTCTTCTGTCTCTCTAATCTTGGGAGAAGTGGACGAAACTTTGATAAAATTGTGACAAAAGCCCCGAAATCGGGGCCTAGGGAGCGGGAGACCGGGTTCGAACCGGCGACATTCAGCTTGGGAAGCTGACACTCTACCAACTGAGCTACTCTCGCGACGAGCTTCGGCAACTATCACGGCACTCCATCGAAGGCAACTGCCCAACCGTGCGGCGAAGCGGCCTCCTAATGTCTTCGGCCCGTTCCCGCGTGTTCGTGGCAGACTCGTTGGGCGATGATCAACAAATCGGATCTCCGGGCGGCTCTACTACGCGACCGATGCGCTGTGTCTGAGCCGTTGCGCAAAGTGAAATCGCATCGCATGTGCATGCAGGTCATGCAGCATCGAGCGTGGGTGATGGCGCAAACCGTTGCGGCGTTTGTGGGGACAAAAGGGGAGCCGGCCACGGAAGAGCTGTTGATGGCGACTCTCGACGGTGGGAAACTGCTTCTCTTACCTCGAGTTCGTTCCGCCAAGGTGATGTCGATGTTTGTGGTCGACGACCTCGACACACTCATACCGGGGCCCTTTGGGCTGTGGGAGCCGGGGCCCGATGCGACCGTTTGTGAGTCCGACTTGAAGGTTGACCTGGACCTCGTGCTGGTCCCAGGTCTTGCCTTTGGGTCGTCGGGGGAGCGGCTTGGCTACGGCGGGGGTTACTACGATCGATGGTTGGAGGGTCTGCCCACACGCCCCCATCGGATGGGCCTATGTTTTGCGGAATATTTGGATCCTCGGCTCGGTAAGGTTCCGATGGAAGGCCATGATGCGACGATGGACAGCGTAGCGACCGAGCATGCGGTTGTCCGCACGCAGCCCCCATCGAGCCGCAAGGCAGTTGACCGACGGTGAATGTCGATGCTCGCAATTTCCCCTTCATGGCGGCCGGACGGCGCCGGTTTCAAGAATGGGCGAGTCCCGCGCGGGCGGTTTCCGGGGCGCCGCATCCCGATATCCTCTAGAGGAATGGCCGTCTACGCTCCCATGGTGTCAGGAGAAAAAACGCGATTTTGGCTTCGAAATCCGGTTGCCTCGCTGTCCCGATTTACGTCATAGTGTTCGTATCCAGGTGTTCATAGAGCCCATGGCTGAGGCCATGTAGCCCTATGTAGCCATCCCCCCTCACGCGATCATGACGAATACAGCCAACGAGCAATTTGCCCGAGACGTAGTGCACGGTCTCTCGGGCAGCCCTCGAACCCTAGACAGTCGCTATCTCTACGACACCCGAGGAAGCGAACTTTTTGATGCCATCTGCCAGCAGCCCGAATACTATTTGACGCAAGCCGAGGACGAAATACTCGAGTCGCATGCAGCCGAGATCGCACAGAGGGTTGGCGCTTCGACGTTGATCGAGCTTGGGTCGGGGAACTCAAACAAGACCCATCATCTTCTTCGAGCGTTCACAGCCGCCCACGGCCATGCTCGCTACATTCCCGTCGATGTGAGTCTCTCGGCCCTTGAAGCGTCTCGGCGTGGGATCCTCGACGCACTTGAGGGCGTGACGGTGACCCCTTTCGAAGGTAGTTACGAGGATGCTCATGGACTGGCTGGCGATGTCTCCACCCCCCTTGTCGTGTTCTTGGGCAGCACGCTTGGCAACTTCGACCGGCAGGGCTTCGAGGAGTTTTGGTTGGCGTGGGCCAAGACGCTCTCGCGGGGCGCACATTTTCTTGTCGGCGTCGATTTGCACAAGGACACGGCGATCTTGGAGGCTGCCTACAACGACGCGGCCGGGGTCACAGCAAATTTTACGCTAAATTTGTTCGCTCGCATGAACCGTGAACTCGGCACGAACATCGACAGTCGGGCCATCGAACACGTTGCGCGCTATTCAGAAGCCCGTCGTCAAATCGAAATTTTTGCTCAATTCTCAGAGTCGCAGGATTTCGATATCAAGCTCGACGACGAGACCCACAGCTTCTCGCTGAAATGCGGGCAAAAAATTCGCACGGAGGTCTCGCGCAAGTTTGAGCTTGATACTCTGTCGACGGAACTCAAAGCCCTAGGGTTCGCCACCATCGAGCGCTACACCGACAACGCTGCACGCTTTGGAACCTTGCTTCTGAAACGGTCCGATCATGTCTCTTGATATTCCACTCCCCCACGGCGAGCCTTCCACCGACGATGTTTCGAGCGCCGAGCCGCACTTGAAACACGGTATCTGCGGGATTTGCCCCGCCGGTTGCCACGTGACGGCGACCCTAAAGGGGGATCGAATGACCCGCGTGGAAGCCCGCAAAGGCCACCCGCTCGGCATGATTTGCCACAACGGGAGCCGTTCGGCTGACATTGTCTACGATCCAGATCGCCTGCAATATCCCATGAAGCGGGTGGGTCCGAAGGGCACGCACGAGTTTGAGCGTATTACCTGGGACGAGGCCTACGCGATGATGACCTCGCGGTTGGAGACGATAAAGAGCGAGTCCGGCCCCGAGGCGACTGCGATTTATACAGGGCGAGGAAGCTTTGAGCTCTCGATGTGCGACATTTTTCAACCCGCCGATGTCGCGGTGTCGTCTGCATCCTCGGTGCTCTTTCCCTTCGGCTCTCCCAACACGCTCGGGGTCGGTGCGCTTTGCTATGTCTCGTTCGCAATGATCGCACCGCATGTGACCATGGGCGAAATGTACATCTCGATGTCGACGGACATCGGCCAGGCTGAGCTTGTGGTGGTCTGGGGCGCCAATCCGGCGACGGACTCGCCGCCCACAAACCACGCACGAATCCTTGAAGCCCAGGCTCGGGGCGCCGAAATTGTCGTCATCGATCCTCGGCGGAGCGAGACCGCCAAACAATCCGATGCCGAGTGGATCCCCATCCGCCCAGGTACAGACGGCGCGCTTGCCCTCGGTCTTATTCAAGTTCTTGTCGAAGAAGAGCTCTACGACGAGAGCTTTGTCCGCGACTGGACCGAGGGCTGGGACGACCTCTGTCAGTATGTTCAGCACTTCCGCCCCGAAACGGTCGAGGGCATCACCGGTGTGCCCGCCGAGCGTATCCGTCGTTTGGCCCGCCAAATCACCGACGCCCGCGGCGCGACGCCTGTGATGTATACGGGACTCGAGTATTCGGACAGCGGAGTTCAGGCCATTCGCGCAGTGCTGAGTCTATGGGCCCTCGCCGGCCAGATCGACGTTCCTGGGGGCTTGAACATCCAGATGCGGGAGAACCAGTTCCCCATCAACCGAGACGGCCTCGTGAAGAATCCAGATGTTCGCAAGGCACTCGGCCGTGATCGATTTCCGGTGTACAGCATGTATCGCGGAGAATCCCATGCCATTGCCTTGCCGCAGTCGGTGCTCGAAGAAGACCCGTACAAAGTTCGCGCGTTGATTGTCCTGGGTGGGTCCATCATTACATCGTGGCCGAATCCATCGAAGTGGCGCGACACCTTCGAGGCCCTTGATTTCATGGTCTGCATCGACCGTCATCTGACGGCCGATGCCGCCTATGCCGACTTGGTACTGCCGGCGACCACGATGTACGAGATCGACTCCTACATGGTCTATGGCCCGCGTTTCGTACTTCGCGACAAAGTGATCGAGCCCGTGGGTGAAGCGAGGGATGACTTTTTCATTCTCGCCGAGTTGAGTCGCCGTCTTGGCTACGGGCATCTCTATCCGCAGGACGAAGAAGCTCGGATTCGCCACGTGCTCAAGGGCTCCGGATTCAGTCTCGAAGACGTGCGTCGAGCGGGAGGAGAAGTCAGTGTTCCTACGGCGATGATGCAGTATAAAAAGTGGGAAAAGGGGCAGCTGCGCGCCGACAGGAAGGCTGGATTCGAGACGCCCTCAGGCAAATTTGAACTTGCTTCTTCCGTGCTCGCAGAACACGGATACGACCCCTTGCCCGTCTACACCGAGCCACGAGAGGGACCCCTGGCCCGGCCCGACATCGCCGAGCGCTACCCGCTCATCTTCAATTCAGGAGCGAGAATTTTCGCCGACTTCCGTTCGCAGCATCATGGTGTCGCAAGCCTTAATCGTCATGCGCGGGAGCCTCGGGTGACGATGAATGTCCACGATGCCCAGCGCCGTGGAATCAAGGACGGCGACTGGGTGTGGGTCGAGACTCTGCGTGGCCGAGTGAAATTTCGTGCCTTGGCGACCGCAGACATGATGGAGGGAGCCATCGACGCAAACATGGGCGGCGGTGGGCCTCTCGGGCCTGAAGCTTGGCAAAACTGCAATGTCAACGACCTCACCAGCCTTGAACACTACGACCCGATCAGCGGTTTCCCGATCTACAAGGCCCTGCTGTGCGAAATCATTCCTGTCGAGGGGACCAACGCGAGGGCGGAAATCAACGACGAACTCCTTGGGGAAGTCCTTGGCGTCGCGCCATCCCTAAAATCGAAGAAGAGTCGGGGGCTCCCGCGCAGAGACGTCTATCTCGACAACAATGCAACAACATCGGTTTCTGAGGCCGTGTTGGAGAGCATGATTCCGCTGCTGCGGAAGCAGGCCGGCAACCCGTCGAGTCTTCACAGCAAAGGTCGCGAGGCGCGTGACCAAGTGGAGAATGCTCGCCGAAAAATTGCAAAGGCGATCAACTGTACGGCACGGCGGGTCATCTTCACGGGCGGAGGGAGCGAGGCCGACAATCTCGCCATCAAGGGGGCAGCCCTGGCTCGGCGAGATCAAGATCCTGAGCGTGCGAGACACATTGTCACCACCGCGATCGAACACCCCGCGGTGTTGGCTGCCTGTAAGGGCCTCGCGCCCTTTGGTTTCGAGACGACGATTCTCCCGGTTGACGGCGTAGGAAGGGTCGCTCCTGACGCGCTCCGAGCCGCGTTGCGTGATGACACCGTGTTGGTCAGCGTGATGATTGCAAACAACGAAATCGGAACGATCCAGGACATCGCTGCGCTGGCCAGCATCGCCCACGAGCGAGGGGCATTGTTCCATTGCGATGCGGTTCAGGCCCTCGGAAAAATCCCGATCGATGTCGAAGAGCTGGGCGTCGATCTGCTGGCGATTTCAGCCCACAAGCTTCATGGACCCAAGGGGATCGGGGCTCTCTACGTCCGCAAAAACGTTGCGCTGCGCCCCTTGGTGGAGGGCGGTGAACAAGAACTCGGGTTGCGGGCGGGCACGGAAAATGTCCCGGGAATTGTCGGCTTTGGCAAGGCGACGGAGCTGGCGATCCGGGCCATGCATGGCGGCGAGATGACGCGGATCTCCGCGCTGCGGGACAAACTCGAGGCGGGGGTGTTGGCACTTTTCGCTGGCGCGACAGTCAACGGTGACCCTTCGATGAGGACCCCCAATACGACCAACATCAGCCTTCCAGAGATGCGTGGGGAGTCTCTTGTATTGCTGCTTGATCGTTATGGTGTTTGTTTCTCATCCGGGTCCGCCTGCAAGTCGGGCAATCCGGATCCATCCCATGTGCTGCGTGCATTGGGGATGGACGATGCCCAGGCCCATGGGGCGATTCGGCTTTCGCTGGGTCTTGAAAATGATGAGGCCGACATTGAGTATGTACTTTCGACCCTCAAGAAAGTGGTGGCCGAGAGCCGAGAGCAGGTGCGCTTTGTGGGTTGTCGCTGATGGAGTGATCCGCATTCACGCCGGCCTCGTGTGAATGCGGATCAGATTCTTCCGCAGTGCAAAGAAAAAAAGACGAGGAGCGAGCTTGACGGGACCTTCAGCCGGGACCATAGTCGCGCTCGTTCTGCATCAAGAGTTTCGGGAGAGATTTGTTCCCGAACGGCAACCGAGCACGGCCAAGAGCCTTCGCCACGGTGCCAGCTACAGCCCCGGCGTGGGGAGAGATGCGGACGGAGCCGGCAACGGTATCCGTCAAAACGGCACGGTGTGATCCCGTGTACCCACGTCGGTTCTGTCGCTCCAATTTGTGCAGCGGAGAACCGACATGAAAAACATCACTCGAAGTCGTCTAGAAACGTTGCTGCCCCATGCGGGGCAAGGATTCGCCGACGGTGAACCCTTGGTCGCAGCGATCGTTCAATCCACTACCTTTTGCCGTGAGGGCCTGGAGAGTGGGTCGCAGCATTGTTATTCGCGCCAGTCCAACCCGACCGTAACCGCGCTGGAGGAGACGTTAGGAAGCCTGGAGACCGCCTTGCCGGCGGTTTGCTATAGCACGGGCTTGGCGGCTGAGTCGGCGCTGTTTTTGACCCTATTGAGCGCGGGAGATCATGTGATTTGTTCGCGGGCACTTTATGGGGGGACGACACGCATTTTGCAGCAGGTATTCTCGAGACTCGGAGTGGAGACCGATTTTGTGGACACAACCTGTCCCGAGATTGTCCAGAGCTCTTTGCGCAAGAACACTCGCCTTGTATTTTTAGAGACACCTGCGAACCCCACACTTGACGTAACGGACCTGCGTGCAATCTCGGATTTGGCCCATCGAGCGGGAGTGTTGGTGGTCGTGGACAACACTTTTTTGACCCCTCTCTTGCAACAACCTCTCGAATTTGGGGCCGACGTCTCCGTCTACAGCACGACGAAGTTCATGGAGGGACACTCGGTCGCGTTGGGTGGCGCCTTGGTTACCCGCGATAAGAAGTTGCGTGAGCGGCTCTGTTTTCTACGGACCTGCACCGGGGGTATCCAGACGCCATTTAACGCGTGGTTGACGCTGCAGGGCCTTAAAACCCTCGGAGTTCGCCTAGAGCGCCAGTGTGCTTCGGCCCAGAACGTTTCCGAGTGGTTGGCGAGTCACCCGGCGACCGCGAGAGTGCATTATCCAGGGCTATCCCAGGGCGAGTCGAGGGTGGTGGCAGACGAGCAACATCTCGGTGCTCATGGCGCCGTTCTCTCCTTCGAGCTGAAGACTGGTGCTGTTGGAGCACGGCGTTTGGTGGAGGGGCTTTCACTGTGTCGATTGGTGGAGCATGTGGGGGGCGTCGAGACCCTCATCACGCATTCTGCGAGCATGACCCATGCTGGCGTCGCGCCTGAGGAGCGCGAAAAAGTTGGTGTGACAGAAGGGCTCCTACGCATTTCGGTCGGCCTGGAACCGGCGGAATCGATCATCGCGGATCTGGAGGGAGCGCTCGCCGTGGGGTTCTTCGATGGATCGGCTGGTGCCTGAGCGACATGGTACGGTGGTGAACACAAGCCAATCAGTGTCCGGCCTCCCAAACCTGCATGCTCAGAAGTTCGAGTGGGTCGGGACCCGTGCGTTGCATCGCGTCAGCCGTCGACGCTTAGAGATCTGGAACAAGGGCGTCGGCGAGCTCATTGATATAGATCTCGATCGCAGTGTAGCCCGATGTCATTGGCGTGCTGTGATCGTCCCCGTTGGTGGGGTCGAGGGCATGAGCGAGCTCCCACGCATCGGCCATTCCGTCTCGATCGGAGTCCTCGGGTAGGTCCGTGACGACCAATCCCTCCATTAGGTTCATGGGGACGTAGGCTCCCCAGCTTCCGGTTCTGCTTTGTGTCTGCTCGACCGCATCCAGCGTTGTCCGATCACGTGGCCAGGCGCCTGCTCCGGCCAAGACGTCTTCTGCGGCGTCTTTTGAATCCGAAATCGTCACATCGACGTGATCGGACACCATTTCCGAAAAATTGTGTGCGGTTTCAACTCGATACGTCTCGTCCAAGTAGAGATCATAGTCGCACTCTGCCCAAGGGTTCTCGACCACGCCGTTGCAGGACGATGAGGGGTCGTCGATCCAGTTGTCCGCAAGAAAATACTCGAGGTCGTCCGCGCTGCCGTTGGCTTCATCATCGAAGTAAAAGGGTATTAGCTGACCGCTGGGACCGTCTTTGTAGGAGTTTCCCACGATGTTAAAGGGGCCCTTCGCGGGGTTTTGGTGGATAAACCCATGGCGGACGTTGTAGGCGAGGTTGTTGATCACCTCTGCGGGGCCGGATGCGATCGCGGGACACCGATTTTTATGGTGGGCAAAAAGATTGTGATGCAGCGAGATGTTTCCGCCATCGGGGCCATTGATCATGCCGTAGTTGTGCTCGGATTCGGGATGTCCGACCTCGGAAGACATCTCAATCGTCGACCACTGCAAGGTAACATTCTTGGCCTCATACATATCGACGGTCTCATCGACGCCGAAGGCAACGGAGAGATGGTCAAGGATCACCATGGGGTTTCGAGAAAACTGAATTCCGTCGAATTGTTCGCCGGCGGAGCCATCGTACTCCGGGCGAACTCGAAGATGACGAATAATCATGTTGCCAACGGATGCGTCATAAGCCGCATGCAGCCGGCCCTTGATCGTAATTCCAGCTCCAGGTGCCGTCTGCCCCGCGATTGTCACGTCCCCGTGGGGGATTTCAAGGATGTCCGTCTCAATGACTCCACTTACCGCAAAAACTATGACACGGGGGCCAGGCTGGTTGACGGCCCACTGCAATGAACCTTCACCTTCCGCCGCCAGAGTCGTAACCCGCAATACGGCTCCACCTCGACCCCCGGTGGCATTGGCAGCGAAGCCCTCTGCACCTGGAAATGCACGAAGAACGCCGTCGCCATCGCCGTCGCCATCGCCGTCGCCATCGCCGTCGCCGTCGCCGTCGCCGTCGCCGTCGCCGTCGCCATCGCCATCGCCATCGCCATCGCCATCGCCATCGCCGTCGCCGTTTTCCGACTGAGAGCTATCATCATCCTCGTCTTTTGAGCATGCAAGCGGGAGGAGAGCGACGGTGGTCGTGAGGACAAATATCCGAGGGAGAGAGAACATTTTGAGAGACTATCATGGGAGTCGGATCGATATACGGCATAGAGGAGGATGATCCCAGAGACGTGAGATTGTACATCTTCGATTTTGTGGGGTTTTGAAATGACGTTTTGCCTCGCTATCAATTCAAATATTTCAGATATTTCGAACGTCAATATACCTGTTGCGGAGATGGTGGTTCCTATCAGGGCGATCGCATCCAGTTTATGAGCCATTTGGCTCATGTAGAGCGGTGTGTGCAGACACCATGGCGGTCGAGATTCTATGTGCGCGAGGGCGAGACGAAAAACCAGGGTCAAGGCAACGATGGGCGACTCACAATCGAGGACGTTCCTAAATGCGTTCTTTGAGGAGTTAGAGGGCCTGAGAGTCGTTCGCAATCAAGGATGCCAGTTCGTGGAAAGTATCTTTTTGATGGTGACGGTGACCATCAACGGAGTGAACTCTCTGTCGGAGATTGATGAGTGGTTCGGGACCTACGACCCGGAGTGACTTCGCACTGTCTTGTTTCGCGACAATCGAGTGCCGAGTCTCGATAGACGGGAAACGTGCTGGGAGGTTTTGACAACTACTGAGTGAGACTCGATGGGCCTGAAGTCGGCCTCCAGTCGTGCGATCGGTTGCCGATGTTGAACTCGAAGAGGAGGTCGAAACTGTGTTTTAAACGAACCGAGAGACCTACGGACGTCCTCGAAATCTATGCGACCGTGGTTTCGAAATCGTGGTTTCGAAAGAGATTTTGTGCCGCGATACCATCCATGTTGGCGCGCTGGATGATGGCCTGCGTTTACGCAAACATCTTGACGTCAAGACATGCGGACTTGGCGGAGACCGTCGAACTTGGAAGGTGCCCGACTCTGGGGTTCAGGACCATGTTTGTCCGCATTTTCTCTACCTGTTGGTGCTGCCAACCGTGGTGACATCTCTGGTGACATGGCCCGAGACCTGAAAGACGTGCGGTTCATGGGTCACCGGAGTTGACTTGGCCAAAGTGAAACAGCTCCGCCAGTTTCCACTCCAGATACGCGCTGAGCACATGAATGCAGTGGCTTAGCCAAGCGACCTCCCCCTCCAGCATCCGGGTGCTGGACCCTGCGAGTTGAAACTTCTTTTCGAGTTCGAGTCCGGTGAACCCAAGAAAAAAATGCGATCCAGACCCCCCGCACGGTCCAGTGCCGGAACTCCGCCGCCTTGTGCTCAGCGGTAGCCGATCCGAAGCGATTGCGGAGGTAGATCAGCGAGATGCCTGCCGGGACGGAGAGGACCTTGAACCATTGGGCGTTCAAGGTTCCCGCGATGGTCCCGTCGGTCGGTGCGCGTACGACATAACGTAGCGGGGTACCGTCGAGCGTCTTCCAGTAGTCCGGGTTCAGTTCGTGCAGGCTGTCGGTGAAGAACCGGAATATGCCGACACCCACAAGCACGAGCGATACAATGAGTGACGATCTGGCGCTAAGACTCCAGCGACTCGGGCTTTCCTCCGCTCCAGATATGGGTATGGGCATTGCATCCCAGTCGCGTTGGGCCTTGTCAAGCCATCGGGATTTGACCACATGCTACGCAGCTCTGGACATGCTTTGTTCCATACCCCCGGTCTGCAGGACGATGCGGTTGTTCTTCAATGCCGATTGGTTTTCGCGGCCCGAGTGATCACTGAGGTTGTTCGAGATCCGTCTCCGTGCAGTTTAGTCTCGAGGGCGACGGGCACCCACTCGGTCCGTAGAGGATTCTCCATGGTGACCAGTAAAGACTGTTGGCGAGTGCATAGATTGCCCTGCCCGAGGTGTTTGTTTCGGAACATCTCGCGGGGCGATTCAATATACCGGGGCATTTCGGATGGATGAGCCAGAGAAAGGGGTTCTCATCACTTGAACTCAAATCGGTCGGCATATTAGGAGCTCCAATACCAATCTTCCGTGATCACGGTGGGTCCTGCGGCGCTGGAGCCCTCGCCGTTCCAAAGATCGTCATTGCCGACCATGACAAATCCTATCGCTGTCGGTCCGCTATCGATGCCGACGAAGACCTCGTGGCCCGACGGCTGCCGGTTGATCTGGCCAATTATCCGACCACGTGTGTCCCATGCAGTGATGTAAAGACGCCCGTTGGAACTAGCGACCAACCCAAATCGGTGGATAGCCGTGGAAAAGGCCATCGCGCCACCGTGGAACAGATGTAGGGGGTGCGAGCGCGATGTGGGGCTGAAGAACTTTGACGCATCGTGACAGCGGCTTCGCTGTACGGGACCGGACCCCTGAAGACCGCCCACGACCCGCTGAATGTCCTGGGCCGTGAGGTGTACGGCGGTATCGGCGGGGTCGAGAGGGACGGGATGGGGCGAAGCTGGCGCGCAACCCAAAACGCCATGGTTTTGTGCGATGGCGGGCCACGCCTCGAGGCGTGTGAGCGCGCCGTGGACCTCGAAGGGGCTCGTCGGCGGTGCCGTTGCGAGCGTGGCGAGGAGTCCAGCGACGGTCCGAAAAATCACCGCCCGAGACTAACCGCTTCGGTTTGGGCCGTCGTCTTCGCGGTGGGCGCAGCGGTCCGCGGTCTACGACAGCTTCTCGGGACGGCCGCAGGGCGATTGTAAGAATGCGGAGATGCCGCTATTGTGATTCAGGTCGACTTCCCCCACCGGGGCCGGCTTGACGGGGCTTTGTGTCAGGGGCATGCTCGCGCCGGATGCTTGCGGCTACACGTGCTCAGCACCTCACCCGGTGGGGTTACACGGTCCGGCATGGCGCTTGTGTCGAGGCATCGCCGGCTAGGTTTGCGGCGCATCGAAATCCGATGCGCTTTAATCCGGGAGGTCCGCTCATGCTAGCCGCGCTCGCCCCAGCACGGGGAACGCAGGGGCGCTGATCACAGAGTAAGGATTGAATGCGACCCCGCGACCACAAGGACGCGGGTTTTTTTTTGCATCGAAAGTAGCCTGAGAGATGATCATGAATTCACCGAGAACACTTTTCGAAAAAATTTGGGACCGTCATGTCGTCGCGCAGGAACCGGAGCGGCCGGCGATTTTGTACATCGACCTGCATCTGATCCACGAAGTGACCTCGCCCCAAGCCTTCGCGGGGATTCGCAAGAGAGGGCTGCCGCTGCGGCGACCCGATCGAACCTTCGCAACCATGGATCATTCCACACCGACACGTCCAGGGGGCCTTGATGTGATCGACGATGAGGGGCGGCTACAGATTCAGACTCTGGTTAACAACTGTCAGGAATTTTCTGTCCCTCTGGCTCAGCTTAACGATGAAAACCACGGAATTGTGCATGTGATCGGGCCGGAGATGGGCCTCACGCAGCCCGGAATGACCATTGTTTGTGGGGACAGCCATACCTCCACCCACGGGGCGTTTGGCTCGTTGGCGTTTGGGATCGGAACGAGCGAGGTTGAGCATGTTTTCGCAACACAATGTCTCTTGCAGTCACGACCGAAATCGATGGAGGTCGTTGTCTCTGGCGAGCTCGCCGCTGGCGTGACCGCCAAGGACATGATTCTCGCGCTCATCGCCCAGATCGGGACTGACGGTGGTTCGGGGCACGTGATCGAATATCGCGGAGATGCCGTGGAGAAATTGGATATGGAAGGGCGTATGTGTCTGTGCAACATGAGTATTGAGGCAGGAGCTCGAGCCGGTATGGTCGCCCCAGATGAGCGGACATTTGAGTACCTCGAAGGTCGAGACCGGGTTCCGAAGGGCGAAGCTTGGGTTCGCTCCGTGGCCGATTGGAAGACGCTGCCAACCGATCCGGGCGCCGTGTTTGACAAGACGGTCGAACTCGATGCCTCGTTGATCGAGCCGATGGTGACCTTCGGTACCAATCCGGCGATGGGGGTTGGGGTGACGACACCCGTGCCAGCGCTCGACGTGATGGATACGAGCGGGGAGGCGAAGTCGCTAGCGAAGGCTCTCGAATACATGGGTGTTCAGGGCGGTAAAACGCTGCGGGGCAAGGCCGTCGATGTGGTGTTCATCGGGTCCTGCACGAATTCTAGAATCTCCGATCTTCGCGATGCTGCACGGGTTTTGCGGGGCCACAAGGTCGCGTCGAATGTGGAAGTTTTGGTTGTGCCTGGCTCGATGCGTGTCAAAAAACAGGCGGAGGCGGAGGGCTTGCATGAGGTGTTTCTGGAGGCGGGGGCGCAGTGGCGTGAACCGGGTTGCTCGATGTGTATAGCGATGAATGGGGATCAGCTTTCGCCGGGGCAGGTCGCGGTGAGCACCAGCAATCGTAATTTTGAGGGCCGCCAAGGCAAGGGCGGACGAACGATCTTAGCCTCACCGTTTACGGCGGCGGCCGCAGCGATCGAGGGGCGGGTCGCCGATCCTCGACCCTACCTTTGAAGACGTTGAAGGCTTGGCAAGACGAAGGAATAGGACATGACTCAATTTACCACCCTCAACGCTCGCGCGATTCTTATGTTGCGCGATCATATCGACACCGATCAGATCATTCCTGCGCGCTTCCTAAAAGTCGTTGATCGAGAAGGACTTGGTCGACGACTTTTTTATGACTGGCGCTACCTCGAAGACGGACAGGATCGTCTAGAATTTGAACTCAATCGAGCCGAGAGCCAGGGGGCCGAAATTCTTGTTTCAGGTGAAAACTTTGGTTGCGGATCATCACGCGAACATGCGCCCTGGGCCCTGGTTGGTTGGGGACTGCGAGCGATTGTCGCTCGCTCGTTTGCCGATATTTTTCAGAGCAATGCCCTAAAAAATGGTCTTGTTCCAATTGCGCTGGACGACGAGCAACATAGCGAGTTGGTGGAATCGCTGGAGCGCGCGCCTTCGCAGAGCTTGACGGTGGATCTGCAGGCTTCAGAGCTGCGCGTCGGGGAACTTTGTTTCAAGTTTCATGTCGATGGGTTTGCGCGTCATTGCTTGCTGTCCGGTATCGATCAACTGGGCTACATCCAAGGTTTCGAGTCCAACATTCGTGGTTACGAAGCCACCCACCACGCCTCCGCGTAGAACGCCGGAGAGAAGAGCCCGCCATCATGAAATTCAACATTGTGACATTGCCTGGCGATGGCATTGGCCCCGAGATCGTTGCGACTGCCTGTGGCGTCCTGAGCCAGGTCGAAGAGCGATTTTCCCACGCCTTTGTCTTTCAGGAAGAACAAATCGGGGGCATCGCCCTCGATGAGACTGGCGACCCCTTGCCTGAGCGGAGCCTCCGTGCCTGCCGGGAGGCCGATGCGGTGCTGCTGGGCGCTGTCGGGGGGCCCAAATGGGACGATCCCCAGGCAAAAAAACGTCCTGAACAGGGCTTGCTCGCGCTTCGCAAGGGGCTCGGGCTCTATGCCAATTTACGACCGGTTCGGGTCCACCAGGAACTTCTTGATGCATCTCCGCTTCGCCGAGATCGAATCGAAAACGTCGATATGTTGGTCGTCCGTGAGCTGACCGGCGGGATCTATTTCGGCGAGCCTAGTTTATGTGAGACGCGAGATGGCCTGCGTCGGGCCGTGGATACGATGGTCTACGATGAGCACGAGATCCGTCGGGTCGCGCGGGTGGCGTTTGGGGCTGCGATGTTGCGACGCAAGCGGGTCACGTCTGTGGATAAGGCCAATGTCCTTGCCAGCTCGAGGTTGTGGCGAGAGGTGGTCAGCGAGTTGGCCGCCGAGTACCCGGAGGTGAGCCTCGAACATCAGCTCGTCGATTCAGCGGCGATGCGTATGGTGACCCAACCGGACGCCTTTGATGTTGTACTCACCGGAAATATGTTTGGCGATATCCTTTCGGACGAGGCCTCCGTCTTGACCGGATCGCTCGGAATGTTGCCCAGCGCATCGATGGGAGATGGCAAGGCGGGACTGTTTGAGCCGATTCATGGCTCGGCCCCCGACATCGCGGGGCAGGGGATAGCAAACCCGATGGCGACCATTCTCAGCGCCGCGATGATGTTGCGCCATAGTCTCGGCCTTGAGGCTGAGGCCGTGGCCGTAGAAGAAGCTGTTGCGACCGTCTTGCGTGAAGGCGGGAGGACCCGAGACCTGGGAGGCTCACTTTCGACTCAAGAAGTCGGAGCGCGGGTTTCGGCGGCATTGGTGACATAAGATGAAGTCGCTTTGGTCCGACACAGACGCCGCTGAGATGGTTCGCCGATGCATGGAGAAGTATCCGGGCCTCTGCAATCAAGATATCGCGCTTCGTGTTTACAGCTCGCGACTGATCGGTCGTGAATCTAGTTTGGTCTTGCACGGCGGGGGAAATACCTCGGTAAAGACCACGCTCCAGGACGACCTTGGGGATCAGGTTAAGGTGCTGTGCGTAAAAGGTAGCGGATGGGACCTCGCTACCTTGGATGTGCCCGGGCTTCCGGCGGTTCGCTTGGACAGCTTCGCGGCCCTGCGGGGACGGGATCGGCTTTCCGATGAGGCGATGGTGAATGCTGCCCGAACGAGGTTGTTGGACTCTCGTGCCCCGAACCCCAGTGTCGAGGCGTTGTTGCATGCATTTTTGCCGCATCGATTCATCGATCACTCCCATGCCGACAGCATTTTATCGCTTGTTGATCAGGAGCATGCCGAGGTGATTTGCAAGCGAATCTACGGCGACCGTTTGGCGATCGTTCCCTATGTCATGCCTGGATTCGAACTCGCCAAACTTGCGGCGCGTTGTCACGAAAACCACCCTCGGGCCTCGGGCCTTCTGTTGCTTCAGCATGGACTCTTCACCTATGGCGAGACCGCTCGGTCCTCCTATGAGCTTCATATCGAGATGGTCTCCTTGGCGGAGCAGTACATCGCCAGCAAGAAGGGTGCGCTTCGGGGGGCGAGTTCGAGGCGAGTGGTGGAGTCGCCTCCACCACGATACGAGCATTTTGCGCCAGTTTTACGTGGGGCGCTACGGAGCGGACTCGTGTTCGATCTTCGAACGAGCGCGTTGATCCGGGCCTTTGTCGATGACCCGGAGCTTGGGCGTCTTGCGGGTCAGGGCCCGGCCACGCCAGATCATGTGATTCGTACGAAGTCACGTCCGCTGATTCTCGGGTTGTTGGACGACAAAGAGGCGCTCGATGGGGCCGAAGGCTGGGTTTCGCAGATCCATGATGCGGTGCGTGAGTATCACCGCGACTACGAGTGCTATTTTAGTCGGCAGGTCATGGACCGCGGCCTCGAGCGGGTGGCGCTCGATCCCGATCCTCGGGTTGTGTTGGTCCCGGGTTTGGGTCTGATCGGGCTCGGGCCGGATCCCCAATCGGCGAGGACGGCTGCGGACCTCTACGAACATACGATTTCGGTCATTGTCGATGCAGAGGCCGTCGGAAGCTATCGGCCGCTGCCGGAGTCGGACCTCTTCGACATGGAATACTGGCCGTTGGAGCAGGCCAAGCTCGGAACAAAGAGCCATCGGGCGCTTGAGGGGCAGGTCGTTCTGATCACGGGCGCGGGGTCGGGCATCGGCGAAGCCACCGCCCGTTTGTTCTCGACCCACGGCGCATGTCTTTGCTTGGTCGATATTGACGGCCAGAAGGTCGCATCCGTCGCGGAGAGCCTAGATTGCCCATGGGAGGCTGTTGACCTTTGCGATTCTTCGGCACTGCATCGCAGCGTGGATCGTTGCGTCTGTCACTACGGTGGTCTTGATGGAGTCGTTTCAAACGCGGGAAGGGCACCGCAGTCCGCGATGGATCAGTGTCCGCAAGCGCTTTTTGACCAGAGCCTGCAGATCAATCTTATCGCTCATCAGGAGCTTGCGGCCTCGGCATCGAGGGTGATGAAGCGGCAGGGTAAGGGAGGGTTCTTGCTCTTTAACGCCTCGAAGGCGGCCTTCAATCCCGGCCCAAACTTTGGGCCCTATGCGGTGGCCAAGGCGGGGTTGGTGGCACTGATGAAGCAATATGCTTTGGAAGGAGGAGCGGCCGGCATCCGTTCGAACGCTGTGAATGCTGATCGTGTTCAGACGGGTCTACTCCCGCGTGAGATGCTCGAGGCCCGGGCCCGGGCGCGTGGGCTGAAGACCGAGGACTATTTTCGCGCGAACCTCTTGTCGGTGCGGGTGCGGGCCGAGGATGTGGCAGGGGCGTTCTTACATTTGGCCCTGGCTCCGAGCACCACGGGCGGTGTCTTGACCGTGGATGGTGGAAATATCGCGGCATCTCCACGCTAGCGCTGGACCTCAGGCGTCCGGGCTCTGGGCGAGGACATCCTGGAGCTTCGCGTCGTATTGGGCGCGAAGCGCTGAGGTTAGGCTCGCGGAGTCCTTGCCTTTGGTTTCGACGATTGGGAGAAATTTGACGACGAAACGCACGCGGCGGTCGGGGACCTCATACCAAGGCTGTCCCTTCTTGAGAGTGGGTGGGTCGACCCACAAAAAGATTGGAACCACCGGTACGCCGGCACGACAGGCGGCTTCTACGGCCCCTCTTCGAAAACGACGAAATCCGGCAGCCGGGGAGCGCGTGCCTTCGGGGAAGACGAGCACTGGAAACCCGCGACGGAGGCGGTCTACGAAGGTGTCGAGGACGGCTGTCGTTCCAATTTCTTGTTTGTTGCTCTCGGGGCCGGGGAAATCGCCCGATGCGTGGAGAATCCCTTTGTAGTAGGGCTTCTTGAACAGCTTGGCCTTAACCAAGCATGTGGCACCAGGAACCACCGCGCGAAGCACCACGACGTCGAGCAGGGATGGGTGGTTGGCGATGAGAACAAAGGGCTGATCTCGCGGAAAATCATCGGGCAACGGCTCGGCATCGAGTTCCAAAAGCCCCAAAAATGTCATCGTGTCGATGGCCCATCTGTGGCATCGGAAGAAAAATATCGCCCAAAAAACACGCCGCTGCTCGTGGGGGAGCTGTTGGGCCTGACGGCGTTTGATCGGAATCAGGAGCCAGCCGATCGTCGCGCTTCCGCCGATGAAAATCAAAAACGCGAGCCCCGTTAGCGCAATGCGCAAGAATCTTGGCATGAGGCAGGTGGATTCTTTCATGGAAGCAAGGCGTCCTCAAGCTGCGGATATCCATTCGGACGAGGGCGGTCGAGGGGAGTGGCCGGCTTTGTGGTCGGTGGTGCGCATCGAGGAGATCGCCGTTTTGACCCATTGATCACGTCATGGGCGCGGATGTGTTCGAAAGCAAACCGAACGGTAGGAGCGCAATTCTGCCTGATCTGAGCCGTTTCCTGAGAATAAATAGGATTATACGTTTTCTGCTGACAGCTTTGTCGGTCCGTGGGAAAGTCCTGGTGAAGAGGCCGAACAGCCAAGCCCGCGCGCACAGCATCTTCGAGGCGCGGAGATCTCCTCAAAGAAAGATTTGCACTATGAAGAAGACTTTCATTCACTCTTTTGTTGCCACTGGAAGCGCGCTTTGCCTCCTGCTTACCGCGGGATGCGGCGACGAGACGGATGGCGGGGATGACTCGCTCTACGGCAACGGTCTCGGAAACGGCAATAACAATAACAATAACAACGACGGAGACGAGTCCGACAGCGGCGACGACGGTGGAGACGGAGA
>CAYTFJ010000082.1:0-18750 GCA_964437075.1 uncultured Nannocystaceae bacterium
TCGCCGTCGCCGTCGCCGTCGCCGTCGCCGTCGCCGTCGCCGTCGCCGTCGTCATCGATCAAGACGAAGTCCGAGCCACCCGCACCGGTGACCAGGAGCATGTCGGTGCGTCCACAAGCAGAGACGGTTGTGGTCCCTGCGAGCGCGAGCAACCCCATTCGTTCAATATCGAATCTCAACATAGTCCTGGACACATGGTATGTCCGACCCTCTTGATGTGGCAAGCGCGCTGTTGTGAACCCTCTGAGGAAGTGCCTGTAGGTTGGCGTTCGGGGCGATCGATCGTTGCGATCATCGCGCGTCTCTGGCTGTCGTGGTTCGGGCTCCCCGCGCGGAAACTGTGTTTGGAGGTCTTTGTGGTAGGCTGCATTCCGCAAACGAGGCATCAATGTGTGGACTTGCCGGCTTTTGGACCCATCAACATGGCATTGTTCGTAATGCACAAAATATCGCGGGCTCCATGGCGGATCGCTTGCAACATCGGGGTCCTGATGATGCCGGATGCTGGAGCGACATGGCGCACGGAGTGGCGATGGCTCATCGCCGTTTGGCGGTTGTGGGCCCCGGTTTGGGGAGTCGACAGCCGATGCGATCGCCCTGTGGCCGCTACACTCTGGTTTTCAACGGCGAAATCTACGAGACGCGCCCGCTGAGAAGGCGAGCGGAGTCCGGTGCTGGCGGTTGGCGGTGGCATGGGGACTCGGACACGGAGGTGTTGCTCGCCACCTTGATTCAACAGGGGGTCGATGTGGCGCTCGGCCATCTTGAAGGCATGTTCGCTTTTGCATTGTGGGACGGACATCGATCTGAGTTGACCTTGGCCCGTGACCGCATTGGGATTAAGCCTCTGTATTGGGGGCGCGAGAGTGGGAACTTGCTCTTCGCTTCTCAGCTGGGTGCATTTCGGGCCTTTCCAGATTTTCGGCCTAAACTCGATCGGAAAGCTCTTAGCGCCTATATGCGCTACGGCTGTGTTCCGAACCCTCAGTGCATCTATCGTGGGTTTCATCAGGTCGAACCCGGTACTGCTTTGACCTTCTCGGATCCAGAGTCCGCGCCTCGGACTCATCGCTACGGGTCCCTGCCAGAGATAGCAAGGCGATCGCAGTCGCGGCTCTTGGAAGGAGACGACACCCAGGTGACCGACGAGGTCGAGCAAGTCTTTGATCGGGCGGTTCGTCGGCGGATGGTCGCCGATGTCCCTCTCGGAGCATTTCTATCAGGAGGTATCGATTCTTCGTTGGTCGTCGCTTCGATGCAGGCCCAGAGTGGACGCCCCATTCGAACCTTCTGTCTCGGTGTCGATCATCGAGATTACGACGAATCGAGATGGGCGAGTCAGGTCGCAGCCCACCTCGGAACGGACCATAGCGAGATGATGGTCACGGAGCGCCAGATCGTCGACGTCATCCAAACGCTTCCCGAGGTCTTCGACGAGCCCTTTGCGGATTCATCGCAAATACCGATGCAGCTCGTCTCCCAGTTTGCTCGGGAGCATGTGACGGTGTGTCTCTCAGGCGATGGCGGCGACGAACTTTTCGCAGGCTACAATCGGCACCTGTGGGTCCCGCGGATCTGGCGAGCGATCGGGGGCGTTCCACCGGCGTTGCGGAGAAGACTTAGCCAGGGGCTGGAGCGTGTCGGCATCGAAGGCTTTGGAGCTCTCTTGTCGAGACTTGGCTCTGTTCTCCCAGGGAGTCTTGAGGTGAGAGCCCCCGCAGCGAAACTACAAAAAATCGTCGAAACACTCGGCGCCGAATCTGCGGAAGATCTGCACCGTCTCTTGCAGTCCCACTGGAAACACCCTGAATCCTTGGTGCTGGGTGTGGATGCAGACGATGAACTTGCTGTGGATGACACCGGTTTGGGCGCGGTTGAGAAGATGCTTCTGAGAGACATGCTCACCTATTTGCCGAACGACATCCTGACAAAGGTCGATCGCGCGAGCATGGCGGTGGGCCTGGAAGCGCGAGTGCCCATGCTCGACCGAGATTTGGTGGAGCTGGCATGGCGGGTCCCCACTCGATTCAAGATTCGTGGCGACAAGACGAAGTGGGTGTTGCGCGAGATGCTGAGCCGACGAGTGCCGCCATCACTCACGGAGCGGCCAAAATCTGGCTTCGGAGTGCCCTTGGGAGATCTCTTGCGTGGGCCGCTTCGGGATTGGGCCGAGAATTTGCTCGACCCCAAGTCGATCCGCGAGCAGGGATTTTTGAATGCCGACCTCGTTTCCCAAACATGGGCTCAACATAGGGCTGGGCGCAGCTTGGAACATCCGTTGTGGACGGTGCTGATGTTCCAGGCGTGGTTGGGACATCAACAGCTCGGCTGATGGCGAGGCGATCGGACCCTAGGGCTTGGAGGGGGCGGAGCCGGTTCGCGCGAGCGCCGAGATCAGGAAATCGAGGCCGTCGGTCAAGCAAGCGGGCCCAGGTTGCAAGATGATCTCAGGAGCCACTTCGTGAACACGGCCTGAGAGAATTGCCGACATGGATGCAAAGCCCTCTCGGGAAGTGAAGGCTGCACGGTCGAATTTTTTCCCGCACCACGATGCAAAAACCACCTCGGGGTCTGCGGCGAGAATCTCTTGACGCGATACAAAACGTTGTTTGGCGAGTTTTCCTTTGGATTTCGCGGCGAAGATGTCTTGGCCCCCCGCGAGAGCGATAAGCTCACTCACCCATTGAATCCCACAGATGGTTGGTTCATCCCATTCTTCAAAATACACTCGAGGTTTTTCGGTGCGGGCCGCGGCTGATTTCTCGGCCGTGTCGAGTCGGCGCAGGTAGCGATCAACAAGGGCGACACCTCGGTCACGCGCATTGACGATTCGGGCGATGTTCATAATGACGTCGAGAATCTCTTGGATCGATCGCTGATTGAAGATCAGGACCTGGAGATTTGCGGCGATCAAATCTCGCGCGAGATTGGCCTGAATGTCGGAGAATCCAATGACAAGATCGGGCCGAAGGGCGACAATTTTTTCGACACTCCCCCCGACAAAGGCCGAGACGATCGGCTTGTCACGTTTCGCAGCCGACGGGCGGAGGGTGTAGGCACTGATGCCGACAATGCGTTCGGACTCGCCGAGCGCGTAGAGTGTCTCGGTGGGTTCTTCGGTTAAGCAGATGATGCGCTGTGGGCCACGAGGTTGATGAAATCGCGAAGACACGGGTGGCGGCACGCTATCAGAGATTCGCAGCCGCGCCCCACACGTCAAGATGCTGGGCACGGCAGCGGGCCATGGAAAAGGGACCGTCGTCGAGGGCGTGGCGACTGGCCGCGATCTCCGGGGCTGGCGGCGGATGGTTGAGCATCTTGGTGATCGCGTCGGCCCACGTGGAGTCGGGACGATCGAGGGCGAGGCTGCGCACCGAGGGGAGCCGGACCTGGAGCTCGACAATCGGATCGATGGCGCTGGCGAGGACGGGTAAATGAGCGGCGCAGGCTTCGAGGACAGCACCCGGAAGTCCCTCCCAAAGCGAAGGAAAGAGCATCATGTCGCTCTGTTGGAGCAGCGACGCGACGTCGTCGCGCTCGCCGAGTCGATGCACGAAATCCTGGAGACCCCGTTGATGAATAAGAGCATCCAGCACGGGCTCAAGGCCGTCGGCGTCTCGCCCAACCAGCACCAGGTGCGTGTCGTGGCCTGAGCGGTTCCGCGAGCGGTGAGACGCGAACATCGAGAGCATGCGCAGATGGTTCTTCGCCGCCGTATAGCGTCCCACATGGACAATTAGCTTGGTCCGCTTTGGGAGCTTGAGCGCGTCACGCAAGGAAGGACGCTCGCGGATTTGGCTTAAAGGCGGATAGTCGGTGAGATCGATACCATTGTAGATCACGCGGCATCTTGGGTCGGTCCGCCATTCTTGCTTCCATGCGGATCTCATTGCGCTTTCGCTAACCGCGAGGATGTTGGTTGCATGACGCTCGACGAGGGCACGAAAAATGTGGCGTTGAAGCCTTCTTCGCGGGCTCGCGGACTGCCCATCGGAACAGGACCTGTAGTGGACGACGCGAACCGGAACCTTGGCAAGGGCTGCGAGCGCGACAAGCGGACCTGACGTGTGGTGCACATGGGCGTGTACCGCCCCATAGTCTCGGTCGTGTAAGAGCCTAAGAAAACGGAGTGGAAATCCTGGCCCGAGTGGCGTCGGGTGAACCCGACCACCGAGCTCGCGGATCTCGGAGTCGAGTGCGCCTTTGGCCTCGCCGAGTGTGCAAAATTCTAGGGAGACCCGAGTGGGATCGAGACTCTTCATGAGGTCGATCGTGCGGCGTTCGGCGCCACCGCGTCCCATGATGCCAAAGACATGTAAAATTCGGAGAGGACCGGCGCAACCAGACGGGGTGGAACGAGCGTGGGCGGTCATCGTTTTATTGCGGTCCAAAGACAGGTGTGACCGCTGGAGCGTGCCGGAGGAAACATGTCGAAGGCGACCGAGAACGCCTTTTTTGCGGGGCCAAGAGGCAGTGACTTGATCGCTGGAAAATGGTGCTCGAGGGTAGCGAGCGTCGAAAGAAAGCGAACGTCGACAACATCGAATCCGAGACGATTGAGAATGGCGGTCATCTCGACCGGAGAAAATGCGTACTGGTAAAAATGCCCACGAGGGTCGTGCGCGAAGTGGCCGCAGCGTGCGAGCACTCGGCGCAGGGTGTTGAAACAGGGGGTAGAAACCAGGACTGTGCCGCCGCGACGGCACAGTCGATGGGCCTCCGCCAGTACGTCCTCGGGGCCCTCTTCGAAATGTTCACAGACGCCAGGTGAATAAATGGCATCGTAGTGGCCATCTTCAACAGGGAGATTCCGAACGTCACCACGATAGAATTTGAACGCCGGATAGGCCGCCTGTAGTTGGGCGATGACCTCGGGGGCGTAGTCGACGCCCTCTGCAACAAAACCCTGGGCATTGGCGCCGATGCAGAAGGTAGCGAGCCCGCACCCTGCCTCGAGGATTCGAGCCCCGGGCTTGAGGCGTGAGAGCAGCGCCTTTTGAATCGCCCGCGGTACATGACCGTTTTCGGCCCGACGGTAGGCCTCGCGATTGCGGGTGTCCGACCACAGCGCGTCCCATGTGCTAGCGATGGTCGGTTGGTCTCGGTAGTAGACGAGGCGGCCTCCGTAGACGTTGGGGCGATAGACGATGTGGGTCTTCATGGCCGGTGGCAAGCGCGAAGGGCATCGATGACCCGTGCGCGGTCGGAATCGGTCAGCGTAGAACCGCTGGGAAGGCACAGCCCGTTGGCCGAGAGTCGCTCGCATAGTTCGCCGCCATAGCGCTCGCATTCGGCATAGAGCGGCTGGAGGTGCATGGGTTTCCATACTGGGCGGCACTGAATCTTTTGGGACTCAAGCCGCTCGACAATTTTTTGTGGGGTGCAACCAAACTCGTCGCGGTCGATCTGAATACAGCTAAGCCACGATGTCGATCGTCCCCACGGAGCCTCGGGTTGGAAAGAGAGGCCTGGGAGGTCGGTGAGCGCCTGGCGGTAGCGGGCGTTTGTATGGCGTCGGCTTTGTACGCGCAAATCAAGTTGCTGAAGCTGGGCGAGACCCACGCCTGCGAGCAGATTGCTGAGTCGGTAGTTGAACCCGAGCGTTCGATGTTCGTAGCCGGAGACGGGCTCACGGGCTTGGGCGGCCAGCCAGCGGGCGCGCTCGACAAGTCTTTCGTCGTCGGCCACCAACATGCCACCGCCGCTGGTTGTGATGATCTTGTTGCCATTGAACGAGAACACACCGATGTCTCCGAGAGTGCCTGCGGGCTGAGGTGTGGCGTGGCCCCCTCGGTAGTCGGCGCCAAGGGCTTCGGCGGCGTCTTCCAGGATCGGGATTGAAAACCGCTTGCATTGAGCGCGCAGGGCGTCAAAGTCGCCACACTGGCCAAAAATGTCGACAATCATGACCACCTTTGGGAGGCGGTTGGCTCGGTTCGCGTCCTCGAGCGCCCGACCCAGCTGCTCAGGATCCATGTTCCAACTCTGGGCCTCGCTGTCGATGAAGACCGGAATCGCGCCAAGATAGCGGACCGCATTGGCCGATGCGACGAAGGTCAGGTCCGAGACAAACACTCGGTCTCCTGCAGCGACGCCCAGCAGATGGAGCGCAAGGTGCAAGGCCGCGGTTCCGCTCGAGAGTGCCGCGGCCTGGGGTATCGCCAAGTGCTCCGCCATCGCCTTCTCAAAGCGGTCGACGTGAGGTCCTAAGGGAGCGATCCAGCCGGAGTCGAAAGCTTCGAGCAGCATGGCTCGTTCGAGCTCTCCGACATCAGGGGGAGAGAGGTAGATCAGATCATCGCGCATGGAGCCCGTGTTGAGAGGGTAACGCGGTGTTCAGCGCACGTACATCTGCAAATATGTCTTGGCTTCGCCAGAGTGTTCGCCATTGACGTCGAGTGGGTTGCCAAAACCACGGCCATTGGCTTCGATATCTGCGGTGCCAGGGGGGCACTCGCCACAGGCGGAGTGCGGCCCGACTCCGGCGCGGTAGGGGTCGTCGAAGGGGCAGGGACCGTTGCTTGCCGCGTTCCATGCGGGGCCAAAATTGGCGTTGTTGACCGCACTGGCCGGGTCGAGGCAGTTCTCGTTGTCGTCGATTTCGTGGTCACCGAGATTAAAGTACAGATCGGTATCGCACAGGCGTTCTTCCGCCGTGAGGCTGCCGCCGCTGAGTGGAAATCCGTTCCCCGCCATGGCGTATCCACACGCAGGGTAGGGCAGTCGCGACATGAAGGCCGCGAAGCTGCTGGACCCCGACCCGACGTACCGATAGCTGGCGGTGATGCCTGATGGTTGATGCCGGAAGAGCAGATCTTCGAAGCGAATGTCGTGCAGGCCGAGGGACATGAGATCATGAGCTCTTAGGCTGGGACGGCCGACTTCGGTGCGGTCGGTGGTCATGAGAGCGCTGCGGTTCATGGTCCAGGTCGGCACATCGTCGTCGCTCGAGACCAGGACGAGAGTCCAGCCGCCGTCGAGAAGCGTCATCTCACAAAAAACAGTGTAGGGACGACTCCACGGGGCGTTGGGGGTGTTTAGGGGGGCGATGGCATAAATTCGGCTAGCGAGCTCTGGGGCACGAGCATGGATCTCGGAGCAGTCGGGCAAGAGTACGCACAGGGACAGTTCACAGTGGCCGCTGAGGCAGTCGGAGTGCTGCTCGCAGCCGAGGTCTCCGGCGCATGGATAGCAGCTACCACCGCAGTCGATGCCCTCTTCGTCGCCGCTTAGTAGGCCGTCGCTGCAGGTGGGTGGGGCGCAGAGGGTGGTGCAACGGTCGCCCTCATTGAGGTTTCCGTCGTCGCAGAGTTCATCGGCATCCACGTGACCGTCGCCGCATTTCGACCCGGTTTCGCGCGTGTCGGTTCCCCGGGGAGATCCGATGTCAAGCGAGGGAGCGGGTGGGGCGCCTGAAGCCTCGTCGGAGGGAGGTGGTGAGCCGGTGATGGCTTCGGTGTTGTTCGAACCCGCTTGTTCCCCGGGGAACAGCCGCACGGGTGAACACTGCATCACCGTGCAAGCCAGGAGGGCGGCGAGCCGTCCGTGCCAGAGCGTGACCGTGGTGGGAGCGATGAGCATGACAAGGCGAGGGCAATGCCGACGTGAGCTTGTCAAAGGCTACGGAATTTCGGAGGCGTTGGGGCCGGTATCTTCCGTCATTCAACATCGTTTTCCACTTCCACATGCTGACGTCGTGGGTTTCTAAGTGGGCCGACACGAGACGCGTTGAGACAGGTGCAAGGTGCGCTTGTGCTGTGTTCGCCGAGATCCGGCTTGACACAGGAGCGAGCTACGCCCACTTTGGGATGGTGTCTCGCCTGATTGCGGCCACTGAGTATCGCTATCTCAGAGCGGAGGGGGGTACCGTGCACTGCCCTACCGGTGTGCATGCCTATCCTTTTTGGAGCCGCTATCTTGATGTCTTCGACGAGATCGTCGTGGTGATGCGTCTCTTTGATGGGGTTTGTCGCACCATCGAGGCGCCGCTTCAGGGTCCTGGAGTCAGTTTCGCGGCACTTCCGGCCTACGAGGGACCGACGGGGCTCTTTCGTCGGGCTCCGGACATCTATCGGGCGTTGCATGGACTGGTTCGACCCGACGACGTTGTGCTCGCACGTGCGCCCGGAATATTCGGAACCCTGCTCGCAGAACAAGCCATGATGCATGGTCGGCCTTTCGGCGTCGAGGTGCTCGCGGACCCGAGAGCGGTGTTCGCTTCGACGGCGATTCGACATCCGGGAGCGCCGATTTTTCGTGAGGCCTACACTCGGGCGCTTACCCGCCAGTGCCAACATGCGGCTGCGGCCGCGTATGTAACCGAAGGTGCTCTTCAGGCGCTCTATCCACCCGGACGTCAGACCTATGCGGTGGCTTGCTCTGACGTGGAACTTCAGGGGCACGCCTTGGTCGACCGAGCACGGACGTACGAGTGTGGACCGCAACCAGCAAAAATCGTCACAGTGGGGACTCTGGAGCAACCGTACAAAGGAATCGACGTGCTCCTCGATGCTGTGGGTCGGCTTCACGCTGAGGGTCATCGGGCGCAGCTAACCGTGGTGGGAGAAGGGCGTCTTCGACAGACGTTAGAAGAGCAATGTGGACGGCTCGGAATTCGTGATGCGGTGACATTTACGGGCTTGCTACAAAGCGGAGGGGCCGTCCGTGAGAAGCTTGATGCGGCCGATTTGTTTGTGCTTCCGTCGCGGACGGAGGGCCTCCCTAGAGCGCTGGTCGAGGCCATGGCGCGCGCCTTGCCCTGTGTCGCCTCGGCTGTAGGGGGGGTTCCAGAGCTGCTCGCGGCAGAGCATCTTGTGCCCGCCGGAGACTCGGGAGCGTTGGCGACGGCGCTTGCGTCCATGGTGGCGAGCCCTGCACGGCTGGAGGCGGCCTCGCGGAAGAATTTAGAGCGCGCACGGCAATTTGGGGAGGCTGAGCGACGACGTCGACATGTCGGATTTCTTCGCCATCTACGAAGCGCAAGCGAAGTTCAAAGGTCGTGGTGGTGAGCGGTGGGATCAGTCGGATTCCTGCTTGGCACGGCGAAAAGGTGCGTGGGTCACCGTGTACAAAGCCCACCCGAGGTAGCTGAGCAGGGCCACCGAGGTGCCGACGATGATCGAAGCGGCGGCTCCTCGGAGGCCGTGCGTGGGCACCCAGAGATGGGCAGAGATCCCGATGGCGAGCAGGCTGGCGATGTGAATGGGCGGTTGAACACGAAAGCGGCGCATGGCGTTGGCCGCGGTTCCAAGGTAGGCGAAGGTGTAGCGGATCGTTCCGGCAATCATGAGAAGCACAAACACATCCGCATGATCACCATAGTCGCGTTGGTAGACCCACCCGAGTAAAAACTCGCCAAATAGGACGGCCAAGGCGATGCCCGCGAGTCCGAGGCCAAGGCCAGTGGCGACCAATTTTCCTGTCAGCGACAGAAACGAAGCGAGTCGGCCTTCGGCAAAGTCCCTCGCCATGCGGGGAACGCTGGCTTGGGAGAGCGCGGCGATGATGGTGTTGCCCGAGGTGAGTAGATAGGCCAGGGCGGCGAAGATTCCGAGTTGTTCTTCGCCAAGCCCATGCTCAACCATGTAGCGGGGAATATTGGTTTCGAGAGATCCGAGCACCGTGACCAGACCGAGCGGAAACGCGAGATAAAAGAGACGTCGTAGGGTCGCTGGGGCAAAGCGTGGACGAGCGATCGAGCCGCTTGTTAGGAGATCAAGCGCGCGTCGAAGATCCAAAACCATGGCAAGAGCCCACAAAACCGCCGTGCACATGACGCCCATCAGAAGACTTTCGAAGACGATGATGGCCAAGCTCATGCCGATGGCGAGTGCGAGACCCCTTATCACCTGCGAGCGGGCGATAAGGTCCATGCGTTCGTGGGCTTGCATGAGTCCGTAGCAGACGTCGCTGATGGCCTCAGCCGTCTTGCTCATGCCGACGCCGACGATCACCCAAGAGACCGGACCGGAGAATCCGAGCAGGCCCACAGCAGTGACCGTGGCGAGGGCGAGCGGCGCCATGATGAAGGTCATGCCCAGGTAGTCGGCGAAACGGTATTCACCGGTGGCATCGGTGGCGATGACCTGACGGAGGCGAAGCGAGGCGAGCAAGAACACCGGAGCGGCGATCGCTAGGGCCAGCGCGTAGCGGCCAACGAGAATCTTGGTGCCAAACTTGGCGAGAACAATCAACGCGACAAACTGAGCGATCGCATAGAAAATATTACCGACCAGCGTCCAGCTGAAGCTGCGTCGCAGGCTAGGGACGGTGGCCACTGGACTTGCTTTCTTGTCGAAGAGCGTCAGCGATGGTCGGTCCGAGGGCGCGACGGCGTTTCGTAACGGGGGCGAGTGCGGGTCGCTGTAGAAGTCGCGGGAGCAGGGTCTGGGCCTTGATGAGGGCGGATCTTGTTCCTTCGGCGAGGTAGCTGAGGATCAAATTTTCTTCAACGAGACCCGGTCGATCGAGTGGTTGGTTCGCGCCGCGTTCGAGGATCGACTGGATCTCTTGTTCGTCAACGTTTTGTAGCGAATGGCGAAGGGCTGTGGCCTGCAGGACCCAAGCCTTGGCGTTGCGGGGTGCAACACGGCACAGCAAGCGAGCGTGATGGAGCGCCAAATCGGGGTTGTCCATCGAGAGGGCACGAAGCGAGCGAAACTCCAGGGCCACCGGATCTTCGGGAGTGTGTCGCTGAACCTCGGTCATCAGGGACTCCGTGTAGACTGGTGCATAGGTTGAGAATCCAGCGACGATCCTCGACCAACTCTCGTGGTCCGGGTCGACGAGGAGCGCCAAGGTTTTAGGGTCGTAGTGGGCGCTCAAATAGCGCACTAATTCGGCGTTTGGGGACCGCCGGAGCCGGCGAAGAGCGGCGCGGAGGGCCGCGTGATCTTCGGTGAGATCCCCGCCGGACTGGGATGCGCCTTCGAGCGTCGCCGCCGCCAAAAGCAACCACGCTTCTGGGGCGTTCGGAAGTAAGGCCGTAGCGCTCTGGGCCCGGGTTTGGGCTCGCGGCCACTGACCCGCGTTGGCGGCATGTCGAGACATTTCGGCATGCACCCGGGCATCCAGCGGGCGTTGGCGCAGGGCGCGAACGCCCTGGTCGAGATCAGCGGCGACCGCTTCATGCTGAGTTCGTAGCGCCGACCAGGTGCCCGATTGTGTGGACACGCTGAGCATGGCTGCACACAGCAGCGCGGGCCCAGCGAGAACCGAGAATTTTTTCACGCTCCACGGTCGACGGCGAGGGACTGAGAGGCTGCCTGCGAGCGCGACAAAGGGCGCCGAGACACCCAAGAACTCAAGGTTGAAGTCCGCCAAGTTGTGCAGAGCGACGGCGGCCAACCCGAGCAAGGCGATACGTGGGGCGGAGGCTTTGCAGTGACGAAAGGCCAGTCCCCAGGCGACCAGAGAGCCACCAAGAAATAGGCCACCGAAGATCGGACCCCACTCCACGAGCGCCGTAATCGGAAACGACTCGATGTGAGTGAAGGTCTGCAACGCGAAGTCCCGGTTGCGGTCGACCAGCGGGAAGAGGTCGACAAAGCTTCCGCGACCGGTCCCGAGGACCGGCGAAAGGGCGATCAAATCGAGGGCATCGATCACACTGTTGTACTTTCCGGCGTAGGCGCGATTGTCGAGGGAGAGGAGCTCCTGCCAGGCGCCCAGGCGAGCGACCGCGATCGAGACCGAGAGTACTGCGACCGCCACGAGGAGATTGCGGGCATTGATGAGGCCGCGAAGTTGCTCCTGACGCCTGGCACGGATCAGCAGAAACATCATCGGCACCATCAGGGTGGCGCCGACAACCATCGCCCCGCGTGACAGCGAAAGTAGCAGCACCAACAGCTGGAGGGCTGAGCAGGTTAGCGCCATCCACGAGCGCTCGGCGAGTCGTTGCGAACGTGCACCATCGTGGCTCTGTCGTCCGCGAAGATGTTGGTCGAGCGTGAGGCTGAGTCCACAAAAAAGGCCGAGCAGCAGCAAGCTCGACTGATGGTTCGGATTCACAAAACTCGTGAGCAGCCCAGCCCCTGGACCCGCGATTCGGTCGAGTGGTAGGTACAACCCGAAGATCGCCTCGCTGCCCGTGACCAAGTGGCCGAGGCCAACGACGCTCACGGCGGTACCCGTAGCGAGGACCATGGCGGCGATAAGTCGCCATGAAAACTGGGCGCCGAGACAAAATACAACGGTGAGACCCAAGAGCCGCGCCGCCTCGAGGCCGGTCGCGCCTGGCAACACGCTGATTCGGCTCCACGATGCTTCCATCGCGGCTGGCGTGTGGCTGTCGACGATCTTGAGTAGACCTGGCGCGAGTATCGACGCGACGGTATGTGTGAGCGGTAGGTATTGGAGCAGAGTGACGCCGGTGAGCATCAGCCCGAGTGGCCAGAAGCGCGGAAGGGTGATCTCACGGGTAGTTTTGTCGGTGGTGACGCGAACAAACAGCGCGAACACAAAGAGCAAAAAAAGAGGAACAACCCATGCGGGCACCCCTCCGAGGCAGAGAGCCGGGATCATGACGACGCCTGCGATGAGGAGTCGTGTCCACGGCATTCCCTTTTGCCGGCGTGGTCTCTTCATAGGGGAGAGTGCCTCTAGGCCTGCTCGGGAATGGGGTCCTTGGCCTTGTAGGTGTAGTATTCCGCCCCGTAGTAGTTGGATCCGCCGCGGCCGATCGCAACCTCATTCAGGACCACGCCAAGGAGGTTGGTGTCGCCGCGTCCAAGGGCGGAGAGGGCCTCGTGCATGGTATTGCGGGTGGTGGACCTGCATCGAGCGACCATCACGACACCGTCGACCTGGGGCGCCAAGATCAGCGTATCGGTGACGGGAAGCACAGGTGGGGTGTCGATGACGACGACATCGAATCGGCTGCGAAGATCGGCCATCGTTTTGCGGCACTGGCTGCTGTCGAGCAGCTCGGCCGGATTCTCGGGCACAGGTCCGCAAGTCAAGATGCTGAGAGAATCGGGGGCGCCATCAAGATCGGAGCGCAGCGCCTCATCGAGTGTAGAGCTGCCACCGAGCACGGTAGAAAGCCCGGTTTCGACGCGGTCGACGGGTGGGGGGAAAATCTGGTGAAGCCGCGGCCGTCGCATGTCGGCGTCGACGAGACAGACCCGCTTGTTCGCCTGACAGAAGCTGAGTGCGAGGTTCATGGCCGTAGAACTCTTTCCCTCGGCCGAGCTGGGCGAGCTTACGAGCAGGATTGTGGGTCCCTCGGTCGACAAGGCGAAGGTCAGCGAGGTTCGGATACCGCGACAGCGCTCTGCCATAAGCGACTGCGGAAACATGAAAGTATAGAGGTCCCGTCTTCGTCGTTGGGCGCGGACGTTTCCGACGCCAAGGACGGGGTCTGGCGGCAGCAAGGGGAGCAGGCCGAGGGACTGAAGACCAAATCCCGAGAGTGCGCGGTCGAGGTCCGCGGCACCGCGAATACGGTGATCTCGAAAGTCTGCGATCAAGGCGAAAAGGCACCCTGCGGCGATCCCACAGAACAGTGACACCGCCGCGAGAAATGGCTTGTTTGGTCGCACGGGCCGCGCAGGCACGACCGCTTGGTCGAGGATCTCCACGGGTCGACTCTCGATTTGGGCGGTCATTCCCAACTCCGCATCGCGCCGTGAGACGACCGAGTAGGCCGAGGCCGCGTTGGTCGCTTCGCGTTCGAGGGACTTGTATCGGGGTTCGAGCAGTCCGAGCGACAAGGCTTTTTCGCGTTCACGCGCGAGCGCCCGCTCCAGTGCGGCTTCAGAGTGCTTGGCCGCGTTCAGCCGCGCGCGCAGTGAAGCGAGCAGGTCGGTGCTTTCATTGCGGATTCGACGGGCGATGTCCTCCATGCGAACCGTCGCCTGTTTCCACTCGGGGTGTTTGTCGCCGTAACGCGCGTCGATGCTGGTGAAGGCGCGTTCGACCTCAAGTTGTTCGCGCCGCAGATCATCGAGAATCGCGCGTTCTCCATTTCCTAGCAGCGACGGCGCGGCCAAACTGCCTTCGTTGTAGAGTTGCTCGGCCTGAATATAGATCGACGCCAGCTCGATGCGTTTTGCCTGGGCGGTCTTTGCCTTCGCGCTCAGGGTCATGATGTTCTGTGTGATCAGATTCTGACGGTCTTCGAGCGCGATCGAGGTGATCTTGTGTTCACGCTTGAACTCTTGCAACGCCGAATCCGCGGCTTCAAGAGCCGAGCGCGTATGTTTACGTACCTCTTCTAGGTTCTCACGGGCCGTGTCGCCTGTGGAGCTTCGGGCCTGCATCACGTAGCTGACATAGGCGTTTGCGACCGAGTCGGCGATGTCTCTGGCAATCGTGGGATCTGGGTATTCCGCCGAAATTTTGATGACTCGTGAGTTGCGAACCTCTTGGACCGAGATCAACGTGCGCAGGCGTTGGACGGGGTCGATCGTGGCCTGGGCCGCGGAGCGTTTTGCGGGATCCCGGATCTGAGCGATGCCAAGGAAGACAGGGTCCTGTTGAAGACCAAGTTCGAGCAGCGCAGCCGCGGCGACTTTTCGGCTGTGGATAATGGTCTTTTGGGTCTCGTAATATTGCGCGTACGAGGTTCGAGTGACGTCGTCCTCCTCGTTGACCCCTTTGACCGTGTCGAGCACCTTTGAGCCGGTTAGATTGATCACCAGGGTCGTCGTCGCCCGCCAGTGGGGCTTGAGCATCGAGATTCCGACGGCACCGAGGGCACCTATGAGTACGGTCGCTACGACGACGAGCAGCCATCGCGTTCGTAAGACACCCACCACATGCAGCACCGCGTCGAGGCTATCGGGGGCAGGTCGCCTCTCGCTCTTGGCGCGTTCTTGGCCGCTCAAAGGCACCACGCCATAGTAGGGTTGTGCACGGTCCTTGTCCAAGAACCCAAGCGAATCTCGGGCCTTTGGACCGTCTGTGTGGGATTTTTTGGGGACAAGCGGAGGTGGTCGGACAGGGTGCCTGGACATCGTTCCAGTGATCGTTGCCTTTTGCATCTTCGTGTTGCCGGCCAACCGAATGGCGAGGAGGCTCGCAGAGCCCAAATCCCGCGGGAGGGACGCGTGCCGAAATCGAACAAGCGGCGAGACCCGGTGGCGGGGCGCTGTGCATGAGGCTAAATAGTTTGCATGAAGCTGCGCAGGATCCCTGGGAGACTGTTCATGCTCGCGCTTCGGCGGCGAGACCCGGTGGCCTATGCCCGCCGCTTAGGTGTGCGGGTGGGACGAAACTGCAAGCTCTTGAGCACCAACTTTGGAAGCGAGCCCTACTTGATCACGATCGGTGAGCGGGTCGAGATTTGCGCCGGCGTACGTTTTTTGACCCATGATGGGGCCGTATGGGTCCTGCGAGATCGGTACCCCGACATCGATGTCATCGCCCCCATACGGGTGGGAGATGGCAGCTTCGTCGGGGTCAATGCGTTGATCTTGCCGGGGGTGAGCCTCGGTAAGTCCGTGGTCGTTGGGGCGGGGGCGGTGGTGACTAGCGATGTCGAAGACAACACCGTCGTGGCAGGGAACCCCGCGCGCAAGGTCTGTGACGTCGAAGCCTATCGGCTTCGCAGTCTTTCGCGCAGCCTCGACTGCAAACGCATGGGTCCCGACGAAAAACGAAACTTTATTATCGACCGTCTGTTGAATGAGTTCGATAAACCATCTTAGGGGAAGAAAACGAATCGACCAGCCGGTCGACAATGACGGTCCAGCCGCCCTGATGATCGTCGCGGGACTCTGGGCTCGGGAAGCCGCAGTGGTGCAGGGTCAATTCCGTCTTGTTGTCATCGATCGGCCGAAAAGAGAGGGTCACGGTACTGTCTGCCACGGTATGGCCAGACCGCCAGGTGAAGACGATCCGGCGGAAGGGGGTGATCTCCTTGTATTCCCCGCGATGTGGAAGCTCTTGCTCTCCGGCCTTCATTGTGATCAAGAATTTTCCGCCGACCTTCCCATCCACCTCGACGGTCGGGGCCCCCATACCGGGTGCGGGGCGCATGAATTGAGCGAGGTCCTTCGGATCCAACCAGGCGTTGAAAACGGTCTCTGTGGACGCGGGGACAATTTTTGTGAGTGTGAGTTCGAGTGGAGTGTTCATCGTCTTTTTCCTTCTTTGTTTGCGATGCAGTCGACCAAACCGTCGAGCCGCTGATTCCAAAAATGCCGATGGGCATCGAGAAATGTGTGGGCCGGACCCAAGGCCGCCCACTGGACCCGCATCCAGTGGGTTCGACCCTCGATACGTCGTTGAATCAGGCCGGCTCGCTCCATCGCCTTGAGGTGTTTCGAGATGCCGTTGAGGCTCATGTCGAAGGCGGCCGCAATGTCCCCTACCTTCAACTCGCCAGATTCGCGCAGCAGCGCGAGAACTTGCCGACGGCTGGGGTCTGCGAGGCAGCGAAACACGCGGTTGAGGTCCTCATCGTCGGAGGTACGGGACATTGGTCAACCACATGGTTGAATATTTACGATCAAACGGAGGGACCGTCAAGAGCCAAGATGTGGGATCCTGCAGGGCTGCGCTCGAGACGCCATGGGATGAGCCGAGCTCGTCTACCCGTCAGGGGCCTTCGTTGCTCCTGGAGCGGACGTCAGGCCCGCATAGGGGCAGGAGGAATCTGCGGCGGATTGTCGCGCGGTGTTGTGGCGCGCGACAATGCGTCTAGCGACCGTAGGTCGCATTGAGTCCGAGTCGCGGGCATTTTAGTTTTGAACTACACGAGTACAAATACTATGAGAATGTCAGCACTTCACTTTTGTCGCACCTTCGCCTCTCGATCTTCGTCGATCATGCCGGCGCTGCTGTGTGTGCTCACCACAGGTTTGGTTTCATGCGGGAAGGAAAATGTAGACATATCGAGTGATGATGAAGACAACGATCGAACTTTTGTGATCCCCTTCGCCCCAGTGTTTGGTAGCGATACCGTTCGATGTGGCGAGACCTATACATCAGCGGGAACTTCCGGCACAGAATTCGAGATTAAGGATTTTTTACTTTTTGTTCATAGTGTGGAGCTTGTGCGCGAGTCGGGCGAGACAGTTCCACTTACGCTCACCGAGGATCAACATTGGCAGGGAGGAGGGGTTGCTCTGCTGGATTTTAACGATGCGACGGGTTCCTGCGTTGGAGATTCGGAGACCAACGGCCGCATTGTCGGCACGGCTCCAAATTTTGACGACTACACGGGTATCCGCTTCGGTGTTGGGGTTCCGTCTGAGAAAAACCATATCAACGCCGTGACCGCGGAAGCACCACTCAACAAACCAAGTACCTGGTGGAGCTGGAAAGGTGGCTACAAGTTCTTTAAGCTCAATGTAATCACGCCGGTCCACAAAAAATATGTCGTGCATATCGGCTCTACCGGCTGTACCGGTAGCGTGGAGGAGGGATTTTCTTGTGCGGGCGAGCATGAGGTCATGATCGACATTGATGGGTTTGCTCCCGGTGAAGACGGAATCAAGATCAATCTAGCAAATCTGTTCGCAGGCGTAGATCTCGATGCTCCGGTCGATTTTGAGAGTGGCGACTTCATTCCGGGGTGCATGTCCTTCGATCCAGATCCAGAATGTGAGCCGCTCTATTCAAAATTCGGACGTCACTTTCTCGATGATGGAGCCGCGTCACCGCAGCGTGTCTTTGAGGTTGATCTCGAAGCGGCGCCGAGCGAGACGCCTGAGATCGTAGACTCTACGCCACAGCCGGGAAACAAGGACTTCAAGCGCGACTCCGCG
Source organism: uncultured Nannocystaceae bacterium (assembly GCA_964437075.1). GTDB lineage: Bacteria > Myxococcota_A > Polyangia > Nannocystales > Nannocystaceae > CAYTFJ01. The sequence goes on from CAYTFJ010000082.1 coordinate 17,718, forward strand.
CTCGACAGCGAAAATGTCAGTGCTGCTGGCGTTTCGGCCTCGCATGGGGCGGAGAGTACTTTGCAGGTTGGCGATCGCACCTATGCCCGCGGGCCCGGTAGCCAGTGCATGAGCTGTCATCAGCCGAAGGGCCCTGGACGTGGGTTGTTCGAGGTCGCGGGTACGATTTGGAGCGCGGATGGCAAGACGCCTCAGAGCAATGCCATCGTGAAAATCCTCCCGATCTCAGCGGGTCCCTGTGCCGAGGACGATCCGCGCGATCATTGCCAGGGCCAAGACTCAGGGTACTTTCTCGAGGAGGATGTTGTCGCCACGCTCGAGACCGATCCCAACGGAAATTTCTACAGCACGGAGTTGTCGACGGCGGCGGCCCCTCCGTTTTGGCCTGTCGTCGTTGGGGCTACGGGCGCAGAATTGCCGACAAAATTCATGGGCCACCCCGCGGCGAGCGGCTCTTGCAACATGTGTCACGGCTCATTTCGGGTCAAGCTTGGCGAACCGTGAAATCATCGTATGCACGGGTTGGGGGGGTGCTTCTCATGCTCGTGGGAGGATGTGTACAAGACGAGCAGGAGCGATCAACGCCCTACGTTTGGGCGCTTCCAGACCATCTTCCTGCACCGGTCGTTCCGCGAAACAACCCGATGACCGTCGAAAAGGTCAATTTGGGTCGTCATCTCTTTTTTGACGAGAGTCTGTCTGTCTCGGGTGACATCTCATGCGGCAGCTGTCACCTGCCTTCGATGGCCTTTACCGATGGAGAAGCGCGCTCGCGGGGGGCGGATGGCGAGCGAGGTGTTCGCAGTTCCATGTCGCTGGCCAACGTGGCCTATATGCCGACGCTCACCTGGGGAAATCCCGTGCTCGAAAGCCTTGAAGACCAGGCTCTTGTGCCACTCTTTGTCGATCAGCCGCTCGAGATGGGGACCCACTTCGTGCTCGATGAAGCGCTTCAGCGGTTCTCAAACGATGAATATTATAGAGCGCTTTTTGATGCTGCCTTTGTGGGCAGCGAGAGTTCGATTTCTGTGGC
>CAYTFJ010000083.1:0-18577 GCA_964437075.1 uncultured Nannocystaceae bacterium
CGCCGGAGAGAAACCAAAGGAGCTCATGGATGATGGAGCGAAGGTGAAGCTTCTTTGTTGTTAAGCATGGAAATCCCTCGCTAAGGTTGAACCGCATCTGATGTGCGAAGATGCTTCGGGTCCCGGTGCCGGTGCGATCTCCTTTGTCGTGTCCTTCGTCGAGAATTCGCCGCATGAGGTCGAGGTACGGGATCACGCCGTGAGCCTACACTCCGGGCGGCGTCGCGGCAGTGGGATTTCGATGCGGGCACGTGGGGCATCGAATTTGGGGGTCCTGGGCCTTTCCGTGGTCCCAGAGACGTATGCGAGGCGTTCGCAGAGTGTGGGTGAGGTTTTTTGGTTCGAGGCGCGGCGTCGGCAGGTTCGTTCGCCCCCCCTTGGCCCAGGGGTACGAACGGTGCGGGGATGGTGCGCGAAGGTCACAGCTCTGTGGTTGAGTGCCTCGTTGTTCGTTAGTCTGGTGGCCGCTGATGAAACTTGCCCATACACTTCTTCGCAGACCCGACGACACCACTCCCCACTGCTGGATCGTATTCTTGCACGGAGTCTTGGGTCGTCGTGGCAACTGGCGTGGTTTCGCCCAGAGGCTCCTTCGAAGCCGTCGAGGGTGGGGAGCTGTGCTGTTTGATTTAAGGGCACACGGCGATTCCGAAGTCGGATTGGGACCGCACACGGTGAACGCTGCGGCCGGCGACGTGGTGGAAAGTCTCCAGGCGCTCGTGGACGCAGGCGAAATTTCGCTCTCGTCCTTAGAGGTCGCTGGACATAGCTTCGGTGGCAAGGTTGCCCTGGCGAGTGTGCTCGCCATAAAAAATGCGCGGTTGTTCGAATCGGCTGGCCTCGGGAACTCGGATGAGTTTTCTGATCTTGAGCACTCTACGGGACGGTTGCGCCGGGTTTGGATTCTCGACTCGCCACCCGGCGTCAGCGACGGGGAGTTGACTCGTAGCGTCTTGGATGCGCTGGGTTCATTGCCAGCGAACTTCGCGACTCGGGATCATTTTGTGCGAGAGCTGGTGTCATCAAAGATTGCGCGCGGGACGGCGCAGTGGCTGGCGATGAACCTCAAGCTGGAGCGAGGTCGATATCATTTTTCGTTGGATCTCGTTGCGATACATGCATTGATCGATGACTTTCATCGCCGCGATTTTTGGGCGCTGCTCGAGGCTGATTTCGGTCCACGGTTCGAGCTGGTGGTTGGGGGGCGATCGTCAGCTCTCGATTCGGCACAATTGGTTCGTGCCAGGGCCTTGGCCGAGCAGGGGGTGATAGGGTTAACGGTGTTGGCGGATGCCGGGCATTGGATACACGTCGACGATCCGGACGCGCTGCTCGGTTGCATGGCCGGGGTAGAAACGAAGACGCACGTCGCCTTGATGTAATCACGTCCCCGGTCTTCGGCCTTTGTTTCGACCGCGTTTGGTCGTCGAATCCAGCTCCTTTATAGGAACCGTCGGCAGGTCGCGGCGCACGCGAGGCGTTCCGCGACCATGGCGCGGTCACGGAGAGAGCGACCTCTCACTGCGTGATAGGCGGTCTCGGGAGTCTGGGACGGCGTGGGCTCCTCTGAGAACGCGCGCAGTCGCGCATGTTCGCGCACAACACACAGTGTCGCAGGCGCATTTTTCGTGTTTTTGCAGGGCTTGCCCGACACATCGAGCGCATGGCACGCTCACCGGAACAGATCCGGAGCTATCGATGACTCAACGTGTAATTGTTCTTTTTTCAGTCCTTATGATCCCCTCGTTTGTCGCTTGCGACGCTCAAGAAGCGCCTCCCGCGGCGGCCGAACAAAAGGCGGATGACCCCGTCGCCGTAGAGATGGCTCGCCTCAAGGCGGAACGAGAAGCCGCGAAGAAGGCTGAAGAGGAGGCCGAAACCGCCCGAGTTGCGGCCATCGAAAAATTCGCTTCGATCCCCGCGGATGCCAAAGCGCCTAAGAATATCGAGAAGGCCTGCGAGGCGGTGTCGGCCGCCAATGATGCCTATATGAAGCGGCTCTACACGGGCGAAGCTTTGACCAAGTGGGACGGTGCAAAAACCACGCAACTAGCGATGCAAAAGGCTGGTTGCGTGAAGATGAACAGCATCCCTGTCGCGCAGTGCCAAGCGGCCGCAATGGGCGTAGTGACCGAAGAATACAAGAAGGAACTCCCGGATTTGCTTAAGCGTTGCATCGAGAAGTACCGGGTCTTGGACGGTGCAGGCGCGGATCCTGCGGCCGCTCCCGCAAAAAAATAAATCGTTCGGTCCTCGGGTCGAGCTCGACGCGAACAAGAGGGATTCATGGCAAATCGCAAAGGTTCCAGCGCTGCGTTCGATACGATTCGCAAGGGAGTGCCGCGCACTCCCTTGACCGATCTCTACTATCATCTGCTACGGGCGCCATGGTGGCAGGTGCTTACTCTGTTCGCGTTCTCATTTCTTGCGATCAATGCCTTGTTCGCCGGGCTCTATGGGCTCGGTGGCGACTGTCTTGAGGGCGTGTCGTCAAAGACGTTTAGCGCGAACTTTTTTTTTAGCGTCCAGACAATTACGACGATCGGCTACGGTGCGATGCATCCGAAGACCGACTACGCCCACGCGATGGTCTCGCTTGAGTCTTTTGTGGGGATCGTAATGATCGCGGTGGCGACGGGCCTGATTTTTTCTAAGTTCGCGCGGCCGCGGGCGAAGTTTGTGTTCAGCAACAATCTATTGCTTACCCACTACAATGGAAAACGGTGCCTTCTTATGCGCATCGCCAATGCGAGGGGGAACGATGTTGTTGAGGCGTCCGTGAACATCGTCGTACTAAAGCCAGAGGTTACGGTCGAGGGGCATCGGCTACGACGGTTGCACGACCTTGATCTTGTTCGCGCGCGCACGCCATTGTTCGTGCTCAGTTGGCTGATCATTCACGAGGTGGACGAAAATAGCCCGATCTATGGGATGAGCGCTCAGGACATGCGAAGAGAGCAGTCGAGGTTCATCGTTTCACTACGCGGGCTCGATGGTACCTTTGCTCAAGATATCTACGGTCGAGCGATCTATGGTGCAGACGATATCTTGGAGGACCACCGTTTTCGAGATGTCATCTCGTTCTTGCCATCGGGAGGCCTGGAGTTCGATATCAGCAAGTTTCACGACGTCGAGATCGATCCACATGACGGGAGTGCGGTGGACGACGAAAATCTCGAGGTCTCGCCGCCCGTGGCGGAGTGACCGTGGGATGGCAGCTGGACGTGGACGGTGGTCGCAGGCTGGCGATACGCCATTGTTGGGACGGTACCCCGGCCCCCGTCGAGGCCTGGATACAACTGGACGTCAGGTTACGCGATGGCGATCTTGAGATTAATTTTTGCGCGCCCTACTATGGCGATGAGATACCGAAGGGGCCCCGTGGTCGCTGCCCTCGGTTGTGGGAGCACGAGGTTGTTGAGCTATTTTTGTTGGGAGAAAATGGGCGCTATCTAGAGATCGAGTTGGGGCCGCATGGCCACTATCTCGCCTTATTGCTGCATGGGCGGCGCAATGTCGTGCGCGATGACCTTCGATTGTCGCCAACGATAGAGATTATCGGTGACCACGGCGGTCGGTCATATTGGCGGGCGCACCTGGTCGTTGGACAAGCATTGATTCCCCGGGGATGGGACAGGATCAATGCCTACGCGATTCACGGTGGAGGCGTGATGGAACGCCAGTATCTGGCTCATGCTCCGACGCTTGGCTCAGTTCCTGATTTTCATCGTCTCGAGATTTTTGTGCCCATTGAGGGGCTTGAGCGGAGGGCCTAGAACTGCGGGTCCGGGTCCCCTGGGGCCGCGTCGTCCCGCGCATCACGGAGGGCGACAAGAGCCTCTTGGGAAGCCTTGGAAGCCCGGAGACCACGTCCGACGATGTACTGTTCTCGGCTGCTCTTGCGTGTTGAATCTGGCCGAAACGGTTTTGTGTGTTGGAAGAGTTCGCGGACTTGTCGAATCAGCTCCGGGAAACGGCCACCTTGAAAAACCTTCGCTACAAAATGGCCGCCGGGCCGAAGAGTGCCGTGTGCTATCTGTAGTGCACGAAGAAAGACCTCTTCGCTGTCATGGATGTCTGCGTCGATGTTGCCGGTCGTGTTTGGAGCCATGTCACTCATGACAAGGTTGAAGGGCCCAAAACGTCGTACAAGAGCCGCCGGTCGCAACTTGTAGACGTCGCCCTCGATCGTGGTCACGTTTGCGGGCATGGCGAGTGTGACCTCTTTGAGATCAATACCGACGAGCGTGGCCTCGGGTCCGGCCCGCTTGATCGCATATTGCAGCCATGATCCAGGCCAACAGCCGAGATCCAAAATTTGACCGCCGGTCTTCAGCAGACGGAATTTCTTGTCGAGCTCCTGCAGCTTGTAGATCGCTCGCCCCGCGTACTTCTCTCGCTTTGCACGCAAATAGGCAGCGTCATGGCGCTGGCTCTTGTCTCCGAGGCCTCTACGCACCATGGGCTGCCTATTCTTAGATGCTCCGAAGAGCGGTTACTTCTTTGCCGCGGATGCGCGCTTGCGTGCGCCGGCTTTGACCGACAAACGAACGGTTACGTATCCATTTTTGGATCCGGGGATCGGTCCGCGAACGAGCAGAAGCCCATCATCTTCGATGACGCGAGCGATGGTTAGATTTTGCACGGTCACCCGCTCGTTGCCCATCTGCCCGGCCATACGCTTGCCCTTGAGGACGCGGCCAGGGGTCAGCCGACAACCGATCGATCCACCGTGCCGGTAGACCTCGTGTTGGCCGTGAGAAGCTTTCTCGCCGCGCATGTTGTGGCGTTTGATCACACCTTGGAAGCCTTTACCCTTGCTGGTTCCGGCCACGTCGACAAGGCTACCAGCCTCGAACATGTTCAGAGGCAATTCGGTACCGACGGCATAGGTGGCGAGGGATCCTGCAGGAACGCGAATCTCGAAGATACGGCGCATGGGCTTGACGGAGATCTTTTCATCGCCCTCGGCCTTGCCGGCGTTGGCGATCTTCTCTGCGGCTTCGAACTGACCCAACTCTGGCTTGGTCATACGTGACGCTTTTTGAGCGTCGAAAGCCACCTGAAGTGCGCTGTAGCCGTCACGCTCTTCTGTACGGTGCGCGGTGATAACATTTCCGGCAGCCCTGAGCACAGTCACGGGCACGCGGGTGCCATCGTCCTCAAAGTACTCGGTCATGCCGACCTTTTTGGCCATGAGGCCCAATTCAAGATTCATCGTAGTTGTCCTTCCGTAGCGGATCCCCCGCGACATTGCGGGGGGCTCATGCGGAGCACGAACTATGATGCAGGTTCGCCCGTGTCGTCAAGGACCGATGAGAACGGGCCCGGATGCGGCGGCGATCTCGTTCGGGGAGGACGACTGGAGGGCAGGAGCCTCGATCTTGAAGAGCTGGCGAGTGTTTGTTGCCGCGGCACTGGCCAAAGACTCGGGACTCTGGCCGCGAAGAGATGCGAGTTGCACGCATGTGAATGCGACGTTTGCGGGCTCGTTGGGGCGCCCCCGATTGGGCTCGGGCGCCAAGAAGGGGGCATCCGTCTCAAGAAGGATCCGATCCTCGGGGCACTCGGTTGCGGCCTCTCGCAGCGCCTTTGCGGTCTTGAAGGTGACGATTCCGGAGAATGAGATGTGCCAGCCCAGGTCCAACCACCGCTTGGACTCGGCGAGTGTTCCCGTGAAGCAGTGCACGACCCCAGGATTTTCCCGAGGAGGGGTCTGTGCGAGGATGGCGAATGCATCCTCATGTGCATCGCGGATGTGAAGGACGAGGGGCATATCGAGGTCTTTCGCCAGCATGATCTGCTGGGTCATTGCAGACCTTTGAATGTCTCTTGGGGAGCGGTTGTAGTGGTAGTCCAAGCCGGTTTCGCCGATAGCGACCACCTTGGGATCGCGGGCGTAGGTGGTGATGCGCGCCAACACCTCGTCCGTTAGGTCAGAGGCATCATGGGGGTGTATCCCGATCGCTGCGTACACTTGCGGGTGGGTGCGGGCGATCGCTACCGCGGGGTCGATTCGATTGACGCTGCAGCCAATGTGCATGAACTGCTCGACGCCGACAGCTTCGCCGCGGGCCAGGCATCCTAAGATATTGTCCTGTGCGGGCGGGTAGTCGAGATGACAATGGCTGTCGAAGAGTCCAGGGATACGAGGGGGGGGGTCTCCGCGACGCATTTTTGAAGCGGCGGTCGAGCTGGCCGGAACGGTCATCGTGCCAGGATAGCAGCCTCAGCCGTCGAGTTTTGCGTTGACCTTCAAGAGTCGCGTTTTTGCGTGCTTGTGCCCCAGAACTTTTGCTTTCTGATAGTGTTTTTTGGCCAGAGGGTAGCGAAAGAGCTTGAAGTAGGCGTCGCCGAGACGGATGCGGTAGGCGCCATTACGCGGTGCAGAGCTCACCGCTCGCTCGCCGAAGCGCCCGGCGCGTTTGTATTGTCCTCGGTCGAAAAAAATATCGCTAAGTCCCATGAGCGCGGCCGCGTTTCGGGAGTCGGCGCTGATCGCCTTCTGAAAAAGCCGCTCTGCGAATGAAACTCGACCATGCGCGAGGGCCGACGTTCCCTTTGTCGCGAGTTTTTTCCCCATTGCTCGGTCGCGTTCTCTCAGGTGCTCGCCGGCTTCGGGCCGGCCGTGAGGAGCAGGTACATCGAAGGGCACGGGGTCCAGAGTCTCGTCGTCGTCCTTGTTTCTTTCTTTGTCGGCCGCCTGTTCGTTTCGCCTGTATTCGGCGGCAATCTCTTCGCGCAGGGACGGGGCCTCGATACCGGCGAGATCGTAGAGCTGAGCTTGGGTTGTCGCGTTGAGGGATGCTCCGTTCGCCTGAAGCTGTGCGGCGAGCTTCCGATTGCGTTCGCTAAGGTCGTCTTCGGCGAGGATCACTAGGGTCTCTGCATTTTTCAGGACCTGGGCCGAGAAGTTCCCGGTAGCCGCGGCGCGACGAAGTGCCGAGACCTCACCGCTCAAGAGGGCGGCTCGTTCTTTGACCCGCTGATTTGTTGGATCGAAGATCTGCGCCTGGGCGTAGTAGTCACTGGCGAATCGTCGTCCGCTCTTGTGATCCCAGTAGCGGTCCCCGAGCCGTTCTAGCGTCTCTGCGAATTCTCGACGCAGTTCGAGACTTCGTGTATCGCGCAGGTCTTCGTCAACGTTGTCGAGGGTCTGCAGTGCGAGCATGACCTTGTAGGCAGTGTCACCGTGAGGGTTTTCTGCGGGGGGGTAGACGTAGTAGGCGCGCGCCGCCGCGGCCCGTGCCTTGTGGGTGGCTGTGTCGATGAGGGCGAGGTCGGCCTCGTCGACGACGTTCGGTTGCGTGAAAAAAAATGCGAGGCTGGCGAGCAGCGTGAGGGTTGCGAGCGCCAGAGGGAGCGCTCTCCATTTCGGACCGGCCGCGAACTCATCCGCCGATGGCATGCCTTCGACAAGACGAGCGCGTCGTTCGGGCTCTACATCAGGAAGCGGGAGCGAGTCCCAATCTGTCTCGATCTTGGCCTCGATTTGAGCTTCGCAGATGGCGGCCTCCAGGTCCGCCATGTCAGAAAAACGTTCCTCCGGGCGCTTGCGAAGGCAGCGCATGATGACCGCTTCGAGAGCGGGAGGAATCGGGGGGCGATCTTGGTGACCCGCGGTCATCATTGCCTCCGCGAGTGGAGCTGGGGTCTCCTCAACTTGAGATCGGAGAACCTCGTCGAGCGCATTGGCGACAAATGGCGGCTGGCCAACCACCATCTCGTAGGCCGTACACCCAAGCGCATACATGTCGAGGCGGCCGTCGTACGCGAGACCGAGGCACTGCTCTGGAGCCATATAAGGTGGGGTGCCTGTACCCGAGAAGAGTTTGTCGCCTCCGCTCCCCTGAATCTTGGAAATCCCGAAGTCGACGATTTTGACGTGGTCGTAGCGAGCCATGGCTCGAGTGAGAAGAATATTTTCCGGCTTGATGTCGCAGTGAACGACGCCCGCAGAATGTGCGGCTGCGAGCCCCTTACAAATTTGGCGCAAGACCGGAATCAGCCGTTGAGCTGAAAAGGGCCCTTGTTGGAGAAGGTCATCCGCGAGGCTCGTGCCATCGACAAGCTCCATCGCATACAACAGCCGGCCATCTGGGAGTTCTCCAAAATCGAAGACATCGACGATGTTTTTCGATCCGATGCTGCTTGCGGCTCTCGCTTCATCTCGAAAGTTCTGCGCGGCCTTCGGGTCGAGTTGCTCTGGGTTCCTAAGCAACTTGAGCGCGACCGTCCGTCCGAGGTCCACGTGCTCGGCCTTGTAGACGACCCCCATTCCTCCTTCGCCGAGCCAGCGCAAGATTCGGTAGCGCGTATTGGGCACGGTGCGTCCAGGCAACAGACGTACCGGCCCCGAGAGCGTAATGTTCGGCTCGGCCCCGTGATCCCGCGTAACTCGCAGTTGCTGGAAGTTTGCGGACGTCTCTTTCGGGCCGCTAAGCTTAAATGGTGTTGCGCCACGCAAAATACAGAGCCAGCATCCCACAGATGACTGTGCTCTGCGACGGAAGGTCGGTTCCCGTATCGGCACGCACCGTTAAAGTGCCAGAGCGACCGCGGGTCGGGCGGGTCCGAGTTTCACCACTGGGGCTCTCGGCAGTGTTTTGTGCCGCGAGCGCGCTTCTCGGAGCCACTGGGGCCCACGCAGCGGCCCATGAGACCGATGTTGTGCTTCGGCCTGTCCGTATAAAGGGAGCGGTCGCTCCTGCATCGAGCGAGCGTTTTCGTACGGATTTTCGCAGCGGAATGGAGCGTGGCGGGCTCGTCTTTGTCGGTGGACACCCCCGCGCAGATTGCAGGACCGCCAACTGCGAGATGGAGGGCCCATCGTCCGAAGGGGGCGCGCTCGTTGCGGAGCTATGGGTGGACCTCGTTCGTCGAGATTACGCGCTCGGTGCGCGAATATGGAGTGCGTCGGGAGAGCTGATCGCAGAGGCATCAGACACATGTGAAATCTGTGGCCTCGAAGAGGCTGCCGGGGTCGTGGAGAGCATCGCGGTTCATCTGGCCAAACAAATCGTGGTCATGGGCAGCGAGGCGCCTCCAGAGATTCGGATTACCAGTGTGCCGTCGGGCGCGACCATTCTTGTGGACGGCGAGCGCGTGGGTCGAACGCCGTTCGAAGGAAACCTCAGCGCGGGTGGTCACGTCGTGCGGGTACAGCTTCTGGGTCACGTTGTTGTCGAACGTGAGATCAGTCTGGTCACAGGCGTGCGATCGACCACCGAGTTCAAGCTTGATCGAGCTCTAGACCAAACCACAGATCCAAGATTCCGCGCGTGGGGAGTGACCGGGGTTGGTGTTGGCGTAGCCATTCTGGGGGCCGCAATTGGCTTGCTCGCCATTCCTCCGCAACAGTACAAAAATAAGTGCAGCGGACGGGATATCGATGCGGACGGTGACTGTCGGTATGTCTTTGATACGCGCTGGGGCGGAGCATCACTAGCGTTTGTCGGTACCGCGATTACAACGATTGGCGTGATGTTGTTGGTGCGTACGCGAACGAGGAGCGGCAAAGTCCAGTCGAATCCAGCGGTGACCGTTGGGCCGACGGGGGTCGGACTTCGAGCGCAGTTCTGAGGCGATTTGGGGAGGGCTAAGCCGCGAGGTCACCCGCGCGCGCCAAGTCCATGGTTCCGTGGTGAGGGTCCGCAGTGAAAGGGGTCGTGATCTTGGTTGCCATGACCAAGCCGGCCATGGTCAATCGGACCTGGGCCGCGCGGACCAGGCCTTGTTCTTCAAGAAGCCCGAGCTGGGATTCGATTTGGGATGACTCGTTGTCGAGCAGGCTTGCGAGCCATTCGACTGTGGGAGGGATATCTGCGCACCCCAACTCGAATATGGTGCGAAGGACGTGCAGACGGGTGCATGCGGTGTTTTGAGGAGCCATGACTGTATGCTTGAGCAGTACTGTTATCTTGTCCAGAAAATGACAATTTCGCTTGGTCGCGGCGATGATCACGCGTTCCGAAGCCGCGGGGCTATCGAGATCTGCGGCGTCGGCGGAGTCCAAAGAGGACAACGAAGCCTGCAAACAGGCCCGCCGTGGGGGGCGACGATGAGGCCGATGGAGCGCTGCAACCTGGACCGCTCGAGGCGGATTCGGGGGCAGGTCGGCCTTCGAGCTCGCTACTATTTGTGTAGGACGGCGTCGCAGTCGTCGAGGGCATGTCGCGTCGTGGCTTGCCGCTGAACTGCGCCACCCCCATCTCGGTCAACAAGGTGTCGGCATGCTCAACTTCGTCGAGCATCCAAAGCAGGTACCGCACATCGACGCTGATGTTGCGCGAGTGGTTTGGATTGTATCCGTAGTCACCTGCAATATTCTCCCACACTCGGTCAAAATTAAGTCCGACAAATCGACCCTTGCCATCGATCACCGGGGATCCCGAGTTCCCACCCGTGGTGTCGGCGTTGGCCAAGAAACAGACTGGGACATCCTTGAGTTTGGGTCCTGACCAATAGCTCTTCGTCGCTTTAGCGGCCGCCGAAAGGACCCGTGGCGGGAGGTTGAAAGGGTCTTCTCCGGTGTGCTTGTCGACGGTCTCTGACAACGTTGATTGTGCAGATTGGCTGATTTTGTCCCACTTTGAATACCCTTTTACCGTCGCAAAACTGAAGCGCATGGTGCTGTTCGCGTCGGGATAGACGGGGCCTTTTCGTACCGCCTGGATCATTTCAAAATGTAGGGGCCCGAGCACGAGTTGTCGACCCTCGCGGTTCTTCGCGGTGGCTTCGCTCGCCTCCATCTGATCGACGATCGATTTGGCGAGGCGGAACATGGGATCGTTGAGTCGCGAGATGGTCTTGATGCTCGCCTGCTCGAAGAGACTGATGACGACCGCCTTGTCTGCGAGCACGGAGTTTTTTACGAGCCACGCGGCAGCCGTCTTTGGGGATCGGCCCTTGAATGAGCGCTCAAGACCCTCTATTTTTTGGGTCTTCGGTAGCGCTGTCAGTCGTTTAAGGATCGAGGCCATGATTTCGACCTCCACTCCCTCGTCATAGTCGCGTATACGCCCGATGATCCGCGATCTGAGCCGGGCCTCGTTGCGCGCCATGTAGGTTCCGGGCCGTTCGAGATCGGGTCTACTTTGCTCTCTTGCGCGCCGGATTAGATCGACCGCGGTCGCCAATTTTTTGGACACGGTGGCAACATTCTTCAGCAGGAAATCTCGCTCGTGGGAGGATTTCCGGGTGACGCTGAGTGCCTGAAGATCATCGAGAACCTTGATGTATGCCTCGTGTCCAGGCTGTCGTGCCCAGGCTGCGAGGGCTTCATCTTCGCGTTCTCGACGATCAATGAGACTCATATGCGAGAGTCCTTCAAGTTTTCCTCGGGCATTTTTGTGGCGATTGGCGAGCCTTTTTTTGGTGGAGGCAACTTTGATTGCGACGCCATCGTCGCGGTTTGCGTGTGAATCGAGAATGTCGATCCATTCGCCGTAGACATCGACCAGGTTCGGTAGAACTTGGTCGATGTGACGCCGGATTTCGGAGGCTGCAAGATAGCGATCCGTGTGGCCCGGGAAGCCGAGGATAGCGACGAAGTCTCCGGGCGAGACACCTGTGGAGGAGATCTCAAGATGCCTGGCAGGCTGGTATGGGATATTGTTGGGAGAAAAATCGGCGGATGTTCCATCAGGGGCCACGTAGGCCCTCAGAAGTGAAAAATCACCGGTGTGACGTGGCCACATCCAGTTGTCCACCTCGCCGCCATATTCGCCAATAGATGCGGGAGGGGCATATACGAGGCGGATGTCGCGGATTTCGATGTACTCGTGCAGTTCGTAGAGGCTGCCGCTGTAGAAGCTAGCGACGCTGCATCGGTGGTTGTTTGACGATGTCTCGCAGATTTTAATCAACGATTTTTTAGCCAAGCTCACGGCCTCGGCCTGCGCGCGAGGCGAGTGACCTTCGTTGATGGCGGTCTGTATCGTGGCGGTGACGTCCGAAACCTTGCGCAGCACTCGGACGGTCTTGCCGTTGGCCTCCAACTCTTGGTCGGGGGAGCGGGCAAGAAAACCTTGGCCAAGGTAGTCGTGATCGATCGTGCTTTGGGCTTGTATCGCGGAGTAAGAGCAGTGGTGGTTTGTGGCGATGAGTCCATCCGACGAGATGAAGGCAGCAGTGCACCCAGATAAATTGACCACGGCTCGCATCAGGCCTCCGTCGTGTTCGTTTCCGGCCGGGTTCCAGAGCTGCGCGGCGTTCAACTCCAGACCCATCGATTTTAACTGTGCTGAATCAAGCTCACTAATTTGGTCGGGCTTCCACTGGCCCTCGTCTGCGTGTGCGAGAGTCGAGCCGAGGCCCAGGGCGAGCAGGAGCGATACCGAGACCGAGAAAAGTGAGGGCCGAAGCATGGCGCAGCTTCGCGCTGGGTGTCTGGGGGGTCAATCGAAAAATTACTTGGCGGGTGGCAGCGCTCTTTGTGGATGTTGTGACGAAGAATCTGCGACTGGCTGCGACAATACAATTTCACTCCCCGCTGTTTGCCCGTCGGTGTAAGCCTCGTTGCGTCGGTTCCCGCCGCGACGAACCGTCTCGATGCTCGGGTGTCTTCGACGAAAATACTCGTTCAAATCGGCGTGAGGGATCCAGACGAGCCCCTGTTCTTGAAATTCTGTTTGTTGGGAGGCGAGCTTGGTTGCGAAACCATCCATCACGCCCGCCAAAAATATCCGGCGATTGCGGTTCGCTCGCAACTGGTGCCGGATCTTGTAGATCTTCCACAGGCGATCGGCGGTGGCGAGTAGAAATTTGTACACGTGCTCGGCCATGACCAGGTTGGTCTCCTGCCCACAGATCTCAAGTACGTTGCCTCGTTTTCCGTCTCGCGGGCGAAATGCCGGAACCCAGATTCCCTCGACAAAAAAGTAGTCGGTCAATATGCACGAGAGCCGCCGTTCGTGTTCAAAGATCCGGCCCGAGGGCTCCCCGAGGTAACGGTAGCCATAGCGACGCGTCGAGGTCGCTGATTTGTAGGCGCGCTCCACATCGATGTTGAACTTCAGCATCAGCCTCTGTGCCGCGACGGTGGCGGCCTCAGCCTCGTGTTGGTTGGGGCTTTCGGCGAGGGCCAGCAACTTGCGAATTCGCGCGACCATCCGGTCACCTCGGCCATCATCTTCGGCTCTTGCGCTGACGGTTGCTCGGGCCTCTGAGGCGATCCCGAGGCGGGCACAAGTATCTTTGAACACCGGTCCATGGGCGGTTTCATCAGCCTGCAGAAACTCCCCCACAAACTGATGGGCAATCTCGTGTTTGAAGACCTCTCGGACCTCATGCCAAGGGCACTCAAGGATCAATGAGCGAGAGATCGTTAGCGTCCGCGTGCCGCCGCTCCATTCGCCTAGCAATTCTCGGGCTTCGGACAGGCGAAAAAGAGGCGTTGCTAGCACCCCCTTGAAGTAGCTGTGATTGATATCCTGCCATTCAAGCGCCAGCTGCCTAAGTAGTTTGATCTCGAGCTCAACGCTTAGGCGTTCGCGGTGCTGGGAATCCATCTTCAGTTTGGTAGCTGGGCAGCCGGGTCTTGTCACCTCGTCGACAGCCTCGATGGGAAAAGGGCTGAATCCCGCAAAACACGCAGTTCAACCTCGGGGCCGCGTTGCGCTACATGGGGCATCCATGGCGGCGGATTCTCCGACGACGGACCACGAACTGCGTTACATCGGGCTCGTTCGTTCCAACGTGGAGTTTCGACGTGTCTGGCTCGGCGATGCGGTCAGCTTTCTCGGCGACTGGTTCGCTCTGCTCGCACTCTACGCGGTGGTCCAGGAGATCACCGACTCGAAACTTGCGCTCGCCGGTGTGTTGGTCGGCAAGACGCTACCGATTTTTATTATGACTCCGATCGCTGGGCCGTTGGTTGATCGCTTCGATCGGCGCCGCTTGATGCTGATCTCGGATGTCGCGCGAGCCATCCTCGTGGGAGGATTGATCGTCGCGCATCGGCTCCACAATCTGCCCTTGCTCTATGGAGCGATCGCCGCGCAAATTGCGTTCTCGGGGATTTTTACACCCGCGCGCACCGCCGTGATTCCGCAGATTACCAGTGCCCGCGAACTGCCTGTGGCGATGGCGCTTTCGGGTGGGACGTGGTCGGTAATGCTGGCGGTCGGTGCGGCGCTCGGTGGTTCGGCGACGGAACATTTGGGCATCGATGGAGCCTTCATTGTGGATGGACTGACCTATGCTCTGTCTGCGGCGATCTTGTGGCGGCTTCCGGCGCTCCCGCCACCGCGCCATGAGGGACATGTTGAGGCCGAGACCGGATTCCGCGCGGGAGTTGCCTATGTGAGGCGCTCTCCATGGGTGTTTCGTCTGCTTCTTGTCAAACCGATTATCGCGTTTCAGTCCGCCGCACTGCTAATGATCCCGATTCTAGGAAACGGAACTTTTTCGACTCATACAGGGATATTTTGGGTCGGGCTGCTCTTCTCGGCACGGGGATTTGGAGCACTCCTAGGATCCGTCGGGACTCGAAAATTCACGGGCGATGGCGTCCGTGCGATGCGAATAGCGATTCCGGTAGCAATAGCGAGCTCGGGGGTATTTATGGCCGGGGTGGCCTGGGCATCGAGCTACTGGCTTGCGCTGTTGGGGTTGTTTTTCGTAGCGATCGGCACTGGAACGGCGTGGGTGTTCAGTGGGATCTTGCTCCAGCGCGCGGCGGATCGGCGCTTTCACGGGCGGGTGTTTGCCCTTGAGTGGGGGATGCTCACGATGGTGAGCGCGATGGGCAGCATCGTCGCGGGGTTGATGGGCGACGGTCTCGATCTGGGGGAGCGGGAGATTATTGCCGTGATCGCCCTCTACCTGGCGTTGGGTGGTGTCATGTGGGCCATGGTGTCGTGGCCGAAGGCGCCGGAGTGAGATCTTTGTTGCCGAGCGCGCGCTCCGATTCTCGTTAGAATCGTTTTGAGTTCGTGAGCTGCCATGGCAGTGTCGGCGTCAACCACCATGGCATTTGAACAGGAACAACGAGCTGCACTCCGAATTCTCCATGGCATCGAGAACGGAAATCTAGCGCCGAGCGATGTCTATAACCTTGTCGAGGATGCGGACCCCGCGCTCATTCACCTCATATTCTCCTGGATACGGAGTCACTATCCTCCCTCGCATCCCGCGGCCGATGGCGTACTCGGGCGTCTCGTGGCGGTTTGCGCCTACCCGAAGGCTGCCGCATTGATGAATGAAGGCGCGTCGGATCCAATCGTGACGTGGTTTAATGACGGCTACGAATACCGAGATGTGACCGCAGAGGCATTTATCGCTCTCATCGTGGAAAAACTAGAAGGATAGAGACTCTTTTCGGCTGCCCACCAGGGGGGAAGGGCGGCCGAGGAGCATTTCGAGAGATCGTCTTGAGATCATGCGGTCCTACTCGGTGATGACAAAACGGTGTTAACCGCTTCAAATGCATCTCCTAGGATTTTTCCAAGATCGGCGAGGGTCTCATCGTTGAAGTTGGGTCCGGTGACCCGGAGGGGAACAAGTTTCGGCGCAGACTCCTGCTCGGACGGAGAAAACTCAGGTTCCGGCCGAGGTGGCCTTCCGAGGGTCATCCGGCAGGCGAGCCGCCCGAATGGGAAAGTGCATAGCCGGTCATGTCGCTATAAGTGTAAGGATTCACGAGGGCACCCGCGGCAACCTCGTAGGTTTCTGTGTCGGGGTTGACTTTATATGCTTCGAGTCCGTGGTAGGGGACCGTCCACACAAACCCCTGAAAGTCGATGCTGATGCCCATGGCACCCGGGACGGGTATGACCTGGACGGTTTCAAGGGTGTGGCGATCGATACCAATGACATTACTTCGTCTTGAATCTCCCACCCAGAGCAGACCATCGTCGCCAGATTCAGCCATGCAACCGGCGTATCTTCCTTCTTGTTCATCGCCTTCCACCATTTTCCAAGATTGATCTTCCGGATTGTAGCGGGCGACGCCGCTTGCACATCCCCAGACATAACCGTCGCTGTCCACGGTCATTCCGTAGGTCAAAAACTCACTGTTGCCATCGAATGGGGGCGCCTGGATCATCTCGTACGACATATCGGCGAGGCGAACATGCACGAACTGGCCGTTCATGGACTGGTTTCCCCAAAAATCCCCTGCTCGATCCACGGCACCGCCATAGATGCCCACGGCGGTGTCCTTGGCATCTGGGATGGCGATGGTCTCTTCGATAGCCCCCGTCTTTGCGTTGAGAAGATCGATGCTGACTTTGTAGTCCTTTGAACCGGCAGTCCAGACCTTGGCGCCTTCCCATTCGCAGGTCTCTTCATTGAGTGTGCCTTTAGTCCATGCTACGGGGCGTTGGCTACTGTAATCCATCCATCGATACCAAGCCCGGCATTCCTC
Source organism: uncultured Nannocystaceae bacterium (assembly GCA_964437075.1). GTDB lineage: Bacteria > Myxococcota_A > Polyangia > Nannocystales > Nannocystaceae > CAYTFJ01. The sequence continues at coordinate 16,370 of CAYTFJ010000083.1, forward strand.
CACATCCCACGCGAGGAAGTCGGAGTTCGTCGATGTCTGAATGCCTGGAATCCCGTTGCTTTCCGTACAGTCCTCGATGTCCGCGTAGATTTTTGTGACACCGCCCTTTCGATTGGCGACGACCACGTCACCCGACATGCCGACGCTGGTTCTTGAGGGGTCACCCCAGCCTCCTGCTGGGTTGACGAGATAACGACCGACCTCGTTGCCGGTCAGGGTATCGATCTTCGACACCGTGCCCTCCGAGCTATTCGACACCCAGAGGTAGGAGAACTCGATGACGTTTCCACCCTCGCCGCAGCCGTCACCATCACCATCACCATCACCATCACCATCACCGCTGGAGGAGACGTCGAGTTTTAGTTCGCTTCCGGTGCTATCGTCGTCTCCGGTGCTATCGTCGTCTCCGGTGCTATCGTCGCCTCCGGTGCTATCGTCGTCTCCGGTATTGTCGCCGCCTCCGGTACTCTTGCCGTCGCCGTCGCCGTCTCCACGGCTATCGTCTTCACTACGATCGTGCTCGCTTCCCCATGCCGCGCCGTTGCCATGCGATTCGGAGCAGGCGACTTGCGTGAAAAAGACAAAGCTTGTGGCGCCAAACGACAGAAAGGAGCAAGAACGAAGTGTATTTTTTACCATCGGAAAGGCCTACGTGTTTAGGGTACCAGGCACCGGCGTCGATCTTCAAGGCAGAGACGACAGTCGGATGAATATTGGCGGCGCTCATGGCGCAATCTTCTGTGATCGATCGCAACGAAGGGTTGCGCACTCTCGATTGGGATGGCCTTGGCTGCCTTGGGCCGATTGTTGAGTGGCGTGATCGAACAGGTTATGGGAAGGCATGGGTTCGCGGTCGCTATGGATTGTAGGTTTCGCCCTGGCGGCCGTCTCGGTGGGTTGCGGGCAAAATCCACTGTCCGCTGGGGACATTGTCACAAAAGAGAATGCGTCGGTCGTTGCTGATGCAGCGGCGGCGCCCCCCGAACGGTGCGATCTCTCGTTGGCCCCAACGGCCCCGCTCGAACGGATTCCTCACGGTGTGATGATACTCGCGCATGTCGATGCGCGCGCCTATTTGTCTTCGCCGCTTGGCCAGGGGGCGGGGCCGCAGCGTGGGCAAAATGAGCTTGTGGACGCGATGCTTGCCTGTGGACTCCCCCCAGCTCGCGTTCAAGGCCTCGATTTTGGCTTGTATTCACCTACGGAGACAATCTTGGTGGTTCAGGCTCCAGGAATTGGTGAGACGGCGACGCTCGAATGCTTGCAAGGGCGGCTGTCGGGTTCGGGATCCGAGCCGAGCAACGAGGGGTGGAGTTTCGAGGAGGGGGCGTGCCCGCCGATGCTACGGACGCATAGCGGGGATTTGCGGGCGTTTCAGGCCGCGGAAGACAGCCTCGTGGTGGTCACCGGAGAGTGGCATCGAAAGGTGGCTGCCCGTTTACGAGGCGAAGGAATTTCGGCTGTCGAGGGCGAGCTTGAGAGAGTATTGGCTGCGGTGGATCCGTCGGGGGTGTTGTGGCTGGTGGCCGCGGTGCCGGATACGATGGTACCCGCGCTTGTCCACTCTCCGTTCGCCGGCATTGAGAGGTTGAGCGTGGCAGCCCACGGGTCTGCTGGCATGAATCTAAACGCGAAGATCGACTTTCGCAGGACGCAGGAGGCGGCTGTATGGGAGGCGACTGCGCGAGCCGCGCTAGGGCGACTGATTCCACAACTTACGGCTGGCGGGCCGCCCGAGAGTTTGGCAAGTCTTCTTGTTCTTACGAGGACGAACAAGAAGATCGAGTTGACGCTTGGTTTCAGCGAAGGCCAGGTGGCAGCTCTGGCTGCATTGACAGCACCCGAAAATGTATCTCAACTCTACACGTTTCTCTATGGAGCTGGCGATCGGCATGCCAAGCCTGCTCCTGCTCCTGCTCCCGTACCTCCAGCGCGCACCGGTTCTCCTAAAGGTGATATCTATGTACACGCATGTGTCGGAGGCGATGCCGCGAGCTGTTATATGTTGGCCAACATGTATGCCCGCGGCGTTGAGATTGTGGCGGATGGGACGCAGGCGGTCGCACTCTATGAGCGCGCATGCGGACTTGGTCACGATGAGGCTTGTGGCCTGTTGGACCGCGGCTAGAGGGTGATTGACGATCAATCAGTCGCTAGCAGGCCGTCGACAAAGTCCCGAAATCGACGGGCGCCGAGCATAGACGAGGG
>CAYTFJ010000084.1:0-18495 GCA_964437075.1 uncultured Nannocystaceae bacterium
ACCAACGCCGGACGATCGCCGACGAAGGTAGTCGTCAGCTCGGTCGCCTGCTTGATCGCCTTCTTGGCCTCGTGCACGAGGGCGAGGGTGTAATCGTCGATCGCCTCTATCGGTTTGGACTCGAGCACCGCGAGCAATGCCGACACAGAGAAGGGCCCGAGTTGGGGATCGACCGGACCGAGGGTCGCGTGCGGCCACATGTGGATCGAACGCGCAGCGAGGGCGATCATCGTGCCTCCGCTGAGGGCGTGATACGGGATGAACACGGCGACCTGCCCATGCCGGCGGACCGCACGCGCAATCTGGACAACCGGCGGCAATGGCCCTCCGAGCGTATGCACGAGCATCATGACCGGCTTATCGTGCACCTCGGAGAGACGAGAGATGATCCTCGCCGCATCGCTGATCTCGATAGAGTTGTTCACGAGTGAAATCACCGGAGTACGGCCGAGGTAGGCAGGGGGGAGTACCCGTCGCAGCGCCGGTTTTGGGAAAAGCCGAGCCCAGGCCATCGCCGCAAGGGCGCCCGCGCCGACCAGGCCCAGCGCGCCGACTGCACGACTGTTCATGATCTCGCACCTCGGCAATCACTGTGATTATCCGCGTATGTGATTCGTGTGGTCATTATCCATCCTTGCTGTTTGGTGCCCATCAACTGTGGATATCGGTCACCGTCGGATCCCGAGATGAGTTCGCGGCACTCGGGACCGCCGATGCGCTCAGAATCGTCGCAACCGTTGCGACCCTTGCAATCGCTCCAGCGGCCGATTGTGCAGCATAAGCACTCGGCTCTCGTATTTCGGTCTTGGGCGATGCTGTCGCGCTCTCGACCGCCTCCCCCTGCACTTGGGGCAGCGGCACATCACTCTCGACTGGTGGCAACGGCAGAGCATCGCTCTGTGGGACCTCGATCGCAGGCGCTGGCGAGCGCACGTCGACCTTGCTCGCCGAGGTATCGGCCCTCTGCGGGGGTACTGCGTCGTTCTCAAGCGCGGACGCCGGAGTCCGCGGCACGTCGAGCCCGGCCGCCGACCTAGCAGCTATCTGCGGAGGTCGTTCGACCTCGATCACTGGCGGCAGAGCATCGCTCTGCGGGAGTCGCTCGTCGACCTCGCTCGCCAACACGAGAGAGCATGGCTCATCGCTCGCGATCGGTGGCAGCGGCAGAGCACCACTCTGCGAGGGTCCTGCGTCGACCTCGCTCGCCAACACGGGAGAGCATGGCTCATCGCTCGCGACCGGTGGCAGCGGCAGAGCACCACTCTGCAAGGGCGAGTCATCGACGTTTGTCGGCGCCTGTGGAGGTCGCTCCGCTGAGAGGTTGGTCAGCAATGCTGTTAGCTTCTTCAGCATCGCCTGCTGATCCATCGCAATCCGCTTCTGACCGATCGCGGAGTCTTGGAGTTCGGAAATCTGGGCCTGCTGCAGCTCAACTAAATTGCGGAGCTCATTCTCTCGATCGCGGGATTCCTCGAGGACTTTTTCGTCGAGGTCGCCCGAAGGAATACTCGCGGTGTCATTGCACTCAAGAGGCTTCAAAGTCTCAGAAGTCTCAGAAGTCTCAGAAGTCTCAGCAGGCTCAGCAGGCTCAGCAGGCTCAGCAGGCTCAGCAGGCTCAGCAGGCTCAGAAGTCTCAGCAGGTTCAGTAGGCGCCCCACGACGCACGTCCTCAGAGCAGTCGGGCTGGCTTGGTGCACTGCTAACCGTGGTGTTCGCATTCGCCCTACCAGCGACTGGTAGACGCCGTGCATGCCGTTGGCCGACGACTAAGAATGCCTGCGCTAACGAAGCGAGAGCAATTTCGAATTTGTGTTCCATCGAGTCTCAGCCTTTCTCGACGCACACGGCGAACGTGTGCGTTGTTGCGAATATCGAATATGTCCCTGGTGTCGCGAGCAATACTGGGGAGAGCGGCCCGCCGGTGATCTGTCTCCACGGCTTCTTATTATCCTCGCGACTGACGATGACCGACCCTCGGACCACAAAGAGGTTGTATCGTTGCCCTTCGCCCAGGCTAATGAGCTCGGATGAACCCGCGGGCATCGCCACCGCCTCGACATGTGAGATTCCAAAGATCCCCACGGGGTAGGAATAGGTGTTCATGTGCCCCTCCGTGACCTGCGATAGAGCGTGACCCCCAAACCTACGAGGCCAAGCGCCCCAAACGCGAGCTGTAACCGGCGCTGAGTTGTCCAAAAGCCCACAGAGGACGGAATATCAGCAAGTGCGACCGCGATCGCGGCTTCGACCTTCGGCCCCCATTTTCCATCGCTCTTCAGGCCGAGGGCGCTCTGAGCAGAGCGCATCGCCTGCTCCGAAGCCTCCCCCCACGGTGCCCAGATGGGCCCGGCGTAGTGACCGAGTTTGCGGAGCGCGAGATGACGCTGCGGGCTGGTCTCGCGGGTCACGGGCACGCCGGCTGCCGCTTGGATGTAGTTCGTTGGATTGAGCAACGCTGACGGTGGCGGCTTGCCGATCGACCAGCGTTGATTCCTGTTGATCTCTTCATCGCCATCATAGAGTTCGAAGTGGAGCATCTTGTAGCTGCCAGTGATCTTTCCGATGCGGGTGCCAGCGGGCACTCGTTGACCCGCCTCTAGGCCGAGCACCTTGGTTGATCCGGGGATGAGCCCACCGTAGGTCGCGAATGTTCGAGCATTCCTCACAAATACCTGGCGAGTGCCTGGCGTCCATCCGCGTTCGATCCCGATCAACTTACAGTCCTCGGTGGTCACGACCCACGCCCCCCCGCGAGCACCCGTGAGGTCGACACCACAATGCCATCGCCGGCATGATGACCCGGTGCACGAGTATGGCCTCTTGTAGCAGAAACTCTGAGGCCAGAATCGAGGCGTTGTGCCTGGTAGTGGCCATAGCGGCAGCGAGTCGGACACCGCCGCCATCGGCACGATCCAGCAATTACTGGCCCACATCGGTACCTCCTCCCGTAGGTGGCCATGCGGGTACCATCGGCACCAACACATAGGCTCGTCTGGAAGGTCGTCGACCGTCATGCTCGCGCGAGGGAGCTTGCTGCTCGGCGGGGGCGGGATTTGCATCGAGCTTGGGCACCGGCTTTGATCGACGCGAGCCCGCCCTGGCCTTTTTCCTCGGGGGATTGATCTTGCCACCTGGCTTCTTCGACCTCTTCGTCTTCTTCGGCTTCCGACGGCTTGCTCCCAGCGCCTCCTTCTCGGTGGCCCTTCCGCGTTCAAAAGTCTTGGCGGGCCGCTCATCAGCCCGCTTCTCAACGGCCTTTGTGGTCCGCTGCTCCTCGGTTTCTGGTGTCTTCTCAACTTTCGAAGCCGCGACCTGCTCCTCCTCCGCAAGCCTCCGCTTGAGATGCGATTCATTGAGAAATGCCCCCAAAACCATACCTTGGGGCGTAACTCGAAGTCCTTTACCTTGCTCCGTGAGCAACCCTTCGCGGATAAGAGTCTCTATATATGGGTTGGCCGTGCTGTAGTCACCAAGCCCGAGTTCACTCATCTCAGCCGCTCGAGCGCGCGGCACAAGCCCGATGAAGGTTCGCAGAGTAAGCTGCTCACCCGCGCTGAGTTTTATATCCGGGATCTCTGGCCGTAACTGGGCGAAGGTGTCGGGGTGGAGCACGATATATCCGAATGTCTTCTTTCCTTGCGTCATGTGGACATGGGCCACATTCGGGATCATGGCGCGCTCCTCTCCGAAGTCCGCGGGGCTCTTCGAATGATCAAACATACTCGGACCGCCAACCGATCCATAGTACGTCTCCTTCTCTCCTGATTCGAGATTCGCGACGACGACGACCGCCACTCTTCCAGAACCGCTGACTGTATAGAGATCATCCGTCAACCCTGACTCGAGCCGAATCGTCTCGATGCGATAGCCGTGTGACTTGAGCGTCTCGCGGAGCATCTTTGGAAGATCGGCGACGATCGCATACGCCCGATCATCAGGAAGGACTAGCGGCCCGGACTTGGCAGCCTTCGGCCTATTGACCTGCTCGATGGCCTCCTGAGCAAGGCGCTTCCAGTCGCCTATTCCGCGACTACGGAGCGCCTTGCGTATCTCGACCATCGCCTTCTTCTGCAGGTTCTTTCGCGTTCTCCAGTCCGGCATTTGCTCGTAAGGAGAGAGCACCTCCGTGATGATCGTCTCGATGTCCTCAGCGTTCCTCCGAGCGGCGGCTCTACGAGCACAGTAGTCGAGGATCTGCGCGGCCTCCTCTCCGAGAAGATCTACGAGCTGACCAAAATGCTCAATCATCTTTCTTCGAGCACCCAAAATTGCGGCCCACGGTCTTTCTGAGAACCCGGCCGCACGCTCGCGCTTGTCCACGGCGATCGCATGGCGAACATGCTGCTTGAAGAGCTGCCGCATGATCTCCTCAGCGAAGTCGTTCGCGCTTGGGGGCTTGGCAAAGCAGACGCTGACACGGTAGTGACCCTTGGTAAGCGGCAGCTCAATGTCCCGTGCGGAGGTCGACCAGGAGCGAGGGCTACGGTCGATAGATGTCCAGATGGGCTTGAGTATTTCCGTCAGCTCGCGCGGTCGAAGAGTGAACACATTCTTCGGGCACACGACGGGAACCCGTGTTCGCGCGACCTCTCCCTCGCGCTTTCTCGAGAGGATCTGCGGCGCCTGCTCGCGCGAGAACTCGCGCTCCCACCAGAATTTGGCGACTGCTCGCAGTTGCTCCTCGGGAATGAGGGATGCGTTTGCCTGGTCGCGGAAGACCTCGAAGGCGAGCGAGGTTGGCGGCATCACCCGCTCGGCGAGTTCGGCAAGCCCCGCACCTTCAATGATCTGCAGGCCGCTGGCTTCGAGTACCGGTAGCGCCACTTCAAGGCCCGAGAGAGCGAGAATTACCCGCAGCCCCTGCTTTTCCCAAAAACGCTCGATCCACCCCTCGTCAGCCCAAGCCCAACCTAACGAAGGCCAGTCGACCACACCCGCGGCGAGATCATCGGTGAGCTTGTGCCCCGCGAGTTCCTCATCCTCATCGACGCTCCACTCGTCAAACGAGGCCAGCTTGCCCTCAGCCTCAAAGCCGTCCCGTTCAACCGACCAACGATAACCGCCGTACTCCCGCCGTCCCAGTTCTCGACCGCGGATCTGCCCGACATGAATCCGATCGCCGCCATTGGTGATGAGCCGAAGACCTTCAACGAGCGGGATGTACTTGACGTGCGCAGGCACGATCATATCGTGATTACGAGCGCGATCCTGTAGAGCCTTCCACGGCCAGATATCATCACGCATCGATGCGAGCACACGCAGGCGCTGCTCCGCTTCTGCGATCAAGCGCTGTTGCCGTGCTCCCCCTCGACTCTGTCGCGCATCCCGGAAGCGGCCGGCCGCTTGCGTCATCAGCCGAAGGGCGTTCGCGTTGGCCTGCTCGATCTCACGGTGCTTGCGTTCCTCTGCAAGCTGGCGCTCGAGTTGCTCCGCTTCCTCGGGTGAGCTTGCGGTCAGGCGGAGGAGCTCCGCACTAGAGAGATTGAGTTGCTCTGCGGGGTTTGTCGAGCGGTCGTCATCGCTGCGATAGAGCTTGTCTTGCCACTTCGCCTTGCCGGACAACAAATGCAGCATAAAGCCGTCAAAGGACCGTTCTGCGAGGTAATACCAGATCTGGAGCACGGGCTCTGTATTGAACGGACGATCCGCGCGACCGCGGCGTTGCTCGAGCAACGCAGGCGTCCATGTAAAATCGATGTTGTGGATCTTGCAGGTGCGCCGCTGGAGGTTTACCCCCCGATACACTTTCGAATTGGCGATCACAACATCGAGCGTCGGTGCCTCTTCGTTGCTACCGTTGAACGCCTTCGCGATATCCTGGACGTCCCCTGTCTTCCCGTTTATTACCCCTATCCGCTCCGGCGGGATCCCGTATTCGATGAGTACTTCTCGCAACCAGTAATGGGTCGCGGTGAACTCCGAGAATATGATGTGCCCACAATTTGGAGTGCGAATCACCCGCTCTGCACAGGCCTCGAACTTTGGCGCGCTCATACTCGTTGGCGGCGGCAGCATCCTCTGAATGTTGACTGTTGTGCCTTTGGCCTCCTGCTCGATGAGCTTGTCGAGTCGGACCTGGATCTGCGCTTTCTTGATCGCGGGCGCAGCTTCCAGCTCAGCCTCAAGAACCATCGACTGGCGCTCCCAACCACGCAGCCGCCAGTGAGGAAGCGCGAGCGGCGTGACCTTCTTGCGGGCGAGACCCCCATTTGCCGTTGTCCAGTCGTAACCCTCGCTGAGCTCGGCATGGATCGCCGCTGTACGCATCTTTGAGATCGCCGAGAAGGCTGTCCCCGTTTGCCCCTCCTTAAGGGCCTGGCGGGCCTGAATCCGGAGGTCTTCGTAGAGCTCTTCTTGGGCGTTATCCAGCCGAACTGTTGCGAGACACTCTCGCGATTCTGGGAGCTTAAGGCCTGCTTGGCGAGCAGAAATGAAGTTACCCCAGCGAAACAGAATAGCCCGCAATTCGCGGAGATTCTTGAATCCTGTCACCGCCAGCGTGGGCGACACCTCGCCCGAAATCGAGGGCATGGCAACCACAGTGAGTTCGAGGTAGCGATCGATGAAGCGCTCGGGATCGAGGATTCCAGCCGATTCGAAAATCGTCGGATCGATGAATTGAAAGGCATTGTAGATTTCAAGCGGGGAATTCTCGCCGAGAGTTCCGGTGAGCGCAAGAATCCCCGTGCCGCCAGTATTCTCGCGGACCATCGACGCACGAAAATCTGCCTGCCACGCACGCCAGGACCCCGGCCCAGTGCAACCTAGAAATTTGGTGACCCCGAATTCACGCGGTTGCGGGCTCCACGTGCGGCGGATATTTCCGGCCTCATCGTAGGCCATAAAATCGATGCCGAGGTCTCTCCATGTGAGGCCTGGGTCGTATTCAGAGGCATCTTTTTGTTGCTTGAGCGTTTCGTTTGCCCACACCTGTGCGCCTAGTCGGAGCATTTCTCGATCACGCTCGCTCCGCTTCGCCGGCTTTCGTCGCTCGACGACCTCCTGCTCGAGACGAACACTGCGCATGATCGCGGTCCGCTTCTTGGCGTAGGTTACAACGTCGGCGGCGGTGACCTGCGTCTTGCCGAGGGCTGTGTCGGTGAGGAGAACGAGGTCGTAGAGCCCCGCCTGAAAGCCGGTCCACTTCGCGGCTCTCTCCAACGAATCGTCGGGTTCTCGAACCACTCTTCCCTTGTTCTCGCCCCTCACGAGCATCTTTTGTCGGGAGCCGATGACTGCGACGTTGTAATCAGGCAGCACCCTCGCGATCTCGGAGCGCCACTGCCAAACAAGCCCTGCAGGTACGACGATCACCGGTCGACGAATCCAGCCCTCCTGCCGCCCCAAGGCGATGATTGCGAGACAGGTAAAGGTCTTGCCCACGCCCACATCGAAGCCTAGGAGCCCGCCGCGTGTCGCCGCTCGAGCCTTCACAGCCTGGACTTGGTGCGGCTTCAGCTGGAGAGCGGGGTCATTCGTCCAACGAATGACATCGATGGGTTGAGTATCGTAGTCCGGCGTCACCTGCCCGCGGAAGGTGCGGTTATAGGCCTCTGTCACTCGTGCCCGATGATCACCATCGGTCTCGAGCCAGTTCCGAAAGCTCGCCAACCATCGAGTCTGGTAGAGCACGCGCCGGACGTCGATGTTGTCGTTCTTTCCGAGTTCCTCGGCCTTCCGGCGCTCGCTGTGGATCACTTCGGGCAGCTCTAGGTCCTCGAAGTCGCCCTCGTCTTCGATCTCTGTCGGGCTGAATACGCGGCGGTTGTGGTTGATCCAGCCGAGACACCAGTTTGCTTCGTTTGTGAGGTCGTCCTGAGTAGTCAGGACTCCGCTCTCAAACTCCAACCCGGGTGCCCCCCACTCGCCATTGATCGATGCACCGATCCAAGCGGCGATTGTTTCACGGGGGATCCAGCCGAGCTGTGGAGATAGGTCCTGAAGGTCCTCAAAGATGCGCGGTTCAATCGCGGCGAGCAGGCGTTGCGCCTGGACCAGGGCTTGCGGATCGTCGTCCCCCTGGAGGAGATCGTACTTCGGCCAAAGGTCGCCAGAGAGATAGATTTCGCCCGGCTCCAACGATCGCCAGCTATTGCTTGCGCGGAACCAACGCGCCGTCGCCAGTAGATCGCGGAGGAGTTCTTCTTTCGGTCGACTGCCTCCGCGTTCGAGGTGGGCTTGCCCGAGTTCGTCGATCGTAAGCGACCCCTGCGCACGGAAGAGCCAGCGGGCAAGGGCTTCTGCGTCGTTTGGATCGGCGGTGAATCGCGGCTCATCGACGGGCGCTTGGTGGATTGATTCGGCCAGCTCTCCTCCACGGGTGTAGCCGCGGAGAAGCGCCTGCGCTCCGGGGTCGCCGCTTCGCTGCAAGGCTTGGAGCGCGGTCCACTCCCATGGGTTTCCGTGGCTCTGTACCAGCTCGCTCAGAGCATCGTGGAGTTCCTGCCATTGCGCGCGAGCTTGCCGGGCCTCGCCCGCGGCGACGCGCGCGAAGTACCTATCAAGGCGAAGCCCGAGCGCCGTCGCCCGTGCCATCGCCGGATCATCTGGAAGGGAGCGATCTGAGCGAATGAGCGTTTGCCCACGCGTTGGACTCCCGCTAACACGGATCCGATCGATCGTGCACTGCTCGCATTGCTCGCGCTCGCTGAACTCGGGAAGGCCATCAAAATCACCGATGATAGTGTATCTATACGCACCCTCTTTGCGGGTCTCCTCGCGTCCTAGGACGTGTGAAGGGTACTGTTTGAAGTAGTCACCGGCGACGATCGGTGCGTCTTCCGCGGTGACCTCGCGGAGTTGATCGCCCCGACTGCGAAAGAAGATGACATCGGTGACTGTATTCTGGCTGGGAAAAGTACGTTGGCCGCTCTCGCTCAGTGATGGAAGGCGAAACGCAGCCATGAGATGATGACGGAGGATAATCCGCTCTCGGAGCGCACGATCGCGGGCCCCGGTCATGAAGCGGTTAGGGACGATGAATACGCCGATTCCGTCGTAGGCGAGTGCGTCCAGACCACGACGGAGGAAGTAGGCGAAGTCGAATCGCTCTTCTGCGTACTCTCTCGCAGGATCCTGTTCAGCGTATATGCGGACACTCTGGGAGCTGCCAAAGGGAGGATTCGCAACAAGCAAGTTCCAGGTACCGATATGAGCCGGCGCCTGAGCGTTGAAGCTCTCAAACGAGCCCGAGAAGACGTCCGTCTTCGGCAGCATTCGGCGCATGATGGCCGCGGCGACGCGATTGAGTTCCACCCCCCACCAGTGAATCGATACGTCCGTACATCTCCGGTTGTACGCGTCGATAAAGCGGCCGATGCCAGCGCTCGGTTCCAACGCCTTGATCCGTCCGCGAGCATCGGCCAGCCCGGGAAGGAAGGGGCAGGTTGCGTCGGCGATCGCATCCGCCAGGCGGTAGGAAGTGTACCAGTCGTGGGCAAGACCGATCGAATCCTGCTCGTACCCCTTGGGGAAGCGGTGTTGATTACGTTCGATCGAAAGGCCACCCCAGCCGGAGAAGCGGCCGAGGACGCGATGCATCTCGCGCGTGCCGATCTTATGCCCGGCTTCAAGACGAGCGATCAGCTGGAGAGCGGCGATGTTTGCCTTGGTCCTCTGTCTTTCGGTCGTCGGCTCGCTCGGACGCCGCGGCAGGTAGTAGGGCACCAGCGGCTCTAGGAGCGTCGTCAGGCGGGAGCGGTTGCTCTCGAGGTAGCGCCGAATAGTCACCGGCCGGAGCCCCGCAGGACGCCCCTCCGCCACGATGTCGGTCAACACATCGTAGAGTTCGAAGCGAATGTTCCCGTCCCGGTTCATAGCTACTCCGCAGGCAGAGGGGGGAGGCGATCAGTGACCTCGCTGACCGCGTGGCTGAGCGTATCTTCGATCGCTCGCGCCTGTTCGGGCGTCACGTCTGCAGCTACGCCCTCTTCTTCGGCCTCAATCTCAACCTCGTCCTCATCTTCGGCTTGGTCGTCGCGACTCATCGACTGCTTGAGCACAGCTCGACCGAGTTCCGTCAATTGGCCGCCTTCGGTGGCTAGGCCCCGCGTTACGAGGCCGGCTCTTGTCTTCGCGTGGATCCGATCCCAGGCTCGGACCTGCTTCGCGGGTGTACTACTGAGTGCGCGAAGAGCGTCGTACATCGCAGGCGAGAGAGGCTGCAGAGTCACCGGTTCTGGGGCGGGTTCGGGTTTAGGTTCAGAGATGGTCTCAGACTTGGGCACGGGCTTGGCTTTAGGCACAGGCTTGCGAGAAGCTGTCGTACGTCCGGGTTCCGGTTTTGGTACGAGTTCGGGTTCGGAGGCCTTTGAACTCGACTTGCGTGGACGCGTGCGCAGGTGTCCAGTGAGGAGATTGAGTGCGCGACCCTTGAGTTCGTCAGTCGGCCCGCAAGCGAGCATAGTATTCCGGCCTCGCTTCCGAATCACCAGACCTGAAACCCCACGCCCGTGCTGAATAACTAGAACATGCCGCCCCCACCTGGCCTGCTCCTCGCCAGGCGCGGTCGCGGTCCACGTCAACCGCTTGCCCGGTGCGGGTCCGAAGGTGAGCTCGCGAATTTCCGGGAGTCGAGTTCGCGGAAAGTCGGCCTCTGAGAAGGATCCAATGAGCTTTCCATCCGGTGCGTATTGCAGAGCCCAGACCGCAAGAGTCTCCCCTGTACTTGTCGGAGTGAGCCGGATCTCGATCCTTGCGCGACCGTCCTCCGTCTTCGGGGCGACATATGTAACGATCGTGGTCGTCTGTTGACGACGGACGCGCCCCCGTCGGAAGTGGAACTTCTCGCCGTCGGTGAATAGCCACATTCCAACCCATTGCACGATTGCCTGGGCATTCGTCGCCGCGAGTTTTTGCAAAAACGGATCGCCCTGGGTCTCTGACATCCAGCGCTTGCTCACCATTGACGCGAGCGCCTTCGCCTCTTTGAGGCTCGACTGAGCCTCAAATTCGGTTGCTTCCGAGTGCCCCCGTTTGACGAACACCAGGAACTCGCCTGAATTCTCGAAGATGACCCACATTCCGTCCGAGAACGGAGCCATGTGCATGCGCCGGTTCTTCTCGGTCACCCCGTCATCCCAGATCAGGGTGAGCGCGGCGGGATCATCGATGACCTCGAAGTCCGGCAGCTTGTCCGCCGAGACTACAGGCTCCCCCTCGGGGTCGGTCATCTCGCTCATGTAGGTCGGTGGCACGCGTGGCTCATCGTCAGCCTGCTCCTGACGGCTCTCCTCGCTCGCTTCTGCCTCCGCGGCCCCGAGGTCTACTGTGGTTCGATCCTCCTCTGCCTGGTCATCTCCGACGGCCTCACCGGGCACGCCCAGTGAACTCCGCCTTGCACCCTCGACCTGCTCCTCTAGGCCAGGGGGCCACTCACTATTCTCGCCCAAAGAGGCGGTGGAGATGAGACCCGTGACATCATCAAAAATTTCGGCGTACACTCTCATGATTCGCTTCATCTGGTCCTCCTCTGCCGTGTGAAATGTGCCAACCCGCCTGCCGCGACCGTGACCCCGGCGACCCCCGCCCACACACTTGGACGCCGCCACCACGGCACACCGGGCACAGGGGCCGAAAATGGCATTCTCCCTGTCTCCTGCACCATCGGCGGTGGCTTGTTGGTCGGCTCGATTGCCCCGCCGCGAGCTCCCGCGAGGCGACTCCCGCTCCCCCCTAGCTTATCGTTTACGCCCGCTTCCCGGAGCGCTTGCCGCCACGATTTACCGCTGAAGGTCTCCTCCTCTGGGACGTCACGCAGTCGGATGTTGAACCGATCCCGATGCGTCAATAGCTTCGCCCGCATCTGGCGTAAGAGATGGAGTAGCTTCGGATCCTTGAAGGCATCGAACCCCTCTCGAACATATGCACACACGAGAGAATACCGGAGGAAATAGACCTGACGCTCGCGGACCTCACTCAGGGTTTTTTTAAGGTGTGAGTGATAGAGCGTGGTTAGACAAGAGCGCTCGTCGTCATCGGCTCTCCGACCCCAGGCGCCGACGTCGATCACACACCCATTCGCGAGCCCGTGATTGATGTTGAGATCCTCCGCCGGATAACCAGGGTCGGTGCGAAAGTAGCGGGGGTTGTTAGGTGTCCACTTCGAGGACCGGAAACACGCCCACGAAGCGACGGCGCATCCGATAGCGGAGCCAAACAAAAATTCCGGGGTTTGGGGATCCCTCACACGACCACCTAACGTAAGGCCCAGCTCATCGCTCTTCCACCACTGACGCCCGTTTTCAAGGATGTACTCGAGTCCGCCTTGCATGTATTCGCGCCACATGTAATGCAAACTCGCTTCATCCGGCGTGGCTGATTCTCCAACGAATATTTTATAGAGATTCGGCGATGCATCCTGCGCGGTTGCCCACTTCCAAGCAATCGAACATAATCGCGTCGCGTTTTGATAGTACGCACCAACATCCTGAACCATCGCCTTGCGAATCGGCCACATTCCGGCGGACTTGTACCAATTTTGCACGCTGTCTCCCATAGGATCGAGGGAAACCTGAATCACCGACGTGATCCGGTTGAAACCCGGGAGATAGCCTATATTGTCGTTACCTTCGAAGATCCCGGTGTCGAGCCCGAATTCGTCCTTCGTATCAAGGCGTTCACCAGGTGCGAATGCATACCCTCCATTACGAGCAGCGCCTACCCATTCACTCCGCGGGTTGAAACGCGGCGCGAAGAGTCGAGTCCATGCGCCTGTCTGCAGCGCGGGGAAGATCTTTGTCTTTACATACCACTCATCGGTATCGCTCCCGGGTTGCTGGAGCGGCGGCATGATCTGAAAAGCCCGGCGCATTCGGTCCTTTTTCTCCGTCTCTCTCCACTTGCGAGACTTCTCAACGGCCCGATAGATCGCGTAGGCAGTCCCGATGATCGCCGCTGCAGCCATGCCGATCGGGCCCGCAGCTGACATCGCCGAAAGGCCCGCGGCGAAGAGCGCAGAGGCGACTTTTCCGCCTTGGCTATCTGTTCCCGTGAGCACAGACGTCACGAGGTCCTTCGAAATCGAAAGCGAGAGCGACTGCGGAGCCATCGCATCATTGAGCGCCTGCGTCATATCCGAGAGCACGCCGGTGCTCGCGATGTTGCTGATCACGCCCTCGGCCTGTGTCGTCAGGAACTTGAGCATGTGCTGAGTTGCCCGCTGGAGATCCGCGATTGCCTGTGCGTGTAGAACGCCACGAAGACTATCCCCATGACCAAGGCGGCTCGGCCAGAGCGACGGGTCGACAAGCCCATCAATGAACGTCTGATGCGGAGGAAGCTCTGATTTCCAGGTCTGATCGAGATGCCCGAAGAGTTCCTCCCAGCGATCGGATATTTGATTGTAGAGCATCAGGCGTTCTTGAGCTTCGTGCCCTCGGAGAGCGGTTTCTTGGGAGCCAACTTATTGTGAACACAAGGATCTGCGTTCTTGTTGAGAGCAGCCCGCAGGTTGTCGTTTAGCTCTCCTCGCATCAATGCCCGGCGGAGCGCGAAGAATGCGGAGAAGCAGCGTATGCAGTGGTTGTAGGCATTGATTGACACAGGACCGAGCGGCCCGTTCAGGTAACGACCGCGTGTATCGCCCATGTCGACACGGAGCAGTCCGCCAGGCGTGCCGTAGACGGTCCCGGGGCCCGCCGATACCGGCTGAATGGTCGAGAAGATCGGGCTCATCGCTTCGATCAACCGATCAAACTGCGCGGCCACATCGCGGGCGTCGATCTTCGCATTTCCGAGACGTGTCCAGGCTGAGGTCATCACGCGGGCACCCTGCTCAGCCGGCCGGGCCTCGCCGATCGAGCGCCAGCGCAACCCCGGCGCATGGTCGAATAGCGCGGCCCCCGAGTACCAGGGCCAGGTGCCCATAAACACGACCTGCCGCATGGACCCGGTGCAGGTCGCTTGCGGTGTGGGATCTTGCGAGAGCGCCTTGCGAAAGTAGGTCGCCGCGTGCAGCTGTGGAAAGAGTCGGTACTTTCCGATACAACCATGCCCGGGTAAGTTTTCGGCGTCGACGGACACACGCCAAAGGCTCGAAGGCGTTGCTCGCCACTCCTCGATCACTTGTTCTCGCAGTAGCGCGATTTTCTCAGCAG
Source organism: uncultured Nannocystaceae bacterium (assembly GCA_964437075.1). Lineage (GTDB taxonomy): Bacteria > Myxococcota_A > Polyangia > Nannocystales > Nannocystaceae > CAYTFJ01. The sequence goes on from CAYTFJ010000084.1 coordinate 14,097, forward strand.
GATAATCTGCTTGACTCTGACCTTTCGCCCCATGCTTGTCGATCCATTGCACGAGTGCGTTGACGGGCACCTTGGCCAGAGCGCCCAACATACCGCCCGATTTCTGGACACTCTCGATGGCAGGATCCAGGGCCTCACGAAAACCAATGCCGTCGGCGAAGGCCTGCCACCGGGCTATGTACCATGATTCCCAGGAACTCTGGGACATAGGGTCTAGATCTTCGGTAAGCCCGGCGAGCGCCGAGATCCGGGGCCCGTAGCACGCGAGCGGGTCCTGCATGGTCATCCTCCACGGCCAATTCTGCTGACGCCGAAGGTCGCGACGACCGCCACACCAACGGCTGTCCACAGCTGCCAACTCTTCCACACAGATGGGATCTCCGGCGGTGTAGCGACTGGAGGAGAAGAGTCCTCGGGCCTTGTGTCACCGGCCGAGTCAGACTGATCGTCGATGCTGCCACCTTGGGTGCCGGCATCGTTGGCATCGATATTCTCGGCTGGTGGGCTCCATATTCCGGTATTCATATAGCTCTCGATCTTCTTGGGGGCCCAGGAGAGCAGGGCATCCCGTAGTGGGATCCACTCATCACCATCTCCGAGCCAATTGTCAGGATCCGTTAGTTCGGGCTCGGTGGTGTCTCTGAGGAGCACAAGCAGGAGCACCGGTGGGGCGCGGTCGATCATCTTCGTGAGGTCGTCATCGAAGCTGGATAGATCGACCGTGCGGGTTTCGAACGCGGACCACGGCCAGGCTACCCCCGCGGGCTTTTGTAGGTCGACGAATGCGACGCGTCCCTCTGTAGACGCGTGATCATATGCCACGGTGAGCCACTGCTCGACCTCCGCGGAGCGTAAGTCACGTTGCTCCTGGTCTACGTCCGCAAGGCGTTCGTACTCAATGATCTTGGCCAGAGCGTGACGATCGAGATACCGCATGCTTCCACCTGCTGTCGCTCATTCAAGCTACGGGCATTCCTGCGTGGCGCACTGTTCAAACCAGTGCTCGTCATCAACCGGCAGTCGCACCTTTGCCGAGATCAACTTATTCGTGTTTCCTGTGTGACGAATCTCGACCGCCAGCCTTTCCATCGCTCCGACCTCATGGGGTTGCCCTCGATAGGTCGGAAAGCGAACTTCAAGCTTAGACCCGTCAGTCTCGAGGAACTCACTTCCGTCCCATGTGGGGCCGATCCTTGTCCCTCTTGTGGAGCCTCCAGGTCCAAGCCAGAACGTGATTTCGATATCGGCGTAGTTCGTGCCCTTGTTGTCGAACGTTAAGTCTACAACGATCTTTTCGGGGATGTAGCCCGGCCGTACCAACTGCTCCAGCCGAATCGCTTTACCGGCCTCGAGGGGAAATGCACTCTCAAACCCCGTCATCTCTACGATCTCCGAGAGCTTGACTTTATGCTCATCGCTGAGCTGATCAAGCGTGAACTGTGAGTGGAGAATATTGCCCGGACAACACGCTCGACGGGCTACTGCCCAGATATCGTCGCACCTCTTCTGTACTTTGGTTGTGTCGCAACCGTGAGCCTGAGATCCGTCCAACTGGCGTTCAAGACGCGCGACCGTCTCCTCGAGGCGAGCATAGTTGGCCATCATCTCGGGAATCGCAAGCATTTGCGCTCGCTTGAACCCGAAGGTCGCGCAGAACTCACGTACCAATTGCTCTTTCTCGTGCTCTCTCAAACTCTGGACCTCAACCTGGTTAACTTTCGCAAGCATGCTCGTCATCTCGTCATCCTCCTGTGTCTTCTAGTGGTCTCGATCTGGTACTTCAGTGAACGATCGGTGTCTAAGGACCGTCGATCTTAGGGTGGGTCAATGCGTAGGCGATGGAGCCCAGGGAGAACATCGCGCCACCGGTAAAAAGCGCATTTCTGGTCGTTAGCGTGGAGTCCAGTAACGTACCCGCGACGACTCCTGTCATCCCGACGGCCGCGTTCATGGGCACACCTGCGGGGCGGAGATCGAGCACTTGGTGACTCGCGTAGCCCAGAGCAACGCCAAGGCCGGCGGCTGCGGTCGTGGCTACGAGATCCCAGGAGTCGCCCCGTCGGATCCTCGAAATGCCCTGTGCGACGATCGAGACCTTGTTGAGGTCCAAGCCCTCGAGGGCCGCCTCGTCTTCCGGATCGCGCCCCTCGAGCCGGGCGAGGATGATCCGCGCCGCATCGTCGTCCTCTTTCTTGGCAAGCTCGGAAAATACCTGCGCGACGTTTTGTAGCCTCTCCGCGGGGGTTCCACGCCCTTGCAGCTCTACTTCAACGGTCTCAAACGCGTTATCAAATGCATCAGCATCCATCTACGACTCCCTCGGTTCGTCATTCATATGTGCAAAATTGGCGGCGGCATTGTGCGCGTACTGACCGGCGAACGCGACCGCGAGCTCGATCAGTACCCCGCCGGTGGATGGTCGATTGATCTGCGCCAGGTGAATGTCACGTTCGGCCGTTATCTTGGCCAACTGCACATCTCGGGCGACCGATTCGAGTGCTTGTTTTCGCGCAAGACGGTCTTCTGATGTTTGTATTTGGGCCAGTTTTAGGCGTTCTTCTGAGATCGTCGCAGTTAGCCCGCCGACCCACTGTTGCACGTCGACTGCCTGACTGAGAGTGGTCTTAGCATGCCGAGCTTGGAGCTCGGCTTGGCGCTCTTGCATGGCCGCAATTCGTTCGAGCGCGTCGGCTCCGCGACGAGAAGCACGATCAAGCATTTGGTCGCTTATTTCGGCGGCCGCGCGCAGCATTCGCTCACTCAGGAGCCCAGCGTCTTCGAGAGCCAAGACCCTAGATGAGCCCATAGCTGCCAGATCGTGGGGGGCAACTGCCCTCATAGTCGGAAAACACAGTTCTTCGCCATTGAGCGTGAATGCCATGTTTTCCTCTGTTGATCCGGCGATCTCACGGGCTCGCGCAATGAGTACATCACGCGGCGCGGGACCCATTGTGAACGTATTGCCATTCGCAAAATTGACCTTGAGTACGCTCCTCACCTCTTCGGATTAGCGCCCCGGAACACCAAGAGGCAAGCATTTTCTGGGCGCACCAATGAGCGCACATGATCGATGGGACAGGTTTACATCCGACCGCTAATTGACCGCAGGTGAACAAGGTTGCATGTGCACCGTTTGGGCGCTGCGCCCTGCCTATTTGCTCGACGTTGAACTGCGGCGGGTAAGGTGAAAAATGAGTTGTGATCGGGTCGAAATCTGGTCGCTCGATCTCATATTTCAGATATCAATCTCATGCTCGATTTCATTTTACGAATATCAAAAGCAAGCCCAAAATATCAATCTCATGCTCGGTTTCATTCTCCGAATATCAAAAGCAAGCCCAAAATATCAATCTCATGCTCGGTTTCATTTTTGTGGGCACCTGTTGACTTGGATTTGAGCGCGGCTCGGTTTCATTCTCCGAATATCAAGATCAGGCTGGATTCCATTTTCCTGAAATGAAATCGAGCCTGTATTTCATTTTCTACGCGCGACTGAGTGCGCCGGAATCTCCCAGCAGGCCGACCGATTTCGCGCGGAAGTTTGGCCTCGTTGGGCGTGGCTAAGGCACCCGATTGCGGTGCGAACCTGCACGTGCCCGCGCCAACTATTCAGCCATCGAGGGGAGTCGCCTGTTGGATTTTTTCTCGATTTTGAGAAATTTCAGCGGGAGATCTCCCCGTCTTTGGAGCGCTGGCGCTCGCACAACCCATGGGGCACAATCACCCTCATGAACTCTGGCAAGTTCTTGAGGGTGGTTGCCACCTGTGCGTTGCTGACTTCGGGTTGCAATCGCGAGAATCCCAATTTGAGCGTGGTTTGCTCCGCTGACGAAGACTGCGGCGAAGACGCAATTTGCACGGAGCGTCGGGGCGCTTCTCGCATCAAGCAGTGCACGGCAGGCTGCGTCACAGACGAACGCTGCATCGAGGTTTTCGGCGAGGATTCAGCTTGTAATGTAGAGTGTTATCGCCCCTGTGATGAGGACAATGTGCCTTGTCCTGCGCAAACGATGTGCGTGTTTGGCGCATGCGTGCCGATTTGCTCCTCGGATACGGACTGCGATCCAGGAGTGGCCTGTACTGCGAGTTTTTGCCATTAGCCGTTCCCAGAAGGGATGCCCTTTTGCGACTCAGATGCAGACCGTGACTTGCTCAACGAACCGGGTACTTGTGAGCGTGATGCCGTAGCGCGGCGAACACGTCCTCGCGGATCGACGCTCATGGACAGGGCAAATGCCGCGCGTCCTTACATGTTGCGGTCCGAGCGCAGGTGTGGCCAAGGTGTGGCCAGCAATGACCGCCCGGCCGCCGCTCACATCGAGCCAGGCTCGCCGCTGCCGGGCACGTAGGCACGAACAAGAAATGCCGCGGCCCCCAGGCTTTGAAAGGTCGATTTCGC
>CAYTFJ010000085.1:0-18146 GCA_964437075.1 uncultured Nannocystaceae bacterium
CGACGGCGACGGCGACGGCGACGGCGACGGCGACGGCGACGGCGACGGCGACGGATGTTTCACCGACCAACAATGCATGACCGGGGATCCATGCCTCATGGGGATCTGTATTGATGAAGTCTGCGAGTACTCACTCCTCGATCTCGATCAGGACGGCTATCAACCTACGATTTGCGGGGGTGACGACTGCAACGACCTCAATCAAAGCACTTTTCCGGGCGCGATTGAAAACTGCTTCGACGGTGACGACAATGACTGCAACGGCGTCGCGGACTGTTTTGATCCAATCTGCGAGGATGTTCCGGACTGCGGGTGCATTCCCGAACCAGAGCTCTGCGGCGACGGCATCGACAACGACTGCGACACCACCGTCGATTGCAACGACGCCGACTGCATCGGCACAGAAGCGTGTGGCTGCACCCCTGACGAAATTGGGATGTGCACCGACGGTTTCGATGACGATTGCGATGGCGACTACGACTGCGACGACAGCGACTGCTCCGGAAGCGAGGAGTGCTCGTGTGTGGCCTTGCCTGAGGACTGCGGCAACGGCAGCGACGACGACTGCGACCTCCTCATCGACTGCGCGGATCCCAATTGTGACGGAGTCGGTCCCTGTGCCTGCGAGGGACCCCCAGAACCCGAACGATGTGACGACAATGTCGACAACGATTGCGACGGAAGCGTCGACTGCGCCGATCCCGACTGTATCGTTAGCACCGCTTGCGAAGACTGTGTACCCGAAATTTGTGACGACGGTCTCGACAACGATTGCAACGACATCATCGATTGCGCCGATCCATCGTGTGCTTTCGACCCCAACTGCACGCCAACGCTCGAGCTCTGCAACAACAACCTCGACGACGACAATGACGGGCTTGTCGACTGTGACGACCCCGATTGCGTAGAGGTTCCGATCTGCCAAGAAAACCCATCCACTTGCGAAACTGCCCAGCTGATCTCAGCCTCCGGCACATTTTTTGGCGATACCCGCGGATTCAACGGCACCAACAACGGAAGCTGTGGGGGGGCCGCGGGAGAAGCCGTCTACTATTTCACTCTCAGCCAGTCCGCGCATGTCACAGTCGACAGCGTCGGCACCAGTTTTGATTCTGTGGTCTACGTACGGGCGGGCGACTGCCCCGACGGGGTGGAGCGAGGTTGCGACGATGACAGTGGTGGAAGTTGGGCAGGGCGTCTCGATTTCACGACGCTGTACCCAGGTACATACTTCATCTTTGTCGACGGCTATGCCATCGATCCTGATTTTGGACCGAACGAGGGCCCCTACCAGCTCAATGTCGTCATCGATCTCAATCCAGCTGAAGTCTGCGATGACACAATCGACAACGATGGCGATATCTACGCGGACTGTGCCGACGACGACTGCACGGACGTGGGAGCATGCCTACTTTGTCAAGCAGGGAGCCCGCCGACACCTGAGTTTGGCCCAGATGCCTGCACCGACGGCATCGACAACGATTGCGATGGCACCATCGACTGTGAAGATGAAGACTGCTCCGCAAGCGAGTATTACGTCACAGAATGTTGCAATGGCGCCGATCAAAATGGCAACGGCACGCCCGACGACTTCAACTGTCGCTGCAACAATTCAAGCGAATGTGAAGGCGATTTTATCTGCTACACCCACACAGCCTATGCCTGTGGACCCCGCTGCGATGGTTTTTTCGGCGACATCTGCCCTTACGTCGCTCCGGGATCCTATTGCAACAGCGCAACTGGGCAGTGCGAGTTCTAATCAAAAAAACGCACTGACGGCTTTTAGGCCAACGCCCGGCGACTCGATCGACAACTGGAAGACTCCCTAGATAATCCAGCCACCACCGAGCAATCGATCTCCTTCGTAAAACACGGCCGCCTGCCCAGGCGCCACGGCGCGCACCGGCTCGTCAAAACAAACGCTCGCCGATTCGCCGTCAAGTGCGATCGTCGCCGGGATTGGAGCCGCGCGATGTCGAATCTGCACGTCAGCACGCAGATCCCCACTCCTGGGGACATCGGCCATACGACACAAATCGCGCAGACGAAACTCGCTTTGGTAAAGGCCATCGATTTCCCCGACAACAACGGCGCGCTCCTGTGGAATCACCCGCAAGACATAAACAGGTCGAGCCCCCGCGACCCCCAGTCCGCGCCGCTGCCCAACGGTGACACGATGGATTCCACGGTGCTCGCCAAGCACGCGCCCTCCCTCGTCTCGAATCTCCCCCGGGGCCAGTAGACCTGTGTCCAGCCCCAGCGCCTTGGCCCGCTGCTCGACGATCTCACCATGGTCTCCGCCGGGAACAAAACAAATTTCTTGGCTATCGGGGGCCGCCGCATTCGGCATACCCAGCTCGTGGGCGCGCGCCCTCACCTGATCTTTCGTCCAGGCACCAAGAGGAAAATCCACTCTCTCAAGATTTGCGCGACCCATAGCGAATAGGAAATAGCTCTGGTCCTTTGACGGATCGAGTCCTCGATGCAGGTCGCCGTCAACAACACGCGCATAGTGTCCGGTGACAAGTCTCTCAGCTCCTAGGGCGGTCGCTCGGTCGATCAAAGGTCCAAATTTTACGTGTTCATTGCATCGGGCACAAGGATTTGGGGTTCGTCCCGCGGCATATTCCCGGACGAAATTGTCGATCACCGCATCGCGGAAGCGCTCGACCTCGTCGACGGTGTAGTGTCGAATTCCCAGCTGATCGCACACTCGTTTCGCCAAATCGACCTCTGCGGGCGAGCAGCAACTTCCTCCCCGTCCCCGTCGAATCGACTTGCTGGCATCATAAAGAGTCATGGTCATGCCGATCACTTCGTGTCCCTGCTCGACCATGAGAGCTGCCGCGATCGAAGAGTCCACGCCGCCCGACATCGCACATACAATCCTCATCGTTTACCCTCTTGTTCCTCGTCGACGCACACGGTCGACGACGCCAGGAAAAACTGCTCGAAAGCGATCAATCTCCTGTGGCGAAGTGTTCGTGCCGACCGAGATTCGCAGGGCGCCCTGCGCGACGGCGTTTCCGAACCCAAGCGCAGCCAGGACGGCAGATCCCTTGCTTCGCCCTGAACTGCACGCAGAACCCGTGGACACCGCGATCCCCTCGAGGTCCAAGCCTATCAACAGCAGCTCTCCTTCACAGCCTGAAAAACTAGCCAGAACGGTTGTGTCGCTATGCGCTTCGCGGCAGCCATGCACCCGAGCCCCATTCACCTGCTCGATCGCAGCCAACAGCAAGTCGCGTGATTCGGCGCATGCGCGTCTACGAGTCTGTCTCTCGGTCACGACCAACCCCGCAGCCTGACCAAAGCCATGCAGCGCGACCAAGTTCTCTGTACCTGGGCGAAATCCTCGCTCTTGGCCGCCTCCGAGCGCCCGTGCATCCAACTCAACGCCCCGGCGCAAAAGCAGTGCGCCAGCCCCGGTGGGACCACCGATCTTGTGACTGCTCACGCTCAACATGTCGACACCCAAGCACCCAAAATCCACGTCAACCTTGCCAAATGCCTGCACAGCATCGCAGTGGATGACAACTGAAGGCTCAAAAAATCGAGCTGTCTCCGCAAAACTCGCGACATCGTACACGTTGCCAAGCTCGTGGTTCGCTGCCGAAAAAGACATGAAACCAACCTCTCCGGGGCGGTCTTGTAGGAAGTCGGAGATCTGTCGAGCGTCGATCCGCCCCTCGGCATCGGGCTGCACAAAATACACCGGAACGCCATCCGCCTTCAGATGCGCCAGCGCGGACAACACCGCGGGATGCTCGATGGGGGAGCTCAGCACGGAGTGCGGCTTTTCCGCTGAGCGCAAATGATTTACCGCCCCCAGCACTGCCAAGTTGTCCGATTCTGTGCCGCCACCGACAAACACGACTTCTAGCGGATCGGCGCCAAGCGAGTGCGCCACAGCGCGCCGCGCATCCTCCAAAATCGCCCGCGCCCGCTGCCCCGGAAGATGGGTGCTCGATGGATTCCCGAGGAAGCTCCCCTCTAGCAGTTCTACCATCCCACGCCGCACACGCCGATCCAGGGGCGTGGTGGCGTTATGATCGAGATAGATCATGGCAGGGCTATAGCACGCGGCTCAAATCGAGCCAGAGTCTCCTGGAGATCATGAGGCGATTCTCGCCCTCGGAGATTGACGTGGGCCGGTCCAAGGTCGATCATCGCCGAGAGATGAGCATGCTCGGCACCATGCTATTGCGCGCAGGACTCCTATCGGAAGGGCAGGTGATGTCGGCGCGCGCCTTCTCAACGGATCACCATGTTTCGTTTTTGCAGGCTACGCTCGCGCTTCGGCTAAGCGACGAAGATGCCCTCGTCGCTTTCCTTTCAAGCAATCTAATGATCCCGCGGGTTCGCCCGCTGCTGCTGCTGCGTGTTGGCCAACCCACACTCGCGCTCATTCCTCCCGACTTGGCTCAGCAATACACTTTGCTACCCATTTCGATCGATGCAGGCCGAAACTTGACCGTCGCCATGGCAGACCCGACCGACATGCGCGCTGTCGAAGCGGTCGCCACACAAACGGGCGCGTACCTCATCCGCGCGGTCGCGGCACTTACTCCGCTGCGTGAAGCCATCGACCGCCACTACGACGCGAAGCAGACAACCACGACCCTCGGCGCCGGACAAATCGTATCTCAACGAGAGCTAGAACGAACCATGGCTCGCTATGCGGCAACGTCTGCAGCCACGCCCGGAAAAATGCTGTCAGCGTCCTCTACGTCACGCTCATCTTACGCGCAACGTGATGCCCCTTCGAATCTCGACGGGCGATCGAAAACCGGTGTGCCCCCCAGACGGAATCCCGCCTTGACCCCGCACGACCGCGAAGCCTCGCCCCTCTCACCAGAGACCTTCACACGCATGTTGCTGCGACTGACCGCCGCAACCGACAAAGACGCGGTAACCCGAGCGCTGCTCGACTTTTTGGGCACCGCGTTTGACCGAGTGATTCTCTTCGTCAACAGCCGGGGAGAACTACGAGGCCACGACGCTCGGGGCGCTGATCTCATGGCGGAAGCCGTTCGGCAGGTAAGGATTCCATCCGAAGAGGGATCGATCTTTCGGGTCACGATTCAAGAGAAGCGTGCATTTTTCGGTCCTATGCCGAGCGACCACCGGATCGACATCGCCTTCGCGCAGGCACTCGGTGGCCTGGAGGGCAATGTTCTATGCCTCCCGATCACCCTCGGCGACAAAGTGCCGCTCGTTCTCTTTGCGCATGGAACAACACACGCGATCGATCCCCATTTGATCGCTGAACTCTCCAAGAGTATCAGCGCTGCATTCCGACGCATCATCGCCGCCCGCCGGAGCCGCGACCGTTAACGGACCGGCATCGCGGCGATCCCTGGCCAATACAATAAACTAGCCACGGCGAGCCGCGTGCCCCAGATGCGCTTTGGTGTACTTGCTTGGAAGCTCGCGGCCAAGTTGGGTGGCGATTTCCATCGACACTCCGACAAGACTCTCCAAATCGACGCCAGTCTCGATGCCCATCCCTTGAAGCATATAGACGACATCCTCAGTCGCCACGTTCCCAGAGGCACCTGGCGCGTAGGGGCACCCCCCCAACCCCCCGATCGCCGAGTCGAGGGTGCGAATCCCCATCTGAAGCGAAACGACGATGTTGGCGAGCGCCGTCCCACGGGTGTCATGGAAATGGACTGCCAGCTGGTCGACACCAATGCCCGCGTGGACGAGCCCCCTTTGAATGTAGGCGACGTGGCGCGGAGTCCCAACACCGATAGTATCGCCCAAGCTGAGCTCATAGACCCCCATATCAAGCAGCCCTTTGGCAACATGAATTACCTTGTCCAATGAAATTCGGCCTTCGTAGGGGCACCCATAGACACACGAGACGTAGCCACGCACCCGCATACCTCGGTCATGAGCGGCCCGAACAACACCCCGATAAATCTCAAGAGCCTGCTCCGTGCTCTTGTTGATGTTCTTCTCGTTATGCGTTGTGCTCGCGGCCATGAATACGGCCACGTCCTTCACACCCGCCCGAGAGGCTCCATCGAGACCGCGCATATTGGGGACGAGAGCGCTGTAGGACACCCCTGGCGTCCGTGCGATCGCAGCCGCGACCTCCATGTGATCGGCAAGCGCTGGAATCCAACGAGGATTCACAAAACTAGTAATTTCGACCCGCTTGATCCCTGCCGCCACGAGCCCTTCGATCATCCGTACCTTCGCACGCGTCGGCACAATGGTTTTCTCATTCTGCAAGCCATCGCGAGGCCCGACCTCGTAGATCTGAACCCGCTCCGGGAGGTTGGCAAACAGTGGGTCTTCGCGCTGATCCGGTGATAATTTGGGGTCCGTCACGGTGTCTCCGGGGCCAAGAGTTCACCAGTGTAGCAACTTCCACGGCCGAAGGCGCGGTCGCAAGAGTCTAGCGCCACGGTCCGTAGACAAGGCATCGAGACCCTTCCAGGGGGGTAAGACGACGTCAGTCTTCCGAGATCGCGCCAGTGTCGCACTTCTCCATTCGCCCCTACAGCAGCGGTCGTAAGAACTGGCCGGTGTACGACTGTTTTTCCTTGGCCACCTGCTCAGGGGTGCCCTCGGCGATCAATAGCCCCCCTCCGTCTCCACCTTCGGGCCCGATGTCGAGGACCCAGTCTGCACACTTGATCACATCAAGATTGTGCTCGATCACCACCACGGTGTTCCCTGAATCCACCAAACGCTGAAGTACCACCAGCAACCGGGCGATGTCTTCAAAATGAAGCCCAGTGGTCGGCTCGTCGAGCACATACAGGGTTCGCCCGGTCTGGACCTTGCCAAGCTCACGACTGAGCTTCACACGCTGCGCCTCCCCGCCTGACATCGTCGTCGCTGTCTGACCAATTTTCATATAGCCAAGACCCACATCCCGAAGCGTCTGGAGAATGCGCTGAAGCTTGCGATGATGCTGAAATAGATCAAAGCAATCGTCGATACTCATGTCCAAAATCTCTGAGATATTGTTTCCCTTGTAGGCTACGGCCAAGGTCTGTTCGTTGTATCGCTTGGCACCACAGACCTCACATGGCACGTAGACATCGGCCAAGAAATGCATCTCTACCCGCACGACACCGTCCCCCTGACACGATTCGCAGCGACCTCCTTTTACGTTGAAAGAGAACCGCCCTGCCTTCCATCCTCGCGTTCTCGAGTCGGGAAGCATTGCGAAGATCGTGCGAATCTCGTCGAAGGCCTTGGTATAAGTTCCGGGGTTGGATCTCGGGGTTCGACCGATTGGACGCTGATCAATAGCGATGACCTTGTCGAGTGCATCGAGCCCCGTGACCTCCCCGTGCACACCTATTCTGCCCGTTGATCCATGCAAAGTCTGGGCGAGTGCGGGCAAAAGAATACCGTTGACGAGCGAACTTTTTCCCGCGCCGCTGACCCCAGTCACCGCCACCAACACACCCAGCGGAAACGTCACGTCGATGTCCCGAAGGTTGTGCTCCGCGGCACCGATCACGCAGATTTCACCTGTGGGTTTTCGTCGATGTTCCGGAATCTCGATGCGGACGCGACCGGACAAATAGGCGCCAGTCAGGCTCTTCCTCGACTTCTCCAACTTTGCAGGCGTACCGCTAAACACGACCTCCCCCCCAAGGTGGCCTGCACCCGGACCGAAATCGACGACGTGATCTGCGGCGCGGATCGTATCTTCGTCGTGCTCAACAACCAACACCGTGTTGCCAAGGTCCCTCAGGCGTTGAAGGGTACGGATCAGTCGTTGATTGTCTCGCTGATGGAGCCCGATGCTGGGCTCATCCAGCACATACATGACCCCACTCAACTCGGACCCAAGTTGACTCGCCAATCGGATTCTCTGCGCCTCGCCACCCGAAAGTGTCGGTCCGGATCGATCGAGGTTGAGGTATTCCAGCCCAACATTCAGCAAAAACCCGAGACGCCCAATGATCTCTCGCATGACCCCCTGTGCGATCGTTTTTTGTGCACCATGAAGGTCGAGGCCCTCAAAGTGAGCATGTGCGTCCGCGACGGTCAAGCCTGTCACCGTCGAGATATTCATGTCCGCGATGTGTACAGCCAGGCTCTCGCGGCGCAAACGAAGTCCACCGCAGTCCTCGCACTTACGCTCTGTAAAAAATTTTCTATAATTCGAGCGTGCGGCATCCGAGTTGGTCTGTGCGTACCGCCGCTCTAAATTCGGAATCACGCCCTCGAACTTCATTCCCCATTCACCATGGCTGCCATCGCCCTCAGCATTCCCCCACGTGACCCGAATCCGCTTTCCGGCAACACCAAAGAGCACCAGCGCCTGTTTCTTCTTTGATATCTTGTTCCACGGCCTGTCGAGAGCCACACTGCAAGCCTTCGACATGGCCTCGATGATTCGGTAGGTCCACCCGCGCTCTCGCTCCACGGCGCTCGCCCACGGCGCAATGGCCCCCTCCGCGATCGAAAGTGTCGGGTCGGGGATCACCAGCTCGGGATCGATCTCCATGCGTGTACCCAAACCTTTGCATCCCTCACAGCAACCAAGCGGGCTATTGAATGAGAACGATTGCGGACTCAGCTCAGGGAAGCTGTGGCCACAGCAGCTGCGGTCTTGAGAAAATTTGAGGACCTTCCCATCACTTTCGACGACCAGTCCGCCCTTTCCTTCTCGGAGCCCGAGCTCGACCGCCTCACTGATCCTTCGACGATCACGCGGACGTACCTTGATCCGGTCCACAACAAGATCGATGTCGTGCTTAAATTTTTTGTCGAGTTTAGGGACATCCTCCAAGCGATGCAGCGCTCCGTCGACTCGAGCACGCACGTATCCGCGGGCCTTTAAATCGTCAAACACATCCCGGAACTCGCCCTTTCGATGAACGACGAGCGGCGCGTAGAGGGTGGCCGCAGTGTTTTCGGGCAGCATCATCACCTCTTCGACGATCTGCTGTGAGCTTTGCGACTGGACGACCTTACCGCATTCATGGCAGTGCTGAACGCCGATTCGTGCGTAAAGCACACGGAGATAGTCGTAAATTTCGGTGATCGTGCCGACCGTCGATCGAGGATTCGACGAGGCGGCCTTCTGTTCGATGGCAATCGTCGGAGACAGACCCGTGAGGTGTTCAACCTTGGGCCTCTCGAGTTGCCCAAGAAACTGTCTCGCGTAAGAGCTCAAGCTCTCGATATATCGGCGCTGCCCCTCTGCATAGAGCGTATCGAAAGCGAGGCTCGACTTCCCCGATCCGCTCACTCCGGTAAACACAACCAACTGTCGCTTAGGGATACGTAAGCGGTCGATATTGAGGTTGTGCTCCGTCGCTCCGAGAACCTGAATAAAATCAGGCTCCTTGGCGGCGCTGGGTCGTGTGCTCCGGGCCATGGCCGCGGGACTGTAACTGAATCCCTGTCCAGTGCAATCTTTTTGGTACCGTCCCCGTGTCTATGGCCGAATCCGACGACCACCGAGCGCCATCAAGCCCAACCGAGGGACATACCTGGGGCCGCCTCAGTCTGCTCGCCGCGGCAGTTTTTTTCGCCGCTGGCCTGGCCTTGATGGTCGATCCAATCAACATGGGCCAGTCGATCGTCAATCGAGCATGGATCGCAGCTTTTGCGGCGGTGATGGTCCTTGCGCTGGTTTGGCGCTGTCGTGGCACCTCGTATGACCCCGTTTCATCCGTCGAAATTTCAAGCACAAAACTAAGTATTGGTTCCACACGGTGGCTACAATCACTACTGCTGACACTGGCGTGCGTCTTCGCGGTCTTCAACTACTATCGCTTTGATTCAAAGGCTATCTCGACAGTCGAAGATCATTACGACATTACCTACTACTATCTCAACTCGAAATATTTTGACGAACTCGGCTACAGCGATCTTTACGCGGCGATGCTGGTCGCCGACGAAGATCATCGTCACCGTCTCAACCACATCACGCGTTTTCGCGATCTACACACCTACAAAAACGTACGCAGAAAGGATGCCCTCCCCCCCCAGCGCGACCGTATTCGCGCAAACTTCTCGGATGCGCGATGGCTGTCGTTCAAAGAGGAAAGCGATTTCCTCATCGCCACTACGGGAAAATCTGCCCTCAACTATTTTTTTAAGGACCACGGATACAACCCACCACCTACGTGGACACTCGTCGGGAGCTTTTTTAGCAAGAACGTCAGCATCGATCATCTAAAATGGATCACGATGGTGGATTTTGTGCTCGTGTTCCTGATGTTCGTCGTGATTTTACGGACCTACGGACTCGAAACGATGCTGTTTGCGCTGCTCTTCATGAGCTGCACGGCCAGCGGAAAGTGGCCGGTCGTAGGCCAGGCCCTGCTACGTTTCGACTGGCTCGTGGCTGTTGTGATCGCTTCGTGCATGCTCAAGCGGAAGCAACATGGGCTCGCGGGCGGACTGCTCGCCTATGCGAGCCTTAGCCGAATCTTCCCCGCGATTTTTTTCTTCACCTACGCCGTCACAATAGGCTGGGACCTCGTCAAACGACGAGGCCTCACGCAACCCGCTCGCCGTTTCGTGCTGGGCGCGGCGGTCGTCAGCACCCTCATGATCGGCGGTGCGATCGCAAACACCGGAGTGCAGTCGTTCATCGACTCCAAAGACACACTCGCGCTGCACAACAGCGCCGAATCCTACAGTTCCCTTCGTGTCGGACTCGGCGATGCGCTCATCTATCGTGGCGAGCGCAACTGGCAGCATCTCAAGGAGCACGGCGGTATTCCTGGCCGTGCCGACGAGCTTGGCGACCTCAAAATCCCACTGCACGCCGTGGGCCTGGGCATACTCTGTCTCATCGGCGTGTACGTCGTGCGCCGCTCACCAACCGCCGCTCAAGCGCTTCCGCTCGCCTATTTTGCATTTTTTGCTCTTACAACTCCCCAGATTAACTATCACAATATCCGATTGCTGTTGGTGCTCTGGCACCTTCGCAGCCCTCATCGGTCCCGCGATGCATTTGGGCTGATCTGCCTTTTTACGATCGAGGTGATCGCCCACTTCGCAACGCTCAACGGCAGCATCCCCTACGCGGTGACGTCGCTAACCTCTGTGGGTCTCACCCTTTATGGTATCGGAATCCTGGGTACTATCCTCATTGAGACGACTCGAAAGAGCACATCACGTCCCCACAAATCGCCTCCGATGATGATCGCTATTGTCACCGTTATGCTGCTCATCTCAACGGTGTCTATCTATTGGCGAGCCGGGACGGTCCCTTCCCCGGCGCAAACCCTCGCAATCGATGAGATCAACTCGCCCCGTCGACCCGGAGAGCGGTGGACCCCAAAAAGTGCTGTCATCCCCGACTACACAGGGATTCGAATCGAGTTGCCCGAGGTCTCGCACGCCCCGAGGGTCGAAATTAGTTTCGATCACGACGATCGCTATCGGATCGAGTTTTACCGGGGAGACCGTCGAGTCCATGAACAAGGTCTACGAAATTCAGACCGACGGCCCCGAGGACACCTTACCCAGCGACGAATTCGTCTGCCCGCTAAGATCTGTGATCTGGGCTACGACGCAATTCATGTCTTGCCCAGCCGCGGCGATCCCAATTTTGCGATCGGCCACCTTCGCCTGCTGCCGTGAGCCTAAGCCCCGAGGTCTTGCGATACGGCCGCCGCGGCGATTCGACCACTCAGCGCAACCATCGGAACACCGGCACCAGGATGGGCCCCCCCCCCCGCAAGATACAAACCGGGTATCTTTGTACGCGCCTCAGGCCTCTGGAAGGCCGCCATCGAACTGTGTGTGGCGTTTCCATAGAGCGCGCCTCCCGTCGTAGGGAACAACCTGTTAAAATCCTCCGGCCCTACCCGCGCGCAATCTCTAGGGTCGAAGTGCAATCGAAGACCGCAACGTTCCATCAACGAATGCGCCGCATCTTCGGCACGATCGAGATCTCCCGAAGTTCCTCCGCGCGCGTCGTCGCCATCGGCAGGTGCATTGATCAAGCAAAGAAATCGCTCCGATACAGAGCCGTCCCCCGCATCGGTGCTCCGTGGTTTTTCCGAACTCCGGTCGTGCGCACAAAGATAGACGGTAGCTTCCTCCGCGAGCCGTCGCCGGTCGAACAATGCATTAAACTCTGCGGGGTAATCCCTGGAAAAGAAAACGTTGTGATGGGCGAGCGGCCTTCCCGTCGCATGCCCTCGTATCATCCATGTCACGGCGGACAACGAGCGCGGCCCCTCGCTCCCGGGCACCGCCAACCGCACTTCCTCCCCGAGCCGCCCCTCCCGCAAGATGCTCGGCGCCGCGTTTACGACCGCCGCTTGACAGGGAATTGCGCCTCCGGCGACATGCACGGCACGCACTCGACCGCGATCAAGTTCGATCCGATGAACTTCGGATCGAGTGCAAATTTCGCCGCCGAGGCTACGAATCAGATCGACAAGGGCATCCACGAGCCGAGCCATACCCCCTTCGACGCTCCAGACTCCGGAGCGCTCGACGTGCGCGATCAGATTTAGGGTCGCCGGACAATGCAGGGGTGACGAGCCGTAATAGGTCGCGTAGCGCCCGAACAGCTGGCGCAAACGGGGGTCTGGGAAAAAGTCTTCCAGAGCTCTCCACATCGTACGCTGCCAATCGACGGTCAAAAATCGGGCCACCCCCCGAAAACCGAGACTGCGCATCACGGCCTTCACTCCGGGACGATCCGAACGAATGAATGGCCCCTCCACGGTCTCGTAGATCCGCTGCGTGTATTCACAAAACCGCGTATAGCCCTGGGCATCGGCTTCGCCGGCGAAGGATCGAATTGCCGCGTAGCTCCGCGTAGGATCGGAAAAGAGATCGAGCGAGCTGCCATCCGTCCATGCATGTCGAGCGAGTCTCTGGAGTGGCTTGAGCTGCAAATGTTCGTCGATCCGCGTTCCGGCCGCACGAAAGAGGGCGTCAAACACCCAGCGCATCGTCAACACGGTCGGTCCCGCTCCGATGCCGACGCCGCCGACTTGCACCTCGCGCATTTTTCCACCGAGGCTGTGGCTTCTCTCCAGCACGCAAACTCGATGGCCGCGCACAAGCAGGTCCACCGCACAAGCGAGGCCCCCGACTCCACCACCAATCACAGCGATCATGGACATTTTATCGGAATTTCATGGGGGTTTAGTCGACAACGGCGCCACAGCCAATCTAGCGGAGACGACCTTCATCGTCCATCCAAAACAGGGTCGGACGCCGTGTTGACAAGGGATCTAGGGGCCGTCAGGCTTGGTCCTCATGGTCTCTGGCCCACAGATCGAGGATGCGCTCGGTAGAGCACTCGGGCGTCTTGACCAAGGGGACACCCCGCCACGCCTGCGCAAGGCGCTTCAAGATGCGGTCCTACCGGGAGGCGGACGACTCCGTCCAACGCTCTGCCTCTCCGTATTCTCGGCGTGTTGCGGACAACCGCCGCCCACCGGCGTCACCGACGTCGCGGCCGCGCTTGAGTTGCTGCATTGCGCGTCCCTGGTCCACGACGATTTGCCATGTTTCGATGATGCCCCGGTCCGCCGTGGCCGACCGTCGGTCCACACCCGCCACGGCAGTTCCCTTGCGATCCTCGCTGGCGATGGGCTGATCATCATGGCCTTCGAGACGATCGCCGGCGCTGACCTTGATCCTTCGCTGTGCGCGCACCTCGTGGGCATCATCGCCCGCGCGGTCGGGCCGGCGCGAGGGTTGGTTGCCGGCCAAGCTTGGGAGTCCGAACCAAGCGTGTCGTTGCAGAGCTATCACGCGGCAAAGACCGGTGTTCTCTTTGAGGCAAGCGCTCGCTGCGGAGCTCTCATCGCAAATTCCCTGGCTCCAGAGACACTTCGACCCCAGAATATCGCGCAGTCGATCGAACGTTGGGCCCATTTCGGTCAGCTGCTTGGCCATGCGTACCAAGTCGCAGACGACCTGCATGACGCCAGAACCGAGCAACCTGCGGCTCCCCCCAACGCCTCGGAAACCCACGGGGTCCCCCCCGACACACTTGGCACGATGGGCAAGCCGGTCGGCAACGACGAGGCCAACCATCGCCCCAACGCCGCGTTGCAGCTCGGCAAGGCGGGGGCTCTTCACCGTCTTCACGGGCTGCTCGATCGATGCGTCGAGGACCTCCCAATCTGCGCCGACCAAGAGCCCGTCCGCTCATGGCTATCGAGATTTGGAGCCCGCCTTGTCAGCGCCACAAACCCAGATTCCGTCCCGAGCCCTGACCGTAGCGATTGTGAAGGCTCGGGTCGTCATGCGCGGGTGCAGTAGCGCGGCGATGCAAGAGCCACCGATTCGCCGCCGGTGGGTTTACGCCACAAATCGACGACCTTGGTCTCGGTCGTTTCGGATAGTTTGATGGCCGCTGGAGTCCCTATACGCGGTTCATTTCGCCATGGGATACACCGAATTGCATCCATCATGTCGTGGACGCTTTGTGGCGGATGTTTTTCTGGCCCCGTGACGGTGGGCGACCCAAGGCTCGACACAGGAAGCGACCTAAGTCCGTCAGCGGATGCGCCCTCCGAACCATTGAACGGCGTCAACTGCGACGATCCCAAGCTAGACCGGAGCCGCGATTGTGCTGAAATCGATGGTGAACCTTGCGGATACCCCGGGGGACACTACGGCTACGAACTCAGTCAAGTCGTACCCAATTTCGCTATCGTTGACTGCGAAGGTGAAGACGTCGAGTTTGCACGTATGCTCAATCTCCGTCCAGACACCGGACGATGCAACCGATCCGTCGTGATCGGGCTGTCGGCGATTTGGTGTGTTCCGTGCAGAGACCAGGCCCAGCTGTTTGCAGAACTGGCTCCCGACCTGCGCGAAAAGGGCGTCGAGTTCATAGAGATCATCTACCAGGACATCGACGGAAACCCCGCGACCCTCGACGACTGCAATACCTGGGATACCAATGAGGTTGGCGGGGTGTTCCCCGTTTTTTTCGATCCCACCGACACCCTCGACGACGCGATGTTGCTAGGCACGGTCGTGCTTGTCCTTCCCATCCACCTCACGGTCGATGCCAACGGAAATATCCGGGGTCGCGGGGCATCCGCGGTAACAAGAAATATGATTTTGGTCGAGATCAACGATGTGCTTGTCCATCCCTATGGCATCCCCTAGCACTCTGGCTCCCATGCACCAGGGTCGCCACCTCCACGCCACCTCCTAAACCCACCGCTATCGTGGCGTTCACAGTCCTTCGTGGTATCAGGCCGCGTGCTCCCGGGTTTCTTGCTGGCCGCGCTCTATTCTTGCGCGGCCCCGAACGTCGACAGCGACGAGAGCAGACACAGCCAACTTCCGGCCGAAGACACGGCGGTGTTGGTCGTGAAATGGAACGTACCCGAGAGCTGTGGGCCTCAGGCAAGCTTTCACAGACAGTTTGATCGATGGATTGGCACCCATCCTCCCTCCGCCACGATCCATGTGACAATCACGGCACCGGATTCCAGCGGAGACCATGCGCAATGGCGACTCGCCCTTCGGGTCGAGTCGGGCGGGGGTCTGCGCTCACAGGCGGTTGATGCGAGCAGTTGCGATGCGCTGATCGAGGCCGCCGCGCTGATCTCTGCAACCCAGCTCGAGCCGATTGCCACCGTCGAGCAACTGCCCCCATCGTTTCATACGGCCACCTCGGTCTCGGACGAAGCCTCGCTCGCCACGCTGCTTCCAGCCGCCGTGGCCCCACCGCTCGTCGGCGGTCCACCGGCGAGAGCTGCGCGCCCCGCCGCTCAAGCGACCCCGAGCCAGGTCCCTCCGGAGGATTTCACCGACACCGACACCGCCAGACGACCTCGCCTAAAACCGGTGATCGCCACCGGGATACGAGCTGAGGGAGGCACCGGTAGGTTCACAAAATTTGGATTTCGACTCGGGCTGGACGTAGGCGTGACCACGGGAAATTTCCGGCTCCAGGGCATCGGGTTCTACGAAATTCCTCAGCTTAGTCCCTCGGACCGGGCGCCGGGCACCGCGATACGACATCAGGCCCTCGGCGGACAGCTCGTCGCCTGCGCGGTGGGACGAGCGGGCGCCGTACGCTTTCCAGTGTGCAGTGGCGTTGAACTCTCGAGCGTCCGAGGATCGGGCGTCAACACCCGGAATACACAGGCGAAGTGGCTCCCCGCCCTCGCCATTCCGTTGTCGGCGGGCGCAGAATGGCGCTTTCGTCGCAACCTGTCGTTCTGGACCGCCGCGACAGGATCCGCCTCGCTCTTGCGGCCCCGATTTCAACTTGGCGATGGCTTCGAGGCCCAAGGGAAAACGCTGATGGCGCGAATCTTGCTTGGACTCGAGTGGTCTTTCGCGCGAGGATAGGCCCCCGTGTTTGCACGGATCTCCCCCCGCGCGGGCAACTAAGAGAACGTGGACCTCGAAACACAGCTCTATCGATCCGAAGAGGACCTCACCGGAGGTCCATATTCGTCCTTTCCCGACGGGACAGCGGGTTTGGTCGAGGATGACGATAGCAGCGCGCTCCCGCCGGGGCTCGATGTCGCGGAGATCTATCGGGTTCATTTCACCTACGTTTGGCGCATTCTCGCTCGTTTCGGGATCTCCCTTGAAGAGCGAGATGACGCCGCCCAAGAGGTATTTGTGGTCGCGCACAGACGTGCGCCGGAGTTCGATGCCCAACTCGCTTCGCCCAAAACATGGCTCTTCGGGATCGCGCGGCGCATCGCCGCTCGACTTCATCGAACACGTGGCCGGCGAGACCGACGGCATGCCGCCTACCGCGACGTGATCGCAACACTTCCTCCCACTGACGAAGCCAACAGTCACGACGCGCGAATCTTACTCGATGGTTTTTTGAGCACCGTCGATCCTGTCAGCACTCAAATATTTATCCTCGCCGAGTTCGAGGGGATGACCCATCCCGAGATCGGTGCTGTACTCGACATGAAGACGAATACGGTCTCTTCCCGACTCCGTCGGTGCCGCTCGGCCTTCCGAGGAATGCTCGACAGCTCAAACCTGTCCCAGAGGCTTCAATCCGCAGTGCAAGAAGAAGGGCGCCACACACCGCCAGGGGCCGCCGCCGCCCAGCGGCGCGTCAGCGCCCTTATCATGCCGCTGCTCATGCCTCCAAGCCTTCCCGCGATCGCCAGTCACTCAACTTCGGGAGGTCTCTTATCTTCATCCGCGATCCCGGGGTCCTCTGCCGGAGCGACCAAAGTCGCTGCGGCGGTTGTCACCACAGGAAAAGCGGGATGGACCGGCCAACTCCTGATATTCGCGACAACGGTGACACTGGGCACAGCCGGGCTTGCAGGTATAAAAACAGGCCTCGCTCATCACGATGAGCCACTGCCCACGTCAACGCGCATGCCGTCCGGCCCTCCAGTTGCAACTGAATCGCGTCCCAGTCCCGGCTCGCACAGAGCGCCCATCGAATCGTTGCTTCGAGTCGACGCCGCTCGCGTCCAAGCACAACGATCGCAAAGCCCATCGACCCCGACGTCCAAAATCCTCCCGGCGGTTCATCGAGCTTCAAGGGCGACACCACTTGCCGAGCCGAACCACGCCCCCTCAATTTCTTCAGAGATTCGCTGCCTTCGGGAGGCGAGCGTCGCACTCCAGGCTGGAGCCACCACCAAGGCACTCGCGCTCATCGACCGCCATCGAAGCGAGTACGGCGGAGCCGGGGCACTCGCCCAAGAAATTGCGGCCCTTGAATCGAGGATTCTATGCAAACTCGGCCGAAGCGACGACGCCTCGCGCGTGGCTGAGAATCTCGCAGAACGTTTTCCTGGCTCCCCGCTCGCACAGCCCTCGAGCCTTCGATGTACTCCTTGACCGCGTCGCATCGAATACGAAACGAGTCGATGCAATGTATAAATCGTAGGCACGATCACAAATTCTTTTCCTATGTTGCCTCGATTGCGGCGCTCCCGACAAAACATCGCGATCAGCTACATTTGTGCTCCGAGCTGGGGTCTTATGGCGAGGTGAAACGCACAGCAATGTCGATCGTCACGCGATGTCGTTCCGGGGGACGCATCGCCCTGCTCTCTCCTCTTGCTCTCTTACTACTGGCCGCCGGGTGTGCGGACTCGAACGAAGACCGCTCTGACACGGCCCCCTTCGGCAACGGCAACGGCAACGGCAACGGCAACGGCAACGGCGATGGTGATGGCGACGGCGACGGCGACGGCGACGGCGACGGCGACGGC
>CAYTFJ010000086.1:0-17050 GCA_964437075.1 uncultured Nannocystaceae bacterium
CGCCGTCGCCGTCGCCGTCGCCGTCGCCGTCGCCGTCGCCGTCGCCGTCGCCATTGTTGTTGCCAGTCGAATCGCCATCAGCCTCATCGACCTCGTCGGCGCAACCCGAGAGGGAAACACCAAGCATGAGGGAGAGGACGGCCACTGTGGCGGCGCTCTTATGTCTATACAAAATACGTTTCATCGATTCATTCTCCATCGAAGGTGCGAATTGGGCACCAACACCATCGGACACTCCGATGTATTTCCCATTGTGGATGGATTCCATCGTGAAATGCCAACAATTTTGCGGCTTGTTGGGGGGAGACGACTGTGGCGCCGCGAAAGTTGACCATTTTGTGAGGTAAAATACTCTATTTTGTCTCACAAAATGGTTTCGGCGCGAAAATAGACATCCTCGTTCATCCACTACACTCCGAGAAGTGAAGGTACGGCGCATGTTCCGGACCTCCGATCACTAGGGGTCCGGGGGGGAGGAGAGAGCTTTTTGGAGACGCGGGAGTCCTCCGTCAGCCTCGGCGAGCTTGGGGTCCAAATGCAGGATTGAGGCGATCGCCGTGCGGACTTCCGCCTGTAGGTTGGTGGATGCCGTATCTTGAGTGTGGGTGTCAGCGTCTGTTCCCGCGAGTGCCAAGCGGCAATGTCGTAGGGCCTGCTTGAGCCGATCCTCGGCCATTTCAAGCTCGCACAGTTTGGCGTGGATCGGAGTGATGTTCCAGTGTGTCGGCGAGAGGGTTGTGCCGTGGATATCTAGGGCTTCGAGAAAAACTTCTCGTGCTTCAGCGCGTTTGCCCTGGGCGAGCAGGGCGATGCCAAGATTATTGAGCGGAGCGGCGAGCCTCGAGTGCCGTGGCCCGGAGACCTGACGATAGATTTCAATCGCGGTTCTGAAGTTTGGGATCGCCTCTCCGTGGGACTTGAGGCTGACCTGAATCATGGCGCGTGTCCCGGTGACTCGCGCAAATTCCAGTGATCGCCGGCCGTAGACGTCCTCTAAAATGGGGAGGGCAGCGCCATTGGCGGTGCTTGCGGCTTGGAAATTTCCGGACATGAACTCAATGTTAGCGAGCGTCTGATAAGCCTTGGCGACGTCCGGATGTCGGCTTCCGCGTGTTCGGATGGTGAGTTCAATCGCCTCCGTAATATTTTCCCGGGCTTCGTCGACCCGTTGGTTGCGCGCAAGTAGAATCGCCTGCCCTTTTAAAACCCCGGGGAGCACGGTATCGAAGCGCGACGACCTCCGGTAGATTGATAGCGCCTCAGAATTGAAACGAATTGCATCGTCGATCTCGTCGAGGATTTGATGATTGATCGCACGACGGCGCTGGAGTCGTCCACGGCGGGCAGGATCGTCCCCGAGACGACGGAGCGACGCATCGGCGGCGAGTCCGACGCCTTGCGCGGCATCTCGCCGGTCGAGTCGGGTCGCGTAGAGGTAGTAGAGCTCCGACCAGGCATCGTGCTCGTCGGCGAACGATGAGGCATCGACGGCGAGATCGATGGCTTGTAACTGTTGAGCGGCGGCTAGTTCATGCTCTCCGACTTCACGGAGAGCGCGGCCGTAGATCACCTTTGCTGTCGCCATGAGGGGGGCATAGGCGAGGCTCGTGGCCTCTTGATTGGCCTGCTCTGCAGCATGCCGCGCCTCGGCAAAGTTGCTTGAGCTCTCGAGAGCGCGGTAGCGGGCGAGCAGCTTCTCGACGCTTCGAATGCTGGCTCGACTCGAAGGGTCGGAAGGGGCGGGAGATGATGTCCCGGTGAGAAGTTCCTTGCGACAATCGTCGACCGCGGGCAGGGCGGCCACGGCCACGGGCGACTCACGGACGAGCGCCGAGTCGGCCTCGGTGAGCAATGCGGTGAGCTCTCCGAGGTGGGTCAACTTCTTGTCGAGGCAGGCCATGCGCAGATCGAGAAGGGTTGAACTCTGTTCACCGCGCTGGGTCGAAGCGCAGATCTCTTCAAAGGCCGCGGCCCACTTGAGCGAGTAGGCATCGAGTCGCTGGTCGACCATGGTCCAGTTCTCCTCTGCATAGACCTTTCCGGTCGCACGAAATGCCTCAAGCGCCTTGGCTCGTCGCTGTGGGTTCCAGGCGTGCTCGATCTTGTCCAACGCGCCTCCGCAGCGGTTCACCTCCCGGGTATTGAGGGCTCCGACCAGCGCTGCAACCACAACCACGCTGCCCGCCCCCGCCCATACGAGCCTTCGGCGTCTTCGAACGGGGTTGGAGCTTAGCGCCGCAAGCAGGGCTGGGATGTCGGCGTAGCGGGCCTTGGGCTGGGGATGCAGGCCCGGAAGTAGGGCTTTGTCGAGCCAACGAGGGACCGGTCGGGCCTCGATCGTCGGTGGCGGACCCATGATCGTGCCCTCGAGCAGGGCCGCGATATGCTCTTGGTGATCCTTGCCGCGGTAGGGGAGGTAGCCGTGCAGGGCCTCAAAAAGTGCGACGCAGAAACTGAATTGATCCGCTTGAGGGGTCGCCTCAAGCCCTAAAAATTGTTCCGGAGCCATGTAGGCGGGCGTTCCGACCAGCTTTCCAGCACCTGTGAGGGTGAGGTCGGTTCCGCTTTTGATCTCTCCGAGCAAGGGATCTTGCTCGGAGCTGAGATCCGAGAGTGTCGTTGGAAGTTGGTGATCAGCGGTGGACTCGCCCGCGGTTTTTGCGAGGCCAAAATCTGCGACCCGCACACTCCCGTCATTGCCAATGAGTACGTTCGCTGGTTTAAAGTCTCGATGGACGATGCCCGCCTTGTGGGCCGCGGCGAGTCCACGGCCCGCGCGTCGATAGACGTCCAGGATCTCCTTGGGAGAGCGCTCTTGTTGTTGGATCCACTCCTTGAGCGAGCTTCCATCAACATGCTCCATGGAGATGTAGACGCGGCCTTCATGGGTCTCGACATCGTGGACGGTCACCACATTCGGGTGAGAGAGCTTACCGAGGGCCTGCGCCTCTCGAAGCAGTCGCGCTCGGCCGAGTGAGCTTGCGGGTCCCCCGTGTGAACCACTGCGGAGGAGCTTGAGTGCAACCTTGCGATCGAGGCGAGGGTCGTAGGCGCTGTAGACCATGCCCATGCCTCCGACGCCGAGCGTTCCGAGGATCAGGTATCTTCCGATCGACGAGGGCAGCAGCGGCGACGATTGCTCGCTGGCTTGCACAGGGTCGTCGACCACGGTGATGACGTGATCGGTCGGGCGGGTACCATTAGCGCTCACGTGGGCACACTCTAGCAGGCCGTGGTAAAAGTCACATTCATAAGCGTTTTTGTTTCAGAGGAGAGAGAATCAGGATAGTTTGGGGCGAAAGTGCCCCATTTGGCTTTGAGATGACAACGTTCAGCCACATGGCCGGCGTCCTTTGGCGGTGCGCTTTCGCTCGTTTTTGAGCCTCCGGAGGACGCTTGCAGCCTGTGGGCGGGACGAAACGAAAAATGCGCTCAACTCGCCGGGCCTCAGATGGGATGAAAGCTGCCTGGCGCGAAACTCGGTGTTTTTCCTATCTTCACCGAGCAACCTGCGACTAACATTTGCGAGTTCGACAGAAGGATTCGATATGCGAAAATTATTGCCCCTTTTCACACTCTCCACGGTTCTTGTTGCCGGTTGCAGCCAGGCCTCAGAGGAAGACTATCAATGGGAATTCCGCGACGGACTCGCACAGGATGGGAACGAGTCGAACAGCGACCATCTGTTCATCTATTCAAGTGACGAGGAGCAGAAAGCCGGGACCGGGACCGGGACCGGAGGCTTGATTCCGATCTGGGATATCAACGAATACACAGTGACCAATGCCCATGGTGGCATCGTATTGCGCATGGATGGCGCCAATGTCGCTGACCCGCGGGGCAATCCAACTTGTCGACGCAAGATCAACCGCGCCGACAAGACCACCAGTCTTGTGGACCAGCGATCCGGCGAAGCGATTTTCACTGTCTGGCGGCGTTGGGCGTTCGCAGGAGATATGGACATGACCGGGCTCTCCTGCTGGGAGCAGCTTCAGATGATGCACGACAATATTCTCTACACCTACAAGGGAACGAAGATGTACGAAGGATTCTCTTTCGAAGACAACGTCGTTGCGTACGGATCGAAGAGTCTTCAGTGTCAATCGAGGATGCGGAAGTTGCTGGTGACCACGCTCGCCGAGGGCGAGTGCGGTGGTCCCGGTTGGCCTGAGGATTAGGCGGGTCTTTTCCATCCATCCAAAGAGAAGAACGATAGCGCTGGAGTCTCCAGTGCTATCGTTCTTTTTGTGCGGGGGTCGCTGGCTGGACTTGGATCTTCGGAGTATAGGGCCGTGTGTCCACCGAACGTGAGTTGTTCCGTCGTCGTTCTCGGTTTCAAGAAATTGTCCTTTGTGAGGAGGACGATGGTCATATCAATCTCACTTTGGACGGTGTGTGGCAGTTTCGTTCTCAGGAAGAATTCATCTTTCACGAGCTCTTGGCCGACAGTCCAATCATTTTGGCCAAGAACCTCGCACGTGTCTTGATTCTTGGCGGTGGAGATGGGCTTGCCGCGCGTAACGTTCTTCGCTACCCGGAGGTGGGCGAGGTGGTTCTGTGTGAGTTGGATCCCGACGTCCTTGAGATGACTCAGACGGTTCCGGCGATGCGACAACTCTCGGAGGATAGCCTCGCGGACCCTCGCGTGACCGTTGTTGCTGCGGACGCACTGGATTTCATTGGAGGGGACCTTTCGACACAGGATGTGATCATATGTGACTTTCCCGCGGCCACTCGGGACGAGCTACGGGAGCTATTCTCTTCGAATTTTTTCTCGAGACTCTTGCGCCTGGCGCATGACGATACCGTCATAGCGACTCAGATTAGCCAGGACCCATCAGGGTTTTGGCCGATCGATGAGGCGCTGTCTCACAGTTTTTCGTGGAGGATGCCTCTGTTGGCAAGTCTCGCGGTACCCGGCGCGGGGGATGAGGAAGAAGAGGGATGGGCTGATTTTTTGGTTGCGTCGAAGCGGCCGCAAGAAGTTCGGCGTCCCGTGGCCAAAGGTGCACGATTTCTTAGCGCTGAACGACTTTCACGTCTCGAGATTAAGAATCCTGGTGAATCTTTCTTTCAGACGTTGGAGTATGGAGAAGAGCCAGACTTTACGGCGCCATGAGAACAGATGTGTGGGGAGGCCTTGATTCGCCGGAATCCGAATTGGTGGACTCGATGTAGCGTTCGATGCGTGTCCTCAACACATTGGGAGGAACGGCGCCAGCACCCAACACCGCGTCGTGAAACTTCTTGATACTGAATCGTTCGCCGAGCCGCGTCTTTGCTTCCTTGCGTAGGCGAAAAATCTCAAGTTGACCGAGCTTGTAGGAGAGTGCTTGAGCAGGCCAGACGATGTAGCGATCGACTTCGTTGTCGATGTTGTTTGCAGCCAGCGCCGTGTGGTCGAGCATAAACTGCACCGCTCGCCCTCGGCTCCAGCCTTTTGCGTGTAGACCGGTGTCGACCACGAGTCGACTCGCTCTCCAGGCATCAAAGCTGATGACCCCCATACGGTCAAGATCGTCGTCGTAGAGCCCCATCTCGTCACCGAGGCGCTCAGAGTAGAGGGCCCATCCTTCGACAAAAAAATTTAGGCCGCCATGTTTCCGAAAGGCAGGAAGAGCGGGTAGCTCTTGAGCGATCGAGATCTGCAGGTGGTGACCAGGAATCGCCTCGTGGAGCGCCAGAACACGAGCTTCGTAACGCGGACGGGTGGTTGGAGCGTAGCGGTTGATGACGTATTCGCCTGGCTTTGAACCATCGGCGTGCGCGGGCCGATAGTATGCGATAGTGCTGAATGGCGCCTCGTAGTCTGGCATGGGGCTGACGATGCATGTCGCTCGGGGCAGCCGTTCAAAATAGCGTGGCATGGCTTCCCTCGCATCATTGAGGGCGGACTGTGCAGCGGCCTCCACTTCGTCTCCGTCGTTGAAGTAGAGAGCGGGATCGGTGCGTAGCCGATTGAGAATCTCTTCGAGGGTGTCGGTGCCAAACAGTTTTTTGCCCAAGCTACGAAATTCGCCGTCGAGGCGGTCGATCTCGGCAAGGCCGATCGCGTGGATTTTTTCTGCCGAGAGGTCGAGACCCGTGTGGGCGCGGATGCGTGCCGCGTAGCAGCGTTTGGCTGCGGGAAGACGTGTGAGCCCCGGGCTTTCGTCCCCGCGAGCATGGGGGAAGACCTGCGACTTTAGAAAGTCGCCGTAGCGGCGGATCGCGGGCGACAACTCCAGCCGAACGACCTCCAAGAGCTGGCTGCGAAACTGGCGAGCATTTTTTTCGCTCCATCGATCGACACCCGATTTTTTCCCGGCCAACACGCTTGGCCACTGCTCGATGGGTGTGTCGAGTTGAGACTCGACCATCGTGATGACGCGTCGTGTAGACTCGGCATTCGCAAAGCGCCCGGCTGCTACGCCGGATGCAAGTGACTGGATCTGTCCGTCGATGGCGGTCGGAGCGGTGCGTAGGCGCGAGAGAAAAGCTTCGCCATCGGCCGCGGTTTCAAGGCGGTGCAGCTGGTCAATCTGGTTCCATTCCGTGACGGGATTGTTGCGCGCCGAGACCGTCCAAGTCTCGAACTCGCAGACTTCGGAGCGCTGGGCGGCATCGAGCTTCGACGCAAAAATGTCCAGACTCGTGGCATCGTTCTCGCTGAGTCCCGTTTCCGGGATTGTTCTTGCCCAACCCAGAAAAAAAGCCCGTGCCGCCCGAGAGAGAGCTTCGGACTCGGGGCCCCGGGTCGATATTTTGTCGTCATAACGATGAACCCCGAGGCGACTCGCCATTTCGGGTTGCTGTTCGAGCTTCCATGCCCAGTGGCGACGCAAGAGCGTGCGAAGCTCCGGATTTTCGATGGATTGTTCGGCTTCGGCGAGGGCGGCAGAGAGCTCTGGATCTTCATCGACGTCGAGGACCCCGTGGCTGGGCTCCGATGAAAACGCGGGGCTCGGAGTTGCTTGAGGGGGGGCGGCAAGCTTGGGTCGACATGCTCCCAGGTTCATTAGCGCGGAGATCGAAGCGAGAACCATAGCGAAGGAGCGCATGGCGGAAGCATCGCAGGGGGCCCCCAGTCCATCAAGCCTGATCCTGAGTGTAGCAAGACACTGGCTCTATCCACCTTTTCGGCGCTGTCCCTCGCGGATGGCGGCACGATTGAATTTACCACGGGCCTTGTCGGTCGTGCGGCGAGAGAGTTCGTCTCGTCGAAGTTGGGTCTGGCCAATTTCGTCGCGAAGACGAAGGAATCGCTCGAGTCGGCCCGCGTCGAGTTGGCCGTGCTCGACGGCAAGTCGTACCGCGCAGCCCGGCTCTCGACGGTGGAAACAGTCCCCAAATCGGCATTCGCGGGCGATCGTTGCAACGTCGGAAAACGCGCGATTGAGACCGTCACCGGCCAGCCAAAGCGAAAGCTCGCGGATTCCGGGATTGTCGATGATGACACCTCCCTTGGGGAGCACGAGCAGTTGGCGGTGTGTCGTGGTGTGCCGACCGCGTTGGTCATCTTCCCGGACCGACCCGACAGGCATGACCTCGCGTCCCATCAGGTGATTGACCAGGGTCGATTTCCCTGCGCCGGAAGATCCCAAAAGAGCAATGGTCGCGGCCTCTTTCGCGTATTGCTGAGGGATCTGTGCGCCAATCCCAGTGACAACGTCGATGGCATGCAGGTCGATATTCTGTGTAGCGAGACGGAGATCGGCGAGCCTTGTTTCCACTTCGGTGCAGGCTCCGGCCTTTGTCAAGAGAACCACCGGGCGTGCTCCACCGTCGGCGGCCGTGGCGATGTAGCGCTCGATGCGATGGGGGCTGAAGTCACCGTCGAGCCCCATGACAATAAACACGATGTCGACGTTGGCGGCCAAGACCTGAAGCTCGGTGCGGATGCCTGCTGCAACCCTGGAAATCTGGGTTTTTCGCCGCAGCACTGCGCTTATCGTCGGCTGACCGGGGTGATCAGGGTCAAAGATGATCCAATCCCCCACCACCGGGCGCAGCTCCTCGGCGCGACGGATCCGTGCGGGAACAGCGACGGTGGTGTGTTGGTCCTCTGGCCGATCTTCTGTGAGGATTTGCGCTGTGACTCCGTCGACCCGAGAGATTCGTCCAGGCTTGCGTTGGCCCTGGTGCCTTGGCTGCGTGGCCAGCTTTGCAACTTGCTCTTCATAGAAAGAGCAGTACCCGAGACGTCGAAGATCCATGGTGATTATGGGCCTCAGCCGCCGAGCGACTGCCGAAAGGCACCCTCAAGTGCAATGTCGGCCGCGTACACTTCGGCCACATGGTCCGAGCGTAGCACCGCGACTCGGAGCTTTTTAATGGCGTGATCGGGGTTGTAGGCCTCAAGCACAGCCATGGCCAGTTCGTCGAGGAGCGGCTCTCGTCCCTCGGGCTCGATCTCGATGAGCTCCTGGCCAACGAGTTGGTCGAGCCCTCCCGCGATCAGCATTCGTAGCGCTCGAGTCTCATCGGCGACCGGAGGGGCGAGTTCTTGATCTGCTCGCTGCTCTGAGGCCTCGAAATGCAGCAGCCACTCCTGCGCGCGACGGGCGAGCGTGGGGTGGTTGCTGCGGGCGATGTCCAACACCAGTTTGGGGGCGTAGCCCGTTGAGACGGCCTTTGTCAGCTGGCGAAGTTGTTCAATGACACGCTTGTGCGGTCCGCTCATCTGCGAGTAGTCAACGGTTCGAGTGTCGAGACTACGGCTGCGCATGACGTTCTCGACGGCGGCCAACATGGCGACCCGCGCGGCCCCAGGTCCCGTGCTGTCGAGATCTTGGGCACGGTGTTCGTCGTATGAGAGCCAGGTGTGTTCGGCCCAGGCGGCATAGAGTTGCGGCAAAGGGAGCTGGAGAAGTTCTGCGAGTAGGGCAGGGCCCGAGGTCGCCCAGGGGCGTGGCTTTCGGAGCTTGGCCTCGATTCCCTGGGTGTGCGCTTGGTCGCAGCGTTGCTCGCTGTAGTTGATGAATGCGGTCATCCAGCGCAGCGCATCTTCGATCGATGCAAGCTCCTGAACCGCCTCGCCATGAACAAAACCGTAGACTCGATGATTTCCGTCCGCGTCGGGAACTTCGTCGAGGTACCAGACATGTTGTTGGAGGGCTGGTGTTGTAAAACCGATGAGCTGGGCGATTCCGGTCGCCCAGTCGAGCATGTCCGGGCTCGGATTCTCTAGGAGGGCGATGCCGCCGTAAATGGCGAGGGGATCAAGCTCCCGGCTACGAAAACTTGCCGCCGAAAAGCCAGGTTCGAGATCGGCAAGCAGCAGCGCTTGAAAATTCTCAACCGGAGTTTCACCGAGGTCGGGAAGTGGGGAGTCGTCTCCCGAAATTGCGCGCCAGTAGTCGAGTGCGATGGATGCGTCGATCGGCATAAGAAGACCTGTCTGTGTCTAGCATTGGCGACGCTCCGTGGCCACATACTTGAACGCGGGGGGGGTCACTCGACCGGGGGCATGTTGATGCGGCTCAGACCTTTTGTCTCGGTTGTGCGCTCAAGTCGTTTTTGCTTATCGACGATCCGCAGCATCGCGTTTCGTGCGCGTATCGCCGGGTCTTGCAGGTGGAGTTGGTAGTCGGCGAGCGGCTGGACCTGATAGTTCCACAGAGAATCGGCATGTTCCCACGCCTTGTTGTAGATCGTGCGCAGGACCACGCTTGTTGGGATTCCCGCGAGACCCTGAATATTGCGGGCATATTGTCGCGAGTATTTGTAGTACTCCTCGGCGTTGGAGAGATAGAGGACATTGACGGGGACGCCTAGGGCGGTGGCCGCGGTGCCGATGGTTTTCATGGTCTCCGGACCCGTAAGATCCCCATCCATGATGCGAACTCGGTTCTCTTGATAGAGTCGTCGAATTCGCGCGTAGTAGTCTGGATTGGACAGCCAGCTGGTCATCACATCTCCACGGTGACGGTTGCCGACATGTTTTAGGTGGCGGTAGATCGTCTCGCGGGAGGCAACATAGGTCTGAATGCGATGTCGCCGACTCTTCGGGTCGAGTTTCGCGTATGCCTCTTCAAGCATGGCGATGCTGCTATCTTTTTGGGTTGTATTGAAGCGCTGATGGAGAGCCTGAGGGGTCGCGGAGGCCTTGATCAGGACTTCGTAGTTGAAGTGAACCTCGACGACCATGCGGTCGATGTCCAACAAGAATACCAAGTCGGCGTCTTGTGCGGCGGCCATGGTGTAGCACTGGTCGGGGCCCACGCCGATAAAGGCGCCACCGAGGTCCTTAATTGAGGGAAACCACGTGTCGTGGCGAATTTCGTTGCTCTTAACGTAGTGGTCGGGCAGCGGGTCGCCCCCATCTTGCGCACCGGCGAAGAACAGTGATTGCTCAGCGTTGCTGAGCGGAGCCCTGGCGGTCGTTTCTGGGGAGCCCGCGGTCTTTGAATCGCTCTTGTCTGGGATGCTCGAAGGTTCAGGCGAGGGGTGTTTGGTCTCGTCCTTCGTTAGCGGTGAGGGGCTAGCGCTGCTGTCGCTGGCCGTGTTCGGGTCGCAGCCAGTGGTCGCCGCGAAGGCCAGCAAAAGAAAAATGGCGCCGCGTTGGAACATGGTGGGAGTGTACCTGTGGCGGCCAGCGCGACCAAGATCCTTCCGGAACGGCTGGTGCTGGGGGCAGGGTCGGTCGGGCTCAACGTAGGGGACGAATTCGGTGCTCCAGGCCCGCCATCGGCACAGTCGCTCGGATTCCGGGAGAGACCCGAACGATCTGCCCCACGTCCTCGAAGAACTCTGGTGCGTTGGCCATGATGGTCAGGCCTCCACCTTCGACGCGAGTGACGGAAGCGGGAGACACGCCTAGCCATTGGCCGCTGTGGTCGTAGAACTCGACCGCCTCGCCGGGACTGAGCTGTTCGTCGATGACGTATCCGCGCGATGTCCACCAGGTCTCTTGGCCTAGATTTTTTTCATCGACGGCCTTGTAGATCGTCCCCGTGAGCAGCACGGAACTTTCGTAATCCGGCCGTTGGAAATCGATACCCTCGACGCCCCATGAGCTAATTGCCCGAACCTGATCGTGGGTCTTATCCCAGGTCCAATCTGAGACCCAGGTCGGCGCGCAGTAGGACATGTAGTCGACGTAGCTGTTTGGTGGATAGAACTCTCCGGTGACGATGTTCCAGCCCCATGCGCCAATTACACCATTGTTGTGTGGGTAGCTGGGGTCGGGGTTGCGATCGCGGCCGGAGCCACAGGCTGTATGAGGTCGTCCTTGACTGTGGCCAGTCTCGTGTACGTAGGTCTCAGCGGTCTTTGCGAGATCGTCGTAGTAGACGGTTACAGCGACGCGGCTGTTGCCCGCACCCTTGGTGGGCGGAGGTGTGCCGGGAGCGACTCCGAGCAGGCATTCTTGCGATGCTGGAGCGCCGGTGCAGAAGGAATTGGAGCACACGTTGATGAAGGCGTGATAATAGATGTCTGGCTCGGCGAAATCGTCAAAGCGCAGACCTTGCTGCAAGGTGTTGACCTGGTTGAGCGCCCCTAGTTTTGAACGGATGACCAGCGGCGCTTCGCGGACGCTGAACTCGACGTCTGTGACCGGATTTTGGACGCGGTAGTGCTGGACCAAGGTTTCGATCGTAGCAGGGTCTGCAAGCAAATTTTCGGTCGAGGTGTGGCAGCCGGAACCTTGATCGTGGTCGTACTCCACGGGCACAAAGACAACTTTGTATTTCATGGGGGCGTCGCCAATCCCCAAGTCGCTGAAGTCGGCGGCCGGCATCGCCGGTGCTCGATCGGAGGCGGCGATATCATCGTGATCGTTCTCGGCCTCCCAAAGTTCAATGGAATAGTCCATAAGAGGAAAAACGTCCTCCGCGGGGATGTCCCAACTAAAGCTGGCTCCTGAGCTGCCCTCGGTCGAGCTCCCGGAGACCGTTGTCGTCGTTTCAAGAACTTCGATGGATCCGTTCGCCTGCCGTAGCTGAAGCCTTGCGAGGATCGGTCGTTCTTGCCAGTCGCCTGGGACTTTCCACATCGCCTGAATGGCGGTTCGCCGATGGGCGACGGGTTTGGTGACGCGATCTTTTCGTGGTCGCGGAGTGCCGTCGACCGCCAAAACGATGGAGACACCTTGGTTGATGACCACCCGATCGATACCAATTCCGCCGCGTGCCCAGTCGTCTTCGTCGAAGGGGCGCCACGTTGTGACACTGTCGCCGTCGCCGTCGCCGTCGCTGTCGCCGTCGCCGTCGCCGTCGCCGTCGCCGTCACCGTTGCTGTCATCACCAGACTCTTCGATGTGCAGCGCCTCATCACCACATCCTCCCAGGAACGACGCGGAGGCTGCAAGACTCAACCGAGTGAGGACGAACGAGGCGAGTGAGTATTTTTTTGGAGCGAGCATGGAGGGGAGTCCGCCGTGTGACCCCGTGACTCTACGACAGCGAAGCGGCGCTTGCAGCACGCAAAGTTCTCGCGCTTGCTGGCGAGCTTTCACGCGAGGCGCTTAGAGTCGGCGACAGTAATCGTCGTAACCGAAGGTCTTTAGTACCTCAAGCTGACCCTGCTCTCGGCGAACGACGATCGCGGGGAGGTGTACCCCATTGAAGGTTGTCGTCTTGACCATCGTGTAGTGGATCATGTCCAAAAATACCACGCGATCACCGACCTTCAGCGCGTGGGCGAAATGATAGTCGCCCATGCAGTCGCCGGCGAGGCAGGTCTGCCCACCTAGGCGGTAGCCGTGTCCATCCGCCTTGTCGGGGTTGCTGGAGTCACTGCGATTTGTCGCGCCTAGGACCTTTGGTTGGTAGGGCATCTCCAGGCAATCCGGCATGTGAGCGGCGAAGGAGACGTCCAACATGGCGGTGCGAATCCCGTGACACTCGACGATGTCGAGCACGGTCGAGACCAATTCACCGCACTGCCAGCCCACCGCGCTGCCCGGCTCGAGGATGATGGATTCCAGCTGGGGGTGGCGAGTGCGCAGGCCTGCGACGAGTCGCACAAGGTGGTCCAGGTCGTAGCCGGCTCGGGTGATGGCGTGGCCTCCGCCCAAATTGAGCCAACGGATTTGATCGAGCAAGGGGAAAAATCGTTCTTCGATCACATCCAAGGTGCGGGCAAGAGTGTCGGCGCCTTTTTCGCAGAGGCTATGGAAATGCAGGCCCTCGATCCCCTTTGGGAGAACCAGTGTCTGCCCTTGGCGCAGGCGGTCTGCAGTGACCCCGAGACGGGAACCCCGGATGCAGGGATTATAGAGGTCTGTCTCAACCTCGGCATATTCGGGATTGATACGGAGCCCTGGACTGCAATGGGTCGTGAGTGCGGCGCGATGGCGGTGAAACTCCGACAGAGAATTGAAAGTGAGGTGAGAAGCGATACTCGCAATGGCCGTAAGATCCGCAGGTATGTACGCAGGGCAATAGGCGTGGATCTCGGCCTTGCCCTTCGTTGTGCAAAATTTTTCTTGGCCAAGCCGTGCTTCGTGCAGAGAGCTCGCCGTCACACCCGACAAATATTGGCGGACGAGCGCAAAACTGCCGTAGAAGGCGAAGCCCTTGAGCGCGCACAGCACGGTTGCGCCGCTACGGCTTTGGACCTCTGCGAGTCGCTCAAGGTTGGCGCGTAGGCGAGCCTCGTCGAGCACAAAAGAGGGGCTCGGGGCGGCTGCGTAGTCGAGATCGACCATGTGCACGATCGTCTCGGGCTAGGCGTAGTCGTGCGGAAGTTCCGCGTCGAGGACTTCGGTCCAGGGGAGACCTTGTTTGGAAAGTTCCGCCATGAAGGGGTCTGGGTTGAACTGCTCAACATTGTGCACACCCGGCTGCTTCCATTGACCCGTGAGGATCATCTTTGCGCCGATCATCGCGGGAACGCCTGTGGTGTAGCTCACGGCCTGAGCGCGAACTTCTCGATAGCACGCCGCGTGGCTGCAATTGTTGTAGATGTAGTAGTTCGTCGAGCGGCCATTTTTAAGGCCCCGAATCTGGCATCCGATGGAGGTCTCACCGCTGTAGTTTTCCCCAAGCTCTTCCGGCTTCGGAAGCACGGATTTTAGAAATTGGAGAGGAACGATCGCTCGACCTTCGTATTGTATCGGCGCGATGGAAGTCATGCCGACGTTCTCCAAGACGCGGAGGTGTGTGATGTACTCCTGTCCGAAGGTCATCCAGAAGCGGGCGCGCTTCAGCGTAGGGAAATTTTGGACCAGCGACTCGAGTTCCTCGTGGTAGAGCAGATAGCTCTCTCTTCGGCCGATGTTTGGGTAGTCGATCGCCTTGTGTCGGCTCATGGCAGGGATCTCTATCCATGCGCCATCTTCCCAGTAGCGGCCCGCCTGCGTGATTTCCCGAATATTGATCTCCGGATTGAAGTTGGTAGCAAAGGCCTTGCCATGGTCGCCACCGTTGCAATCAACGATGTCGAGGTAGTGCATCTCATCAAAGTGATGTCGGGCGGCGTAGGCCGTGAAAACGCCGGTCACACCCGGATCGAATCCACAGCCGAGCAAGGCCATGATACCCGCCTGCTCGTAGCGCTCGCGGTACGCCCATTGCCAGCTGTATTCGAACTTCGCCTGGTCGCGTGGCTCGTAGTTGGCGGTGTCCATGTAGTGGACTCCAGTCTCGAGGCAGGCATCCATGATCGGCAGGTCCTGATAGGGCAGCGCGACGTTGATGACCAACTCGGGTTGAAGGTCGCGGATCAAGGCGACGAGTTCGGGCACTCGGTCTGCATCGATGGCCTCGGTTCTCACATGAACACCGTGCATGCTCTGAACTTCCGCCGCGATCCGATCGCATTTTGCGACGGTGCGACTGGCGAGGGTGATGTCGGAAAATACCGAAGAGTTCATCGCACATTTGTGGGTGACAACACCGCCAACACCGCCTGCGCCAACAATCAAGATTTTGCTCATAGGGCTCTCGTTTCGCGGAGGCGAAGCTTCATGCCCAACGAGGTTGGCTGTCAATTGCCTCTTCACTCTCGAGGTAGCGAGCCCTCTAAGTGGCTTGACGGGCTGCCTCGATTGGACTACTGAACATATAGACAGGATGCTCATGCCCCAGCCTAAATCTCTTCCCGAGTCCTCCCATGCCAATTTGCCAGCTGCTCCCGAGTCCCAGAACGCGAGAGAGGCGGTGCCTGAGGCGACTCATGCCCTGCTTGCGCTGTTTTCGGAGCGACTGGCGGAGGTGAAGTTCCCGGGTATCGACGCCGCGGAGCTGGAGCGTCTTGCCGGGCGAAGCATGGAGTTTGCTACAGAGGTTTCGGCGCTCGAAGAGGCGCTGGAACAAGTGCGGTCCCAATTGGCCAACGCACGCATCGAGCTCGAAGCTGCTGCGCGACGTGGGCTTGGGTATGCCAAGGTCTACGCTGAGGACGATCCTGAGCTGCTGCGCGGTCTCGACGCGATACGTCTTGGTGTGCGAGCTCGAGGCCGACCACCTGGGAGCAAGAAAAAACGGATGCCGAAGCTTCCCACAGAAGGCGATCCAAAGGACGCCGCAAAGAACGAGAGCGGCATGTCCTCGCCGGCCGTGGATGCCGAGGGACAAGCCGCCTAGCCCCGTGATGAGGGATCGTCGTTCTGAGGCGCCGCTAGAACGCGAGCTGAAGCTGCACGCGGACCATATCGTACTGCTTTGCGAGGGCATCGGTCATGCTGCGCTGCCATCCATGTGTGTAGTCGAATTGCAGTTTGGTGGGATGGCCCGCGATGTAGTAGCTGAACCCTCCGACGACTTCGTCGGAGCGCTTGACCGAGCTGTCGCTGGCATCCTCGCCGATGGGACGAACCTGGGCGTAGCGGCCGGCAAACTCAATAGGAAGATGAGGAATGAGGTAGCCGACTTGTCCGTGCCAGCCTAGCGCGGTCCGAGGTGCCTCTTCGACGACCGCCGTGACGAGGTCGCCATTTCCATCGGTCTGCTCGTTCCCGTCGGCATCGAGCACAGGCAGCTCGTCCGTGCCGAAGTCCCGTATGCCCTTGCGGTAGAACATCGCGCCTTGCACCGAGAGTCCCGAGTATTTAAACATGAAGTCACCGGTGGCACTGAAGACGTCGGTCCGGCCGCCATCGGTGGGTGTCTTGCCCTTGATGCCGCGGTTGTTTTTCGCGTTGTCGATGAAGGAGGCGGCTCCGCCCAGGCTGAGGCGGGGTTTGCCGATGCGGCGCATGTCCGACTCGTGATAGTCCTTGAAGTTCCCGAGCGGCAGGTACTCCACGCGGACCAAATACTGCATGCCGAAGTCTGTGGGGCGGTACGAGTCACGGCCTTCGCCAAGATAGATACCCGCGTAGTACCGAAGTTTCTTGCCGAGACCTCCGAGGTCTTTGGAGCGAAGATCGAAGCCGACATCACGGTCGAGGTTGAATTCGCCGTTGGCCAAGGAACGGTCTACGAGCATCAGGTTTCCCGACGAGATCACCCGCTGACGATTGTAGGGGATCTTGTATTGACCCATGCGCACCGTCGCGTCCCGGAGATAGTCAAACTCGAAGTACCAGGTCAGCATCGGGGAGTGTTTCATGCCTCCGCCGGATTGCAGGCCCATGTCCTTCGGCGAGATGCCGATTTCGGCCTTGAATTTGTTGTGTTTGTTGAAGATATGGCCCACGAACTGCAATCGCGCGCGGCGAAGTTGCAGGCTCTGCTGCATCGTGTCGGTGCCCTGGGTTGCATCGTCTTCTTCGAGCATCCCGTCGTGCTCAAAGGTGTAGCGGAGTTGGGCGCGAAGGCGGGTGATGAGCGAGAATCGGCCATCTTCGCTAGAGATTTCGAGGCCCTTTCCGGGGCGAAATCTAGCCTTCTCCATCGCTACGGGGTGAGCGTCGAGCAGAGCTTCTTCGCCCGGGGGACGCAGTGGATTTTCGGTCTTTGGCTCCGGCGTCCCTGGTTCGGAGAGGTCTGGCTCAGACTCGTTTGCGCTGGCGACACCCTCGGCTGTGGCTGTGGCCGCGGTTCCGGTGGCCGCGGGATTGAGCGTCGATGCACCCAGAGCCGGCAAGGGAGCCGGGTCGGTGCCGACACCCGGTGAGGGCGCGGGCGCAAGGGGACTCGGCCCAGACGCCGGAGCGCTCGGCCCGACCTCATGGGGAGGA
>CAYTFJ010000087.1:0-17020 GCA_964437075.1 uncultured Nannocystaceae bacterium
CGTCGCCGTCGCCGTCGCCGTCGCCATCGCCATCGCCATCGCCATCGCCATCGCCCTCTCCGGAGCCCTCAGTTGAAGTGGAGTCGTGGTCAGCGTCTTCTGCGCAAGACGCGAGGCCGAGCGTCGAGAGGATGAGAGCCATGCAAAATGGAGGAGCAGTCAGTTTCAGTT
Source organism: uncultured Nannocystaceae bacterium (assembly GCA_964437075.1). Classification (GTDB taxonomy): domain Bacteria; phylum Myxococcota_A; class Polyangia; order Nannocystales; family Nannocystaceae; genus CAYTFJ01. Next base: position 172 of record CAYTFJ010000087.1, read on the forward strand.
TCATGTGTAGCCTTCGGATAGGGAGAAAAATCTCCGTCCTATAGCGTCTATTGGCCGCACAGTTGGAATTCCATTTAGTTCTAGGGAGGAGTAGCAATAGAGAGCACCGCAGGTGACGCGAGCGAGGTGTGCGTCTACCCCGCAGGCTCGAAGTCGTCGCAGGCGGTTTCAATGACACTGACAGCCTCGCCAAAAAATGTGTCATCGTTCGGTTCGCACAGGCGACCGACAAAACCGTGGGTGAACATTTGGGTGACCTCCACAAGGCGCGGGCTCATCTCCGCGCCTGTGACGCCGCCCTCGCATTTGTCGAGAGCAGGGCAGGCCGACGGCGCATCTGCGGGGCCGATCGGGGAGAGTCGTACAATATTCGTCTCGACGCCTCCCTTGTGAGCGACCAGGTCTTGATACCACTGGCCAGGCTCACCGGAAGATCCTGGCCACGGAAGTTGCTCGCAACTGTCGACTTCGTGATCATCTTCTTCATCGGTGATGATGACAACCACAAGCACAGCGTCGTCGCGGACAAAACCTTCGTTGCACGCGTCAGGAGCGTTCATCGACAAGCTGAGTCTGGATTTGTTCGCTAAATCCGTCAAAAGCAGCGATTAAATGGCTTTGCTCGTCCCGCATGCTTCCCGAGTTGTCGATCACGAAGAGGATATCAACATTTTCACAGCCTTCGCCCCCGGGAGCCAGGTCGCCACTCGCGCCCACGTCGAACTTGGGAGGGGCGTCACCGTCACCGTCACCGTCACCGTCACCGTCGGCAGTCGGTGAGCCGCTTTTACCCGGTCTTGTGCCGCCGTCGTCCGCGTCGAGTGACGGCTGGCAAGCCGCCACGAGGCCGATCCCCATGCCAAAGGTTAGAAAATATTGAGAAATGCGAACATATTCCATAACAGCTGTGTATGCGAACGTAAGGCTCGCCACCCTCTCTGGCGGCTATATTAGCTGTAGAGGTGTAGGATGTCGAACCGCCACAGCGAATGGATGGGTAATGGCCGCGCCATTCGGCCTGGCGTTTGGCCTAGTTGTCGAGGACGACCGATACCCCGTCAAGGACGGCATCGTGAGGGTGAACGACCACGGTTTCACCAGGCTTGAGGCCGGCGAGCACCTGGGCTTCGAGTCCTTGACGTTCGCCGATGTCGATCGGGCGTAGTTCGGCATGGTCTTCAACAACGCAAAAGACGGCCCAACGTCGCCCTTCGCGAAAGAGCGCGCTGATGGGGACTTTTACAACTTGTTCGCTGCTCCATGTGGCGATGTGTGCCTCGACTCGAAATCCATCACCCAGGCCGGATTTGTCCATATCATCATCGATGATCTTGATGACGACATTGACCCTTTGCTCTTCAACCCCCAGAGCGGAAATCCGTGTGAAGGCCGAGGGCTCCACAAGGACGACGGCGCCTTCAATAGTACGATCTCCACCCCAGCCGTCGATTTCAACCTGGTCGCCATATTGAATATTCACAGCGTCCGACGTCAGCACATCGACGACGACCTCGAGGTGGTTTGGGTCGGCCAACTCAACAAGCGGAGTACCTGCGGTCACGACTCGTTCGTCTTTGTTCAGGATACGGAGAACCTCTCCGTCGATCGGCGACAAAATAACGACCTGTTCGCCTATGCCGTGCGTGCCCGAGTCGATTCGCCCGAGTGCAGCCTTCGCGATCTCTACTTCGTACCGTGCCACGCGTGCGCCAAATTTTGCGGACTCGAGGTCCTGCGTGCGAGCGTGAAAGGTGAGTTCAGTCGACTCAAGTGTACGACGAGGGATATTGCCGGCCTTGGCGAGGGGGCCGACGCGCTCAAGCTCGTTCTTGGCAAAACGATGGGCGGCCCTTGAGCGCTCCACGCTGGCGGTCGACTGCCTCAGCGCGGCCTGGGCTCCACTTAGTCGCGCCCGAGCCTGGCCCTGGTTGCGAGAGTCCATCAATGGTGGGGCGATGGCTTCAATCGTAGCGAGCTTCATACCGACCGTGACCGCATCACCTGGCGAGAGCTCCAATCGGGGGAACATCCCGCTGAGGGGTGCAGAGAGGATATAGCGATCCACAACCCGCGTTATTCCGTCCTCATCGACGGTTACCGTCATCGCTCCTTCAAGGATGATTTGCGTCTCGACAGGGACGGGCTTTGGCAAGAATGCGACGACAGCGGCGGTCGCTAGGCCCCCGGCGATTGCGGCCCAAACGGTGCCTTTGATCCATCTCACTGCGTTGCTGGGCATGGGTCTACTCTCGATTTTTTAGCACGGCGACAAGGTCGAGCTTGTTGATTTTACGGCGGACGAGGAGGGCGGTAGCAAGGCCTGTGACGAGTACGGTCGTCGATGAAAAAGCGTAGGTTGCGGAGCTGATGACCAGTGGAAACCGGTAGAGTTCCGCGTCGACGTTGGCCATGGCCGCGCGAGCCAGGAGAGAACCCAAGACGCAGCCAACCGGAAGTGCAGCGAGCAGCAGGACGCCAAATTCGTAGAGAACGATTCGCGAGACTTCCGCACGTGAAAAACCGAGTACGCGTAGACTTGCCAACTCACGACTGCGTTCTGAGAGGGTGATCCGTGCACTGTTGTAGACCACTCCTACGGCGATTACCGACGCGAAGATGATGAGGATGAGTCTCATTGTGAGCTGCATCTCCGCGCTGCTCGACTCGAAAGACTCCAGCGCAGCGGTTTTTCGGACAACCGCTGCGAGCCCCGGAAGACCCATGAGGTTGCGGTAAAGGGAATCGGTTTCGTTGTCGTCGACGAGCATAAAGACACCCGATATGCGCCCTCGCTCGTCCATCATTGCGTTGAGCGCATCTAGATCCATGTATGCGTTGAGGCCCATCAATTCCCCGACGGTTCCGGATACGACGATCTCCCTCGTGGGTCTGTCGCCCTCAAGAATCTCCACCGACAGCGATTCTCCCGGTCGGACTTTTAGTATTTCTGCCAGCTGATCGGTAAGTAAGACACCCACGGGGGGGAGAGAATGCGCCTGGAGATCGCTGTCAAGCACGTGGCGAAGATCGGCTCCACGAGGGATGCCCTGGATCATAATTTGCCGACGGTGGTTGTCGTGAACCAGCGTCGCTGGCACCGTGCGAAAGGGTTCGACGGCGAGAACGCCTGGCAGCCTCGCCACTTCATGCCGCGCACCGCTTTGTTGAGCGGTATTAAACACAACCATGATGTCGTCACGTTGGGTCTTGGAGAACTGCACGTAGGTGAGGTGAGCGAGGGAGTCCTGTGCGAAGTTTCCAACGACCAAGATCGCGACGGAGAAAGAAATGCCGAGAGAGGTTAATGCGGCACGACCGGGGCGTTCTGCGAGATTGCGCATGGTCATTCTTCCGAGGGTCGATAGTACCAGGTTGATGCCGACGCTTTCGAGCAGCACGCGGCCGTGGGTCGAAGGCGGGCGAGAACGCATGGCCTCGGCCGGGGGAAGCTGGACCGCCGCACGCACCGAACGAAAGGTTCCGAGTGCCGCGGAGACCGAGGTGATCAGAATTCCCGCGATAAGTATGGGACCATGAATTCCAGCGTGGAGATCCGGGAATTTGAAATAGGGGGCATACATCTTGGCAAGCCCCTGCGCCAAGAGAAGGCCCAGCAATGTGCCCCCGAATGTTCCGAGCACGATGATCGTCAGAACAAATTTTGAATAGTGTATTCCAATCTCGAGGTTTGAATATCCCAACGCCTTGAGTGCGGCGATCTGTTCACGCTGGGTGCCGATGATGCGTGAGAATACAACGTTGAGCAAAAAGGCGGCGACGCCTAGGAAGATCATGGGAACGACGACTCCGCTCGATTGCAGCTGCTCGAGTTCCATCTTGAGATAGCGATGCGAAGTCTGAAGGTCTCTTCCGTGACTGTCGCGGCCGCCGTAGGGGTCGAGCAATCGGTCGAGCTGTGCTCGGACCGTGCGTTCGTCGGCTCGGGACGTCAACTTCAATGAGACATCGTTGAACGCTGAGTTCATGTCAAAGGCAGCAGCCAAGGCCGCGTTCGACATCCAAAAAACCCCGAAACGCTGAGGGTCTGGAAAGAGCGCGGTCTCCGATATTTCGTAAACATATTCGGGTGAGATTCCAGTTCCGACGATGTGAAGGTTCTGGTGGCGACCATTGATGATGGTCCGAATATGGCTTCCCACTGACAGACCGTGGGCGTCGGTGAATGATGTCGCCGCCACCACCTCTTCGGGGTGCTCGGGTGCGGGCATGCGACCGGACTGTAAATGGATCTCGTTGAGACCCCGCCCCGCCGTCCGATGCAAAGAATTGAGCCTTCCGACAATGGGGTCACGAAAACCATCGATCTCAACAGCTACATCCTTGATGATCCGGGTCTCGACCTGGGCAACGCCGGCGATACGGGCGATTCGGTCTTCCAAGCTTCGCGGGGCCCTCGTGACACGGGCGAAAATGTCAGCGAAGCGGCGGTCTTCGTAGTATGCCTTCTGGGACTCCCCGATGCCCGTATAGACGCTTAGCATGGCCACGAAGATGGAGAGACCGCAGACCATCACCATGCCGATTGCAAACAGCTGAGCACGCATACGTCCCAGTTCGCGAAAGACCTTTTTGTCGAGTGCTCTCACCAGCTTAGATCTGCCGGAGTGAGACGGCACTGGTTGTGAATCACCTTCGCTACTTGGCCGTCGGCGAGATGGATGACCCGGTCGGCCATCCCACCGATGGCCGCGTTGTGAGTGATCACTGCGGTGGTTGTTCCCATCTCGGCGTTGACCTTGGCAATGACATCCAGCACCAATTTTCCCGTTTTGTAGTCGAGGGCGCCGGTCGGTTCGTCGCACAAGAGGACTTGGGGTCTCTTTGCGATGGCGCGGGCGATGGCGACTCGTTGTTGCTCACCGCCAGAGAGTTGTGCAGGGAAGTGTCCGGTGCGTTCGCCGAGTCCAACAAGATCGAGTGCCTCTCTTGGATCCATCGCCCGCGATCCGGCGATGTCTGTGACAAGAGCAACGTTCTCTTGGGCCGTGAGACTGGGGATAAGGTTGTAAAACTGAAAGACAAACCCGACGTGGGCTCGCCGGTAGGCGGTGAGCTGGCGTTCGTTCGCGCCGCTGAGTTCTTGGCCTCGGTAGAAAACCTGGCCAAGGCTGGGGACGTCGAGCCCACCGATGATGTTGAGGAGAGTGGACTTTCCGCTTCCGGATGCTCCCAACAAGACCAGAAACTCGCCTTCCGCCATAACCAGGTCGACGCCACGGAGCGCGTGGACCCGGACTTCACCCATCTCGTAAATTTTACTGATGCCTCGCGTTTCGATCACCGCTCGGCCAACTAGATCTCGAGAATCGGTGGTCTCGTCGTGGGAAGGTCGCGGTTTTTTCATGGTCCGTTCCACGTATGCAGGCCTTAACTCTTGTCGCGTAGCGTCTGCGTCACAACCGAACATCTTGCGAAGGGTCCTCTGTCGCGTGTAAATAGTGCAGGCGGTGAAGCGCCTAGGGATCGGCGACTCGCCGCAGCCATCTCGTGAACGCTTCAGTTTCGACGACCTGGGTGGCTTGGCGATGAAGGGCCTCAGAGAATTGTGGCCGCCACGCCTTTTCGAGCCCGGACCCTTCGAGCCACGATCCGAGTGTGGGTTTCTCCGGGATGTCGATGAGCGCTCGAAGGCTTTCCTCGATCAAGGTTTCAAGATCGCTCCACCCCGCGAAAGCACGAAGAATGGCGCTGATGTCGGCAGCGATAAGATCGGGCGGATAATTGTGAGGCTCGGCGAGCAGGTCTTCGACCGGTTGTTTCAGTACGGCGTGCAAGACATCGATTCGCCATTTCGCCATTTCCTGGGCGTGATCGGTGCTGCTGATGCGGGAAACTGCCATTTCGACCGCGTGGCCCAGGACCTCGTTGACGAAGCTCGAAACGCGACCCTCAAGTTGGCGTTCGACCTCCCCGCCGACGACTGCGGCGACGCCCTTGGCCAGGCGGGCCGCTAGACCGATTCCGGGGAGGCTTCCAGCCCGTCTTGCTGCGCGATCGGGAACCGCAGAGCGTAGCTGGCCGGCAAATATAGTCAGGTTCTCATGCAAAATCTCGCGCAAGAGTTCCCTCAGGGAAGGATGATCAAGCACTGTGCGGACCAGGGTCGGATCGGGGACGAATGGGCGGCCCACGGCCCGCTCGAGCGGAGCGAGCACGGTCATGGGGAGCTTCTCGGCCAAGGGGCCTGTGAACTTTCGCGTCTGGGTTCCCGCGTCACTCAAACGCGCTTGAATCCAGCGCTCAAAGTTCGGGTCTTGAACGGAGTCGCGGAGGCCGGTCGTCATCGCGGCTGCGAGCCATGTGGGGTCGAGCAGCGAGTCGATCGGGCTCTGAAGGAGATGATCGACACCGAGATTGACGAACTCGTCGAGCGCCTCAGGGTCGGTCCGTAGCCGCTTGAGAATCAGAGTGCTGGGGCGATCGGGCATGGCTGGACAGTCGGTGCTTGAACCGTGGCGGACAGGGCGCGGTGTCAGCGGGTTTGTTGTTTATGATTTGGAACGAGTTCTTGGCGATGAATAAAACCCCATGTAAACCCGAAAACGCCGTAAACCATCGTTAGCGTGAACAGGTACTCGGGGAAGATTCGCCAACAGCCGCATACATAGGCAAACATGATGATTCCAGCCTCGATGGCCTGGCGGAGTCTGTTCCCTCGTTTTGCGAGTTTGGGCAGTGGAAGGTTCGAGACCATCAGTGCGCCAAGGACAAGAGCGACGATCGGCAGCACCCAAAGCAGCCGGGGCCAGTCGTGCTCGACACCAAGTAAGATCAGCAGGCAGATCAATCCGCCGGCAAAGGTCGTCGGCATTCCGTAAAAGACCTTATGGGAGCTGTCGTCAAGCTCGCTCATCACGTTAAACTTGGCGAGCCGAAGCCCCGTACACATGACGTAGAAGCCGATGATTCCCCGCAAGACCCAGATGCTGGATCCTTGCGTCCATATTGAGAAATCTGCGGCGTCGCTGTGACTGATGAACTCAAGGACCGTGAAGCCTGGGGCGACGCCGAAGACAATGAAATCCGTGAGGCTGTCCATCTGCATCCCGAACTTGCTCGTCGCGGTGAGGAGCCGGGCTGTGCTTCCATCGAGCTTGTCCAACATCACGCACAAGACAACGAGCCATGCGGCGTCCACAAAACGGCCGTCGATGGCTTGCACCACCGCGAAAAGCCCGATGAGCAGGCTCGCACAGGTAATCGCGTTTGGCACGATGAAGCGCCAAGTCGCGGTTTTTTGTGGCGTTATTGCCGTGCGCCCATCCAACACGCATCACTTACCGCACAAAGATGTCCTGTAGCGCAAGGCCTGTGGTCCGATTGCCTCAAGATCACTCGTCTAGTTTTAGGCGACATTGGGCGAGAGGGCCCGCTCGAAGGCCTTGCTGGGTGCGTGATGCCAGAATGAGGCGATGGCGCGGTACGCCGCAGTGAGCCGCTTGCCGCTATGGGACTGTTGCCGTGCCGGGTGGGAAGACAAGGGTCATCAGAGCAACGGCGCCGACTGCGGCATCTGTGACACTGCAGGCTGAATTGTAGCGAAATTCCGTGCGAAAGAACTTGTTTCGAAGGACAACGTGGCCGTCGCGGATCGGCTCTGACCGAAATTTACTGTCCTTAATGTAGAGTATTTCTAGACGGTGGCCGTCGAAAATTGCGGCGTCGATGAGTTCACGGCCCTCGGCGACCACCACGTGGCCTGAGTCGCTCAGGTAGCCCACATCCCGCTGGGATGCGCCTTGCGAGAAGGATGCGCGGCCGTCCTCGAGATAGACATGCCCGTTGATGACGCCGTCTCGCTGGGTCCAGACAACACATTCAACCGGCGCATTTCGATCGTGGATGCACCCTACCGCCGTGCCGAGTAGCGCCATGCCAAGTAGCGCGGATGCGCGACATTTGCGGGCGTGGCCCGCGAACGTTCGAATGGGGCCGAGGTTCGAAATCGGATGCATAATTTTGAGTAACGACCGGCGGCCTGGGGGTCAAGAAATAGGCGGACATCACGCACGATGAGCGAGCGGAGAGCATGCGGACGACAGCTCTAGCTGCCTTCAGATTTCCGGCGATTTTGCGGGACGGGGTTCGGGGTCGCTCGGTCTCCACCCCAGGAAAGCCGAGGTTGGCCCAGGTGCATGCGTGCGGCCGCCAATATGTTGCGAAGATCGGGGTCTTGCACCGCATTGAGAGCTTCCATCGTCGCCCTCGGGGGTACTTCGGACAGCTGAATCTCGGGCTTCGGTGGTGGCGTGGGCAGCTCGGTCTTCACTTCGCCACGTTGGCCGAGCGCAGGAACCGGTCCCAAAAATGCCTCAATACGGACAATTCCACTCTTTGGGATTTGGTTTGCGAGGCGCGTTAACAGCTCCTGGCGCCAGTAGTTGAGTTCGTGTAGCCACTGGTTGTCTTGAACGTTCAGTACCAAGCGGTCGCCTCGGATCAGCGCGGGCCAGGTATTGGCGGCAACCCACTGCGGAGCGATCTTCGCCCAGTGTATGCGGATCGCGGTCAAGCGCCGGGCCTCCTCCGGGATCAACGACTCGATCACCTCTCGGATTCGCTTCCCTACGTCGACTCGGCCTTCGCCGCGGACACGACGTGGCCTTCGTGGTCGTCTGTACACCAAGCCCGAGGAGCTTACGTCCTCAGTGCCGTGACAGCCAGCATACTTGCCCTGTTGTTGGTTGGTTGCGCCGGGTCGGGCGCCGACTGGGCTCTTGAAGATCAGCGATATTGCGGTGTATACGCGCTTCCGCGAATCTGTGTAGGGGGAGTCGATCGAGGGGAGGTGGTCGCGCTCGGCAGCGCCCCGACGGCGGTTGAATTGCTTCCCGGTGAGTGTGCTCAGGCGGCACGGGCAAGTGCAGCTAGAGTCAATTTACTCGTGACTTCCGGCGATGGGCGTCGACAGCGGCATCTTGTGCGGGGACGTCGAGGTGCAATAACCATCGTTGAATTACGTGGATCCAAGCGCTTGCGGACCCACCGAAGACCGTGTTCGGCGTCGGATCCCACCGGCTAGATCTCAATGTCGATGTCGATGTCCGGGATGTCTAGATCCATTTCCGGATCGGACATCATCGCGTGTGCTCGAGCAAGTCCGGCGCGTAGCGGGCACCGATCCATTGGAAATTCTTGACCACGGCGATAGTGGCGAAGAAGCTCGCGCGAGCGGTCTGCAAGCATTCGCCGAAGCTCTCGCCGCATGCCCTTGACCTTCGGAATGGTCATGTCGTCGTACTCGGTGGTGTGGTGGCGCAACCAAGCGATCGTCGCGGCTTCGGCACGTCGATCGATGGGGATTCTTCGGGTCCGGGCAACCGTGCCGCTGCCGACGGGCACGCTGTGCCCGCAGATGGCTCGCGCAATGGTGACGGCAAGATCCTGGTGGCGTCGGTCAAAGTCCAAGAACCGGAAAATTTCGGCTTGAAACTCAAGCACGTATTTTTCTTGCTCCAGCGCACGTCGTCGACGGGAAGCATCGAGTCTGTGTTGGTGTGTTGGAGAGGAGCGTTCGCGCTGCAGTTCAGTATGAAGGAATTCGATTCGATGGGCTGGGGCCCATACGCCCTGAGAAAAGACCCTTCGGCCTCGCTTTTCTCGAATCGTCCATGAGGGGCCATCGCGCTTCACGCGACGGGTCAACGCTGCATCCCCGGGCGCAAGAAGTGCCCACTGCTCAGGCACGTCCAAGAGCGCACCCGTTGCGGTTCGCACTTGGCGGGGGCTAGGGCCTGGGGCGACCTCACGTGTCTCGCTCGGCATGTCGATGTGTGTACGCCCCAAGGAGAGAGCACTCAAGGGGCCGTGATCCACGGATGGGACTCGGCGGCGTTAGGCCCCTTTTTTGACTGACCCGCTCAACGAGGACATGTGGACTTTTTTTTAGCGGTCTCGCAGACTTTGGCGTTCGCGAGGTTGAGAAGCGATCGTGTCATGAATAATCGTCTAAAGTCGAGAGATATTCGGTCGATGCTCCGTCCAGTGTCGGCCCCTTTCACGATATCTTCCGAAAAATTTCGAGCTTGTGCCGCACGGGGGGCGCCCCTCGACGTGATCGACGTGAGAAGAGGGTACGAGCGCGAGAAGGAGAAGCTCGACGACGATCTGCATATCCCCTTGGGTGAGCTTGAGGCGCGCCTCAAAGAGATCGTTCCGAGGCCGAGGGCGACAGTGGTCGTCTACTGCCGAATCGGGAAGCGCAGTCTTACCGCCGCGCGGATCCTCAGCACACATGGCTTTGAGCGCTGTGTGTCGTTGGAGGGGGGACTCGACGCCTACAACGAGGTCGCGGCATAAGGTCCGGCATCGTCCGCAGATCGGTAGCGAGCGGGTGTCGTAGTGGGTTTTGATCCGGTCAGAGATACGCGGTCTCGACAGGGGGATTTTCTTGCAGACCTCGACGGCTGGGCTTCTTCGGCGTGGTGGCGGAGACGGCACAGCGCCACGGTCCGACTCGCGCAGCCCTAGGGGGTCTTCGTGGATCGCGCGGCAAGGGCAAAGGCCTGACGGGTCTCCGCGTCGTCTCGGGGAAGATCCTCTTGGATGTCCGGCGTCGATGCTCGCAGCGATGCCAGGCTGCGCGTGTCTCGGGACAGAAGCTCTGCTCGCATCAATGGGTGGAATGCCGCGAGGTGTTCCATCTTTAGCAAGATACGCAGGGTGTCGGGCCGCTGACGCAGCTCGATCAAGGAAGCGGCGAGGGCATGGCGTCGTGCGAATCCGGAAAGCGGTGCGGCACGCAGACGTCGTGCGATGGCGACGGCCATCTCCTGAGCACCGATGGCCTGTGATTCATCGGCGGGAGGAAGAGATCTTGAGGCCACAAGAGGAGAGCTTGAGGTCGGGAGGCGGAGATCGACTCGTTGCTGATACTCGTGCATATCGGCGTCCAGGAGTCGTCGTGTAAGCTCTTGGCGGAGATCGACACCCCACAAGGCGGGGTTGGTGGGACTTGCTTTCGCAGATCGGTGGGCCGCCAGATCGACAAAACCGTGTGCAACGAGTCGGTCAAGTTCGTAGGCGAACGGGGCAAGCCTCGCCAGAGCTCGTTCCCCGAGTCGAGACCGGGGACCGGGGCGCTGGAGGTATTCTCGGGATCGTTGAACCTCGACCGCTAGCAGGCCATCATCGGCGACGTAGGGCGTTTTTTGAAGGTCGATCACGAGATCAAGGATCTGCAACTCGCTCGCATTGAATTGTGTTCGTAGACCGCTCACACGCTGCTGCCAATACATCACACAAAAGCTTCGAGCGTAGTGAAGGGCGCGGCCGGTCAGGAGACGGGCGAACGGGGAGAGTGCGTGACCGTTGGCGATACCGAGGGCTTGGACCGCCTGGATGTGGACCCTGCTGAGATAGGCTCGGGCACGAATCCTGGTCTCAAGAGGCGCGTAGTCATCGGCCTGGGAAAACAATGCGAAACCGACTTGCGCCAGCACCTCGTCTGTAACGGGGTACACGAGCGCGTGTTGTGCGTTTGAGAAGCTGGTTCGGGCGGGGGGAGCGGACAGGTCGAGGGCCGCCAATTTTGCCAACCCGCGGAGCTCGGGATGGCCATTGAGTTCAGCGATGAGCGCATGGGCGGCCCTGGGCGAGCTCGTTTGCATCAGGCGTCGCCGTAGGGACTCAGGATCGCGTGCTTGGCCTGGGCAAAGCCCAGCAAGAACGACCGAATTAACGTCTGAGCCATGGGCGAGGCGTACGAGATCGTCACAGCTGTCTGCCGCTATGAACGACGGCAGGGCCTGTCGGAGTGCGTCGTTAGGTGCCTCGGCGGCCGCAACAACCTCGATGGGGTCTGTCACTTGCGGCCTGTGAGTCTCGCAAGCCACGGCCGTGCCTATCAGCGCCCACGCGGCTACGAGGAGCGCGGCGCTTCGCATTGCGGGGCGGGAGGACACGGTCGTCTAGTGTTCTACAAGTCGACGGATGACTTCTCTGAGCCTGTGCACGCCGCCCATATCCCGGGCCAGGAATTCGAGCCCGACCCCCTCATCGTTTTCGATGTTGCGGACGACCGCGAGAATCTCAAGCGGCCGAGCACTGCCTGGCGGAGTGATCTCGATGATGACCTCCTCGCCCGTGGTCGGTTTTTCTTGGGTCAAGAGTAGCGATCCCCCTTCGGAGACCTCGGATAAAGCCGCGATGCGAAACTCACGCTCCTCTCGTCGACGCCAGCCGACTTCAACGAGAACGGGCAAGCGGATATGACGCCGTCGCGCGGTCAGCTTCACTTCGCCGACCGCAACCTTGTGTAGGAATTCGAGTTTTTGTAGCTCCGTCCCCGTGCACAAAACCGTACCTCCCGCTCGAACGCGCAGCCTCGGCCGCGCGGCGTGCCACTCCTGGCCGATCGCTCGGATCATCATTTTCCCGGGAAGACCAGCGAAAGAGAGCTCTAGGAGCACTTCTTCGCCCGGCTCGAAGCCGTCGGTCGTGAACACCGCAAGTGCGTTGTTTTCGCCGATCGCTGCGCAGAAGTCCCCGGCGGTGGGGTAATGACATCGTATTTTTCGCAATTTGAAGTACAGCCCTTCAGTGCCGCGCACTGTAGCATGTTTGCCTACCTTTGTATGCATCCGAAGGAGCATTGACCGCGATTTGTCTGGGTGCTCTTGGCGCTCGCCCGGAATGGATGTCCAGAGGCTCTGCCGTCATCGATCGCTATAGTGCCCCGCGTGAGCGCCGATTCAGCCTCTAGACCGCGACCGCTCGTGCTGTTGCCTACCTACAATGAGCGAGAGAATCTTGACGTGATTCTCGACGCGATCTTGATGGCACAGCCAAAGTTCTCGATCTTGATCATCGACGATAACAGCCCCGATGGCACGGGTGCCATCGCCGACCGGCGGGCTGCAGAGGATTCTCGTATCGACGTGCTTCATCGACCTGGCAAAGAGGGACTGGCGAAGGCCTACGTGGCTGGCTTTCTCCGCGGCCTGGCGGACACGCGCGAGTTTACCCACTTCTTCGAGATGGACGCCGATTTTTCCCACGATCCTCGGTATCTGGGGGACCTGCTCGGCGCCTGCGAGTCCGGGGCCGATTTGGCGGTTGGATCTCGCTATGTGTTGGGCGGGGGGACCCGCGGGTGGCCGTTGTCGCGCAAGCTCCTCTCACGGGGAGGGGGTGTCTACGCCCGAACCGTACTGGGCGTGGACGTCAAGGACCTCACAGCGGGATTCCTTTGTTTCCGTCGCAGTCTGCTTGAGCAGCTGGCGCTGAATTCGATAGCGACCTCTGGCTATGGGTTTCAAATCGAGCTGAAGTATCGAACGCTTCAGATGGACAAGACGCTCAAAGAGATTCCGATCGTCTTTACAGAGCGAATTCGCGGCACATCGAAGATGAGCCTGGGGATCGCAATCGAGGCGCTCATGATGGTGTGGACGCTACGAAAATCCGAACCGGTTTCGATGGGGGACAGATAAATGGGAAACAAAGTTTGGCTCTCGAACCGTGGGTGTGCCGTCGATCCTCAGGATGCGACGATCAGTGTGTTTGATCGGGGGTTCTTGTATGGCGACAGTGTCTACGAGACCGTACGCACGCTCCGTGGGGTGCCTGTGGAGCTTGGTCTTCACCTTGCGCGGTTGCATCGCAGTGCCGCCGGTATCGCCATGAAGGTACCCTTTAGTGATGCGGAAGTCCGTCTTGCCATCGACACGACCTTGAAGGCAGCGAACAACATCGACAGCCGCATTCGGATTGTTGTCACCCGTGGTACGGGGCCGGTGGCACTGGACATTCGTAGATCGGAGCGACCGTTGCTGGTCGTCTACGTCGAGAGCTTGTCGCTGCCGACGGCTGCGGCCTATCGAAACGGGATCTCAGCCGTAATGGTCGACATTCGCCAGGGGGATGCGGCGGGTTTGAAGACCGGAAACTATCTGACCAACATCCTCGCTCTGACCCAGGCGATTCAGCGTCGTGGCGATGACGCGATAATGTGTAACGCGCAGGGGGCCGTCGCCGAGGGGGCCACGAGCAATCTATTCATGGTCGAAATCGGAGAAGGCGAGACACCTACGGTAAGAACGCCGAGCTTGGCGACCGGTATCCTAGAGGGGATCACCCGACGGGCGGTGATCGAGCTTGCCAGTGAGCTTGGATTTGTGGTGACCGAGACGACGATCTCGCCCGAAGAACTCCGCGGCGCTGATGAAATTTTCTTGACCAGTTCGATTCGTGGCGTGATGCCCGTGAGTCGCTTGGACGGTGCGGTGGTCGGTCGGGGCATGGCCGGTGATTGCACGACCCGCATCCGGCTGGCCTACGAGCAGCACCTGCGGGAGAATGTCGGCGCAAGTAACGCGTGAGAGCGAGGCGGAGCCGCTTGCGCCAGATAGCCAGCGCCGTTAGGGTGGCGCCCTTCAAAGCTCCCGCGATCGCAGATGTTTGCGTCGTCGAGCTTTTTGAACACTGACAGGACGAGATACGTGAAGCCCATCGAGATTTGCACCCATCTGGGGAACGACAAGGTCGACAGCTACTACGGGGAGCTGTCTGGCAAAGAAGTCCGCGCCGTGCTGAAAGCCGGCGGAAGCCATTCAAACACTCCGGGGACCGCCTTTACACAAAAGGCACGGCGCAAGGTCTGGCGCAAGCGCTTCGACTTGGAGTTCGAGAAAAACAACGAGCAACTCGCGCTCGCTTTTTTGATCGAGTGGCTCATGCGACGCCACCGGAATATGCTTGTGGAATACCTCGATTTCCTCGGCGTGAAACACAAACAAGGTGAGACCGACGAAGACTTTTGTGAGACGCATTCGCCACAGAAGCTGCGCGAGGGGGCGACGATGCTGTTGGCCAAGCATCCTCACCATGAGGTTGGGACTTATCTTTTGCTCGTTGGACATCTCCAAGAGACCAAGATCTACGACGAGACCCCGGAATTGCTCGAAGCCGTCGGTATGCCGACAGGCGAAACTTCTGCCTACATGGCGGCTTTTTCCGAGAATTGGCAGGGTCGCAAGGAAGACGGGAACGTCGAAAGCTAGTCGCATGGATTCGGCCAGCGTGAATGGAGACGTAGCATGGACCGCCTGAGCATGCTCGACAACATCATACGGCGGCGTCCGGATGATCCTTTTCCGCGCTATGCTCAGGCGATAGAATTTGGAAAGGCTGGGAGAGACGACGAGGCTCGCGGGGCTTTTGCGTATCTTGCTCGGGAGCATGCTGAGTACCTCCCTGCCTACCTGATGTCTGGGACTCAACTTCAAAAGATGGGACTGTTGAAGGACGCGTCTGTCGCTCTGAAGGCGGGCGTGGCCGTGGCGAAGGCCGCCAGCGATGAACACACCCTTGGCGAGTTGGAGGCTGCGCTCGCAGATCTGGAGTCCAGCGAGTGAGTCCTACGGTTGAATTTGCCAGCCCTCGTCGATTGCCGCGGGCGAATCGACTCGCCGGAAGAGTCGTAGTGATCGATATCGCGTTTGCCTCCGAGGGTCTGGGCAAGGGGTTTGCCCAGACCACCGGCAAGTTCATTCAGACACTAGGACCGCGTTTGGCTCGCTGGGTGGATCATCATGACCATCCCCGACACGCAGATTTTTTGTCGGACCCACGATTTGTGTTGGCGACCAAGCAGGAGCACGGCGCCTGCCCAGAGATGATCACTCCGGAGCTTGTTGTTGAGACGGGTCCCGTGGACACAATCCTTGCGCATTTCGATTTGGATGGGATTTTCGCCGCCGCAAAATGGATCCTTGGCGGGCATGAACCCTATCGAGGCGCAGACGATGACGCTCGGGTCGTGGACACTCGGATCGGCACGGCATCAGCGCGAGCGACAAAAATCGATTTCGCCTTACGTGCTCATTTTCGTGATGCCAAACTGAAGCAGCAAGTGGTTCGCTATCTTGTCGGGGGGTGCCAGCAGGGTCCAGATTTTGAGGCGATCGACGCCGCTGCTGGCGATTACGCACGTATGGCCGCCCAGTCAAGGCATTTGGCCCAGGAGTATAAAGTCGAGGGACAACTAGCGATCGTCCACATTGGGTCTCTTGATACGCGGCCCTTCGACAAGACCGAACTGTTGCTGATTGGACAGGAGCGCGCCACGGTGTCGCTTGTCGTCGACGAGGCGAACGTCACGATCGCCGCGCCCTTTGACAGCGGCTTGAATTTTGTCGAGCTCTTTGAACTCGGTGGCGGAATGCCGACCCGCGTCAATATCCCTGTGAAGCGGCTGCCAGAAGCGCTCGCGCTATTGCATCGACGGTTGGATTCCTCTCTCTGAGGCGAGTCGCGGGCCGGGGCCAAGTGCTATTTCGCTCCGGTAGCGAAGCTCGACGATCTTGTCACTAGGATGACGGGGGGCAGACAGGGCAAATCTGGGGTCCGTCTACGATCGGACGAAGTTGAACGACATCTCGGTTTTGTTCGATGTCGAGAGCGCATTCGAGACTAGGGCAAACCAATGAGCTGTGAGTCCCTGGAGATTGGAATCGATGGCGACTGCTGAAGTCAGGCTCTCGTCGACAACCGTTCCGTGGACGGTGAAGTTTCGATCCGCTATGGTTTGTTATGTCACGTGGCTTCTTATTGTTACTCCATGTGGTTCTATTTGGATGTTTTGAGGATGCTGGCGTCGTTTCGGTAGTGGCCGAAACCGCCAGTGGAGATGGAGATGGAGATGGGGATGGAGATGGAGATGGAGATGGAGATGGAGATGGGGATGTGGATGGGGATGGGGATGGGGATGGCGATGGCGATGGGGATGGCGATGGCGATGGGGATGGGGATGGGGATGGGGATGGCGATGGCGATGGAGATGGAGATGGCGATGGCGATGGCGATGGCGATGGCGATGGCGATGGCG
>CAYTFJ010000088.1:0-16862 GCA_964437075.1 uncultured Nannocystaceae bacterium
CGCCGTCGCCGTCGCCGTCGCCGTCGCCGTCGCCGTCGCCATCGCCGTCGCCATCACCGTCGCCATCGCCGTCGCCATCACCGTCGCCATCGCCATCACCGTTGCCATCACCGTCACCGTCGCCGTCGCCGTCACCGTCGCCATCGCCGTCACCATCACCGTCACCGTCACCGTCACCGTCGCCGTCGCCGTCGCCGTCGCCGTCGCCGTCACCGTCACCGGTGGTGCCAGCGTCAGTTCCGGCGCTAGCGCGTGGAGCGTCGTCCGAGCAACTAGCGAGCGACGAGAGGGCGAATGTAGCGAATAGTGTCCAAACCGCGTGACTCTTCATGACAAACACCCTAGCAGAGACTTGCGACTTGTCCGATCGATCGACGTGCGCGGGGCGATGAGCCACTACGAGCAACTGACATTACTAGCAATCTTGGTTTCATGCGCGGGAGCGGTGGACTCACCACGCTGGTAGAATCTCTCTTCATGGACCACGAATCGAACTCAGGGGAGGGGGTTCGTAATATATCCGGCGCGAGAGATGGATTCTCTGTGTTAGAAATGATGGTCCTGCGACCTGTCTCCGATGATGGATGATGGCGGTCTCATTGGGGTGCAATGGGAGACCGGATGCGAGTATGCGCAGATGCGCGTTTGTATCGAGACGACGGGTCTGAGCCAGGCGCCTCGATGGGGGATAATATGAACAAGGGGCCGCGGTGCAGTACAATGTGAACTTGAGCGGAGCCCACAGATCCGAGAAAAATATGACCATGGCGTTGTGCTTTGAGTGGGCGGCAGACGATGTTTGGCGACTGTCCAGGTTCAAGAAGGGCTGAAGTGGAGATTCGTAAATTTGCAGAGCGTGTTCTGTTGGGCGAATGCATCGAGGACAAAAGGATCGCACCGGGACGTATTGTGGATCGAAATCCGGGACCCGCACTCCGTGGCGAGCTTATGCCAGGACGGCCGAAGGGGCTGGAGTTGCACTCACAGGGACGACATCGATTCTCGTTTCCAACGGTTCACGACCTCGACGACGACCTGATGCGCGGACGGGCTCTGCACTTTTTTGCCAACCACGAACTTCTAGCCCTAGAACTGATGGCGCTGGTTCTTCTTCGTTTTCCCGACGCGCCGGCTGCCTTTCGTCGCACCATCGTCAATACGATGACCGACGAACAACGCCATATGGGACTCTATCTTCGTCGTATGAAGGAACTGGGCGTTCAGTTTGGGGACATCTCGGTCAACTCATTTTTTTGGGATGGCCTCTCCAAAGTAGCGAGCCCCGTAGAATTCGTCGCCCAGTTGAGTCTGGTATTTGAGCAGGCGAATCTCGATTTCTCACGATACTATGCTGGGCTCTTTGCCAAAATTGGAGATCAAAAGACTCACGATATCTTGAAAGAGGTCTATGAGGATGAAATCGGTCATGTACGGGTTGGTTTGACGTGGTTTAAACGAATGGGAGGAGTCTCAGAGTTTGGGGATGAACCCGCCTCATTGTTTGATAGTCATCGTCGCCATCTACGATTCCCGCTTAACCTCGGTCGGGCGAAGGGGGGGGTCCTCTTTGACGATGAGGGGCGGCGTCGTGCGGGTCTCCCGGATGCGTACATTGAGCGCCTGCGTAATCACCGAGAGCCCAGGGGGCGGCCACCACGAATCCATCTCTACCGAGTGCTCGTCGAGTTGCCAATGGCGCGACAGTTGGGGCCTGAGCTCGAGCTTCTTCCGGCGCTTTGTGTGCCTGGCGATGATGTTGTGTTGGTGAAGAAGATGCCGAGCGCGAGTTTTGTCGCAGATCTTGTCTCAACAGGCTTTCTAAGTCCGCGATTTATCCAGATCGGGGCACCTGAGGAAGTTGGAATTTCAGAGAGAGACCTTGGTCATCGCCACTGCGGAGAGCTCGTCCCGTGGCGGTGGGATACCGAGGCCGCCGATGTGCTCACTCGGTCGCTCCGGGGATTCGATCAGACGAAGATCATCGCTCAGGGGAGGGTCTCGCTCGCGTACGCGGAGAGAGAGGAATTCCTGCGAGTCGCGGCCATGTCTCGTTTCGACGATTCCGTCCGCAGTCACCCTGGACGCAGGGCCTGGAGAGACGCGTGGCTAGACAAGGGCGAGAACGCGAATGAAAGTCGACCAAGCGACTGTGAAGTTCGGGTCATACTGCGTGTGAGTTTTGAGATCGACCGGCGAGGTGATGTTCATTCTCGACGGATCTCGCGCATTGTCGGCGATGGGGACGGCGAGATTGTGGGAGGATTTGTGGGAGGACTGGCGAAGGTGCTGCCTGAGAGCGTTCGCGCTTTTGTCCATGGTGGGGGCCATGAAGCGCATCGTCTCGATCGGGTCTTGGAGCTTGCGACGGATTCCTTGGCGGACGTGCTGCGTGAGGCTGGGCTTGAAGGTCCCGTAGCGTTTGGGGCCGAAATCGTCGGCTCGCCCGGCCTTGGCCTGCGGATGAAAGTCATGACGAAGATCTATTGTGGGAGGTCACTGGGTCATCTTCTTCGTTCTCTCTCCGCCCATGTTGCACATGGCTCGGTCGGAATATGGGGGCTTGTAAGTGGCCGGGGGCGCACGTGGAACGAGATGTCCCTGGTGATGAGGGGGCGCTTGCCTGTGGAGCTACAGCGCTCACAGGGTCAAAAGCAAAAACGTATTCATCAAGGGGTGCTCTGCACACAGGACTTGAGCATCGTGATCGCACGTCCGGCTGTTTTTTCAGCCTTTGTTGTGGCTAGAAATTTTCCCGCTCTCGATGCTGCGCAACCCTTCGTCGAGAGGCTCGACCGCTGTTGACGCCTGGAACTCAACCTGATCGAAGACCCTTCGTGTGGCGTCGATCGCGGCAACTCGAAGGGTCGAGGTCGTTGCGAAGATGTGCAGAAAATGTGCGGCACGTTCGACGACACGAGAATGCTTACCTTTCTTGATGGGGCGGGTGCCACGGCCGCCGCCGCCAGTGACGATGTAGGTTGTGCCGTCGATATTCTCACTGCGTTCGTAGTTGTGGTCGTGTCCCGCGATGACCAGTGCGACACGATGTCGTTGAAAAATTGGGGCGAAGCTGGCACGAAGGCCAAGGTCGGAGCCGTGATACCCGCTGGAGTGGGGAGGGCGGTGTAAAACCGCAACAGTATGCGGTTGGTGGTTGTCGGAGAGATCGCGGTCGAGCCAGCGGCGCTGCGCGTCCCCGAGCACTCGCTTGTCGTCGATCTCCGTGTCGAGCATGACAAAATGCACTGGACCCCAATCGAAACTGTATCCGCGGGACTCGACGGGAGTCTCCAGATCACCGGGTGGCGCAAAGGCCTGGCGGTAGGGGAGTGCATCGTGGGTACGATATTCGTGGTTTCCACTCACCGCGAACACAGGTGTGTGCAGGAGGTAGTCCCGATAGACCGCAAAAAAGTTGCGATCGAACTCCAGTGTGCTGCCATCATCATAGGCGATGTCTCCCGCAAAAAGGACAAACTGCGCAGAGAGGGGGGCAAATGCGTCTCGAACGGCCCGCTGATCGGTCGTGTTTTTTCCGACATCCGCCAGAACGATGAACTCAGTAGTGCCCGTCCCTGGGACAGGAGCGGTCCTAAAACTTCCCCAGGCCGAGTTCTTGTTGCTTGAGGTCCCGAGAGAATAGCAGTAGTGGGTCGACGGCCGCAGCCCCGAAATTTGTGTGGAATAGGACCATCCAGGGGCTCCATCGCGCGCTCGTGGCGAGTCCACAGGTGGCCGGATTATGGTCTCGTCCTTGGGGTTGCGAACGACAAGGTCAAAGCTGGCCGTGTCTTTTGTCGACCAGCGCAGCGTCGTTCCGTAGTCGGTGGTATGCAATAAATACGGGGCACGGAGCATCGGAAGCAGTGGCCGTGATTCCGGTGACGGTGGGCACCGACCGTGGCGATCGCGGTAGCGAAGTCCAGCTGTGGGGTCCACCCGAGCAGGTGTTGCCGACGCCGAATGATGCCCTTGTTCATTGGCTCGATCGGGGGCAACGATGCCGCAAGATGTGAGTATTGCCAGGGGCAGTGCGTAGCGACCCACAGCGGAAGAGTATGGAACATGAGGCATGGGGGAAGGCGCGAGAACCACCGTTTCACGGCAGTGTTCTCATCGATTCAGAAACGGAAACTCGCCGGCCCGATTTATACAGGCTGAAGTTCGAAACACAATGAGTCAAGAGCGGAGCGCTCAGTGGACTTGGTCTAGAACGAGAAAATACTCGCAACGCGATTGAAGGGCAGTTGCGAGCCCATTAGAAAGATCGCTAGGTAGACAAGCAGCGTGCGGATAGGGGCGGCTTTGCATGTGAACTTTAATGCGGTGCCGAAGGAGCGCTTGAGTTTTATACCGCGAAGATCGACGCTGTAGACCTCATCGAGCACCAAGTGGATAAGAAATCCACCGGTCAAAAAGAGTCCCGGCCAGAGGCTGAGAACGCCCAACTCCGGGAAGACGATTCGTGTGGTATGTTCGAGAGCCAGACCGCTTGCCACCGCGACAGGGATCGAGTGGATCAGGCCGCGGTGAGTCGTGACACGCCCAAAAAATCGGGCGAGCCCATGACGAACCGCGAAATACGTAAGCAGCCCCGCGAGCGAGGTTAGCGCCCACTGATCTTGTGCCGCGAGGCGGCCGGTGACGAAGTTGGCGACCAAGAAAGCGGATATCACGCCAAGGCCAGCGAAGACGAGACGGGTCGGCACGGAGTCGCGGGCATCCACATCCGGCAGCAAGCCGCCAAGGCTCCCACAAAGCGCGCTGGCGACGGCGATGGATGCGGGCAAGCCCTCCGCATGGACCAGCCACAGGGCTGACGCGGTACTGGGTGTGGTTGCGACCACCAAGTGTGCTCTGAAGTTCGCCACGCGCGGAGACTAACAGTTGCGCCGCGGCGCCGGTGGACAGGATTCGTTGGTTGAAGGCGCCGTGAGTGTCGCGGAACGATCGAATATGTCGAATGAAAAGACTTGCTGGAGATGATATCTTTGGGCACGTGCCATTTTCTGGCGATTGTCATCCGTAGTTTGTAGTTTTGTCATGCTGAATCGAAACAAAAAAATGCTCGTCTCTCGGTACTTGGTACTTGGTACTCAGTTTGGCATCCTTTCGTTTGTCGGCGTCCTAGGCTGCGGTCCAGGGGGATTCCCGTCCCTAAGTGCCAATGGAGCCTTCGGGGAGGGCACAGAGAGCGGGGCGCCCGTGCCCGCGCCTGCGCCCGTTCCCCCGGAGCCGGGAGAGCCCGAGACGGAGCCGGGAGAGTCCGAGACGGAGCCCCGGGGGGGGGCAGATTTTGGCAGTCCGACTGACGGGTGTATCGACGAGAGTCTTGCAGGGTGGTCGATGCCGATTTTATTGAATGACAACACCGATGAGGCGCACGATGACTATTTGTCTTCTTGCGGGGGGGACGGAAGACTGGATCGTGCCTATGATTTTGTGGCACCTCGGGATGGCGAATTCATCTTTTCGATTGCAACAAGCTGGGACCTGGACTTCAGACCCACGATCGCTCTTTACGAAGTTCCATGTGGCGACTACGAGGTTGACTGCAGCTTCTCCGATGTCATCGCCTACTTGTCGAAGGGCGAAGCCGTTGTTGTCGTCGTCGACGGTGGAGAATACGATAGTTACGTGAGTGGAGATTATTGGTTGTCCATCGAAGTCGACGACGATATGGCGTGTGTGGACTCGGAGTTGGGTTCTCTCCAAGTGCCGTGGTCCCTCACATTCTCACTGAACGGTGCGGGCGATGATTTTATGACGTCTTGTAGCTCCGATGATGGGGCGTATGGAGTGGACCGAATCTTTCAATGGTCGGCGCAGAGTCCAGGGTTCTATCGCTTCAAAGCTGTTGGGGATGAGCCCGGGGTGGTCGTTGCGGTGGTCTTGGGGTGCGTAGAAGAAGAGCCCATGTGCGACGGCAGCTCGACTCTGAGTTCCGCCATTGTTGATGTCTATCTGCAGGCCAATGAAACGGTCGAAATTGTTGTGGAGTCGTGGGAAAGCGCCGATGTGACTCTGTCTGTGAGCCCTGTGCCGAGCGTGCCTCCGCTCTTGTGAGCTCCTGCGAGTCAAGCCGACACGAGATCGTTCTTGGGTGCGCTTCGTCCGCTCACGCGAGTCGCGGCTGAGCGAGAACTGATAGAGTTCTCTCGCGAGCGGGGGCGGCAAATTGTCGCAGATACGACGGCCCCTCCCATCGCGAAGTTGCCATAACGGGTCGAGGACCCTATCGGAGGGCCATTGGAGGTTGAGCGATAGCAGTCTCCGGTCGAAGACCTCGCTGTGTTTCTGAAGCAATCGCTGTCGGCCGCGGCGCCGTGACGGGTCGCGGCCCAAGGTAGAATCCCTAGGCTCTTCGCGGCGATGAAGCGTAGGAATTTTATGAAACCGGGCTCAAAGAAAATCACGATTGCGGCGCTTGTCGCTTGCTTCGTGGCCCAAACGTACCTCGTCTATTCCGACGAGACCGCCTCAGCTTCGCTCGACCCGCAGGGTCTTCGCGGGGCCGAGTTGTGGCACAGCGAGGCATGCCAAACCTGTCATCAGATCTACGGATTTGGCGGATTTTTGGGCCCGGATCTGACCAATACCGCGACCGAGTTGGGTGCGAGCTTCGATGCACGACTGCACTTTGTCCTGGAGACAGGGCCAGGACAGATGCCAGAGTTTGACCTAGACGATGAGGAGGTCGCAGCGATAGGGGAGTTCCTACGCGCAATGGATCGAACGGGCCGTGGCCAGGCACACGCTCCTGTGGGCGAAAGCCGAGGTCGCCCCTTTGAAGTGGCGATCGAGGCGAGCTTCGATGCCGGCACCTCAATGTCGATTCGCCGTGGATTCGAGACCTACAAAAGCCGTCCATGCCAGGCGTGTCATCGGGCCTTTGAGGACGTGCCCGACGGGCCGCCAGATCTGTCGCTGGCAGCTCGTCGGCTCTCGTCACAGCAACTTGAGGACGTGCTTCAACACGGGCGGGCTCCGGGAATGCCTGTGCCTCGGCCAGCGTTCAACACCGAGGAGCGAGAGGACGTCAAAGATTTTTTTGTTTGGTTGGCAGCGGAGCGTGACACCCTGAAACAGTGGGTGCCTTCCGATACGGCCGAATTTTCATTCGAAGCGCTCCCTTGGTGGGAATATCGCCATGAATAATTCAAATCCCACAACCGAGAGCAGACCGGTTCATTGGCGATACGCGACCTTGACCCACGCGCGTGCATCGCTCGTGGCCCTGTCCTTGACGCTGCTTGGTGGACTCTTGAGCGCACTGTATACCTCGCCGACCCTCGCCATGACGATGGAGCGAATGGGCATGGATATGCGCTCGCTGCGACCGCTGCACACGACCTTCGCCGCTGCGTTCATTTTTTTGGGCGGCATCGCGGCTGTGCATCGCTATTTTCAAGATGAGGCGGATGCCGGGCGGTATGTTCCTGGTGCGGGCGATCGGTGGCGCCTGCGAGTGCAGGTGGTGTCGTGGGCGATCGCAGGAGCGGGAATCTTGGTGACGGTTCCGATGGGAATCACCTCCGGGCGCGAGTACGTTGGATTTCATCCGATTTTCTCGCTGTTTATTATGGTCGGATGGCTGTGTTTCGCCTGGAACTTCTTTCGGGTGACCTGGAAGGGGTTTTGGGCCAGGCCCATTTACGTGACGATGTGGGGCGTTGGATGTTTGTTTTTTATCTATACCTTCGCCGAACAGCATGCCTATCTGCTTCCCGATGTGCTCGGAGACCCTATGGTCGACCGTCGTGTGCAGTGGAAGGCGTGCGGCACCCTCGTCGGTGCCATGAACCTTTTCGTGTACGGCACCATGGTGTTTGTCGGAGAAAAAATATCCGGCGAGACCCACTATGCCCGCTCGAAGGTCGCGTACGCGCTGTTCACAGTCGGCCTACTCAACTCATTTACCAATTTCGCCCATCATACCTATCACCTCCCGCAGAACCACCTTACCAAGTGGATCTCGTTTGTAATTTCGATGGCCGAGATCATCTTGCTGTTCCGGACCCTGTCGGACATCGTTAAGATGGTGCACAAAAATCGTGCGAGCACCGAGATCTGCTGTGCGGGCACATTGTTTTCTGCCGCGAAGTGGTGGACTGGCGCGATGCTGTTCACATCGCTGATCATCTCGATTCCACCGCTCAACGCGGTCGTCCACGGCACCTACGTTGTGACTGGGCATGCGATGGGGACGATGATCGGTATCGATACCATGGCGATCATGGGCGCATTCGCCTATCTCTTGGCTGATTTCCTTAAGGGTTGTGGGGGGTCGGGCCTCGTAGACCTTCGACGATCCATCTCGCTTCGGCGCGTGCTGATCTTCTTGAACGTCGCCGTGGCTGGAATGGTCGGGTGGCTGCACGTCGTGGGTGTGGTCGACGGCGCGCATCGGTATATGGCACGGGCCGGCACCCCATTTGCCGACTACCGTCCCGAGTGGCTTTCGGCATGGACTGCGCCCGTGTTGTTGGTCACAGGCACATGTACCTTCGTGTTGTTTCTGGCCGTACTGCACCGATGGTTGCCGCTCGTTTTCTTGAGAGTCAAGCGCGTCTAGCGTTTTCGGACGAGAGTCTTGGTTGAGCGGCCAGATTTCCCCTTTGTAGATCTCAGCGAAGATCTTCCCTGTGGCTCGTTTCCAAGTCGAAGGGAGGTCACACAAGGGGAGAGAACGGCCTAGGGGGGCGAAACCGTCGATACCGCGACATCGTCGTGCGCGCAGGTTCTTGCCGCAGAGGTCGCACCGCAGTGCGGGTCCACGGTAGTGTCTCGGCCACAGCGTTGGAAGGATCCTCCGCTGCCACCGAGAGCGACATGCACGAGCGGCCGGAGCATCCACCAACTGAGTCCCCAACCGCCCCACCAAAGCGCCAGCGTCGACGTCCCTTGCGTGCTGTGTATCGGTGGCTTCGGGATCGCCCCGAATATGTCGCGCTAGGGGGATTTCCACCTGTGCGTCGCTGGATGTATGCGCTGGCGGCCGCGTTTCAGTTTGTCGTGTATTGCCTGACCTTGGCGCCGGGCGTGAGTATCGGCGACGGCGGAGAGATTACCGCTGCGATCGTGGAACTCGGGGTCATCCATCCAACCGGCTATCCGCTGTTCACGATTCTCGCTCACCAGTTCACGTATCTACCTCTTCCAGTCGAAGCTGTGGTCAAGGTTGAGTTGATGAACGCTGTGTGTGCGGTCGCGGCATCGACCTTACTTTCACTGACGACGCGCAGGCTTATCCTCGGGATCCGACGACGTCGGGTCGGACCTCTCGCGGTCGCGTCGCGTTCTCACAGCGAATCGGTCGCACCTTGGACAACCGATGCGGCCGCGTTGTTTTCTGGGCTTAGCTTTGGCTTCGGCCCGATGTACTGGGATCAAGTCCGTATTCCTGAAGTCTACCCTCTACAGATTTTCTTTGTGGCGTGGGGCCTGTACCACTGGATGAGCTTCTCGTTCACGCATCGCCATCGAGACATCGTGCTCGCATGTATCCCCATGGGACTGGCATGTGCTCATCATGTGACGATCGTCTATATGCTGGTTTCAGGGGCTCTGCTCATGTTGATGTGCCGGCCATCTGTGATGGTGAGCTGGATCCTTGCGGGCCCCGTTTTGGTGATTCGTCGTGTGCGCCACAGCGAGAACAGACGCATCGATCTCCGTGGGGCGTGGGTTGTGCCCACCTGCCTTGTGGTCGGCGCGATCCCGGTTCTGTTCTACCTGTATTTCATGTGGGCGGATGCGAACACCGTCGGGCTGTCGTGGGGAAAAGTCGATGATTTTACGGCCCTGTGGAACCACATGTCCGGCAAGCAATACCAGGGCTATATGAAGGGCTGGGGCTACAAACATCTCGGGGCCCGAGTCAATGCAGTGCCGGGGTGGCTCGATAAGCAGTTTCTTGCCGCGAGTCTGATCACCGGTCTTGTCGGGATATTCGCTCTCGCCCGACGACACGGGCGCTACACATTTTTCTTGGTGGTCTACGGTCTCGCCAACATCGCCCATGGTGTCCAGTATTCGGCGCGTGACCACCAAAATTACTATCTTCCGTCGGTCGCGGTGGTCTCGATTTTTGTTGCGGTTGGCGGTTGGTGGCTCTGCGATACTCTTGGCCGGGGATCGAAAAGGGAGGAGCCTTGGCGCCTTGGTTTTTTCGGCGTCCTAACGATTGGACTGGTCTCGGGATCCATGGCCGTCTATCGGGAGACGGCTCTCAAACGACTTCCGGAGTTGTTGCGTGCGCCTGTCCTCCTCTATTTGATCCTGTCCTTGGTCGCCGCGGCCATCTGCATTGCTCTCGGTGGGCGCTGGCTGTTTTTGAGGCGCAGGGCCCGAAAGGCGAAGGGGACCCCTACACGTCCGGCCATAGGGAAGAGCAAAAATCGCTCATTGGTCCTCGTTGGGATCATGTTTGCCTGCTATTTGGGTCCTTGGATTTTACGTTTTGTCGATATGAGTGATGTCTACCGCGACAGCTCTGTTGCATACATTGAGGGGGTCGATAGGGCCATGACTCCCGGTTCCATGTACATCACGGGGGGGGACGACTATGCATTCCCGGTTTGGTACAGCCAGCATGTGCTCGACAAGGGGCGCGATTTCTCGATTGTAAATGTGCATATGCTGGGAAAAAAGTGGTATCGTCGCGACTATCTAAAAAGCCGCCACCCCACTCAATGTGACCCCTTATCCCCAGACTACATCGACGACGTTGAGGCTTGGCGGTCGGATTGCGGTGAATATCGTCAGCGCGTGGGCCTTTTTGCAGAAGGGAAGAAGAAATCGTGGCTGAAGTTGGAAGGGCCGCGAGCACGCACCCGCAAGAAGACGCGGCGAAAGACTGCGCTGAATTTATCGATCATCAGCAAAAAGAACAAACGATGCCGCGATATGAACTACGCGGCGAAGCACAAGAAGAAATGCAAATGCTGGGACTTCAACGAGTATGAGCGGGCATGGGACAATGAGTGTGTGGATGCGCCCGACGTCGGCGGAATCGCTAGTCTTGGGAGGCGGGAGCGTTGGATGCTGGAGTTGGTGGCGAACCATATCGACGAGCGCGACGTATTTGAACGCAATCTCTATACTCGATGGAGAGGGTCTTCCCGCAACGCGCTGGGGTGGTCGGGTCCGGCGTACCGAAGAGTCTCCGGGGAATATCAGCTCATCAACCGGGGATTCGTGAACCAGATTGTCTACCATGACGATGTAAGACAGCTTCCGGGATGCGACAGCGACGTTTTGAAGCCCATTATCTTACGCGATAAAACGCCGGCCCTTACGCGTCGGATCTCTCCGTCGAAGATGAAGAGCTACCGGCCGAACCCCCGGCCGACCTTGATACGTAATAGTGTGCTGCAAGACATGGATCGGGCCACCCACTATCACGACTCAAGAAGCTTTGCGGCCGGACAGAATTTTGGTTTGACGATGTTCTGGTTCGAGAAAAATTACTATGATTTCGATGCGAAGAAACGACTCGGTCGCTCAGTTCGCCATGGCATCCGGGTTTGCTACTATGACCCTGACGGCAACAAGGTTCATGAGGGGCAGGTCGTCACCACGGGAAAACGCGGCTACGTTCCTCTTCCGGTTGAAAAAAGAGGGAATTCCGGGACCTACACTGTTCAAGTCTGTACGGTTGGCGACGTGAAACGTACCGGGGAGTTTGACAAAGAACTCCCCTGCCGATCGGTCATCCTTGAGTACGACTTCGTCGTGAGGGAGGCGGAATAGCGTTTCTGCGGCGCTCACGACATCTGCGTGGAGATATCGTGAGCGCCGACCATGGGGTTAGAACCGCATGGTCAGTCCGCCATTCCAGCCGCCGCGGGTACGTGCGATGCCGGGGAGAACCGAAAACTTCGTCTTCTTTTGCTTGGCTTTCCATTTTCGTCGCTGTCGGGCGCCCTTTGCGAGCGTCGGGATGCCGATGGCGAGCATAGCGATACCTCCGAGATAGAGAGGAATGTACACGGCGGAGTAGTAGAACGAAGAGGCCGCCATGAAAACTGCCCCGGAGACCAAGAGAGGGGCGCTCAGTGAAGTTATGATAAGGCCACGGCGAATCTTCTTTTTCCCGTCTTCAGTCTCTTGGGGGGGTGTACTGACGGGTTTCTCGACTCGAACCTCGCGTACGTCTTGCTTCGCTACCGAAACTACGAGTTGATCACTTGACCGAGCGACGGCGACCGCGGCTCCGGTATGTGCGACGACCTTGCCTGAAACGAGTTGCCCATTGTTCATCGTCAAATGGACGTAGAGCCCCTTGAGACCTTCCCAGAGCAGGTTCCCAGTCAGTTGAAGATCGTCGTCAACTTCATAGGAGGACGGAGTCAAGGATTGCGGGCGAGGATCCACCGCAGGCTGAGGAGCGGCCGCGGCCTGAGGCGCTGGGTCCACGGAGCGAGGCGCGGAACCGGTCCCTCGGGACGGGGTATCAACGTTTTGAGGCGGGACCTCTGTCGTGGTGGCGGGTCGCTCCTCCGTCGTACTTTCGGGCTGATGGTCCTGAGAGACAGGAGTCAGCACTGTGGGCTGGGCTTTGGCCATGAGTGGCGAGAATGTGATCGGGAGGCTCGCGGCGACGGCCGTAATACGTGCGAGAGCCTTCGCGCGCCCGCGTAGTCCTCGACGTTGGTGGTCCGTCGCCGTGGCTGTGTCGGTGGCGGGCGAATCGATCAGAAACCCATGCACGACGGGTTGGATGGCCCATGCTTGCGCGGAAGAGGAATGGGTCTCGGCGCTTGCCGCAGCACGGGTGTCGGTCACGGTTGCTGGCGAAGATGATGGCGCGGGGATCTCGAGCTGCGAATGTGCGAGAAACATCTTGACCTTGGTGTCGGCTGGGTACGCCCTGGGGCCGGGACTGAATCTTGCGACCAGGTCGTCATGGTCAAGTTTGTGTTGTCGCGCTGCGGGGTCACTTTGTCCAAAGCAAGCGAGGATGGCGTTGAGTTCCCCCGTATCTTCGATTGGGCGCATGGCCGAAAGTCGGCGTAGCGAGAGTCGAGTGGACGATGAGTCAGGCGTATGGATAGTCATAAAATATAGCTTTCACGGGGTATTGGCGAGCATTCGTCTGGCGGATTCGAGGCGAACGCTGGCATGATGAGATATGAAAATTGGTTGTAACTCGCGGTCGGTTTGATTGAGTTTTTCGACGAATGTCGCGGATAGAGCCTCGCCGCGTCGTAAAAAGTCATGAAACTCGTCGAATACATCGAGATGTCGGTTCTCTACGTATTCACGGGCCGTGGCTTCGACGGCATCGGTATCGTTGTCGGAAGCCACGACGGCCGTCTTTTGAGTGGGAGGCGTCTTTCTCTCGACGGCACGAATTGCCGACTGCAAGTCTCCTTCGCCGAGCCATTCTAGTATTTCCGCAATGTGTGGGGCCGGGTCCTCGACGAGGGCTTCGTAGGTCACAACATGGGCAGCGTAGCGTCGTACCGCGAGGTCGCGCACTACCGAAAAATTGTCCGCCCACCACTCCAAAATACAGGGAAGTTCAAGATCTTCTCGAGCAGGGACTTTGGGATTGGTTTCACCTGTGTTTGTGTCAATTCCACCTTGTTTCACCGACAGTTCACGAAAACGTTTTCGTGAACGTGCAAAATCCCGCCAGCCACGGACGGTGACGAGCACGTGATCGATGAACGCGAGATCTGTCCGTATCAATCCAGGGATGAAGACCTTGACGACATGTCGCTGGGTCTCCTCAGGAAAGAGAAATGCACCACTCACGGGGTGTGGGTTCGTTTTGAAGAAGATGCCAGAGACGAGTTGTGACTCGAAGAATCCGTGAGGATTTGCTTTGCGAATCGTATCTCCCCACCCGGCTGGAAAAGCCTCGCCAATGATGGGGAAACCGGCGGCGCGGAGTATTTGCATGCACATTGAGGTGCCAGAGCGATAGGTGCCAGAGACAAGGATCATGAAGCTCTACACGTTAGCACTGCCGGAACGGTGGGGGCAATCCGATCATCGAGGCGGTCGGGCGAGCCCACTGCAGACCGAAGCTACGAATATGTCCGCGGGCGGCGACTGTCGCCCGCGTTTGGCCTACCGCCGCAGGTGTCGGGGCCGCCGAGCGGCTATTCCCCGGCTTCGTTGGGGTACTCCCGTTCCACCCATACGTAGTAGCCTTCGTCGAGCACGGCTGTCTTGTTGAACCCCGCAGCTTTGAGGGCGTCGAAAGACTGACCCGAGACCGCGTGCGGGCAGCCGCAGTAGTTGATGATCCAGACGTCCGTGGGGAGATCGTCGATGACCCGCTCAAGGTCATAAAAGGGGATGGACACCGAGTCTGTAATATGTCCGTCCACGAAATCTGCGTGGGGACGAGCATCGAGCAAGATCATCTTGGCGCCATTGTCCTGGGCGAATTTGACCGCATCGACTCCGATGAAACGGCCATCCTTGAGCTGAAAATCGGGATCAGCGCCGTCGGGGTGGCTGATCGCGTTGGTTAGATCGGGGTCGTAGGGTGGGATGGGGTCGTCGTTCGGATCTCGCTCCCAGCTTCGGATCAAGCTGATAAGGTCGTCCATCTCGAGAGCGGTCAGGGAATCACGGTAGCCCGTCATGGGGGTTCCAGCTCGACCGTGAGCGATGGCCTCACGTAAATAGCCATCACTGACCGCCGAGAGGAACCAAGGATTCTCGATCGTCATGTATTCGCCGCCGAGGCCGAGCTCTCCGTGACATTCATCGCACTTGTAGGCGGCATAGTAGGATGATCCGCGCGTCTTGGATGCGTTTGCATCGAGTGTGTAACCGTCGACATCTGTGGGGTCGGCGGTCTGCCAAGTGCGAATAAACGCCACCAAATGTTCGATGTCAGTGTCGTCAAGCGGACCGGCTTTCTCCGGCCCCCATGCCGACATCGGGGTTCCAGGCCGTCCGTAGCGAATACTCTTTGCTAGAAACTCGTCGCTTGCGATTCGCAAAAAATCTGGGTGCGCGAGGGCATTTGCATTGTCGGAAGTGTAGCCGTCGCCCTCCTCCCCATGGCAAAAAGCGCAATACTTTTCGTAGAGCTGCGCCCCGTGCTCGATGGGGGGGTGTTGACTGGTTTCCGTCGCGGATCCACAGGATGAGGCGAGAAGGAGGTGCAGCGCGAGCGCAGCCGGTGCGGTGCGATTTAACAGCATAGTATGGGTTCTAGAGAGCGGCGAATATGGCCGGGAGACCGAGTGCCTCGGTCTTCGATGCACTCGATCTCTGTTTGTAGCTAGTCGAAGGACAATGTGATGGTCGCCTTGGACGTGCCAGATTTGAGGGTCCGAAGTTCACCGATGCAGGCCGCGGCATGGCCCGATTCACAGAGTGCCGCGCAGGCTTTCTTCGCCTGTGGCGGGTCGAAACTCATCAACAGCCCGCCGCTTGTCTGTGCATCGGCCGCGAGAATGGTGAGAAGCTCTGCCTCTTCGTTGTCGAGTTGGCGCCCGATGAGCATGTTGTCGACAAAGTCCAGGTTTGCCTTGCTGCCGCCTGGGATTCTTCCAGCGCGGGCCAGCTCCAGCGCCCCAGGAAGCAACGGCAGCGCGCGCATGTCGAGGTGAGCACAAAGGCCGCTCCCGCGAACGATGTTGCGGAGATGGCCGAGCAGGCCGAAGCCCGTGACATCGGTGCAGGCTGAGACGCCAAATTGTCGTCCGATCTGGAGGGCGTCACGGTTGAGTTTACACATCGAAGCGATCGCCGCGGCCTGCTGCTGGGTTGTGGCCTCGCCGCTCTTGATGCCGGTACCAAGGACTCCTGTCCCGAGCGCTTTGCTGATCACGAGAACTTGGCCTTCGGTGGCTTTGGTATTGGCCAGGACCGACTCACCGTTCCCATTGGTGGCAATTTGACCTGTGACCGCGAGGCCAAATTTCACATCGCCGTTTCTCACCGTGTGCCCACCGACGATCGGTACACCAGCCTCGCGACAGGTGGCGGCCGCACCATTCATGATCTCAACAAGCACCGTGAGCGGAAGCTTGTCGTCCGGAAAAAATACGAGATTGAGGGCGTAGAGCGGGGTACCACCCATGGCATAGACGTCGGAGAGCGCATTTGCGGCTGCGATCTGGCCGAAACAGAAGGGATCGTCGACCAGCGGAGCGATCGTATCGGTGGTGAGAACGAGCGCGTGATCGCTGTCGTTCGGCAAGCGCACGACGGCTGCGTCGTCGGCCCATTCTATTCCCACGAGAATATTGGAGTGCGCGTCAGTCTTGGCGAGGGCATCGCCAGGGAGTGAGCTGTCTAGGACCTGGACCAGGTCACCAAGCCGAAGCTTCGCCGCTCAGCCGCCGCCCGTTGCGTATTGCGTGAGTCGTGGGGCGGCGTTGGGGTCGGGGGTGTCACTCATGGGCATAGATTAGCGCTGGCGTCGCCGTTTTTCCATACTTGAGGTTGGCTGTTGACCGCCCGTAGATGACCTGGCACTAGAACATCGCGCTTGAGACGCCGCTGGCAAGACCGCGCGTATCACGTGACGCGCGCGGGAGCTCGACTCAAGGTATTTCGCGCGATGACGATGGCCATCAACGACCCCGTGTATGTGCGGCGGTCCGTGGATATGGGCTCGAGACAGGAAAATGGGAAAGTGAGAGCTGCGCTGTTCCTCGTCCTGGCTCTATCTTCGCTCGGTTCTTGTATGGAGGTGCATCCGGGCTTCGTCGATCCTCGCATCGCGGAGCGGCTTGCGGATGATTGTTACGGAGACGGAGACGGAGACGGAGACGGAGACGGAGACGGCGATGGAGACGGCGATGGAGACGGCGATGGAGACGGCGATGGAGACGGAGACGGCGATGGAGACGGCGATGGAGACGGCGATGGAGACGGCGATG
>CAYTFJ010000089.1:0-16646 GCA_964437075.1 uncultured Nannocystaceae bacterium
GGCGACGGCGACGGCGACGGCGACGGCGACGGCGACGGCGACGGCGACGGCGACACAGAACCCGACACGGACTGGGAAACAGAGTCTGACACCGACTGGGAAACAGAGCCTGACACCGACTGGGAAACAGACCCAGACGACGACGATTGTCTTGGCACCGTCTGCGGCTTCGATTGCTGCGAAGGCGCCGAAGAATGTTTCATGGACGACTACTGCTCGATTCCATGCCAGACCCTCGAAGACTGCAATCACGACGACGTTTGCCTCGCGGGAGAGTGTGTCCCTCCCGGGGGTGATTGCGTGACTGCGGACAATTGCGACATTGGCCGCTATTGTGAGAACACGCTCGGGGACCCGCCGGCTCCCCCTGACGAAGGCTGCAATCTCCCCCCCCTCCCCATCGTAGGACAGTGTCTTTCGGCGCCGCCGCTGTGCAAACCTGATTTCATTGTAGGAAACGGTTGCGTCAATGCTTGCGCCCTGCCCAGTTCGCCGATCCCCGCACTTCGCCACAGCTGGGACACCGACATGGTGATGATGACGCCGATCGTCGCCCAACTCGACGATGACAACTGCGATGGAAAAGTTGACGGTCGCGACATTCCCGACCTTATCTTCACCAGTTTCACCTCCACCTGGACCTCCTTTGGCCATATTCAAGCGCTCTCCATCATCAATGGCGTGCTCGAACAAAAATGGACAGCTTTCACCACCGAAAATAGTGAGTTCACCCACCCCGGCCATCAGCTGGCGGCAGGAGACCTCGATGGCATTTCCGGAGCGGAGATCGTCGCGTGCACGATCAACGGTGCGGCGCGGGCCTACACCGGCGACGGGGAGGTTCTATGGACCTCTCCCTCGGGGGATGGCTGCTTCATGCCGAACATCGCCGACGTCGACGGCGATGGCGAGCCCGAGGTCATCACCCACCGCAATGTCCTTGACGGGAGAACCGGGGCGATCGAGGCCAGCTTCTCGATCAACGACCACCCCAACGGATGGGCCAACCTAGCGATCGTCGATCTTGACGATGATCAAACCATGGAGATTGTCGGTGCGTCCCGAATTTACAGCCCGGATGGAGGTCTCTTGGCGGACTCACGGCTACTCGCAGAGTGGGTCGCGGTCGCAGATCTCAACCTCGACGGCGAGCCCGAAATCATCAGTATCTCTAGCAACCGCGCCTCAGATCTTCATGAGCTCACCATCTGGCACCGCGATGAGAGTGTTCCCAACGGCGCGAGTCTCTTTCGGACCGAGGTGAATATCAATGGCCCCCTCGACCCTAGCGGCTGCGAAAAAGACGGAGGCGGCGGACCCCCTCTGGTCGCCGACATCGACGGCGACGGCTACCCGGATGTCGGAGTGCCCGGCGGGCTGGGCTATGCCGTTTTCAGCGGGAACGCACTCATGGACCCGACGATCGCCAATGCGGACACCCTGCTATGGATTCAGCCCACACAGGACTGCGGCTCTGGAACCGTCGGAGCGACCGCCATGGATCTCGACGGGGATGGTGTGGTCGAGGTTGTGCACGTTGACGAGACCCACCTTCGCGTGTTCGACGGCGACAACAACGGCGCCCCGATCGCCGAGATCTGCAATACCGACCTGACGCTGTGGGAGAATCCGATCTTCGTAGATCTCGACAACGACGGCCACGCCGAGCTCATCACCGCCGCGAACGACTACGCGGCCGGTACCACCTGCGAGGGCGGAACGCAGCGAGGAATCCGTATTTGGGGTGCCAGCGAGGGCGAGTGGATGCCCACGCGGAACACATGGAATCAGCATAGCTATCACGGCAGCAACATCGAGTACGACGGCCAGACCATCCCGACTCCAGAATGGCCCCACTGGCAGAATCCACACCAGAACAGTTTTCGTGCCAATCGAGCGATCGCTACTTGGTTTCCACTTCCGGATCTACAGCTAAGCTCGATCGAGAGTACATGCTACACGGCCGACGAATATTACATCGGGTTCAAACTCTCCAATCTCGGGCAGGGCGGTGCAAGCGCACCCACCACCGTGACGCTCTACGCAGGAGAAGGAACGAGTGGAACCATGCTCGGCCAGACGACAATCAGCGAGCGCTTGCTTCCTGGGAACTCTCGCTTTGGGAGCATTCAGGCCTCCGGCGACATTGACCTTGAACCGCTTCGCCGTGGAGACGTCCCCTTCACCTTGGTCGTCACAAATCCCCAATCACGAGAATGCAACACCGTCAACAACATGGAAACCCGGGCGGAATCCTGCGCCAACATTACGTCTCCGGGCTTTCCCTCGCCCTGAAGCCGGTCACCAAGGCCGACACAAATCCGTAGACGTCGCAGGGGTCCAGGCGATGCGGCACGGCATTCCTGCGCCCATCGAGCGCTTTGCGGCAGCAAGCCCCTTGCACCTCGCCTGAGCCCAGGCGAAGCTGGTGCCAATGACGAGCCTTGCTTCCCGTCGAATCGCAGTGGTGGGTCTGGGCTATGTTGGCCTGCCCGTCGCTCTCGCCATGGGGCGACGCTTTTCGGGCACCTTAGGTTTCGATGTCGACCGCGCCAAGGTTGAGCGTCTGATCCAGCGAAACGACAGCACCGGCGAGGTCTCTCACGAGGACCTTAACCCCGAACATGTCACCTTCACCGCGAACCCCGCCCAACTCCGCGATGCTAATTTTTTCATCGTTGCGGTCCCGACACCGATCGATGCACAAAAGCATCCAGATCTTAGCGCGCTGCGGGCCGCGAGCCGCACCGTTGCCGCCGCACTGACCCCCGGCGACATCGTCGTCTACGAGTCCACCGTTTACCCCGGAGTCACCGAAGAGATCTGTGCACCCATTCTCGAGTCCGAGTCCGGCCTGAAGTGCGGCCTGGACTTCAAGGTGGGGTACTCACCCGAACGTATTAATCCCGGCGACAAGGAGCATCGATTCGAGACCATTGTCAAAGTGGTCTCGGGACAAGATGCCTCCTCCCTCGAAACCATCGCCTCCGTCTACAGCGCTGTCGTACAGGCGGGTGTACACCGTGCCTCATCGATCCGAGTTGCCGAAGCCTCGAAGGTCATCGAAAATATTCAGCGCGACCTCAACATCGCCTTCATGAACGAGCTGGCCGTCATCTTTGATCGGCTCAACATCGACACCCGAGAGGTCTTGGCTGCCGCGGGTACAAAATGGAATTTTTTGCCCTTTCACCCGGGTTTGGTCGGAGGTCACTGCATTGGCGTCGACCCCTACTATCTGACGACCAAGGCTGAAGAGGTCGGCATCACCCCACAAGTAATTCTCGCCGGCCGACGCATCAACAATGAAATGGGCCCCTTTGTGGCGCGACGAACCATCAAGGCGCTCGCGCACTCGGGCGGCCTGGCCAAAGGTTCGAAGGTCGCGGTTCTCGGGCTCGCGTTCAAAGAAGGCGTACCCGATATTCGCAATTCGAGGGTTCCCGACATCATTGCGGAGTTGGAATCCTACGGCCAAGACGTCCTCGTCCACGACCCCCTGGCTGCCCCAGAAGACGCCCGCCGCGAGTACGGCTTGGAGTTGGTCTCGGCCGAGCACCTGCGAGCGAGCCCGCTCGATGCCGTGATTCTTGCCGTTCCTCACGAGGGCCTGGCCGCGCTTACCGTTGAACTCGCGGCAAAGGCTCGTGTCATCACCGATGTTCGAGCGGTCTTGGATCCCTCGACACTCCCCGAAGGTACCCACTACTGGAGACTATGAGCGCACCCAAGATTCTTGAGGTTGAACAATGTCTAACGGCGTCTCCACGTCGTTGGCTAGTCACTGGCGCCGCCGGCTTTGTCGCCTCACACATCGCCGCGCGACTGCTCGAGTTGGGACAGGAGGTCGTCGTGCTCGACAACTTCTCCACGGGCTACGCACACAACATCGAAGGTCTTCTCCGCCAGGCCGAAGCAACACGGCCCGGATGTCGGGACAAATTCACCCTGATCGAAGGTGATATTCGCGATCTCGATTGCTGCCGTCGTGCCACCGCCGGGGTCTCTTATGTGCTGCATCAGGCCGCCCTCGGTTCAGTGCCTCGTTCGGTCCTCAAACCGCTTGAGACCCTCGCGGTCAATGTCGACGGCTTCGGAAACATCCTCGAAGCGATCCGTGGCGAACGCGGTTGCGAAAGCCTCGTCTATGCCTCGTCATCGTCGGTCTACGGCGACAGCCCGGAGTTGCCCA
Source organism: uncultured Nannocystaceae bacterium (assembly GCA_964437075.1). GTDB lineage: Bacteria > Myxococcota_A > Polyangia > Nannocystales > Nannocystaceae > CAYTFJ01. Next base: position 4,193 of record CAYTFJ010000089.1, read on the forward strand.
AGAGCGAGAGCCAACAAGGGCGCCCCCTTTCGCCCTACGCCGCGAGCAAACAGGTCAACGAGACCTATGCTTCAGCTTGGACACAATCCTATGGGGCCACCTGCCGAGGTCTCCGCTACTTCAACGTCGTGGGCACCCGCCAAGATCCGCAAGGCGCCTACGCAGCCGTGATTCCCCGCTGGATCTCATCTCTGCTTGCAGGAGAAGCACCCACGATCTTTGGCGACGGAGAGACTTCCCGCGATTTTTGTCCGGTACAAAATGTCGTAGAGGCCAACATCCTAGCGGCCACGGCTCCGTCGACGACGGACGACGTCTTCAATATTGCCCTCGGTGGACGAACAACCCTCAATGAGTTGTTCATCATGTTGAAGGATGGAATGAAAATTTTGGGTCTCGGCTCCGCCCCTCCCACACCTCGCTACGAACCATTCCGCCACGGGGACATTCGCCACAGCCACGCCGACATCGACCGAGCCCGATCTCAGCTCGGCTACGCTCCAAGAGTCTCGCTCGCTCAAGGTCTCGAGACCACGATGCGGTGGTTCTACGAGCGAGACGCGAACTAGACTACGTCGATCGACATCGCAATCCGCGCGTCCCACCGTCCATCGGTCGCTTGCGACAATGCGCACTGTACGCACTCTCGAATCTCTGACTTCCCGGTCGGCGATGACTTTTCTCAGCCGCGAAATGTGAAGCCGGGCTATCCTCCACTGCACTCATGGTTGGTCTGCCATCGACGAAATATCCCTCCCGCAGCCGCACCGGATTTCACGGGCTGCTGGCGACCCTTCTCTTTATGGGCTGCGGCCTCCGTACCGACCCCACCGGTGAGCAGATCTGTGTCGAAGAGGGCGAAGATGGTACCGGCGAACCCAGCCAAGATCTTCGTGCTGGTTCCTGCGAAGCCCCCATTAAACTCGCCGCAGTACCGGTTCAGATCAACGGAAATCTTGGCGGTTGTGGCGACATCGTGGGCAGCTGCGGCGGATCTGGTGGCGAAGATGTCTACAAACTTCCGAGCGCGACGGGAGCCTACGACGCCGTATTCACCTTTAACCCCCAAGGTACGGACATCAACCCCGTATTTCGAGTCGTCCGAATCCCGGTGGGCAGCCCCGCAAGTCCCTGTGACGAGGACCTCAGTGTTGTCGCAGCACCGCAAGAGTCCGTCTGCGCCCCCATCGTCACCCAAGACCCGACATACGGGACCTTCGTCCTGCCATCCTACGACTACTACGCCATCGTCGATTCCCATGCAGGTGAGTCCGGGCCCTATCGCATGTCGTTCAACTTCGGCGTCGCTGAAGTGAACGATCTTTGTCTGAGCAGCGTCGCGGGAGATACCGTCGACAACCGCATGGTTGTCCAGCGTGCGGCGGATCAACCGTTGGTCATCACAGGCGAACTAGAGGCCACCCAGGGACATTTTGAGGGCACCTGTTTCGCTCCTGGTGATGAGCGAATGTTCCCTCTGCAAGTGCAAGGTCCAGGAAAACTCGAGGTCGAGATTCTACGCTGGTCAGGAACAAGCCTTCCGGTGCTGTCACTCACCCTGGGATGTTCTGGCCACCACGAGATCGCATGCCATACGGGCAGCGAGTCGGAACGCTATCTCCAGCACGGTTTTATGGGACCATCCAACTTCTACTTGGTCATGGACCAGGCCGGAAGTGGCGGCGGGAACTTCGAGATTCAGGTGAGCTTCAACTGAGCTTCACCGAGAAACCAGGACACAAGAAAGGAGGGCCAACATCGCTGACCCTCCTTTCTTTGTAGTCTGACCGCCCTATTTTTTGGCGTTTTGGTAATCCCTCACCAGCTCTTCTTGAACGCTGGCGGGAACAGGCGAGTACCTGGCGAATTCCATGGTGTATTCAGCCTTGCCCTGGGTCGCGCTGCGCAGCTCGGTCGAATAACCAAACATCTCAGACAGCGGAACGTGAGCGTCGATCGAGACCGTCCCGAAGTTGCTCTCAGAGCCCACGACCGTGCCTCGGCGACGGATCAACGTCGTCGTGATCCCGCCCTGGAACTCTTCGGGACCCTCGACCTGAACCTTCATCAAGGGCTCCAAAATCACTGGCTTCGCGCGGCGCATGGCATCACGGAAGGCTGCCCGTGCAGCGATCGTGAAGGCCATATCGCTGGAATCCACGGCGTGAGCAGAGCCATCGTTGACCACCATCTCGACACCGGTCACCGGGAACTCGATCAACACGCCCTTGTCCATCGAGAACTTGAAACCCTTGTCACACGAGGGAATGTACTCGCGGGGGATCGAGCCGCCGGTCACCTTGTTGATGAACCGATAGTGCTTGTCGCCCTCCGTCTCCTCGTCGATGGGTCGCATAAAACCAGCGAGTCGCGCGAACTGCCCCGAACCACCGGTCTGCTTTTTGTGGGTGTAATTGTAGCTGACTTCCTTGGTGATCGCCTCGCGGTAGGCCACCTGTGGGCGCCCCGCCGTGACTTCCACCTGATACTCGCGCTTCATACGCTCGATGTAGACCTCGAGGTGAAGCTCGCCCATGCCCGAAATAATCGTCTCGCCCGACTCCTCGTCGCGCCGTACACGAAAGGTCGGATCTTCCTTGGCAAAACGATTGAGAGCCTTCGAGAAGTTGGTTTGTGCGCCCTTGTCCTTGGGCTCGACGGAGTAATAGATGACCGCGTCTGGCACGAACATCGACTGCATCGAGTAGTTGCGCTTGCCGTCGGTGAAGGTGTCGCCTGACGCACAATCGATACCGAACAACGCGACGATGTCACCCGAACCCGCGGAGTCGATGTCTTCCATCTTGTCGGAGTTCATCCGAACGAGACGACCCACCTTGACCTTCTTGCCCGTACGCGAGTTGTAGATGAACTCGCCCTTGATCAGAGACCCTTGATAGATCCGCGTGTAGGTCAGCTGACCATACTTGCCGTCCTCAAGCTTAAACGCCAGCGAGCAAAGAGGCTCGGAGTTGTCGCTCTTGAGCTGGATCTCTTTCTCGTCGTCATCGAGGTCGAAAGCCACGTTCTTCACCTCGGTTGGGTTCGGAAGGTAGGACATCACCCCGTCGAGAAGAATCTGTACGCCTTTGTTCTTGTAGGCGGACCCGACGAACACCGGTGTCAGCTCCAAGCTCAGCGTCGCCCGGCGAATCACGGGACGCATCTCTTCTGCGCTCACCTCTTCGCCCTCGAGAAACTTTTCCATGATCGCGTCGTCGAAGTCGCCGAGGGCCTCGACCAGCTTGGCGCGGTACTCTTCAACCTCTTCTTTGAGCTCTTCCGGGCAGGCCTCACGGCGGATGTTCTCGCCGTTGTCGCCATCGAAGTAGCAAGCTTCACGGGTGATCAGATCCACGCAGCCGTTGTGAAGCTCCTCTGCGCCGATGGGGTAAGTCACCATGACGGCGTTGTGATGCAGCTTGTCCCGCAGCTGATCCGTAACTTTCACTGCATCTGCACCCGCGCGGTCCATCTTGTTGATGAACGCTACGCGAGGGACATTGTATCGCCGCATCTGACGATCGACCGTGATCGACTGCGACTGCACGCCCGACACCGCGCAGAGCACCAAGATCGCGCCATCGAGCACCGAGAGCGCTCGCTCAACCTCGACCGTGAAGTCAACGTGTCCTGGCGTGTCGATGATGTTCACATCGAACTCGCCCCATTTGACGGCCGTCGCCGCAGATTGAATCGTGATCCCACGCTCGCGTTCGAGCTCCATGGAATCCATCGTGGCGCCCACGCCAGACTTTCCTTTAACTTCTTCGATCTTGTGAATGCTCCCCGTATAAAAAAGGATGCGCTCGGTCAGGGTCGTCTTCCCCGAGTCAATGTGGGCGGAGATTCCGATGTTACGAACTTTTTCGAGGTCCATGGCTGTGTGCTCAGTTGTTGCGGCGCCGCTCGTAGGGTGCCTGCGGGCGCGGAGCATGCCACAGCCGAGCCCGCGTGACACCCATCGACACACTTCTCTTCGCCCAATGGACGTGAAAGTTCGCACTCGTCCCCGTCGGCGCCCATCGCGCGCTTTCGAAGCTGCGACCCGTCCTCCCACGGGCTTCGGGCTGCCGCTAGCTCTCCAGTTGCCGGTAGCGCTGGGCAACAGCCTCGGCGGTGAAGCCGAACTCCCGCTCAAGATCGGCTGCGGGTGCAGAAGCCCCAAAATGATCGATACCCACGGCGGCGGAGGCGTAGCGATCCCAGCCCAAGGTGATCCCGGCTTCGATCGCCAATCTGCGGGTGATCCGCGGCGGAAGCACCTCCTCCTGGTACTCCCTACTCTGGAGCGCAAAAGCTTCCCAGCAGGGCATCGACACCACGCGCAGCGACCGACCTTCTTTTTCAAGCTGCTCGGCGACACGCAGAGCGAGGCTCACCTCGGACCCCGTGGCGACCAGGATACCTTCGGGATCGCCGTCGGGCGCATCGCGCAGAATATAGGCACCGCAAGTGATATCGTCTCTCGAACCGGGCATCGTCGCTATGCCCTGACGTGTGAGCAGCAACGCCGTCGGCCCATCGCCACGCTCCATGGCCAGGCGCCAGGCACCCACCGTTTCTCGCGCGTCGGCCGGACGCACCACGTGCAAACCCGGGATTGCCCGCAACGACATGGCGTGCTCGACCGGCTGGTGAGTCGGGCCGTCTTCGCCCAAATAGAAGCTGTCGTGCGTAAAAATATGTGTAACCGGAAGGCCCATCAGTGCCGAGAGACGCAAGGCACCCCGCATAAAATCGCTGAACACCAGGAACGTCGCGTCAAAACAGCGAACGCCTCCGTGCAGCGCGAGCCCATTGCAAATCGCTGCCATGGCATGCTCACGCACTCCAAAATGAATATTTCGGCCTCCGACATGCTCACGAGACTGCCCAGGGCTGTCCGGTATCGTCGAGCAGTTGCTACCGGCCAAGTCTGCCGAGCCTCCCAAGAAGGTCGGATGCTGTGCAGCGATGGCCGCCAGAACGCTCCCGCTCGCTTTTCGGGTCGCTAGCTTCTCGCCATCCTTGTAGGTCGGCAGCTTGTCGAAGACCCCCTCAGGAAGGTCCCCCGCCTCGAGAATCTGAAACTCGCTCGCTAGCCCAGGGTAGTCCCGTGCATAGGCGGCAAAAGCCGTCTGCCACTGCTCACGCACGGCACGCAAATCGCCCTGCGCAGAACGCAAAGCCTCGCTGACATCTTCAGGGACGTGAAAAGACTCTTGGGGCCAGTCCAGCCCCTCTTTGGCCGCTTTGATCTCCGAAGCCCCCAGCGCCGCCCCATGGACGCTTGAACTGCCTTGTTTGGTCGGTGCGCCCTTTCCGATGACCGTTCGACAGCATATCAACGAGGGCTTCTCCCCCTCGCCGCGCGCCAGCGCCAGCGCCTCACGTACCGAGCGAGGGTCGTGGCCATCGGCATTAAGAACTTGCCAACCGTAGGCCTCGAAACGACCGCGCACATCCTCTGTAAGGGTAAGATCGGTGCTGCCGTCGATCGAGATGTGGTTGTCGTCCCAGAGGTAGATAAGCTTGCCCAGGCCAAGGTGACCCGCCAGGCTCGCCGCCTCCGCGGAGATCCCCTCCATCAAGCAGCCATCGCCCGCGATTCCGTAGGTAAAATGGTCGACGATCCGATGCCCCTCGCGATTGTAGCGATCAGCCAAGAATCGCTCGGCCAGCGCAAAACCCACGCTGCTCGCAAAACCGGTTCCAAGAGGTCCGGTGGTGATCTCAACTCCTGGGGTGTGCCCATACTCGGGGTGACCCGCGGTCCGTGAGCCCCACTTACGAAAGTTTCGCAGCTCTTCCAGAGGAAGATCGTATCCAGTGAGGTGCAGGAGCGAATAGATCAGCATGGACCCATGCCCCGCGGACAACACAAAGCGGTCTCGGTTCGGCCAGCTCGGAAGGCTGGGATCGTGAACCATGAATTGCGTCCACAACACGGTCGCCAGTTCAGCTGAACCCATCGGCATTCCGGGGTGGCCGCTCTTGGCGGCTTCGACCGCGTCCATCGTCAGGCCACGGATTGTGTTTGCCATCCGCACCTGGAGTTGGGAATCAACAGAGCGGGGGGAGAGGGCTGCGCGGTCGGACATCGGCCCTGTGCCTAGCAGAAATCTCCCCCCGTCGACCACTGCAACCTCGCCACTGCAAAGGACTCTGGGCGATCTCCTCCCATCACCGCCCTAGGGGGCCCACGACCGGGGTGCAGCCCCGCGCTCGCTCTTCACCTCGTTTCTGAATCATGGGTCGGGGCGAGTTCGCTCACGCGCGAGCTTCTGTGATCTCCGCGCTTTCGGCGACAAAAACTGAAGCCAACACACCGAGTCAGAGGCCCGACCGCGATACGGTCCTCAAGCTGCGCTTGAAACGCGTAACTATAATTCGATCATTCAAAGAAATAACGATCTTCCGGAGCCCCGCTCGATCACAGATCGGAGTGTTCTCGCTTCGGCCTTGCTCGCCCATCGATTTCCCAGGGACCGCAACGGATAGCGATGGTATAGCGCAGGCATGAAGATCTGTGTGCTTGGAGCAACCGGTCTGGTGGGCCGTGAACTCATCGACCTGATCCCGCGTGCATGGCCCGATGCTTCCGTCGCGCTGTACGCCAGCCGCGACCAAACCCTCAGCCTCTCGGACCGTTCCTACTCGGTCCAAGCCGCCGACCGCCTGGAGCTTGCGGACGCGCCCCGTGGAGATCTCGCTCTGGTCGCACTCGACGACCGTCACAGCGCACGCTACGTCCCCCGCCTTCTTGAGCTCGGCTACCGCGTCATCGACAAGAGCAACACCTTCCGCGCCGACCCGAAAGTTCCGCTGATCGCAGCGGGCGTTAACTGCGATCAGGTCACCGCCAACGAATACCTAATCGCAAACCCAAACTGCACAACCATTGCCTTCGCCTTGGCCGTGGCCCCGCTCGCTCGCTGCTGGGAACTCACTTGGGCCACCGTCAGCACCTACCAGGCCATCAGCGGGGCGGGAAAAGCCGCCCTCGACCAGTTTCTCGCTGCATCGAAAGCCGGCTATGACGGCGCCAAGCTCGGCCAGAGCTTCGACCCCTCCAGCTACGCTGCAAATACGAAACCGCACGGCGGCGGCACCGACGACTCCGGGTTTTCCTCCGAAGAGCGCAAGCTCGTTTCCGAGAGCCGAAAAATCCTCGGGCTCCCGCGGCTCTCGATCTCCGCGCAATGTTGCCGGGTTCCGGTCGCCGTCGGCCACTTCGAAAATGCGTGGATCGGGCTGGGCGAACCCGCAAGCGTCAAGGACCTCGCGGCGGTCTATACCCAGGGACATGCGCCATGGGTCGACTACCTCCCCGGTCCCGCAGGTGACGACATTTCCGCACTCGCAACCCTTCAGAGACGCGACCGAGTGCTCGTCGGCCGCCTGCGCCGCGACATTCGTGACGACGGAGGTCGTACCTTCTGCCTGACAATCGCCGCCGACAATCTTCGGCTCGGGGCCGCGACCAATGCCGTCCGAATCGCCTCGAAGTGGTTTCCAAGCCGCGATCCTGAGCTCCAGAGCTGAGCTCTGCTTGCCCTGCCTAGACATCGACAAGAAATCGAAGCCTGAACGTCTCTTGTTTGTCGCACTTTTTTTGCAGCTTCGCCCAGCCCTGAGACACTGTTTCGATGGCCACTCATGCACGTGCTCAGCCTTCGTCGGGCCTACCGTTCTTTTTTGCTGCAGCGCTGTGTCTCGCCAGCGCTTCCCTCCCGGCCTGCCACGCTGTTCCCGCTGTTCAACTCGCTATCGACCCGGCCAGCGCGCCCTCGCTCGCCGGGACACATGCAGACCCAGAGACCCTCTGCGACCCACGAACCCGCAGCTGGGACATTCTCTCAGAGGGCAGGACAGTCGCCACCACCCGAGGACATTGCCGTGGAAAAGACGAACGGGGCTGGCACTTCGTGAGCCAACTCGAAACCACTGACGCGACCGTTCCAGACTATGAATTTCATCTTTGGCTGAACGACCTTGGCGCCCCGGTCGGCGGTCAGCTTCGGACACCGACTGTGAACACCGAATTTGATTGGGCATCCGGAGAACTCGTTATCGCTCGGCTCGGCGAACAACGCGTCGTTTCCTTTCATCCAGAGGCTCCCCTTTGGGTGACACCAGCGCACAGCCTCTATATTCGCGAACTCATGTTTCGGCTCGGGATCGGGCACCAAGGTACGACTTTTTCCCAGCGCAGCTACATTCCGGAACACGATCGTATTTCCGTTCTCGATTTTGTTCTGGAGAAAAGTGAGCACGGAACCGCCGCCCGCTCTGAGAACGGAAAATTCGATTTGCGAGGCTCGGCGACTACGCTCGACGACCTTGAAATTTCGAGTGGTCGCTCCGGAGGCTCACCGCTCTATCGGTCTCAACAAACGGACACGCTCACCACAAAACTTCCCGCAGAGCCGGCGCCTCACTACCTCGATACCGACGATCTAAAACTCGAGAATATCACGATCGAAGGTAGCCCTACCCGCCCCTCCCTCGCCGGTGAGATTGTCAAGCGAGCCGACGAAGATGCATCCGATCGGTCTCGACTTCGCCCCGGAGTCGTCTTTTTAAGCGGGTCCGGACCGCAAGACCGGCATGGCTTCGTCCCCGGAAGCCCCATCGACGTCGGCAGCCACGAGATCCACGACCACCTCGCACGGGCCGGATACATCGTCCTACGAATGGACGATCGGGGGGTCGGCAACAGCGAACTCGGTCCCGACGTGACGCCTGGGTACCTCGATACGGTCGAGGATGGACGTAGGGCCATGAACGCCTTGGCACAGTACCCTGGCGTCGATCCCAAGCGGATCATCCTCATCGGCCACGGAGAAGGGGCACTCAGCGCAGCGAAGATTGCTTCGCAACCGATCCAGATCGGACGTCGCCATTTTCGCCTCGCTGGGGTTGTTTTGTTGGCTGCCCCTGGACGGACATTTCAGGAGGTCATCTACGGAGAAATTTCGGCCGCATTGGCCCTCACCGATGCCGAAACCCGCGCGCGAGCCATCGCCAACACTCGCCGAATCCACCAGGCAGCGCTCGCCAACCAGGAGCTTCCCGCCGCCCATGAACCGCTCCGAAACTGGATGGTCGAAATCTTCAAAGAAGACCCCATCGCAGCGATCCACCATGTGCAGAGCCCAGTCCTTGCCCTTCAAGGGGGAAAAGACTTTCAGATCGACCCCAGCGCCGACTTTGACGCGGTCCTCGCCGAGGTTGAGGCCCACGGCAAGCGCGGAAGCGACACGAAGCTCTTTGCGGACCTCGATCATCTCTTCAAGCCTGAGCCGGGACGCTCCATCCCGGGCCACTACGCAGACCTTGGACGTCGCGTGGACCGCGATTTTCTCGACTATCTCCGCCGCTGGATCGACGAACGTGTAGGTCTCTAGCGTGACCACCGCCCTCGCACGACGTCCTCACGACCCCGGGCTGTTTCTGGCCTTGGCCCCCATGGACGGGGTCACCGACTATGGACATCGAAAGATCCTCACCGATCTATTTTCGGGCAGCAGCGGCATCAGCCTCTGTGTGTCTGAGTTTGTCCGAGTCACCGATCTTTGTGTCTCACCCAAGGTCTTGCGGGCCCATTGTCCAGAGCTGACGACGGCGGGCTGCACGGACGCCGGAGTCCCAGTTTTTGTCCAACTCTTGGGTGGAAAACCCGAGCCCATGGCCCAGAGCGCCGCCCTCGCCGCACAGTTGGGTGCACCGGGCATCGATCTAAATTTCGGCTGCCCGGCAAAAACAGTCAACCGCCATGACGGCGGCGCCTCGTTGCTCAAGGAACCCTCGCGCATCGAGACGATCACGGCAGCGGTCCGAGAAGCGCTACCCAACAATGTGCCGGTCACCGTCAAGATCCGAACGGGCTGGGAAAACAGCCACGCCATCGCTGACATCGCGCGTGCCGCGGAGTCCGGCGGCGCAAGCTGGCTGACGGTCCACGGACGCACGCGTATGCAGCTTTACCGCCCACCGATCGATTGGCACGCGATCGCGGACGCACAACAGGCGATCAACATCCCCGTTGTGGCCAATGGAGACATCGTCGACCCGAGCAGCCTCGAACGCTGCGCGCGAGAGAGCCGATGCCAAGGGTTCATGATCGGCCGTGGAGCCATGGCCTTCCCTGGGCTCTTCGCCCGTCTACGCGGATGGCGAAACGACCCCTTTAGCCGTGCGGAGTTGGCGACAGTCCTACGAGAGTACGGGGCACCCACGACCACGACCGCCTACACAAACGCCGAAACGGCTCCCGGAGCCGGGCGCACCCTTCGTCGACTCAAACAGTGGCTGCGCATGGCTGCAGCCCTGCGTCCCGACATGCGAGACAGCTTCGACACGATCAAGCGTCTACAGGACCTTGAGACCGCGATCGTAGCGCTAGACAAACTGGTGACTGCCGTCAACACCCCGGAAGTTTGAGTTCAAGCGCCTCACTGCCCTCGATGCGCGACCACTCGCTGTCGAGCGCGTGCCCCTGAGCGATCACCCTCGCTCGGATTCGCTTCCCCATGCCTCCCGTGGCCGGAACTGGATGTTTTACTGGCGTTCGTTTGATATACGCCGGCTCGAAACGCACGCGATCGAGACAGGCTCTCCCTACGGGCTGGCGCGTGAAGTGAGCCTTCAATACGCCTGTCAAACGTGGAATTGCCGTCGTATTCTCGAACAAAAAATTTCCCATCGAATAGGCGATCACTCCATTCCCGTACTGCTCCACCCCTTGGAGCACGTGCGGATGATGACCGACAACCAGATCGGCCCCAGCATCGACGAGGGCATGCGCGGCTCGTCGTTGGTAGAGATTCGGCTCTTCGGCATATTCATCGCCCCAGTGCACCGCAACAACCACAAGATCATGGTCCTTGCGGGCGCCTGAGATCTGAGGCCCCAGCGTCGTCGCCATCTCCCGTAGGCTCAGAAATGGGAGCGCCGGTGCATCGCCTCGATGTGGGGCATTTCTTCGTGTACTCACGGCCAAAAAGGCGACCTTCCATCCACCCCACGTGTGGGTATCGACTCGAAACAACGGGGGCTGCTCCCGCGAAGCTCCGATCGCCGTCATCCCTTCTTCTTGAACGATTCTCGGGGTGTCGCGCTGACCCGCCTGGCGGAGGTCAAAATAGTGGTTGTTGGCCAAGGACACCACATCAAAACCAGACTTCGCCAGTCCGCGCACATCTTCGCGCGAGGCTGCGAAACGAAACTTCGAACCGATCGGGCTGGTCTTGGCGACGACCTCAGCGACCGGCGTCTCAAGATTTGCGACCAAGATATCTGCTCCGAGAAGGGGAGCGACATCAGAGAACAGATCGTAGCCATTCTCCCCGATCGCATCGTAGCCATGGTCTCGATAACGGCCAAAGATAATATCGCCGACAAAGCCAAATTCGACCGACTTCTCCAGCGTAGGAGATTCATCCACAGCCCGGGGCGGGCTTGGAAATGCCCTGGAACATTGGTCGAGAAGCCAAGGGAACTCCCCGTCACGGTCTTCGAGTCCAAGCCGAACACAAACCGTCGTTTCGATGCTGCTCTGCGCGATACACGAAGCCAAGTCGGCCCCCCGCGTCGACTCCAGCTCTGCTAGCCGTTCCGCGCGATGCAACGACTCTTCAAGCGTCGCCTCGTAGTAGCGTCGGGCCGTATCGAGCATCGCCTCGCAACTTCCCCGAATGTCGCTCGGTAGCGGACTCGGCATTCTTGCCAACATCGCACTGCGCATTTTTTGAGCCAGGCTGTCCCAATCAGGCTGGTCGTTCACCCCTCGAGGATCGCTGTTCACCACCTTGGCCAAGGACGCACGGGGCTCAACCTGCGGAGACTCCGGAGCCAGCCCACAACCTGCCAAGCCCAAGCCCAAGCCCAGGCCCTCCATCCACGGCCAGCGCTTCATCTTCTGAATCGCGAAGTTTGCTCGCTCTGGGGACTTCATCGCAGCAGGGTAGCCCAATCTCCGGCCATGATCCCTGCCCACCCAAAACCGACATCACAAACACTCAGCAAGCAAGAAAGCACGCTCGCTCCTCATTCATAAACAGCCTCCGATGGCCGGAACCCATCGGCATCGAAGCACTTCCATGCCGCTCAAAAGGCCAAGCGAATGAAACTGATCATGTCACGGGCTGGAGGGGCCTCGATTCCGCCGTCGGAGAAATCTTCAAGATCAAGCAAGATCAAGCAAGATCAAGCAAAAAATTCTCTCTCGGATTTCCGTGCGCTCGAGTCATGAGACCCTCGGCATTTCATCGATACCCTCGATTTTTTTGCAACTCCGAACGGGGGCACTCGACCCTGAGTCACCTTTGTTCGAACACCTCTGAATCAAAACACGCAGCCTTCTTCGAAGACGTCCCACACACCCAAAAATCGTGTCCTTCGTAAATTGTCTTTATGAAGGATACAGGGCCATCGACAACTGTTCGAACGAATATAAATACTCGCATAG
>CAYTFJ010000090.1:0-16271 GCA_964437075.1 uncultured Nannocystaceae bacterium
GGAGAACTCCCGCTGAAGTCTTCAATGAGCGATTGTCGGTTCAACAAGGAGGTGTTGCGACCACCCCTTGAATCTGCCCAAGGCCCAAGGCTTCGTTCAAAGCATGTCGAAAAAGGGAGACTGCTACGACAATAGCGTGATAGAAAGCTTCAACGACAAGATCAAACAGGAACTTCTCCATCGACAAATCATGCCGACCGAGGAGACCCGAAACGCCATCGTGGACGACATCGAGATGTTCTACAATGCCGAGCGTCTCCACTCGACCTTAGGCTACCTTTCTCCCAATCAATTTGAATCCCAACACGCTGCCACAATCTTGGTTGCCTGAAATCAAAACTGTCCGAATTTGCGGATCATGGTCAGTCTTCAACGCGCTCGCCGTCTTCACGGCTGGAAGGGAGCCGCAGGTGAAGCATCACGCCGATCCGGTATGTGGGGTCCCAGCCGATGACCGCGATGCAGGAGCCGAGTGCATGGGTGATGAGGCTCCCAACACCGATCCCAGCCTTCAGATCAGCGACGCCGACCACAACTCGGCGCGCAAGGATGGCGCCGGAGTTCATGTTGGAATGGGATTTTGCAGCGGTCGACATAGGGGCGGAGCGGTGTCCCCCTTACTATCGACGCCACGCTGCGCGGCATGAGCCCGATGTTCGAATTACGCTGGGCCTGCTCAAATCCCTGTGGCCCACGAATGCGCCACGATGGGCGCAACTGGACGAGCGCAGCGGCCGATTTGGCCCAAGACGGAGGCCGAAGGGTCATCGGATGCACGAGATGTCCCGTCGTGGGAGCGGCTGCGGTTTCTTGACCCGAGTTGGCTAGAAGATCCCGCTCCGTCTCTTTCGCGGTTTCTACGTTGTAGAGGAGCGATAGAAGCGGATACGAAATGCAGGCGCCCACCCTGTGTATCGTATCGGGGTGGCACACGGATTGCGTGCCGCAGGTGGGCGGCTGCCTTGTGGCTGCGCTATGGCGCAGATACGGATTCGCGTCGGCTCTCGTTGGTCACCATGCGGTTGAGCGCGGTGAGGTAGGCGCGTGCACTGGCGAGCAATGTATCGGTATCGGTCGCGCGACCGCTGTAGCTGAGACCCTGGCTGCGCAGCTCAATAGTCACCTCAGCGAGGGCGTCGATGCCCTCAGTGACGCTACGGATGCCGAAATGGGCGAGGTCCGGTTCGAGGCCCGTCACCCTGTTCATTGCGCGGCACAGGGCGTCGACCGGTCCTGATCCGGTTGCGGCGTCTTCGTGTGTATTGCCATCAGGACCCCGCAGTCGCAGTGAGGCCGTCGCAGGCGATCCTAATGAGGTGGATACGCTGACGGCATCAAGACTCCAAATTTCTCCAGCGACGTCGCCCAGGAGTTCGCCGATGATCGCTTCGAGGTCTCGGTCGTCGAGATTGACCTTGCGGTCCGCAAGATCTTTGAAGTTTTCGAAGGCCCGTTTGAGGACCGAAGCGTCGAGTTGATAGCCCAATTCTTCGATTCGCTTGCGGAACGCGTGACGACCAGAGAGTTTTCCGAGCACGAGCTGGGTGCCATCGGGGATGCCGATCCGTTTTGGATCCATGATCTCCCATGTCTCGCGTTTTTTGATGATGCCATCTTGGTGGATGCCAGAGCCATGACGGAAGGCATTTTTGCCCACGATCGCCTTGTTCCACTGGATTGGCATTCCCGAGAGTCGCTCGACCATCTTGCTTGAGTGAAAAATCTCGTTGCAGATGATGTCCGTATGCGCATTGATGTGATCGGCTCGCGTATCAAGCGCCATCACGACCTCTTCGAGGGATGTGTTTCCAGCCCTCTCACCGATGCCATTGACTGTCACCTCAATCTGGCGGGCGCCGCCTTGGATCGCCGCGAGACTGTTGGCCGTACACAGGCCCAGGTCGTTTTGGCCGTGGAAGCTGAGTCTCGCCTTGTCGATGTTGGGAACCCGCTCACTGATGGAGCGAAACATCTTGGTAACCTCGTCGGGGATCGCGTAGCCGACCGAATCAGGGACATTGATGGTCGTCGCGCCCGAGGCGATGGCTCGCTCGATGATCTTCCAGAGAAATTCGGGGTCGGAACGCGTCGCGTCCATGGCGCTGAACTCCACGTCACTGGTGTAGCGCGCTGCGTAGGTGATCATTGCCGCGGCTTGCTCGAGCACATCGTCGCGGTTTTTGCGTAGCTGGTGGGCGATTTGAATGTCGCTCGTATTGATAAATACGTGAAGCCGTGGAGATGCGGCGTCTTTGATACCTTCCCAAGCGATGTCGATGTCGCGGGGAACTGCGCGTGCGAGCGCACAAATTCCTACGCCCCTGACGTGTTTTGAGATGGCTTTTACGGCCTCGAGATCACCGGCGGACGTGCAAGGAAAGCCGGCCTCGATCGTATCCACACCGAGCCTCTCAAGTTGTCTGGCAATTTCAAGTTTCTCCGCGGTCGTAAAGGCCACGCCTGCCGACTGTTCGCCGTCTCGGAGGGTGGTATCGAAAATGTAGATCTTGTCTGACATGGGAGTGTCTTTCTCGAAACGAAAAAGGCGAAGAACCTACGTGGTTCTCCGCCTATTCGGTGACGATCGATTCCAGACGGTGCCGGAGGATGATCGCTAGTCGGAGCTGGGAACCACGTTGAGCTCGACGACTTGGGATAGTCCGAGCGCGCGTAGTCGAGTTCGTGGGGTGCGATGTTCCATCAGCCGAATGCCCATTTAGCGCTGTCGCGCGCAGGCGTCAAGCGAAGTTGCCAATGAGAGACCGAGGGCAAGAGGGATCCACAATGACCGGTGCGAGAGTGACCGTGCTTGAAGCTCTTAGGGTCGACTTCATGAGGGGCGGCGGGGCTCACTCTGTGGACCCATGAGTTGGCCGATCTTGTCGAGTAGCCGGGCATGGCGCCGCGACACGGTAGCGGCACTGACGCCCATCTGGGTTGCATATTGACGCATCGAGATGTCTCGGTTGTAAATCGCTTCGAGCAGTTCCCGGTCTTCCGTGGGCAGCTGCGCGGTGAGGTTCTCAATACGAAGACGACGTTCCTTCGCAAGCAACTGCGTTTCCGGGTTGTCGCGGTCGATCGTGACGGAGTCGGGTTCGACCGGGGTGTCGTTCGCAAGTTTCGCCATTTGAGCATGGCGCTCGTAGATCGCACGGGCCGCGGCGACCCGACGGGCCGCATCTTCGATATTGTGGGTTCCGCGTCGCGTCTCATGCTCCAAAAGCGACTGGCTCGCCTCCAATTTTAGCAACGCTCGTCGAGCTTGGCGGGTCCCTGGCGCTTGCTTGCGCGCGGTGTCGAGCATCGCGCCACGGATTCTGTAGTAGGCATAGTTCGCAAAGGGGACACCGGTCTCCGGATCGTATCTGGTTGCGGCGCGCACTAGCGCCTCATTGCCAGCGCTCTCCAAGTCGGAGCGCGGGACGTGGGAGAGACCACGGCCAACCGTGATGGCGATGCTCGCCACGCGAGGCGCCATGCGCTCGACCCTCGTCGCCTGCTCGGATGTGAGCTTGGCCGGCATGATTCTATTGGGACTGGGACTGGGACTGGGACTGGGACTGGGACTGGGACTGGGACTGGGCTTCGCGAATGTGTTTTCGTAGAGCCCATTTTTGTTCATCGCTGAGATCGCTGAAGCGGATGCCCATCGCCGAATCATTGGCGCGAACGACCGTACCGTAGACCGGCAGGTTGGTGCCGTGCGTCGGGAAGCTCAGGACCATTTGCACTTCGGACCCCTCGGCTTCGGAAGCGTGGCCCCCCACACTGCAGCCCCCCATGGAGATGTTGTCCAACGGGCGACCCAATACGACCTCCTCGCCGATGATGTCGGCTTTCGCGTTTATACGCAGACGGGGATGGAGACGCGCTTCGGAGCCCATGCTGCATGGTACCCGGAGATTCGATCCTTCGGGAGTGGCGCAATGGTCGCGCGAGACGGAGTGGCGCGGTCGGGTGTCGCCGAGTTGCCAATTTGGCAAACGGGCGAGGGGGTGTTGATTGGGCAAGCTTCTGGAATTATGGATGTTTTATGAAAAATCACGTGGTAAAGGCTTTGCAGTTTGATCGCGTGGCGTCTTACCGCGCCAGCCCTGATACGAAGCGGACTTCCCGATGCCTGGAACCTCGACTCCCCGACCTTGGACCCTACGATCGCTGCTCCGGAATCTCATTCCCGGTGTGCTCCCGCTGTGTCTCGCCGTGTTTTCCGCGGTCTGCACTTCGGGTTGCGCCAACACCCCGATGATTCCTGGCACTGAGATTCCAGACACGCCCGACGCTCGGCTGATTCTCGACACTCTGGAGCGCTATCGCGTGGGATTTGTGAAACGCGATGCCGCTGCAATTTTGGCGACCGCAGATCGCTCATATCACGACACCGGCGGGACCGACGATCCCAAGGACGATATCAACTATGAAGAGCTGGGGAGAGTTTTGCGTCTACGCATGTCCCAGCTTGAGGCTGTACGTTTCACGTTGGATTTTCTCGAGATTCATGTCGACGGAGACCGGGCCGTGGCGCGGGTTTGGATCTATGCGACTTTTCGGCTGAAGCCGCTCCTCGACGGTACGGGCAGCGCGAGAGACTCACCGGATTTCATGCGACTTCAGGATTTCTCTGAATTTTCGCTTGTACGTGAGAGCGGAAACTGGCTGCTGACTAGCGGCTTGTAGGGCGAAAGTCCCGACGGAGCGCTACCTCAGCTTATACTCGGAAAAAAAATCGATTCGGTCACGCCAGTTCGCAAGGTCTAGTCGGTGTCCGTTTCCGTTGTCGAAATCGGCTTCGAGCCGGCTTCGTTGGGCACGTGCGGCTGTAAAATTTCCCAGTCGAAGTTCGACGTTCATCAAGCGTTGGTGCGCGGCACGCCGCAGCTCATTTGTCGGTAGCGATGGGTTGACGGAGGCGAGCGCGGCCTGAAATTGACGACGCGCTTCGGGAAGCTCGCGGATGTGCATGAGCTGCACGCCGCTAAGATAGCGACCGATCGCCGACGACTCGCGGGGCGAATCGCCGCCTTCGGTGGCGAGGATTGTGGCGTAATACATTCGGCGGACCGCTTGGTCCTCTCGTCTTGTGAGGCTATCGAAAGGCGAAAAATAGCCGAGGATGGCTGCGGAAAGTTCTGGGTTCACGGCTCCGCTTTGCTTGATTTGTAGAACTCGGCGTCGTGATTCTGAGATTCCTCGATGCAGCCCCGCCCTGTAGTGAGAAAGGGCTTGTTCAAAATCTCCTGCGTACATCGCAACGTCGCCGAGATGTTCGTCGATCCTGGCCAACAGTGTGTCGCTGGGCTCCGGCATGGCCGCTGCCGCGACGAGCACATCGTTGGCTGGCCCGAAGCGGCCCTGCTCTGCAAGGGCATGCGCGAGTCCGATTTTGTGTTGATGGCGCTCCGGCTCGATCCGGCACAAGGACTCGAGGGACTCGATGGCATCGGCAAATCTACCGGCTCTCCTCGCCTTCGAAGCTCGGGCGCTGAGCGCTGCGGCCCGGTGGGCGCATGGGCGCCGAAACACTGATTTTCGCTTGAATCGTTGGTCCATCGACGCGACGTCTCGTTCGCGGAGCGGACGCGCGCGGAGAAAAGTTACCCACGCTTCTTCGAGGGCCGGGAGCCCGGTGCCGTAGGTCGCTTGGAAGTCTCCAGCATTTCCATAGAGTTCGGCGACCTTCGTCGCGCCGTGAGTGTTTCGTAGCCATAAAATGAACGAACCTGCCGCAGTGTAGGCTCGACTTGAAGACTGCGCCCAAAAACCGAGGCCCATGACCGCGGTCATACGGGGGCGCCGACGCAAGCGATCGAGAACCGCGGCTTGGTCGTGGAGGTCTAAATATCCGGCGGAACGTGGGGCGAGGGCCGTCGGTACGCCTTCAATGAGCCCGACATTGATTCTGGTTCCAGAGATGCTGAGACCGAACACCGGGTCCCCGAAACTCCCCAAAAACGCGTGTGCGAGTTCGTGGTGGAGGACTCGATGCGGAAAGGCGAGATGGCTGAGGTACATCTCGCCTTTCCACGGCAGGGACACCTCAGGCCGACCCGCGCCGAGAAGCCGGCGGCGTTGTTTCGTCGAGTTGAAAATGTAGCTGCGGACTCGGCCCGCGGGGGCACGGCCCAGCATGCTTTCTAGGCGTGACCACGCAAACTCGTGCTCCGCAGAGATCGCATCAATTTCGCGTGCGGTCGCACTCCGCGGCGCGTAGTGAATCTCGAAATGCTCAGTGGTTTTTACGCGCGAGAGGTGTTTTTTGAGGCTTGAGTGTGTCGCCGTGAATCCGAGTACGTCGGATTCAAGGTAGACGGTCGTACCGAGCAGAGCGAGCGCGAGGGCGATCGATAGGCGAAGCACGAAACCTCGAGGAGAAGGGGAGCGAGCGCGAAGATCGGGTCCGAGCACTGCGGTTGCGAAGAGCGCGAGGCTGGCGACCCAGAGACTGTTGTAGGCCCGATATTTCAGGTACCGCGTGTCGATGCCGACGGATTCATCGTAGATCGGTCCGGAAAACCAACCCCAGAAGGGGTCGAACGCAAACACGACGGGGTCAAAGTAGAGTCTCAGCAGCCCCACAAGGGTCGACGCGCAAAAGGGGAGAAGTGCTGCGAAGATCTGGGCACGGCGTCTCTCGCGACACAGACCTCCAAGGATGCCGCAGGTGATTCCTACGACGCTCGAAAAAACGGGACCCATAACGAAGTAGCCGAGACCTCCGACGGGGTCGCAGTTGCGATTCCACATCATTCCAACCAACAAGAGTGCGATCCCAAGCATCCACAGCTGTGTGAGCTCTGCCAGGCTTCGCCAAAATACGAGAGAGAGCGGGCCGTTTCGGTTCTTGGGTGATTGTCGGGTGGATGTTTGGGTGCCGCGGTGGGCTCGAACTTGGTCTACGCCCGCGAGACTTCCGAGTACGGCGTAGATAGGTGCCAAAATTAGACTGGAAAAATACCCCAGGGTTCCCGCCATGGGCACCGTGCTGAGGGGGAGGATTACGGCTGTGACAAAAATTACGCGTCGCCAGCGGGGGGTATGAAAAAGCGATCTCAGCCTGGCGAGAAGGGGCACTGCGGGAGTATAGATCGTCCGTCATGCAATACTCCGCTCGGTTCAAATGTGTTTCCGGCTGCGCGGGAGAGCATAGGCTCACTCAGATCATCTATCGCTGTCCCACGTGTGAAGGGCTGCTGGAGGTTGTACACGACGCAGCGGCCCTCTCGACGAGGTCGCCTCAGTCTTGGATGCAGACCTTCGACCAGCGCTATATGCGGACAACCTGGCCCTACGGGAGTGGCGTATGGGGCAAAAAAGAGTGGGTGCAGCCTGAGATCGCCGACGAGAATGTTGTTTCCTTGATGGAGGGCGGCACAAATTTACTGTGGGCCGAGCGTTACGGCAGCGAAATTGGGCTTGAAGATCTTTGGATCAAGCAGTGCGGGACCAGCCACACTGGTTCATTCAAGGACCTTGGGATGACGGTCCTCGTCTCCACGGTCAAGCAGATGATCGCCGACGGAGAACCCATCCGCGCCATGGCCTGTGCTTCGACGGGCGACACTTCAGCGGCGCTGGCGGCCTATGGCGCTGCGGCGGGAATCCCGGTCTTGGTTTTGCTTCCGGAGGACAAGATCAGTGGTGCGCAGCTGGTCCAGCCCATGGCGAACGGCGCGATTGTATGCAGTCTCAAGACGGACTTCGATGGATGCATGAAAGTGGTCCAGCGGCTGACATCCGATCCTTCGATCTACCTGGCCAACTCGATGAACAGCCTGCGTGTCGAGGGGCAAAAGACCATTGCTTTCGAAATTGTCCAACAATTTGAGTGGGCCGTCCCAGACTGGATTCTAGTTCCCGGTGGAAATCTTGGAAATGTCTCGGCGATTGCAAAGGGTTTCGTGGAAATGAAATCGCAGGGCTTGATCTCGAGGTTGCCTCGTTTGGTGTGTTGTCAGGCTGAGCGAGCCAACCCTTTGGCGCGCGCTTTTGTTCGCGCTAAAGACGCGGGGCGGGAGCTGCGTGTCTCGGACTACACTCCGTCGACGGCACGAAGCACGCTTGCATCGGCGATACAGATCGGTGCCCCCGTAAG
Source organism: uncultured Nannocystaceae bacterium (assembly GCA_964437075.1). Classification (GTDB taxonomy): domain Bacteria; phylum Myxococcota_A; class Polyangia; order Nannocystales; family Nannocystaceae; genus CAYTFJ01. The sequence continues at coordinate 8,096 of CAYTFJ010000090.1, forward strand.
TTTGCCCAAGGCGATTGCGGCGCTCAATCAGTTTGATGGCCTTGTCGAGCAGGCGAGCGAAGAAAAACTCGCTGACGCCGCAGCCCGAGCCGACCGGACTGGGATGTTTTGTTGCCCCCATACAGGAGTCGTGCTTGCTTGCCTCGAGACACTCGTAAAGGCGGGGACCATTCATAAAACCGAGCGTGTGGTGGTCGTATCCACCGCCCACGGGCTGAAATTTACCGAATTCAAGGCGGGCTATCACGCCGGTGTTCTTGGTTTTACCGGGCGCTACCGGAATGAGCCCATCTCGATGGGTTCCGATCCGGAGCAGGTGCTAAGCGAATTGCATCGGGCGCTGGATGTTCGTGTCGCGCGAGAGTCTTGATATCGCGCTTTTTGCGGCGAGCCGCCCCGCCCTGCGAGAGTGTTCAAACCCCTGAAATTCAATTGCCTTGACGGTAATTGTACGAATGAGGAACACTATGGATCCTGCCGCTGCGGAGGTTCATGGGCGATGTGGACCCGACGCTTGTCGGGCGTCTCAAGAGCCCACGACGTGAGGATGAGTTGAGATGAAGATACAAGCTGGGACTACGATGTCGTTCTTTTGCGCCAGTTTTGCCTTGAACTTCGCGCTCGCGGCCTGCGGTGAAACCGATCCGGGAACCGCAGAGACCGGAGACGGAGACGGAGACGGAGACGGAGACGGAGACGGAGACGGAGACGGAGACGGTAAGAGCCCCTACGAAGGCGGCTGGGACATCGGAAATTGTCAAGAATCGATCGTTGCCACCGAATACCAGCCGGGTGAGGTTGGGCCTGGAAGTGTTTTGCCGGACTGGACCCTCGTGGATGCCCATGGCGACGATGTTCGTCTCTACGACTTCTGCCACAAGGCGATCTACTACGAGATTGTTGCCCACTGGTGAGGCTCGTGCATCACCGAAGCGCCTCAGGTTGAGGCTCTCTATCAAAGTTACAAGGGTGCGGGGTTGCTCACCGTGATCGTCGTTGGCGAAGATGTGTCGAATGGTCCCGCTGGACAAAAAGAGGCTGCGCTGTGGCGGGATAGCTACGCTCAGACTGGAGTTGTGGTCGCGGACCCCAGATGGGACAGTGGCCCGACATGGTATCCGTTCGGGGTCGCACAGGGGGAGTCATGGAGCATCGGCCTACCTGGGACCTTGCTCATGGGCGCAGGCCTCGAGGTCATCTCCATGGGACGCCCGACGGACGCTCAGGTCGTTGCCGCTTTGCCCCAAGAGTAGCGCTGAAGAGTTGGCTGCGCTCTTTGTGGTGTCGCCAGCCCGCGGAAGCGATTCATGCTAAGGAGAATTGATGCCGGACACGATACTGATCATCGAAGATGAGCCGGATCTGGTCGACATTCTCGCATTTAATCTTGAGAAGGACGGCTTTGCGACCCGCAGCGCGCTCACGGGCCAGGCCGGGTTGGATGCTGCGGCGATCGATCCGAAGCCCGACCTCGTGTTGCTGGATCTCATGCTTCCCGATATGCCTGGCACAGAAGTCTGCCGGCGATTGCGAGCGCAAGATCGCATGAAAAATGTTCCGGTGATCATGCTCACCGCTCGCGACGCGGAGGTCGATCGAGTCGTGGGCTTCGAGGTCGGCGCCGACGACTACGTCACGAAGCCTTTCAGCGTGCGGGAGCTTCTTCTTCGTGTGCGTGCGGTCTTACGTAGGGTCGGATCGGGAGCGTCGGGGGACCCACAAGACGAGAGCGTCGAGGGACTTCTTGAGCATGGTCGATTGCGTATACATACCCAGGGACACCGCGTGTGGGTCGATGGACTGCAGATTCGGCTGACCGCGCTGGAGTTTCGTTTGCTTACGACACTCCTCGACCGTGCAGGACGGGTCCAGACTCGCGATACTTTGCTCGCCGACGTTTGGGGCATGCAAAGTGGCTTGACGACGCGCACTGTCGATACTCACGTTACCCGTCTACGCAAGAAACTAGGTGCTGCGGGCGAGTACGTAGAGACGCTGCGCGGCGTCGGCTATCGTTTTCGAGATCGGTCCGAGATTTTAGATCGGTGAGCGGAGTTCGATGGGCTTCGAACCGACCACGCGAAGAGAGCATGGGCAGTACTTTTTCAAGACTCAGCGTTCGCGCGAAGGTGTTTTTCGTGACGGTGATGGTCGTTGTTGCCGTGGACCTCGCGGCGGGACTCTTCCTTGAGCGTCAGCTGCGTGGTTCTGTAGAGACGAGGATCGAGAACGAACTTCTGCGGCATGCACACTCCGGTCGGGACCTTCTGGAGATCATGACCCCCGAGTTGGAGCCGAGCACGATCGACCCGCTGGCGGACCGGCTGGGGAAGTCCACGGCCTCACGAGTGACGATTATTCGCGCGGATGGCTGGGTCGTCGGTGACTCGGAACGTGATCTCAAGCAGCTTGAGGTCCTCGAAAATCACGGAGATCGACCTGAGGTCGCTCAGGCCTGGCGTGAGGGGCAGGGACGAGCAAAACGCGATAGCGAGACTCTCGAGACCGAGCTGCTCTACGTCGCCGTGCCCTTCCACGGTCGGGTGAAGACCCAGCGAGGCGGTACGATTCGGGTGGCGATGCGAACCCAAGAGGTTGCGGATGCCGTCGCCAGTCTACGTATTGTGCTGATCGTGGCGGGCCTGCTCGCAGTGGTCTTTGCGATCTCGGTCGCAGCCTTCATCTCGGGTCGACTTGCCGAACAACTGCGCATGGTCGTCGAGGCTGCGAGGGCGGTGAGTCGGCCGGCTCGCCGAAACGCCGGGGCTCAGGGGCCGGAGACCTCGGGCGAGGGAGCCGAGGCCGGGGCGACTTCAACCTTCACGGACTTGAACACACAGGGAGGATCGATCGCCCGCCTGACTGCGGAGCTTCAACATACGGTCCACGCGTTGGCCGTGGAGCGCGATCGGTTTCAAATTGTCCTGAAGTCCATGGATGAAGGTGTGCTGGCGATCGATGTCGAGCACAGAGTGACTGCGGCGAACCCCGCCGCGCACCGCATGTTGGCGGTGAGCGGAGAACTAGCCGGCCGCGATCTTATGGAGGTGACTCGCATGCCCGAGTTTCGACAGATCGCAATTCAAGCCCTGGCCGGTGAAGTCACGTCGACGGAGATCACGCTGGACTCGCAACCGCCTCGGATCCTACTCGTGCGTGCACGCCCACAGATGGGTCGATCCGAGGGCCAAGTGGATGGCGTGGTCGTTGTACTGCATGACGTGACCGAGGTCCGAAAGCTCGAAACGGTCCGACAAGACTTTGTCGCCAACGTATCCCACGAGCTGCGGACGCCGGTCAGTATCATTCAGGCTCACACGGAGACGCTGCTCGATGGCGCCGTCGACGACGTCGTTCAGGCGCGGCGTTTCTTGGAGCCCATCGGCCGCAGTGCGGAGCGGCTTGGCCAGCTTATCGCGGACCTCTTAGACATCTCGAGGATCGATCGAGGAAAGTATGAGATCGATCTCTGCGAGATCGACCTTGCGGACGTATTTTCATTCGTAAAAGAGAGCGTGAGCAAGACCGGGGCCGTCGCGCCCCAGCTGATTCTAAAATCGGAGACGACATGTCGTGTGCTCGCCGATAGAGGAGCGTTGGAGCAGGTTCTGATCAATCTGGTCGAAAACGCGTTTAAGTACGGACCGGGAGAGGGCCAGGTAGAACTGGTCGCCTGCGAACAAGGGGACCGGGTTCGTATTGAAGTCCGTGACGAGGGGCCAGGAATTGCTGAAGAGCACCGGGCGCGAGTGTTTGAACGTTTTTATCGCGTGGATCCAGGGCGCTCTCGGCACATGGGCGGGACTGGACTTGGGCTGGCGATCGTCAAGAACCTCACGGAAGCCATGGGAGGCGAGGTGGGTGTTGAGCTTCGTCAGCCCCGAGGCAGCATTTTTTGGCTGAGCCTGCCCGCTTGCTGAGGCTAAGCGCCCCGGATGTGGGGACCAGAGTCGAGATTTTCGAGATGCTCGATGGTGAGCGATCCTTGTGCGACGGTGAAGCGAATATTCATATCCGCCATGCTCACGCCGTAGGTCCTCGTTTCGTCGATGTAGGCTGGCCTAGGGTCCCAGCGGAGGGCATCGGTGAGAAGTGATTGGAGGCGGTCACCATCGGCACGAGCATCCAAAAAATGCTGGGCAGAAGCCACGAAACGGACATCGAGTGGTCTCGGGGGCGTCGGTGCCCATGCGCATTGAGCCTCGGGAATGCAGTCGGCGTAGGGGACGTAGGGCTTGATGTCGAGCACGGGGGTTTTATCGAGAAAGTCTCCACCCTTGAGCTGCAACGTTCGGCCTTCGACCCTGAGCAAGCGAACTGCCGAGAGGCCCAAGGTATTGGGACGAAATGGTGAACGTGAGGCGAATACGCCAATTCGTTGATTCCCGCCCAGTCGTGGCGGCCGTACAGTCATTTTTCCCGATCGAGATCGATTTCCAACCTTGTGAAATACGAAGGTAATCCATAGATGGCTAGACAACTCAATGCCGCGCAGACTCTCCGCCGGTATCGAGTCGTCGAGCTCAAGCGTGCAGTGAACGGTGCCGGCCAGGTTCGCCTGTCTGGGGATTCCGAATTTTTCCATGTACGGCGAGCGAATCTGGCCGATGGGCGAGAACTCCATGGGCCCAAGGTACCGTACGGAGGAGGGGGGCTCACCTGTCGTTTGGATGAGCGCGCGACAACGGATTCGGTGTTCCTCAAAAACGTGGAGGGGCCGCAGGACTCGGTGGGACTGGGGCGGATCCACTCTCGAGTCGGTCAACATATCTCCGCTTCAAGTTGTTCATCTGGGTCTCGCGCGATGGCGCTCATTGGCGATGGAAGTGAAGAGACTCGCTGTTGACGACCCACATACGGATATTTCAACGAATTATTGCCCTATTACTCAAGTAAATATTTTCATGCATTTTATTTCACGACGGACTTGTCATGCTCTGAAGTTCACGTATTATGGCCGTACTGCTTGCGGTGCCCAAGGTCCCTGCGAGAGACTGGCCGCTCCATGCCAGCAGAGGACCCCGCAAACGACAGACGCAAGACGTGGACTTTCCTCAGCAATCACGCTCACGTGCTCTTGTGTCTCGCTCGCGACCCCGACGTGAGGCTTCGCGATGTGGCTGCGAAAGTCGGGCTCACAGAGCGAGCTGTGCATCGGATCGTGAACGAGCTCGAGGCGGGATTGGTCGTTACTCGGGTTCGCGAAGGTCGGAGAAATCGGTACGAAGTCGATCTCACCGTAGCCCTTCGGCATCCACTCGAGAGCGAGCGGACGGTTGGAAGCTTGCTGGAGATGTTGTGTGGACCGGATGAGGGAAGCGACGACAATATCGACTCCTCGTTCCAGGATTTTGGAACGTCGTCGAAGATGTAGTGGGCTGGGCCAGGTAGTGGCGGCAGGTGGCGCATTTTTGCGGGTAGTGGCGGCATTGGTTCTGCTGTTCAGTTGTTTTGAAATCGGGGGCCCAAGTCAGGCTATCGAGACCGCATTCGAGCTTGAGACCGAGTTTGATGATCCTGATCCTGAGCCCAACGGCGAAGACGAAATAGCCCACTGCGATCGTGTCGCTGGAGACGGATGGCGGTGGGGCTCCGGGTCGTCACTCGCTTCAACGAGTGATGTCTCGCCAGCGTCAGCAGAGACCACCCAGGTCTTTCGCCCGCCCATAGGGTAGCGGCCGTTGTTCTATCGGTCGCATACGCGTCGATATTGAGCAAGCGCTCCGTGGTGTTGCCACGGTGCGCGCGTACGCATTGAGGTTATGACGCAGAGCCACGGATGCTCTGCTCTGCTCTGGGGTTTGAACACGTTCTCAAAGCGGGCTTTCTGTCCGCTCGTCAATCGAATGATCGCACACAAAACAAAAACAGATATGAATAAAGAGATGAGGGATTCTCCTCGACTGGATAGGTCTTTAGATGGCTGGCGAACACAGACGATCACTGTAGGACTCACGGCGCTCGTGGTCCTAGTGCTCGTGTCTGCATCCCGTGCTGAGGAACTCCCGGACATCCTGGCCTACGCAAGAATCGTCGCGTGGGGTGGACTTGTAGCGAGCCTTGCGGCTCTCGCTGTGGAAATTTGGCCACGTCTTCTTTACAGATGTGCTCCATACCGACGCTCAGGAGCTGCCGTAGAGGTCGTCGCTGGGGTGGGCTTCGCTTGGGTGGTCTTCTTTCCCGAAGAGACATGGGAGCTCTATCCTGTATCCGGCCAACTATCGTTCGCATTGCTTGGGGGGATCATGCTTGCGACGGTTGCGCAACGCTGGCAGCAGCGTCTTCGTCGAAGAGCAGGCCAAACGGTGGTCTCGCGCCGCTCGATGAGGTCGCAGACCTTGTCTGAACCGTGCCGGTCATCGGCGGTTGAGTTTAAGCGAGACAAAAGTACGTATAGCGACCCGAAGTCTCAACAGGATCGTGCACACAAGATGCGAGAGACGACCTCGTCAGGAGCGACGCAATGAAAGGCGGTGTCGATTCGGACGTAAGAGCCAACATGCGAGCCGCGGTGGTCGTTTTTCTGGTCGCACTTCCACTGTGCCTCGGTATCGCACTGGCCTCCGGCGCGCCTCTCGTTTCCGGAATCATCGCCGGAATTGTCGGTGGGATCATTGTGAGTCTGTTCAGCGGATCACCACTCGGCGTCTCGGGTCCGGCCGCGGGACTCGCAGTGATCGTGCTGACTGCGAGCCAAGAGCTTGGCGCCTTCGAAATTTTTCTGGTCTCCGTAGTTCTCGCGGGCTTGCTCCAGGTCATTCTTGGATTCGCGAGGGCGGGTATCATCGCCTACTATTTTCCATCGTCCGTGATCACAGGAATGCTCGCAGGCATTGGTATCGTCATTTTAGCCAAGCAGATTCCACATGCGCTTGGTTATGACAAAGATCCGGAAGGGGATTTTTCGTTTCATCAACTCGACGGCGAGACCACGATTTCGGAGATGATCGTGTCGTTTGATTTTATCAGCCCTGGGCCGATTGTGATCGCCGGGATTTCACTTGCCATTTTGATCCTCTGGGATACTCCGTGGCTAGAGAGACGCAAGGCCCTCGCTTCGGTTCCCGGACCCTTAGTGGCTGTTGTGGCTGGGGCTTTGTCGAGTCGAGTGTTTTCATCGATCGATCACCTTCGTCTGGCGCCAGATCAGATGGTTCGCGTCCCTGTTGCAAAAGACTTGAGTGACCTGGCCGCCATGTTCACTTTTCCAGACTTCTCAGCGTTGGGTAACGTAGCGGTCTACGAGACGGCGGTGGTGATCGCGGTCGTCGCCAGCTTGGAAACGCTCCTTTGCGTCGAGGCGACTGACAAGTTGGACCCGCTCAAGAGAATTACGCCTACAAATAGAGAGCTCAAGGCCCAAGGTATTGGAAATATCGTCTCGGGATTGTTGGGCGGTCTACCCGTTACGCAGGTTATCGTTCGTAGCTCTGCGAATATTCAGGCCGGGGGGCGAAGCAAATTGTCTTCTGTGATTCATGGCGTTCTCTTAGTGATCGCTGTCGTCGCGCTGCCCTCGGTCATGAACACAATTCCGCTCGCCACGCTCGCTGCGATACTCATGGTGGTTGGATACAAGCTCGCCAAGCCATCACTGTTTAGAAAGTTGTTTCGAGAGGGGCCGGGCCAATTCCTTCCCTTCATCATTACCGTTTGCGGCATTGTCTTTTCAGACCTGCTGGTTGGAATCGGGATTGGGCTCGCTGCGGCCGTGGTCTCCATTCTCATTGAGAACTTTCGTCACCCGTTTCAGATCTACAACCTTCCGGTCCAAGGCGGTGACGGAATCAAGATTGTTCTTGCACAACAAGTTACATTCTTGAACAAGGCAAGTGTGATGCAGTCTCTGGCGAATATTCCAGACGATGGAACCGTAGAAATCGATGCGACCGCGTCACTCTACATTCATACCGATGTGGTCGAGATTATTCAGGACTTCGTGGATGGCGCGAAAAATCGGAACATTGATGTATCCGTAACGGGTCTGGGGTCCGTGGAATCAACTCGTATTTAGAATCCAACGTCGAGCGCCCCGGAAATCGGGTCGTCACCGTGCAAGGCGTTCTGGTGTAGGACGTGCGTTTTTGTACCCAGGCCACATGCATGTCGCCGATGTCGAGCTCTTGCTCAGGTGGGGCGTTGGGATGACTTCGTAAAAATGGGCTAGGCTGCATCG
>CAYTFJ010000091.1:0-16086 GCA_964437075.1 uncultured Nannocystaceae bacterium
TCTTTGTTTGGCTCTTTGTCGACGGGGTTAAAGCGATAGTCGTGTCGCCTCCGATTTCTTTGAGCCCGACTCCCTCAAGTTTCTTGCGCAGATCCTCGAGCTGCATCTCCGTCTGCGCGCAGATAATCAGCTCGGCATCGACATTACTGACAACGATGTCAAGATACGACATCTTAAGCCGGTTACTCTTCAGCTTATTCCGCTCATCGTTGCTGCGTCGCTTGCCGTCCAAGGTGCGGACGCGGATCCGGTGAGGTTTGTTCGGCTTACCTGGCATCAGCATCTTCCTTCTTGGTAATCGTAAAGCCGAGAAGCTCGTCCCCATCGTGCCACTCCCGCAGGAGCACCGCGCCCATGCCCGTGTTCGCCGCTGAGAAGCGGCTGAACCCATGCAGGCGCGCGGGCCTGTGGACGATGGTTGTCGGCCTCGCCCCCTCCTCTTTTTTTGCGACCTCCTCGATCATCACGGAGCGGACGCCGCTTGGCGTACGTGCTGCACGCCATACCGAGCCTTCGGCGTAAAACGCGACTTCATCGATCTGGAGAGAGCCCTCAGCGGCGGGCCAGTGTCGGCCAAAGGTCGCGGGTGGCGTCAACAGGTCGAGATCGATGGTCGGTTCGCACCACCACGCAACAAGGTCTCGCCCAGCGAGCGCTACCTTCGCTAGCTCTGCGGCTTCGCTCAACGTCAACGTGGCCTCAAGCACGTCCAACTTCGTTCGGACCCAGACCCAGACCTTCATGGGCTCAGGACTGTCGATAAAGTGAGGTGCCGAGCTCGACGCGGTCTCTTCGGTGACCGGCTCCTCAAGGGGAAGTGTCCACGATCGCGTCGATTGAACGTGGTGATCGTCCCACTCCCCAGGCGTCCAACACCCCCAGCCCGCTCCGCGTGTTTTGTGGCCACCAATGGGCAGATGCCCGAGCCGACCGAGTTCGATCTGACGGTCGATGAGTGTGACGAGCGCGTCGACCTCCTCAGGCGTGGCACCTTCGATCAACACGCGCACCGGGAATACCCCTCGTAGGAGACGCACCGCATCGCGTTTTGCGCTCCCGTAAGAGCCCGCCGAGAACTCGTCCTCGGCGTGCATATGTAGCTTTGCGGCGCTCCAGCCCGTCTCGGCACGCGCATCACGGATGAGGACGCGGCTGCTCTGGCGGACGGTGCCAAAGACCCGCCCTGCCGGATCGTCCACGCCCACATCGCCCTGGACGAGATGGGGGTCCTTCACCTCGCGCCCCGCAACGCGCTCGGCGCGGGAGAATGCGTGGCGAATCGGCCCACGCACGCTGGCGCCAGGGAGAAGTGGGCGCGCACCGTCCATCAAGATGGCCCGATCCGTGCCCAGCGTGTCTGGCAGCGCTGCGTTCATGGCCCAGGTTGGCTTGGCCCAGGCTCCGTCACCGGTGGGCTGCACCGCACGCTCCGTGTCATGGGGCCCCAGCGCGAGCATGTCGAGACCCCAGGCTGCGCCCGTAGGCTCGGGCTTGTGCTCGCCGAACGAGACGTTGACGTCCAGAGTGCGGAAGCACCACGAGCGGGTGGGCTCGACGACCGGAATCTCGCTCAATGGAGCTGGCAAGGTCGTCCTGCCCGAAGTCACCCACTCCTCGTAACGCTCATCGTCGAGCCTCCAAGCCGTCAGGTCTTCGAGATGGCACCACCCGAGCCCGCGCGCAGTTCCCCCGCCAAGCCAGCAGCGCCCCTGCGCCCAGTGCTGCGCGAGCACGTAGCCAAGAATACCCTCGGCCTCATGGCCCTCGTCAGCGTTGGCGACATACGACCAATCCACACGGAAAATAAGCGGCCACCTCGTGCCTGCAGGAACAACCTCCCGGTCGTAGAGGACGCCATCAGCACGTGCGCCGGTCTTGTGGCGAATGCCAACACCGGCTCGGATGCGTAGCGCTTCTTGTGCTGTCGCGTCCGCGAACTCCCAGGCTGATCGGCGTAGCGCCCCATGCTTGATGTTGTCGCTCACGGCACGCGGCAGAGGCTCGAAGAAGCGCCTGGCCATCGCTACGGCGGCTCCCTTGATGCCCCTCCCGACGAGCGTCGGGCGCCCGTCGACAAGCGCGAAGGGCTGATCGGCGCTGCTCTCGCGGTCGAGGCCCGACACCGAGAGCGCCGAGTCTTGGACGAGGGTCGCCGTGAACAAGGTCAGTCGGTTTGTCATCGTGCCTCCTTGCGGGTCTCGGCCCGTAGCCAGCGAACAAAGAGGCGCGCATGCGAGGCACGCTGCCCGGACTGAAGCTTTTGGAGCTTTCCTAAGACATCCGCGGCATCCACGTGCTTCCAATTTCTGGCACCTACCGTCGCTGAACGAAGGCGGCCAGTAATCGCATTCAGGTCTCCTCGCTCGAGGTCTGCGACGAGATCGAACCACTGCGAGAGGCTCGGCTTGCGGTCGCTGCCGCCACCGGACTTCGCTAGCCTCTTGTGCGCGTTGAACCAGCATTGCGTCGTTTTCGCGATGGTTTCCTCCTCGATGTCGGAGGTTGGCGCGGCGCTCGCCGTCGTGAGAGCCCCGCCGCCGACGCCAGGGAGCGTCGAATCGATCCGAAAGTGGCCGAAGCCCTCGTGGGTTCGCTCGCCGAGCCATGCTCCGCACGCGATTCGCTGCTTGAGGCAGGAGAGGTCACCGGTAACTTCAAAAACCGAGCCACGCCGAATCGCCGCAGCAGGCATCCTCCAGAGCCGAGAAGTGCCGTTGAATCCGCGGACCATCACGCTTTCTTGCATAGCCTTCTCCACTCCCGATTCAGTCCTCGCCAGACGGAGGTCATCCACCTCGAGCAGCGCACAAAGCGACTCCTCATCGAGCTGTGTTCTCCACCGCAAATACTCATCACGGGCCAACAAGTCCGACGTGAGTGTGAGAAACCCTGTGTCAGACGTAGTCGCAGAAGACTTGTTGCTCGACCAAACCAGTCGTTCCACCTCGACCGGAGCACCCCCACGGCCCACGCGAAGCCAACGATGTCCCTCGAGTACGGGGGCAAGCTTTGCCGCAATTTCCTTCATGTCCTTGGGCGCCCCTCGAAGCTCCGCGAGAAAATACGTCTCCTCGACGATCTGCTCGACAGCGAAGAGCGATGCATCAGCTTGCTTCGGATTGGGCCGCCCATTGCGCAGACGCATGCGGCGTAGTGGCCGGTACGTTGTCCAGACATCCTGTGGAGCCACGCGGTAAACGAAGAGATCGTCCTCGGGCCGCTTGAGCTTCTCCGCAGTGTTGAACGCGTCCAGTCGGCAGACCGATCGCGGAGGATACGCCCACCACGGCAAATCGTCCGCCGAGCCTTTGGGCTTCTCGCTTTGGAGAGCAAGCGGTGCCGGCAACACCTCGACGGAGCGCATCTCATTCGGTGCCTGCGGAATCGGTAGCGCATCGCTTACCGAGACACGCCCCGACGTCAAAAGCGACGCTATCTGCCGATCGCCCTCGGCGATAAGCCATGCCGCGATGGCCCCAAGCAGCGTCCGACCTGGCACAAATGCCAGGCTGGGGATCAGGTTGTCGGGGGTCGCTGTCGCGGTGATGCAGAGCGGATCGCGGTTCTTCAGCAAGAGCAAGAGGCGCCCGGTCGGCGAGTCCATCTTGCGTTGGGTCGTGTCCAACTTCGTGAGCACGAGCTTCACCCGGCCGGCTCCCGTGGAACGCCCACCGCCCACCGCGTCGACCTCCTGCACGAGCCTGCGCAACACAGGCAAATCATTCGCCGGAAGCTCAACCTCGCCCTCGAACTTCGTGCCTCTCGGGACGTACTCGATGACCCGCAGCGTGTCGTCCTTGGGTGCACGGTTGTCGAACGCTTCGCGCGCCGTTGCGCGCCAGATATGGCTCTCGGGGCTTTCGTTCGTGTAGAGGGACGTGAACACAGCACGCTGCCGCGCTCCACCAGCACGTCCGAAGAAGTCGCCAACGAAGTCGACCCCGCGAAGCCTCCGTTCAGCATCGCGCAGCACGCCCTCGACATGCGAGGCCCAGATCACCGGGCGCTCGTGCCGATCGCGGGCAACGAGCGCGTCGATGCCGCTACCGCCTGAACCAGAACCGAAATGCGCATCGGACAGCAACTCGGCCGCGAGCCGCATCCGAACCCAGCCCGATGAATGAGAGGACCCCTTCGCCTTCTTCCGCTTGGGGAAGTGCGCCTTCCGCTTCTTAGCCATTCGAGGCCTCCCTGTCGTCGTTCGACGTGCGGCCAAGCCTAGCAATCTCCGAGATTTCCACGAGGTCGAGCAACTCGGTGAGCCAAGGACCATTGGCCGAGGTAGGCTGCCACGTCGTCTTCACACCCGCTTTCTTGAGAGCTTCTTTGGCCTCCTTCGACAACTCAGCAAACGCGAGTTCTGAGAGCACGCGACCACGTGGGAGTTGGTCCACGAGGTAGCGAAGCTGCGAACGCGGTGCGTGCACGAGCACGAGCGATTTTGCAGCACCAACAAGACCTTCCAGCGTGTCAAGATGCTCGCCGAGAACATCGACGGGACGCTGGGAGAGCACTCGCTTGTCATCGCCCTCGCTACGCAGCCAATCGCGCCGACGAACCTCCATAGGGTCATCGACCCACGTCGTACTGTAGACAGCCCAGTCAATGACCGAGCGGCCTACCCCGCCATTCTCCGTGAACCCTCGGAATCGTCTCTTCGCGGAGCCGGCGAGTTGCTCGGCGATCTCGTGTAGTCGGTGGATGGGAATTGTGTGCTTCGCAAACACCACGCCCACGCCGAGAGTCAACTTGAAACCGTCGCCATCGTCGCGTTGGAACTTGTCGAGTTCCTTGCAGAGCGTGACGATGAAGGGAAGAGCGATCTCTGCGCGACACACGAGCAGGAGGTCGTCGCCACCGAGCATCAGTGGGATGAGCGGCGCTCGTCCTTGATCCGGGCCGTGGGCGTCGATGGACTTCTTCAACGCGCGACGTAGAAGCACTCGGTTGCGATGAAAGAACTTCGCCCGGTCGCTGCCACAGTCGCTCTTGGGTGCGCCGCTACCGACGCTGTTGCCATCGGCGTGGACAAGCGCGAGGTACCCCGAGCCCACCAGCTCTTTCAGCTCCTGTGCGCGACTCAACCCCTTGAGCTTGGTCGTGGCGCTCAACAGGCTCGCAAGGTCGACGGCGCTGCCATCTTCGGTTTTCTTCGCCGCTTTATGTCGGCAAGCGACGTCGAGTGATACCGTCGGCCGCTCGTCGCCTTGCTCGACGAGCACCGATGCGAGCCCGTGCCCCGTCCAGCTACAGGGAGCAAGTACGGGAAGTTCGGTAGATAGGCTCACCTGGCTCTTCATTCTCGGAACATCGTCCAGCGAGATTCGGAAACGAAGTCCGGGAAGACGCGTCCGCAGCAGTTGTCCCGCCGCATCAGCAAAGGCCTCAGCGCCACTCGAGAACTGCACCTCGAAGTGGCCCCCGTCGCGTGCGAGAATGCCGTTTTTCGCGTCCACTGTTGGATCGTCGTGCGCCCTCAACGGATCATTCGCATCGGCGCTGCTATACGTCTCGTCACTCGGCGCGAGGGTCCAGGAGCCCCCGGTCTTGCGCGCCAGATCCGGGAGTGCGACCCGCAAGGTTTCGCCAAGGAGCGCATTCGCGCCCACCATCGCGCGAAGACGCGGCACTGCAAAGAGCCAGGTCTGGACCCGCTGGAACTCGACATGAACGCGGGTCATCCCTGCCTCCTCTCACGGAGCTTGAACCCGGGCAACTTCCCGATCTTGCGGAGAGCTGCCCGTTCACAAATGGTCATAATTTCGTCATCCACGTAAGGTGCCTCGAATCCGAACAGCGATTAGCAGATACTCCAAAACACCATCATCTACAATGCAAGCCCTGATAAATCCCCTCGTTGGGGCAATCATGAGAGCATAACTTGTTGAAAATACTTCGCATTTTATATGCACGATATTTTTTATATAAAATACATATTTTGAGCCCGTGATGAAAATCTCTACGCATTGACCATCTGGGCACCCGACGCCTCTCGGTTCGAAAACGCGCTCCAACAAAATTGCCAAGGTCGGCGAGCCTTACCGTGCACAAGGTCTGCCTGAGAGATTCAAGCCGCCGTGACCGAGTCGTCGATGGCACGATGGTGGCTGCCAGTCTCTGCCCCCCATACGGTGGCCGTTGTTCAGGTGCAGGATCAAGGGTGTCGTTGAAGAAGGAGCCACATTGACCTCTACGACCTTCCACGGTTGTGACTTTCGTTTCTTGACCGATGTCTTCGTCCGCGGGAGCCGCATCGATAACGTGGCTTCATTGATCCATCACTTCTTTCTCCACCCATGGCTCCTCTGCTCCAAGCGACCACCTCACCTCGTATTCGGGTGGGTGCAGCCCGTGGCGATCGACCTAGTATCTTTCCGCCTCCACAAGTGCATATTCGCCCCTCCCACTTCCCCAGCTCTCAACCTGATACGCTCTTCAACTTCATGCCTGGCCGTATCTACCCATCGGATGCCCCTCGTACGCAATACCCCTCCGAGGTCGCAGTCTGGAATGCTCTTGCGCGTCAACTTCCAGACGGCTGGGTCGCCTGGCATTCGCTCTCGATCCGTACCGAACGCGGTCAATACGGAGAAGGCGACTTCATCATCGCCGCCCCCGAATGGGGATTCATTGTGCTCGAGGTCAAAGGCGGACAGGTCTATGAACGCAATGGTCACTGGTATCAGGGACAGAAACGGCTCCAAAAATGCCCACTCTCGCAGGCCCATGACTATCGCACCAAGTTCCATGGCGAGCTTCGGCGTGTCTATGACAAAAATGAGATCGAGGGAAAATGCGCCGTGTGTCTCCCAGACATTGTGGCCGACAACCGGCCCACAAACAGCGACTACCGCGACATCCTCATCGACGGGTCCCAACTCGGCGAGCTCGAAGCCTGTCTCCGAAAGGCTTTCGAGGTTCAGTTCTCCCGGGGAAACGCACCGCGCGACCCCTCGTGGATCGATCGTATCACCGACCTGTGGGGAGACAACTGGGAACCAAGAATCGGTATGATGGGCCAATCACGACTGTCTGCACGTGATCGAGAGGGCCTCAACGACCGCCAACTCACGGTTGTAGAAGGCCTCAATGAGAACCAATACGTGCACGTCGTCGGAGTCGCAGGCACGGGAAAAACCACCGTCGCCACTCGGTTGGCCATGGACTGGGCCTACCAGGGCAAGTCGGTTCGCTACCTTTGTTTCACCGAGGCGCTGGCCCACTGGGTCGAGGCGAGCTTTCGAGAACAGTTTTGTCACTACGATGCCGACATCAAGGCGATTTCGGTTCGTGGCCTCGCCGAGACATGGGCGCAGGCATGGGACCTCAAGGTCAATGACCCACCCGGGACAAGTGCGTACTGGACAAATCTCATGATGAAAGTCAGCGCCGCGACCGAAGAGCACACCATCACTCGCCCAGAGGTCATCATCGTCGACGAAGCACAAAGCTTCAACGCCACCGATTGGAAGATCATCGAGCATCTTAAAACCGAGCAAGGAAAGCTGTGGACTTTTCGGGACCCCAACCAATCGTTTTGGGATGACCGCGAACTGTCACCCGCGATCCAAAATACCGCATTTACGACCTTCAACCTGCCCAAACAACAGCGTATGCCCAGTGCCATCGAGGCTCTCGCCTTTGCGTATCTCGAGGGCCGTAGTCCCGATTCTGCGGTCCAAAAGTTCGACTCCGCGTTAATTCGAGTGATCGAGTGTGGTCAAGACCCAAGCGAATTGTTGGCCTTAGAACTCGACCGACTTGTCGCCGAGGGCTTCCGGCCACAACAGATCGCGGTCGCTACGATATGCGGCATGAAGGCCAGCAGGCTGTGGGCCCGCGACAAAATCGGGCAACATACCGTGGTACACGCCGACGATGAACGAGCCGACCGCAATGTCGTGCTCGATACATTTTTTCGCCTGCAGGGGCTCGACCGCGATGTTGTGATCGTCTGCGAGGGCGATGCACCGAAGGCCACTCGCAACTACCCGAAACGCATGCATCAGGCACTAACGCGGGCAGCCGCGGGCGTGGTCATTCTGGCAGGACCGGGACTGTGGGAACGAGACCGGGTGCTCACAGCGTTGCGCGAGGCCGGCAAGCTGCCTAGCGCGTAGACCCCAGAGCGCCAACCGATGCACGCTCCTTGAGGGACTCCATGAGACCGGAGATCACCGCGTTCAACATCGATGCAGACGTTCCTGGAACGAGTGGGATCGCCCCAACACCTTGTGACTGCGGCCCAATCTCGCAAGCATCAGTCACGGGTCTTGCGCGGGCCTCGTCGACAAAGAACTGGAAGCGGTCTCCGGGATAGAGCACCCACGCCGTCGCCGAATCCAACGCATCGCGGTAGGTGTGCATTTTGTACACGTCCGCGCGTTTGAAGTCGCCTCGGCGTTCCGCCGCATTGTCGTCGTCTTTCGATTCGATGCCGGCGTGGCCCAGTCTCTGCAACCTAAATTTCGCATCAAGCAAATGAAGCCGACCGCACGGTAATCTCAGTGTGATATCCGGACGCAGGGGCACAGAGTACGAACACCCGACTTTCCCCTTCGAGCGAGAGAAGTTTAAATTATAAAACAACGTGGTACCGCCCGCCCAACTGATCTCAAGAGCGTAGCCCAAGGTCTTTTGCAGTGGAGTCGTCGTGGCAGAATCGGCCGTAGCAGGACGTCCAAGCACTCGGGTCACCGCGGCTTCCACCGCGAAAAATGTCCACATCTCATAGAGTGTCGCTATATTTTTCACCTCAAGAAGGTCGCGCCCCCTGCTCTTGAAGGGAATCCGTGTTGTCATCTTCAGCCGCGTAAAATGCCGTAGCACATCGCGGTAGCCCTGTCGGTGCTGGAGCACCATCGATTCGATAGGAAGACGGGTCATGGCCCCTACCTCACGCCACATCCCCGCGTGACGAATGGGTGCAAGAGTATGAAACATCTGCGCACACTCGGCCTCCACGCGCGCCTCGAAAGCACCTCCCACATTTTTAGCCTCAGCCATGACTGCATCGATCACACCTACGACCTGTCGCAAAAAAGCTTTGATGAAACGATTTTCGGGGACGTCGACTGTGCTTTTTACGGCGGGTTCATCGATCGTGCGAGGCAAGTACCCGCCAAGTCGATCACTCACCATCCGCGCCAGCGCCTCAGGCCCTCTGGTCATCCGACCTCTCAAAATACCGCGAACGGTGCGGGCATCCGCTCGCTGCGCTTGATGCAGCGGCTTCGATTCACGGTACCGCTCAAAGCGACGGTGCGGATGCCGGATGATCTCGCTGAGGACTGGGGCCAGGCGCTCCTCATGAGGAGCGACCGACGAAAGGATATGCCGCAGGTAAATGTAGGCATGATAGAGAACTCTTGAATCCGCACTCCGACTCCAATCGTAGGGCAGCTGTGCCCCCGTTCCCGCAGCGAACGGCAGGCCTGCAACTCGCGCCGAGATGGCGGACAACATATTCTCGTAATCCGCATCGTCCCATTTTCCGGATACGATCTCCAAAACAGGCAACGATGGTAATTTGTAGATCCCCACCTCGTTCGTGAAATGAACCCGCAGAACGTCGGCGATTCGCTCGACACACCGTGCAGGTAGACGGCGCTGAAGCTCCTCCAGCAAAGGCAAGTCCGCAATGCCCTCTCCCCGGATCAACCAAGGAGTCTCCGCCTCTAAACGTAAGCGCCCCTCCACTTCGATGGGCGCTTCTCCGAACTGGGCCATAATCTGAAGTGCCATGCCTACCTAGTCGATGAAGGACGTAAACCCCTGGGCACGAAGCCGGCATAACATCAAGAAGATCTTCGTGGCCGTGCGTGGCAGCCGAGGTCGAAGCGGGATGCCTTTCACCTTCGGCCCGACAAGCTCTCGGTTGTCCGTAAAACCCCAGTCGGACTCGTTGCCCCCGGACCCCTCAGGATCGACCGTGAAGGTGAACAATGAAGTCAGCGTGTCTTCAAGTTCCTGTTGGGTGCCACTGAGCTTCGGAAGAGCCTTCGCCACGAGAGCCACATCGAGACTCGCCCACCTGGCTTCTTCGAGTGACTCTGCCTGTTCCTCCGCCAGGTTCATGAATCGAGAGATCTCATTGACAACTCGGTATCCGAAATGTCTATGTGAGGCCCGAAGTACACCATTAAGGCGCGATACGATCGCCGCAAGATCCGGACTTCGCGCGCGAAACACGGACCAGTCTTTGGGGGTTGGTTTCTGCAGAGCCCTAAGGCGGCCCCCGAATTGGGTCAGCCGCAAGGGGCTCGCCCCTCCCCCGTCGTCATCTTCGGGGGTTGTACCGTAGGTATCGAGATCGACATCGTTAAACTCAAGAGTAAACGCTCGATCGAGAACCTTGGGGCTGAACATGTAGGTCGACTCATCGACATTAACCGTCCCCGTAAAAAATAAGTTTTCCGGAACTTGGAGCGCACATGGAACTTCTCCGGTCGCTTCGAGGCTAAGATCATCGTGCAGCACGATAGGCTCCCCTGACTCCAAACACGACAAGAAGTCGGAAAAGTAGTGCTCCACACGCGCGAGGTTCATCTCATCAAGAATCACAAAAAACGGACGTGCAATTCGATTTTTTCTCTTGGCCTGCTCATGCTCGCGATGGGCACGAAGAATAATTCGTAGAAATGGCGTGGTCGCGTAGTCACCCGTGATCGGGTTGTGAAATCCAAGAAGCCCATGGTTGTCCGTCCAATCCGGTCGAACCGCCACAACCTCATACTGACGACCGGAAGAAAATGGACACTGGCCCTCGGGGTCGATGATTCTTACAGCCCACAAGTCGCCATCGCTCTCTCGACAAATCCTAAACTGATCATGGACCGAAAATTGATTCGCAAACCATTTTCCCGCATCGCCCGACAAAGCGACGAACCAACGACAAGACCGATGCATTTTTTGTACCCGAACGCTCTGTTCGCCTCCTGGGTACCGGAGCATCATCGTCTTGCGCTCGGCGACGGAGTCCATAAAATCTGGGTAAAGATCAACCCATGCAGAGGGCAACAAAAAATGCGGATTCTCGGAGGAGTCTGACCGAACCATAATCTCCCAGGTATTCTCTTGCGCTCGTCCGCTGCCATTCGCTTCCTCGCCTGCAAACGCTTTCGCAATCTCCAGGGCAAGTGCAGTCTTTCCAGTTCCGGAGATTCCGGAGAGGATGACAAAACGCTTGGCTTGAAGTGCCAAGAGATACGAAGCGATCAACTCATCGGAGAAATGAAATCCCTTCCCGGAGAGGTTCGAACAGATATCGTCAAATTTGAAAAGTTGCTCAGATTCAACCTCTCCGTCGTGATTGTCGAGATCCATTGGGGACCCCTCTGCGGCTACAATGGCCTCAAAATCATCGACGGAGAGTTTTATGAGGGGCCGGGTCCAACCAGGTTTGTTAACGCGACGTTCGGTGAGGTCGTCCCAACGGACTTTGAGTCGGTGTGGCAAGTCGTCGCCGTTGACAAAGTGGTAGCCCTTGATCACGGTCCCGACACCGAGCACTTTTTTCGTCCCCTCGTTCACCACGACTCGTGCTCCAACCGGAATCTGAATAAAGTCCCAGGCCTGCTCCGCACTGATGTGTTCCCATCCCCGCGGCCCCGCCAATCGGTCAAAAATCCGATCAAACTCCACACGATCAACCCCGGAAAGATCTCCAAATTCAGCCCACCCCATCGCCACATGACCGCCATCTCGCCACTCCTTCCAGGGGCTTTCATGCTGTTCTGGACTAATTTTCCAATACGACGGCATCACGAAATACTCCGGCTGTGGGAGACGGCGGTCCGAAAGGTACTCAAGCGCTTCAACCACAGCAGGAATATGAGATCGTTTCCATGGCGACCCACGAAAACACCGAGCACTCTCGCGTGCGAGTTCTAGAAATGCGGGTGACAGGCGATCTGCCACTGCAACGAAGTCGGCGACAGCCAGCATTCGGAGCACGCCGCCAGCCTTTCCTTTGAACTCGAAGCGATACGTTTGAGCATCCTCGATCCTCGTACGCACCTCGGAGTTCAGAGTTCTGTCTTGCACTGCCACTCTCACGTCACTCGTTGCAGACAAGCCAAAGAGACGATTTTGCCCAACATTCAGGTTGACCTTCCGCGAGTCACCGACCGTCGTGCACCAGGATTTTGGGGACACTTCGTGTGCAGCCTCAATCGCATCAGCCATCGAGTTCACGACCAGGTCAAGCACCGTGGATTCCGAATACCAATCGGTGAGTTGCTCTACGATTTCCATCGCTATTGGGCTCAAAGACTGAGCGAAAGAGGAACCTCGTGCCTTCAGGAGTCCTCCGACTCGATCCTGCGGCTTCTCTGTAGGCTCGAAATTTACCATCTCCGATCCCACCAAGACACTCCTCGCACGGACTCCTGCGACAAAGGTGGTCACGTCCTTACCGAAAGCGTCGTCATCGATCCGGCCGGCCAGCACGTACTCTCGCTCGCCTATCTTGACGACCGAACCTAAATCTTTGCTGCGCCCCCCGCCCCCCTTCTTGAGCTCCGCGAGATAGAGGGCACCACCGTCATCGTCCCGAAGAAAAAAGCGAGGGGCATGATCGGTCATCGACCGCCGAAGAATATAACTTTCGAGATCCTTAAACTCGGCCGCCGCGGTTTCGAACCACCTACAGAGATCTTCTTCCGCCGCTTCAACCGCGTGGGGGTCGGTCAAAAGAGAGAATGAAAGACTCGCCACGTGCCTGTCCACGCCTCGACTCTATCAGAAATATGAGGTTCGAAATCGCCCTCCCACGCTTCGCATGGATCACATCCGTCTCCAGCATCAAATGCCGGTACAACCCTGAGGGGTACCACGCGCCTCACCGCTCTGAAGCCTGCTTTTCCAAGCTTGAGGTCTTGAAAATGGTCAATTAAATGGAGGGAAGAACATGCGACACACCCTCGAAACCGAGGTGATTACCCCTCTTCAAACACGCTCATCGAGGACCTCCGTGTCACTCTTTCTCACGAACCGAGGCTTTGGAGATCGCATGCCATACACCCCTCTCTACATCCTTCGCAGAAATCTTTGTCACCGACACCAAGCGCGTCCGCACGACCGCGGCCAGAAGGTGTCTCCAGAAGGCTTTGGTGTCATCTAAATGATGAAGGACACTTCAACTCCACAAGCACTCAATAAACAAACGGCACCATCTTTTTGGTACGGCCCGCATAGTCTTCGAATTCTTTGCCATAGCGATCGGTCAAATAGGCATCGAGCCCTGGAATGTGAAAAAATACAAAAGAGAGATACATCGCCAATGGCAGTATGAGTGTCCAAAGATTTTGGGTCAACAGACACCATCCTGTAAACAACACAACGTCTCCAAAGAAATTGATATGCATCGAATATGCAAACAACCCTCGGGTGTAACAGCGCCCTGAATTTTCCGTCTTCGCCTTCCACCCTTTGCGTTGCATCTCAGAAAAGCTGTTCAGAAATGATCCTGCAAGCAACAAAATCGACGCGACGGCATCTTGCCAACCGAGCGGGGCCACTTTTGCAGTCCACACCCCTCCACCCAGCAAAAGCAGTCCGACCTCAAACAGAGCCATGAAAATCAGCAAACCGAACACTTCGCCCCACGGGACATGCCTCCTCAGAAGGTAAAAGAGTGTCCACCCATGGCGTAGTGCATAGAACGTTGCGCAACAGAGCAAAATCTTGGCACGAACGGGGTCTGCAAAGGTCAAAAGGCCACCACTCAAGGAAGACAGGCCACCAAAAAACAGCAGCCAAGTGCAAAAAACGACGATGCCAAGGTGCAAACCCCAAAACACCACCTTCTGCAGGAGGGACCGGGCATGAGCCCGCGTCGAATGGATGGCTTTGGGCTGCGGCATATGCACTTCTTTGTGCTCTAGATTTCTCGTGAACTCAAGTCGGAGAACGATCTGCCGCTCCCCCCCCCCTGGGGAATTGCATCTATTTGAGGGAGGCGCAAAGTACTCTCTCGCGCATGCGGTCGTCCCATCCCGCGGCGTTTCGGCGTGAGCGGATGCCTCCATCGACGTTCTTCACCGAGCGCAGGAGATTCAGTGCCATGTGTCGGATGACGACAAGATTCTCTGCGGCGTTGGCCGCATAAACGCGGGATTCGTCTTCCCGAAATGCGACATCGAGGAGCCAATGAAGGCTATGGTGAGTAGGCCGGGGGAATCTCACCCCCAGCCTCTCGCAGAACCGCACGTGAACCTCTCAGCTCATACGGCTCCCATCAGGCAAACGAGCCCACCATTCCACGCCGCCAGTGCTCAAACAGTCGCGGGCTTCGTTCAGAGATTTTCTCTACGAATTTGCTCGCTCGTGTTTTGTGTCGCCGCAGTCGCTTGTACTTTCGCCTCGCCCAAGCAACCAGAGTCTTATTGAAGTGGCGCCACACCGGATACATCGCCGAAGGCTGATAGCGTCCTGTGATGCTCCTATGTGTCAAGAAGCCTGACGAGCAGGGCTCTCCTGCTCGCGAGTGGCGGCCGACGAAAGGAGAATTTTATAGACTTCTCGTGCGATGTAGCGCTTGAGGC
The DNA here is from genome assembly GCA_964437075.1 of uncultured Nannocystaceae bacterium. Classification (GTDB taxonomy): domain Bacteria; phylum Myxococcota_A; class Polyangia; order Nannocystales; family Nannocystaceae; genus CAYTFJ01. The sequence goes on from CAYTFJ010000091.1 coordinate 14,547, forward strand.
AGCGCAGGATTTCGATGCGAGAGAGGCCTTCCTGAGTACGCTTTTGCGCGTATTCCTTGGTTCTTGCATCGCACCGCATGCGACAGAACGCAATGACCCATAGCGCTCGATTGGCGTCTCGGTTCCCGCCTCGATTCAGCCGGTGTCGGTGCTGTCGGCCAGACGAGGCGTCGACCGGTGAGGCCCCACACAGCGCAGCAAAGGAGGCTTCATTCTTCAGTCGGTCTGGATTGTCGCCGACCGCCACCAACCGCGCGCCAGCGACCTCTACACCTACGCCAGTCTGATCGAGGAGGTCAGGTGCGAGCGCCTGAACGAGCGGGGCGATGATCTTGTCGATCCGGCCGATTTCCTCGTCCAGGTACCGCCAACGACGGGAAAGCCCACGCAACACGTATCGAACCGTCTGGCAGAGTGTTGCGTCCTGATCAACCGCGACACGAAGTGCAGCTGCCGATTTCACGATCGCCAGTAGCGTCATCCCTCGAAATCGTTGGCGTAGAATTTCCGGTGCGGTTGAAATCTCGGCATGGATTTGATTTGCAGCCTGTGTCCGTGCCTTGATCGCGGAACGCCGTTCGCTGCGGAGGAGTCGGATGCTTTCGACTTGGCCGTCTTGTGATTTCGGCGTCCCAAAGGCCTGACACGAGAGATCAGCACGAGCGGCTGCCTCAGCGTTGACAGAATCTGACTTCCCAAGACGCCTCCTCCGCTGATGGTTCGGTCGATTGACTTCGACGACGCGCACGGCCATCGTTTGAAAAAACCGATTGAGCCCGCCTCCGTAGGAACCAGTGCCTTCTACGCCGATGCAGTCGAGTGGACCGAAAGCTCCGAGCCATCGAAACAATCTTCGGTCGCCAACCGCGGTAGCCGGGAATTCCGCAACGCCGAGCAAGAGCCCATTGCAATCAAGGGCCGCCGCGGTGTGCGTGTCTTTGTGAGTGTCAACTCCGGCCGTTACCATCATGTCGTTTTTTGAGGTGGTCATTTTTGTCTTCGCCGAAAGATGCTGCGACATGGATGAAGGCCGGACAGGACAGTGATGGGTCGGAACTACGAGCTCCTATTAGGTCACGAACTTCGCTGGTGCCGCAAAAATGCCACAGAGTAGACAGCCGACGGATCACAAGAAGGACACCTGGGGTCGATCAGAGTACGGGTCAGAGTACGGGTCAGACTGCTACTCTGAGGCGCTCCGACATCATCTCACTGTCAGAGTAGTTGCCGCGTAACCCGGGCGAAGGCTTGACTTCAACCAGAACGACACGCGGAAGGAAGCCGAGCGGGTCGAGCCGAGACCGAAGAAGCGAGCGCAGGACTGGACGCCCGAGGAGACGATGCAGGCGCTCCTGGACACGAACGGGATGGATGACGGAGGTCTGGGGGTCTACCTGAGGCGAACGGGGCTGCATTCGGACCCGCTTGAGGCGTGGCGCAAAGAGGCGATGGAGGGAGCGATACAGGCATTGGGCGGGGGAACGAACAAGGGGAAGCGCACGCCGGAGCAACGACGACTGCGCCCGCTTGAGCGGGAAGT
>CAYTFJ010000092.1:0-15324 GCA_964437075.1 uncultured Nannocystaceae bacterium
ACGGAGACGGAGACGGAGACGGAGACGGAGACGGAGACGGAGACGGAGACGGCGAGTGCGGCAACGGGGCGATTGAGAACGGGGAACAGTGCGACACGGGGGACCTCGGCGGCGAGACCTGTGAGTCCCGAGGATTCGGCGGTGGTGGACTGGCTTGCAACGACGATTGCACCTTTGACCTGTCCAACTGTAGCGGCTGTGGCAACAACAGCATCGATTCATCCGAGGAATGTGATGGGTCGGATCTCGGAGACAACAGCACCTGCGAAGACGTGGGCCTCGGCAACGCCAACGAAGCTCTCGCGTGCAACGACGACTGCACCTACGACTACGAGGCGTGCAGTGGCTGCGGCGACAAAACAATCACGCCCCCTGAGAACTGCGAACCTGGAGACGGAATAGAAAAGGCTGATCTCGGGGGGCAAACCTGCGATGGCCTCGGCTTCGATGGCGGAAGCCTCGCCTGCACAAACGGCTGTTCTTTTGACACCGCCGCATGTTTTTCCTGCGGAGATGCTCAAAAAAATGGCATCGAAGAATGCGATGGAGCCGATTTTGGCGATGCCACATGCTCCGACTTCAACCGTACTATCGGCGATAAATTTACCGGTGGAAGCCTGATTTGTTCTGACGTCTGCAGTCTCGACCTCGGCAATTGTACTCTGTGTGGAGACGCGCTCATCACCGGCAATGAAATTTGTGACGGAACGGAGTTGGAGGGCGCCTCATGCTCTGGCTTGGGAATGGGCTACACCGCTGGAGTTCTCGTCTGCAACAATACCTGCAGCGCCCTCGACAGCTCCGGCTGCACAACCTGCGGCGATTCGAACATTGAAACTGGCGAGGGATGTGAAGGCACCAACTTCGCGGGAGAGACCTGCGAGTCGCAAGGCTACCTCGGCGGAGGCAACCTAAGCTGTGACGAAAACTGCCAGATCGACACTGGCGCCTGTGTCGGAAACTACTGCGGAGACTCCAACGTCGATGCCAACGAACAGTGTGATTGTGGCGACCAAGGCCAAATTTGTAGCTCCACTGAGCTCAACAATAGGACGTGTAGCGATGAAGGATTCGATGGAGGGACCCTCCGTTGCCGGAGCCCTTCCAGCTGCCAATTCAACACCGATGACTGCTACAGCTGCGGAGATGGGAAGGTCGACGTCGGCGAGGACTGCGATGGGTCGGTGCCAACAGGAAGCAGCTGTCAGACCGAAGGCTTCCCCGGCGGAGGTTCGCTCTCGTGCAAAACGGACTGCCGCTTCGACACCAGCGCATGCGTGGGACAAGACAACCCCCTTCGCTACTGCGCCACCCCCAATGAGGTCATTCCGGACGAGGGTATGACCGCCAGCAGCTTGACCGTGCCCAATCTAGGTTCCATCGTCGACGTCGACGTCTTTGTCGAGCTCACCCACACATTCCTCGGCGATCTCGCAGCGACGGTGACTTCACCCCAGGGAACAACCGTATCGCTTTGGGGTCCGGCCATCTGCCAGGGGGGTGAACAAGATGCCAACGTCACCCTCGATGACGAGGCGACCAATCCTCTTAACTGCATCGGGACTCCCGGTTTCAGCGGGACCAAGCAACCAGTGGAGTCCTTGGCAGACCTGGATGGCGGCCCCATCCATGGACAATGGACGCTTCAGGTCACGGACACTATCAGTGGGGACACCGGAGTCCTCACGCAGTGGTGCGTAGATGTGACCTGGGGGTAAACTGGCCACGGCCACGGCCACGGCTCAAAAATCAATATTGTCCTCGCTCCTTGGATCCACGGCGTTGTCCCACCGAGGGAGAGACCCCTCGTACATCAACGCGTAGGCCGCCTGAACTTCCATGACCCTGCGGGTGTAACGATAGGTTTCTCGAAAAGGAATTTCTTCAACAAAATCATCGAGACCAAACGGTCGCTTGCCGCCCGGCGCCTTTGCCGACAGCCACCGGGCGACATTGCTCGGCCCGCCATTGTAACTGGCGTAGGCCATGGGGTGCTGTCCATGGAATTTATGCACAAGCTCTGAGACATAGTACGCGGCCAAATGCGCGTTTGAGTCGATCGCATACAGGACATCCGCGCCTAAACGGCCATCAAATTCCCCGAGTCGCTCCTGGAGCTGTCTGGCGGTCCACGGCATGATCTGCAGGGCCCCTCGCGCCCCCACGTAGGACACAATATGGCGACGAAACCGGGACTCCGTATACATCAGCGCCCACAGGTGTGAGGGAGCAAGACCTCGCACGCCCGCCTCACGCTCGATCGCCTCACGAAAGGCCCGGCGATGCCACCTCGTTTTGTACGGAAGATCGGCCCGCGGAGTTAACTTCGCAGCACGATAGGGCTCATCGAGCGCGGATGAAAGGCGACGTAGTCCTTCTTGCATGGCTCGCGCGCTCTCGGGGTCTCGCAAGGTACGGCGCCCCTCACGATTGAGAAACACCTGTGCTCCGCCCCACTCTGCCCGCCATCCGAGTCCGGCAATATGGGCCTCTGTTCGGGGGCTCGAAATTCGCTCACCCAGCATCTTGCTACGCGAATTGATGAATTCGTCCGCCGCGACTCGCAGTTCATGGCTTACCTCCTCCAGCCACCCAACCGCGTGCAACTGTTGCGCCCGCACGAGACCTATTGAAGCCTGTCCGTAGTCGCTAGCCATACGCTCGAACAATCCAGAGACCTCGGCATAGCCGAGATATCGGCTCTCGTCCGCCAGCACCGCTGGCGCCGGGGCTTCGGCGACTTGCACCCCGTGGTCGAGCAGGCGCTGCCGGGCCAACAGTCCGTAATAGATAGGCGCGCCTCCAACAACCCCGGTCGCCAACATCTGTTGATCGCCAGACGTCACGAGGACTTCCAAAAGCTCACGGCCCAACGACTGTCCAACGACCTCCCCACTCTCCAAGAGCAGCTTCCCTCGATAGTAGATCGCAGCATTTTTTCGGTCATCGCCGTGTTTTTCGACCTCAGCGAAGCCAAGGATCGCGGCGTTCACATCGTCGAGGCGATACGCCAACCACGCACGCAACCACCGGCGCCTTCCGGGGTGCGACCGAAAATTCTCTTCAAAACGATCGAGCTGCTCACGGGCAACTTCGTATCGCCCACCACGCATATTCAGCTCCAGCGCTCGCCATCGCGCATGCGCCGCTGCGCCGCTCTTCTTTTGGTCGCCATAGTCCTCCCACAAGGCCACAGCCCGCTGATAGTTGCGGCCGCGATCCAGACAACGGGACAAGCTCTCACGCAGGTCTTTGGATGGCTGACGCGCATAAAGCCCCTCGAGGTCCGCGCTGCAGGTCGAGAAGTCGCGCTGCTTGTACGCGGTCCAGGCCCGAGAGCGAAGGGCCTTACGGCGTATCGTCGCAGAGGTCGCAGGGTCTTTGACCAGTCCATCAAGAATCGCCCGAGAAGTCTCGACCCTCCGTAAGGTCCGCGCAAATCCGGCCTGTTCTAGCTTTTCCGCCGCCTTCAGTTTTCGGCGCCCCAAGGTCTCCCCGTGTATCTTCAAGTCCCCCAGCTCCTCCCATGCCAGCCGAGCCTCAGGTTCGCCGGCCCGCTCAATCGCAATCCGCCGCAGTTGGTCCGCGGCCGTAGAAACCTTGCCTCCACGAATGAGCGCTCGCGCCAACTCGAGGCGAAGACGTCCGATCTCAGGATGATTGGGGTAGTCGACCACCACCTTCTGAAGCGCGCGCTCTGCTCGAAGTGCCGCACGAATACGGGGCTTGGGATCCGCCTTCCTCCCTATCGCGGCGAGCGCGGAAGCGCGATCGATACGCATTGGGTTTCGCAGTCGGTTGGGGCGAACACGCAGCAATACGGTCAGTTCGCGGGCCGCGGCGGCCCACTGCTTATCAGCCTCGCGCGGATCCAGGGTGGCCGCCCACTCCATTCGAGCCCGCGCCAGCTCATAGCCAATCAACTCTGGCGGAAGATGTCGCTTTAGGCGCGAGCTCCCAACAAGCTCTTCGAGCAGCAAGACTGCGGGCCCTGGATCTCCGATCCGGCGATGGGCCCGCGCACAGATCGCTCGAGAACGAAACCACGCCGCATCGCTGGCTTTGCTTTTGAGCGATTCGCTCGCCCGAGAGAGCGCCTCTAGATTCTGCCCAGCCGCCAACAGCTGACCCGCTCCGGCGATGCCGGGAACGGTCGCCTGAACCGGAGGCTTCCAGGGCGATCGCGCCCCTTCACTGTCGACATCACGCTCCTTGTCGTCGACCTCCTCAGCCCGCGCCTCCATCACGCCCGGTGCGTGGGGCTGAATCGCCCTCGCTGGGGACGCCTTCGGCATCCGTTGGACGCTGTGGGGTCCTACTTTGTAAGCCGCACAGCCCTCGGCGCCGGCGATAAAAAACGCGCAGCCAAGCACGATCGGTGCAGAGCGGCGATCCGCCCAACCCAACAGGCGCGCGGCCAGGCCGAGTCGTGGATTTTTTCGGCGGGATGGCAGGAAATACAAGGTTCATCAATCCTAGCAGCGCCCTCGATTTTCGCTATTTCCTGACCCAAACCGGCTCATAGATCTCGTTGGACGGCTCCAACAATCCAGGATTGATAGGCCCAAGGCTTTCCATCATCGGCTCATTTTGCCTTGGGCGACACAAGGGTCTAAATTGACCGACGTGAGCCTCCGAAGACCTCCCCACCAGCTCGTCGTCACGGTGCTCGGCTCCGGTACAATGGGTGCCCAAATCGCCGCCCACTTTGCCAATGCCGGCATTCGTGCCCATCTGCTCGACATCGTGCCCGCGGACACCCCCGCGGATGCCCCCGCCGCCAGAAGAAATGCATTGGCGATCGCCGCTGTGAAGTCCCTCGCCAAGAGCCGTCCGCCCGCGCTCATGACCAAGGCCTTCGCCTCACGCATTCAAGTAGGCAACATCGACGACGATCTCGAAGAGGCCGTCGCACACAGCGACATCATACTCGAGGCCGTCGTCGAACGCCTCGACGTCAAGCAAGCGCTGCTCTCCCGAGTCGCCGCGGCCGCCAAGAACAGCGCGATTTTGGCCACAAACACGAGCGGCATCCCAATTTCTGCCATCGCGGAGGGTCTCCCTGCAGCAGCCCGCCCTCGACTCGTCGGCATGCACTTTTTTAACCCGCCACGATTCATGCACCTCTTGGAGCTGATTCCGGGCCAAGCGACCGACGCAGACCTCGTCGCAGACCTCGCCAATTTTTCGGATCGAGTTCTCGGCAAGGGCGTCGTGCTGTGCCGCGACACCCCCAACTTCATCGGCAATCGCATCGGCATCGCCGAGATGCTGCTCACCTTCGCAGCCACCGACGAAGGCGACTACACCATCGAGGAGGTTGATTTTCTCAACGGAAAATTGGTCGGCAGGCCGAAGACAGGAAGCTATCGGCTGGGAGACATGGTCGGCCTCGACATCGTGGGGCATGTGGTCCGCAACCTCTCTGAATCACTCAGCGGAGATCCGGACGACGCCAACTACGATCCCCTGTACGCAATGATGAAGCTTCCCAAAGTGCTGGAGTCCATGCTTTCGAGCCATCGGCTCGGAGACAAGACCCAAGGCGGCTTCTACAAAAAGACTCGTGATGCGCAAGGGAAACGCAGCGTGCTCTCCCTCGACCTTAAAAGCCTAGATTACCGTCCAAAACAAAAGCCACGCTTCGAAGAATTGAAGCAGATTCGTAGGACGCCCGTGCTCGAGGTTCGGATCAAGGCTGCGCTCGCCTCCGATGGCCGGGCCGGAGACTTTCTTCGTAAAGTCTACATCAATCTATTCAACTACTGCGCGACCCTCAGCGGCACGATCTGCGATACACCCCAACAGATCGACGATGCCATGCGCTGGGGATTCGGCTGGGAGTTGGGGCCCTTTGCCATGATGGACGCCGTCGGTCTCCGATGGTGCGCAACGACGATGGCGCAGATGAATATCAAGCCCGCCTCAGCCTTGGTCGATCTGCTTGAATCCGAGGGCGATGAGGCGACCTGGTACCGCAATCACAACGGCAAGAATCAGACGCATACCCGCGGAAGTTACACGGACGTCACGCGACCCGAAGGCATGATTTTTCTCGCCCCGCTCAAGGGGACCCACGAAATCGCCAAAAACTCGACCGCCGCGCTCTTGGACCTCGGCGATGGTGTCGCCTGTGTCGAATTTCGCTCGAAGGCAAACATCATCGACGAGGGGGTTGTTGATATGCTCGCCAAGGCACCAACCCTCCTGGCTGAACGCGGATTTAAAGGTTTCGTCATTGGCAACCAAGGTCCTGATTTTTGCTTGGGAGCCAATTTGCTTCAAATCGTGATGTGGTCCGCCCAAAAGAAGTGGGATGATCTCGAGCAGGCCGTCGCAACCTTGCAAAACACCTTCATGGGACTGCGCCACTGTCCCATGCCCGTCGTCGCTGCCCCACACGGCCGGACCCTCGGAGGCGGGGTCGAGTGCAGCCTGCATGCCGACGAGATCCAGGCCGGCGCCGATTTGTTCATGGGACTCGTTGAGGTCGCCGTCGGCGTACTTCCCGCCGGTGGAGGCCTCAAGGAGATCGTACGCCGCGGATCCGCGTGGTCTGCCCAACTGCCTGGAACGGACCCCTACGAATGGATTCGACGCGGGTTCGAAGCCGCCGCGACCGCCAAGGTCTCCATGAGCGCCTTCGAGGCCCGCGAAAGCGGATGGCTTACTCCACAAGACGGAATAAGCTTCCACAAGAGCCGAGTGATCGCCGACGCGAAGTCTCGTGTCATCGCCCTCCACGCCGGGGGTTATGTCCCGCCGGATCCCTCAGAAGCGATCGCTGTAATTGGCGAACCCCGGGGAGCGAGCTTCGAACTCGGGGCCCAAATGTTCGCCTGGGGGGGGTACGCCAGCGAACACGACCAGCTCATCGGAAAAAAAATCGCCCACGTGCTCAGCGGCGGTATGTCGCCCACCGCGGGCACCGCCACAGCACAGGAACTGCTCGACCTCGAACGAGAAGCCTTCATCTCTCTGTGTGGCACCCAAAAAACCCTCGCACGGCTTCAACATATGCTTGAAACCAACAAGCCCCTGCGAAACTAGAGGAGACGAAATCCATGTCAACTATTCAAGATGCAGTACTCGTCGCCTCCCACCGCTCCGCCGTCGGCAAGGCAGGGCGTGGAAGCCTCCGTAACAGTCGCCCCGACGACCTTGGTGCCGACCTTCTTCGAGCCACCCTCGCCAAGATCCCTCGCCTGCCGCTCGAGTTGATCGACGATGTGCAGATCGGCTGCGCTATCCCCGAGGCCGAACAGGGCCTTAACGTCGCGCGCACGGTCGCGCTCGGCGCGGGCCTGCCGGTGACAAGCGCCGCCGTCACCGTCAATCGGTTCTGTTCCTCGGGTCTACAGACCATCGCCACCGTCGCCGAGCGAATCATGCTTGGCGTAATTGATGCGGGGGTTGGAGGCGGAATTGAATCCATGAGCATGGTGCCGATGACCGGCAACAAGGCGGTACCCAGCCCGCGATTCATTCGCAGCAATCCGGAGTTCTACATCGCCATGGGCATCACCGCGGAACGGGTCGCTCAACGCTTTGAGGTCTCACGCGCCGACCAAGACGCGTTTGCACTCGAGAGCCACAGGCGCGCGCTCGCGGCCCAAGAGGCCGGATATTTCGATAGAGAGATCCTCCCTCTCACGACCCGAGAGGGCCTCGTTTTTTCAAAAGACGATGGCCCTCGCGCCGACACCAGCCTCAAGGCTCTCGCAGGTTTACGTCCAGCCTTCCACGTCAAGGGTACCGCGACCGCGGGCAACAGCTCCCAAACCAGTGACGGGGTCGCCATGACCGTTCTCACATCTCAAACAAAGGCGAACGAGCTCGGGATGACTCCGATCGCGCGTTTCGTCGGCTTTGCTGTGGCCGGTGTGGAGCCTGAGGTCATGGGGATCGGACCGATCGAGGCGATCCCCAAAGTCCTTCGCCAGACCGGCCTAACGCTCGCAGACATCGATCTCATTGAGCTCAACGAGGCCTTCGCTAGCCAGAGCCTGGCCGTCATCCGGACCCTGGGGCTCGACCCCGACAAGGTCAATGTGAACGGCGGGGCCATCGCTCTTGGCCATCCGCTCGGTTGCACTGGGGCCAAACTCACAGCTACCTTGGTGCACGAAATGCAGCGTCGAGGATCGCGCTACGGCATGGTGACAATGTGTATTGGCGGAGGCATGGGGGCGGCCGGTATCTTCGAACGCATGTGATCTCCAAGCCACGGCGCATGATGCACAATTGTGGAACTTGAACGAATGATCAGGGCTTGTGGCCAATACGCGGCATCGACCTCCCAGGGGGCTTCCCGATGCCGCGGTCCGTGGTAGAGTTTTTTTTTCACGGACAGCGAGCAACAACGTGGTCTCTGCCTACATTTCTGGAACCGGATCTTTCGTACCGCCTCGTGCGATCACCAACAAAGCCCTTATCGACGATTTTGGAATTCAGACCTCCGAAAAATGGATCCAAGAGCGCACCGGCATCGAGGAGCGCCGCTATGCTGAGGCCGGTGTCGGACCCTCGGATATGGCCGTCCATGCCGCCCATCGGGCTCTTGAGGCCGCGGGGCTCGCTGCCCATGACCTCGACCTTATCGTCTTCGCTACGCTATCGCCCGAGCACGCATTTCCTGGTTCCGGGGTGTACCTGCAAGAAAAACTAGGCCTCTGCGAAGGAGACAATCGACGTTTTGTACCTGCGCTTGACGTCCGAAATCAGTGTTCCGGATTTCTCTACGGTCTTTCCGTAGCCACCGCCCATGTGCGGGCCGAGATGGCCGAGCACGTGCTCGTCGTCGGGGCCGAGGCTCACTCCGCCGCCCTCGACCTCACCACACGCGGACGCAGCATCGCGTCGCTTTTTGGAGATGGTGCCGGCGCGGTCGTAGTGTCTGCCACCTCCGCTTCCCGTGGAATCCGTTCGATCAACCTTGGTGCGGACGGACGCTTTGCCGGCATTCTCGCCCAAAAAGTCTGGGACACCCGAAAACGTCCTTTTATCCCGGTCGACGCGGACGGGCGCGGCATCATCGCCCCCAAGATGCTTTGGGCCAACATGGACGGTCGCGTTGTTTTCAAACATGCCGTGACTCGAATGACCGAGGCGCTCGAGGAGCTGTGTAGAAGTCACGGGATCGGCATCCAAGATCTCGACCTTCTCTTTTTTCATCAAGCAAACCTGCGAATCAATCAATACGTCGCTAAAAAGCTCGGTCTCGCTCCCGAAAAAGTCCCTCACAACATCGAGCGCTATGGGAATACAACCGCCGCGACCCTCCCCTTGCTGCTTGACGAAAACGTCCGCAACGGACGGCTGAAGCCAGGTATGAAGGTCGCAATGACCGCGTTCGGTTCGGGCTTCACGTGGGGCGCGGCGCTGATCGACTGGTAGAGACGGTATCGCAGCGACCGCGGTGGGCCCTAACGACCCGGTCCACGGTTTCGTCGCGTCCGAGGCCGGAACATGCCATCATCCCCGTCGCTCTCCAATGCGCCCCCCCGAGCCAATTTCCTGCCCATCGTGTGGCGCCCCCGCCCCCTTTCGTGGCACCGCCGTATCGCTGGTGTGCGAGTTCTGCACGACGACCATCGTCCGTAGTGGCGTTGACGTACGCATGGTCGGCAAGGTCAGCGCCATACTCGACACGGGCAGTCCGATTCTCCTCAATGCCCAGGGGCGCCACGAGAACTCGCCCTTCGAAGTCGTCGGGAGACTTCAGGTTCAATACCAACGAGGCACTTGGAACGAGTGGTACATCAACTTTGCGGACGGGAGTGTCGGTTGGTTGAGCGACGCCCAGGGGAGCTACAGCATCGTCCGCCCCAAAGACCCCAAGATCGTACGGGACCAGGTCCCCGTCTACTCAAAGGTCTCTGTGGGAAGAGCCCTCACTGTCGCGGGAATCCGAGTCATCGCCGTGGACTGCCGTGCCGCGAGCTACCAAGGCGCAGAGGGCAGCCTCCCCTTTGAGGCCGAGCCGGGCATGACCTTCTACGGCATTGACCTTCGGGGCGAGCAGGGGGAATTCGTGACCCTCGACTACGCAAATAGCGCGGACCACAGCCGCCCCACCCCGTACATCGGAGCCTCGGTCCGCCTTCCGGCCCTCGAACTACGCCCGATCCGAAAATTCGAGGGTTGGGATGACTAGCCAAGCGGCACCGAAGCTCTTCCGCGAGCCGGCCAAAACCGACGCTCTCAACTGCCTTGGCTGTGGCGCGCCCATTCAACTTCATGGTTTTGGCCATACACAGCGCGTCATCTGCCAGCATTGTGGATCGGTCTTGGAGGCAGGGCACGAGCCTGGCCAGAGCACAACGCTCCAGCTGCTCCAGCGTGTCCAGCGAGAACGTCGCGCCAATATTCTCCCTCTACACATCCGCGGGGCCCTCGATGGCACCCAGTGGGAGATTATAGGCATCGCCTGGAGAGAAACCCGAAGCGACGGAGTGGCCTATCCATGGCAAGAAATCCTTCTTTTTAACCCCTACGAAGGCTTTCGCTGGCTCATATTCAACATGGTCGACAACAGCTGGTCGCTCGGTATGAACCTCGATGCAGCCCCCGCCCCCACTGAGGCGCCGCAAGCTCGACCCAGCATGCGATTGAGAGGGGTGACCTATCGCCACTTCAGCACCGCGGATGCCCATGTCACCTACGTTGAAGGTGAGTTTCCATGGCAGGTGCGCGTCGGTGACCATGCCGAAGTCAACGACTACATTGCCCCCCCGCTCGCCCTTTCCATCGAATACAGCAAGGCTGAGGGCGGCTCCGAAATCAACGTTGGCACCCAACGTCATATCGACGGCGCCGAGGTCTGGGCAGCCTTTGGCCAACCGGGGCGTCCTCCGATCCCCCGAGGCATCTCCTCTTTGCAGCCAAACCCCCACGACGCCAGCGCACGCTTTTATTGGTTGTCGTGCGTGGCTTTTTTGGTCGTCTGGCTGCTCACCTCCGTCTTCTATCTCGGCGGCCGAGAAAACAAAGAAATCTTCGCCACCACCACCCTTGTCCCTGGCGAACTTGTCAGCGAAACGATCGAGGTCGGTACGGTGGGTCAACAGACAACGCTGGCCTTTCAACTCCATGCGCCTCACCTCGACAATGGCTGGGCCAGCACCCAAGTACTGCTCGTCGATGCCGACAACGAACATGCGCGCCAGTTTGTGCTCGATGCCCAGAACTGGCACGGATACTCGCAAGGAGAGTCCTACAGCGAGAACGACAACCCTGTAGACGCAACCATTGGCGGGATCGAAGGAGGGCGTTATCTGCTGCAAATCGCCTCTCAAAGCGACCCAAAAATGACTCGGGGCCCAAAAAACCTCAGCCTGTCCGTAACGGAGGATGTTCCGCTACACCGATATCTTCTGTTTCCACTGCTTGTCATTTTCGTATTTCCAATTGTCAACGTTTTCCGGACGAGAGCCTTCGAAACACAGCGCTGGATGAACAGCGATCACTCCGGCCTCTAGCCACCACGCGTTATCCGCACCGCGATGGTGCAACGAGGAACCCTGTCATGTCCCTTAAGATTCTCTACCTCTGTTCGGCTCTTGGAAGCCTCGCGCTCCTGGCCTTTGCGGCCCCGAGCGGCAGCCTCTTGGTATCCAACACCCCGGCCACCAAGGTCACGCGAAAGGCCGCCCCTCAAAATGGCCAACGTACGGTCCGTGGTCATGGCCCGGCATTCCTCTTTCTTGGCGGCGGCTACCGCGGAGGCAAATGATGCTCCCTGAAATGCACACTCTACTCGCGGCGAATATTGATTTGGATGCGATCCTCGCCGCAGCGCTCTACTCCCTCCTCGGACTAGTGATGTTCGCCGGTTTTTGGTTCGTGGTCGTTCGCGTGACGCCATTTTCGATTCGCAAGGAGATCGAAGACGATCAGAACACCTCGCTCGGGATCATCCTGGGGGCCGTGATCATTGGTATCGCCATGATCATCAGCGCCGCCGTCGGCGGCTAGCCCGAGCCCGGATGGAGCTCCATGGTGTCGGACCCATCCCCTCACGCAAGCGACTCGCGCGAGCGCAAAGAAGCCGCTCAGACCCGGCTTCTGCTGTTCTCGGTGCTGGTCGTAGCGACCTGCGGACTCGTCTACGAACTCATCTCGGCGACGATGGCGAGCTATCTGCTCGGCGACTCCGTCACACAGTTCAGTCTCGTCATCGGCGTCTATTTGAGCGCGATGGGCCTGGGTTCCTGGCTCAGTAAATTCATAAACGATCGTCTGCATGAGCGCTTTATTGGCGTTCAACTCACCATCGCTCTGCTCGGTGGTTTTAGCGCCGCAATTTTATTTCTCGGGTTCGGACACCTTCGAAATATTCACCCGCTTCTTTATTCCTTGCTGATCGTCATCGGGACCTTGGTTGGCCTCGAAATTCCTCTGCTCATGCGGCTCATGCCGGGTAAGCAGCAGCTCAAGGAGGTCGTCGCGCGAGTGTTGGCCTTCGACTACATCGGTGCTCTCGCCGCGAGTTTGCTCTTCCCCCTCGTTACGCTCCCCCATCTCGGCATCGTTCGTTCGGGACTCGTATTTGGCCTGCTGAATGCACTCGTGGCGCTGTGGTGTGCGCATCGGTTTCGTGAGCACTTCGAACGGCCGAGGCTCGTCATCGCAAAATCAATGCTCGGCGTAGCGATTTTGCTCGGCGCACTTGGAGTCGGCAGGGACATCGAAACCTTCGGCGAGCGCCAACTCTACGACTCCCCGGTCATTTTCTCCGAAAAGACACCGTACCAGCGCCTATCCATTACCCGATGGAGCGACGATATTCGTCTCTACATCGATGGAAACCTTCAGTTCAGCAGCCTCGACGAACATCGCTATCACGAGAGTCTTGTGCATCCGGCCTTCGCCGCGCTGGGCCACCAAGCACGCGACCTCGGGCTGCGAGTCCTCGTTCTCGGAGGGGGCGACGGGATGGCGGTTCGTGAAATTCTTCGTTACCCGGAGGCCCATTCGGTGGATCTGGTCGATCTGGATCCTGCGATGACCAAAATCTTCCGCGACCACCCCTCGCTGTCCACACTCAATGATGCTTCACTGTCCGATCCACGCGTCACCGTACACAATGCCGACGCGATGCTTTGGCTGGAAGAGCGGCGCCGCAAGGCCGCCCCGCTCTTCGACGTCATCATTGTCGACCTCCCAGATCCCAACAATTACTCGCTAGGCAAACTCTATACACGAACGTTTTATCACCTACTCGGCTCAGCCCTCGCCCCCGAAGGAGCCGCAGTTGTCCAGTCCACGTCACCCTATCTCTCACCACGAGCTTTTTGGTGCATCATCAAGACACTCGCGGCGGCGGACCTAAACCCACTACCCTACCATGCCCACGTCCCGTCATTCGGCGACTGGGGCTTCGCTTTGCTCTCGAAGACACCCCGCAAGGTCCCGACAAATCTCCGCCGGGACCTTCCACTGCGCTATCTCGACGACCCGCTCCTTCCGACCCTGTTCACCTTCCCTCAAGACACAGGGCCGCGGGAAGTCGAGGTCAATCGGCTCAGCGATCAGCAGCTGGTTCGTTACTACGAACAGGACCTACGCGGGCAGGCTCCCGCCACAGGCGTCCGTCACTGAGCGGCACCCATGGCCCGCTCAAAAAAAATCTCTCTCGGGACACTCAGCCGCCGCGCGGTTTTGCGGGCAACGCCCGCTCTCAGCGGCCTCGCGCTCGGCTCGTGCCAGAGCCAAAAAAATACCCAACCCAAGCCACCGACCGCACGTTGGGTGGGCCAGGACCCCGTTCGAGGCCATATTCTCCGGTCAGCGCGGCCCGACACCACACTCCCCGTGTCGCGACGAGCGCAAGTGATCGTGGTCGGAGGAGGCGCTTCCGGACACGCGGCCCTCTGGTGGTTGGCCCGCAACGGAATCACCGACGTCATCCAAATCGAACTCGAAGATGCCATCGCGGGTACAGCTCGCTCGGGCAGCACAGAGCGATCCGCGTATCCGATGGGCGCCCACTACCTGCCCGTCCCCAATCCGGAGTGCACCGAGCTTGAGGCCATGTTGGAAGACCTCGGTATCCTCGTAGGGCGCGATACTCACGGACGCGCGATCTACCAGGCCAGTTCCCTGTGCCCGGCACCCCTTGAAAGGCATCATTACCGGGGAACCTGGCACTCTGGGCTCTACCCCGCCCATGGCCAGACCGCCGCGGAGGCCGACCAATTCGCTCGATGGAACGAGCATCTTCGAGTCTTGGACGCCGCACGAGACATGGATGGCCGCAGAAGCTTTCGCTTGCCTCTACGCACCAGCGCGAATGGCATGCGAAATCTTGACCGAATCTCCATGGCCCAATACATGGACAACAAAGGCTTTACGAGCTGGCGGCTACGATGGTTCGTGGACTATGCCTGCCGCGACGACTACGGCTGCCGGCTCAGTGAAACATCCGCATTCGCAGCGCTTCATCACTTCCTCTGCCGGGGGCACGAAGACGGGCGAGACGGATTGATCCTAACCTGGCCCGAGGGCAACGCACACATCATCGACCGTTTGGCGGCGTACACGAACCTACCCCCTGCGCGTCGTCTGCTTGGGCACGCCGTGATCGGGGTCGAGGCCCCATCCGGAACCCTGAGTGTGCTCAACCTGGGATCACTGCGGCAGAGTCGTATTCAAGCCGACTCGATACTCTGGGCCGCGCCACGATTTGTGCTTCGCGCACTGTTGCGAGATGAAGATCAGCTCCAACAAGATGCGCTTAGCTATTCCCCATGGCTTGTCACCAATCTCGAGCTCGATGCACGACCCTCAGGTTTCGGTGCCCCGCCGAGTTGGGACAATGTCCCTATCGATGGCGACAATCTCGGGTACGTGGTCGCCACGCATAACCAATCGCGCGACGAACTCGATCCGCGATGTGTACTGTCTTTCTACGAACCACAACTCGGTGATCCCGCGAGCCAACGTCGACGCATGATTCGTTCGACGTTATCCGAGACTACCCAGTCCGTGATCACCCAGCTCGAAGCCATGCATCCTGGCATTCGCAGACATCTACGACGTGTCGACATCGCTCGTTGGGGCCATGGAATGGTACGGCCCATACCTGGCCTTCTCTTCGGTTCCACCCTCCGCACTGCCGGCCAAGCGCTGGGGAAAGTCCTCCCCTGTGCAAGTGACACCGCGGGAATCGCACTCTTCGAAGAGGCCTTCTACGCTGGAGTCCGCGGCGCAAAGCGAGCGATCACTCGTATGAGTGCCCTGTAACGAACGCCGCTATCCCGCTGAGATTCCACGGAGCACAAAAAAAGCCCCCAACACTTGTTTCCAAGTGTTGGGGGCATA
>CAYTFJ010000093.1:0-15317 GCA_964437075.1 uncultured Nannocystaceae bacterium
CCCCCCACCTCTTCGAATCAAAATCAATCCAACGACGAAGCCCCCGCCGCAACCTCAGCACGAAGCACCTTGGCCAAATTTCCTCTACGACCCACTCGAATACACTCGACCTCCACTAGATATGCAAGTTTGGCAAGTTCGCGGACGGCCGCCCAAGCGACCTCGTTCGCGTTTTCTCCGGGTTCGAGATGGGCTGCGAGCACCTCGAGTGTCCGACCTTCGCGGTCCGTCTTGAGATCGAATCGAGCCACCAAGCGATCGTTTAGTAGAAACGGAAGAACGTAGTATCCATGGCGACGCTTCGCGGCGGGCGTATAAATCTCGAGGCGATAGTCGAACTCAAAAAGCGAGTGGATACGTTTTCGGTTCCAAACGATGGGGTCAAAGGGGGAAAGCAACGCCGCGGCGTCGATCGAACGGGGTCGTTTCGCGTCCGGATGCCGATACCCGTTTTGAGTCCAGCCCTCGACTTCGCAGCGAAGGAGACGTCCGTCTTCGACCAGCGCTTCGAGACGGGCCTTTCCGGGTCGCGGCGGAAGACGAAAATAGTCGACAAGACAGTTCGCGGTTGCGATTCCATGTGCGCGTGCAGAACGAACGAGAAGCTCATCGAAGGACTGCTCGACCGAAGGTGTCGGTCTCGTACGAACGGCTTCGGGCACGATACGTTCAAAGAGATCGAATTCCTTGCCGAAGCTCCGGTTTCGACGAATTCCTAGCTTTCCGATTCGATAGAGCCAATCAAGCGCGACGGCCCCACCCGAGCGACTCCCCCACCATGTTCCCGAGCGTGGTCGAGGATCCGAAAGCGCCCGTGCCCCGAGTGGCCCACGTTCTTTCACCTCGGCCAAGACAGCCTCGATATACTCGGGCTCTCGCTTCGCCATCGCATCGAGGTGCTTCCATGTCGCGCCTTCTCTCGCGCGGGCCTTTGACCAGCGTAGCCACGGCTCGGTTTCAACGGGCAAGAGCGAAGCCTCATGACTCCAAGCCTCGAACCATTCATCCTCGTCGTAGGCAATCTCGTCCAAGAGCTCCTTTCGGTAGGGCCCCAACCGCGAGAACAAGGGCATATATTGAGTTCGAATCACGATGGGGACCGAATCCAACTGGAGAAGTTGAAGCCGTCCCATGGTCTTTCGTAGATGACGCCGATCGATGCGCCCCTTGGGTCTCGCTTGGGCGAATCCCTGTGCGGCCAACGCGATTCGCCGTGCCTCCGCCTTTGAAATCATCTCGGCCATGCTCAAACGAGCCTATCAACTTTGGCGGCGGCCGAGACCGCCAGGTTCCACTCGCCCTACGCTTCCTTGACGGCTGAGCTGTCCTTCGACGCCACCGGCTTGGTGGTCTTCCGCTCCCTGGCGATGGTCTCCGCCAGCGTCTTGGCCTCGCGAACGCTGACCGGCATCTTCGCCTTTCCGACGGGGAGCTGAAAGACGAGGAAATAGGAGTGATTCTTACGCGCATGAACCTGTTTCACCAGCCGACTCACGCCTGGTTTGTTTCTGCGAACAAGAACAAAGACGTCCTTGCAATAGAAACCCAAGTCCTCGTAGGCGGTCACGATCTCGATGTGGGTGAGTCGCTGTTTGTTGGCGCTAACCTCATCTTGGCACTTCACGACAACATGCCCGCCGCGCCGCAGAACTCGATGCGCTTCGATGCCGGCGCGTAGGTAGAGGTCGGTCACGGCATCGTGCCACTTGGGCTGATCGGGCCTTTGCTCCCCCGTGCCCGTCGAATACGCCCGTCTAAAGGCGCTGTATGTGCCGGATCCGGCCTGTTGACTGGTCAATCGTCGGAAAAAGCCCTCCATGTACGGGGGATCGAGCACCACACAATCCATGCTGCCATCGGCGTAGGGCAGCTCTCGGCAATCGACACCGTCATGGTATTCGACAAGGGGCTCGCGCGACTTGGTGCTCAACACGAGATCTGAAGCGTGCAGTTCGTAGGTGCCCGGTGCGATCGACTTCCAGAACTTACCCGCGGCGAAGGTGACGTCTGCGACTCGCGCACCCGCGGGAATATGCAGACCCATCAACTGTGCGAAAAGCTCCGCATTCTCGCCGACATGGGCCGAAACGATCAGGTCCGAGGTCGCAACACCGCGTTGCGTTCGATTCGCTCTCTCCGTGGCCACGGGCGCATCTGTACCGCATGTGCCTGGACAATCTCGAATTGCCGATTCGCAGTGGTTTTCCGCCAACCGCGCGCCCACGGTCTTTTCGACCTCAGCACACCCCGACGCTGCGCTATACTGCCGCCGCTCGGAAGATAAATGCGCATCTCCCGACCAGCGGTCGCCCCACCGACTCCATACCTAGGAACGAATCCGTATGACTGACGCGAATCCCTTCGGCTCACGCACGACCTTTCCACTCGCAAACGGGGGAGAAGGTACCTTCTTTCGACTCTCGGCACTGCAAGACCGGGGCATGTGCGAGCTTTCCAAGTTGCCCTACACGATTCGGGTCCTGCTTGAGTCCGCCCTACGAAACCACGACGGGTTTCTGGTCCGCGACGCAGATGTCGCGAATATCGCTGGTTGGAAACCGACAGGAACACGGTCGGAGATCCCCTTCATTCCCGCACGCGTGATCCTTCAAGATTTCACCGGTGTTCCCGCCGTGGTCGACATCGCGGCCTGCCGCAATGCCATGGAAGAAATGGGCAAGGACCCCTCTTCGGTCAACCCCTTGGTGAACGTCAACCTCGTGATCGATCATTCGGTCCAGGTCGACTTCGACGGCCGCCGCAGCGACTCGCTGCTGCGCAACCTCGACATTGAGTACGCCCGCAACAACGAGCGCTACGGCTTTCTCAAGTGGGGACAAAAAAATCTCGCCAATTTTAGCGCAGTTCCCCCTGCGCGGGGCATCGTTCACCAGATCAACCTCGAGTGGATCGCTAGCGTCGTCCACCACAAAGCCGTCGGATCCGCCAAACACTATTATCCCGACAGCCTGGTCGGAACCGACAGCCACACCACCATGATCAACGGTCTCGGGATCTTGGGTTGGGGTGTCGGTGGCATCGAAGCCGAAGCGGTCATGCTCGGCCAACCGATCTACATGCTCGCCCCCGACGTCGTTGGCTTTGGCCTCACGGGCACTCCACGGCCTGGGGTCAGCGCCACAGACATCGCCCTGCGTGTCGTCGAACTGCTGCGCGAGAAGGGGGTCGTCGGAAAATTTGTCGAGTTCTTTGGCGACGGCCTCGATCGGCTCACCCTCGCGGACCGGGCCACGATCGCCAACATGGCGCCCGAATACGGTGCGACCTGTGGATTTTTTCCGGTCGACGACCGCGCGATCGACTATCTGCGGCTCACCGCCCGTGATCCCGACCACATCGCCGATGTCGAAGCCTACCTGCGCGCGCAGGGTATGTTTCGCACCGCAGACAGCCCCGACCCGGAGTTTAGCGACAGCCTCGTGCTCGACCTGGCCGAAGTTGAACCCAGCCTTGCGGGACCCAAGCGACCTCAAGACCGCGTCAACCTGACGGCCATGAAGCCGCACTTCGCCAAGAGCCTCACCGCCGCTCGCGGGTTCACAGGACACGGGATCGAGGCGGACCAGGTGAAGGCCCACATGGCCGTGGCCGGAAGCGACTACGCACTGCACCACGGAACCATCGTGATCGCCGCGATCACCTCCTGCACCAACACCTCAAATCCCTCCGTGATGCTCGCTGCCGGGTTGTTGGCGCGCAATGCCGTCGCACGGGGTCTCATGACCAAGCCCTGGGTCAAGACATCTTTGGCCCCAGGCTCTCGGGTCGTCACCGAGTACTACGAAAAAGCGGGAGTCGCCGATGACCTGGCAACGCTCGGTTTTGCCACCGTGGGCTACGGCTGCACCACCTGCATCGGCAACTCCGGACCCCTGCCCGAGCCGATCGAAACCGCGATCAACGAGGGCAACTTGGTGGTCGGGTCCGTGATCTCAGGAAACCGCAACTTTGAAGGCCGGGTGCACAACAACGTGCGTGCCAGCTACTTGGCGAGTCCCCCGCTCGTGGTCGCCTACGCCATCGCCGGAACCCTCGCTACCGACTTTGACACCGATCCGCTCGGCAAGGACCAAGACGGCAACGACGTGTTCTTGCGCGACATCTGGCCAAGCGATGCGCAGATCGAGACCGCAGTCGCCGAGTCGATCACCCCCGAGATGTTCGCCGAAAAATATGCGGATGTCACCGGAGAGCCCCGCTGGGACTCGATCGAAGTCGACGACTCGGCGCTCTTCGACTGGCAACCAGACTCAACCTACGTCCGCTTGCCGCCTTTCTTTCAGGGGATCACGCCCGATGTGCCGAACATTGAGTCCATCCACGGCGCGCAGGTCCTGCTCAAGATGGGGGACTCGATCACGACCGATCATATCAGCCCCGCGGGAGCGATCCCCGCCGAGGGACCGGCCGGCCAGTACCTGCTGGCCAAGGGCATCGCCAAGGCCGACTTCAACAGCTTCGGGTCACGCCGCGGCAACCACGAGGTCATGATGCGCGGAACCTTCGCCAACATCCGCATCCGCAATCAAATCGCCCCCGGGACCGAAGGCGGATACACGACCCACTTTCCCTCGGGAAAGGTCGAGTTCGTCTACGATGCGGCGATGAAATACACCGACGCGGGGACCTCTTTGGTCGTACTTGCCGGCACGCAATACGGTACAGGGTCTTCGCGAGATTGGGCCGCCAAGGGCACTCTCTTGCTCGGCGTGAAGGCCGTAATCTGCAAGAGCTTCGAACGGATCCACCGCTCCAACCTCGTGGGTATGGGTGTACTCCCGCTGTGCTTCATGGCCGGGGAGGGCCACGAGGAGCTCGGCTTCGATGGCACGGAGACCTTCGACATTCCGCTCGACAACGACATTCAGGCCCTGCAAGAGCTTGAGGTCACGGCGACCAAGTCCGATGGCAGCACGGTGGTCTTCAAGACCACGGTCCGGCTCGATACCCCCGTTGAGGTCGACTACTACCGAAACGGCGGCATCCTCCACACCGTGCTTCGCAAGATGGCGACGCGCTAGGGACCCTCTCAAGGTCAAGAGCATCACAAAAGAGAGGCCGCTCCAACGGAGCGGCCTCTCTTTTGTGCAAGTCGAGCGGGGACTATTCGCCGCGAAACTTCCCAACCCACACGGAGGCACCTGCGGTCGTGGCCTGAACGCCTGAGGCCACGGTCGCAGCGGAGGCTCCAGCTGCAACGCCGCTGAAGAGAAGGTCCGGCGGGGTCGCACCATCGGTGCTTGCCGTAAGCGAGTACATGCACATCAGCGAGTTGTCGCTTTTTACCCGAGCGATCCAGCCTTCGTACCTATCCACGTCGGTGTCCACAAGGCGGTACCCGCCGACACTCAAATTGCCATCGGAATCGACATCGATGCCGGCCAAGAACCAGTTCTTGCCGTCGCTGTTGTCTTCGTCGAGGCGCGGGTCAAAATCCTCCGGTCGAAGGTCCCATCCGTCGGCCGCCGCGCCGTCGGCCGCTGCAACCTGCTTGAGCCAGAAGGTCCGAAAGTTGCCTACGGATTCCATCGCAATATAGATCGTGTCATCGCTTGCCACCGCAACATCAACTCCGGGGTAGTTGTGCTTGGCGCCATCATTGGTCTCATAGGAAACCGCCCAGATGGCGTCTCCACCTGCCGCCGGAAATTTCAGCAGGGTCGCGTGCCGGTTCTCAAAATCAACGTACTCGTTCGCCAAAACGTAGACGATGCCGGTTGAATCCACAGCCACCGGGCCTGCCTTATCGATAGAAAAATTGTTATCTGGGGTTCCTGACCAAGTGCTCACCCACTGCTCGGCGCCATCGGCAGCCGCACAACTTCGTACCCAGACATCGTCATCCCCAGCGGCATTGCGAACCTGCCCCGAAACAATAATGTCCCCGCTCGGAGCGACCACAACACCCGCACCGAGGTCATCGCCGCCATCAAGGTCGCCGTCGTGAGTGATCGCCCAGATCTTGGCGCCATCCGCCCCAGCATAGAGCCCGGCAAGAATGTCGGTCCCATCCGTTCCTGCGGTCTTGCCGACGATCGCAATATTTCCAGTCGCATCCAACGCCAGATCGGCGACGGAGTCGTCGCCTGTGTTGTCGATCATCACCTCCCACACCTGGGTCCCCGTGTTGTCGTATTTCGCCAGCCAAATGTCGATGTCAGCAGCACCCATCTTGTCGGACGCCGTATAGACATTGCCATCACTGTCCGTCACGGTGTTGACGCCATTGATGTAGTTCGCGTTCTCGACCGATCCCACCGCTTGCCACTCGACACGGCAGATGTGCTCGCAGGTATCATTGCAGGTGTTGACATCGCTGGCATCCGCACCGTCCGGATCTCCGTCGTTGTCCCCGTCGCAGTCTTCCGTACCTGTCCAGACGTAGCCATCACCACAAGCCGCCTCGGTGCAATCGTCGAGACAGGCGCCATTGTTGCTGTTGTCAGAGCCTTCGTCACAGGCCTCGCCTTCGTCGACGTTTCCGTCTCCACACGAAGGTGCAGCACTCGTCTCGCCGGTATCACCGGTCTCACCGGTCTCGTCACTGCCTTTGTTGTCGTCGGTGTCCGTGGGATCTCCAGAGGGTTGTTCGTTCGAGGAGTCCGTCTCCGTGCCCGAGTCCGTCCCTTCCGCCTTCGTATCGCCTGAGTCCGAGCAGGCGGTCGCTGCCAAAAGAGAAAAACCCAGGGGGAGTGTCAAGATGCTGCGTCGCATGAGCGAAAACGTATGTCGCCGCTCTTCGCTAGTCAATTTTCATCCCACGAACGCTCGGCTTCCCGGGAAGAATTACAGAATCGCTGCACAATCCAAAGCCTAATGGCCGCAAAAACGACCCTTTCAGCGACCAAATGGCTCTTTTAGCCCGTTCGCAGCCTGAAGACGATTTTCCGATTTAGCCATGATCAAGGCGGTGCTAACTTGTCGCGTGCGTCTTATCCGGTGCTTTCTTCCCTGTTTGCTCTCCACGACACTCTTGATCGCCGTCGTTCGACCCTCGATCGCCGAAGCCTCAACCGTCGCCGAAAGCGACGTTTCTGGGGCCGAAAAGTTGTGGAAAGAGGGAAAGATTCACTTCGAGACCGCCGACTATGAAGACGCCGTTGACAAGTGGAAACAGGCGTACGCCTTGTTGCCCGACGCCGAAGAATCTCGGGCCATGCGCCACGCTCTTGCCTACAACATCTCCGAAGCGCAGGCGAAGGCTTACGAGGTCAATCGCAATCCAATGCACCTTCGAAAGGCGAAGGTCTTGCTTGAAGACTATCTAGAGCAGCATCGATCGCTCTACGGAGACGTCCCCGAAGCCCTTGCAGAGCGGACAAAAGTCGGTGAACGACTACGAGAGGTTGAGGCGATGATCCAGCAGTCCGAGGCGCGAGGCGAAACTGCGGCACTGGGGTCGAACCGCAGCCATGACACACAAACGATCGAAACCGCGTCGGTGCTCGTCAGTACAGCTCCCGCTCCGCCCGCCAACAACCTGACACCCCGCCAACAACGGGCCAAAGAGATCAAACAAAACCCCCAACTAAAGAGCGAGTACTCCAAAGCACGGAGCCGCATTGTCGTGGGATCCATATTAACAGGCATCGGCACCCTCTTTGGGATCGTCGCCGCGTCGGCCCTGATCAGCTACATGCGCATGAAAAATGGTTCGCTCGAGACCGTCAACGCCGAGACCGGCGACGTCATCGATGAGAGCCCACTGATGGGCGCGACCGCTGCGGCGACGGGATTCATTGCACTCGGCATGATGATCCCAGGCGGCATGTTGCTTGGCCGAGGCATAAAATCACGTCGAAAACTGCGCCCGCCACAGACAAACGCCACTCTTGGACCTTGGTTCAGCACGCGCGGCGGCGGTCTCGTCGGTCAGGTACGCTTCTAGCTTCTAGCTTCTAGCCTCTAGCGCTCCCAAGAACTTGGAGAGCATGCCCTCCGTCCTAGTCGAGCAGGGCCATCAACTCGTTGCGAGAGATCTGTTTGGCCTGGCTTGCATCGCCCACCGCAACGTCCGCGAGACGCCGTTTCCGATCTTGCAGGCCCAAGATTCGTTCTTCGACGGTGTCGACCGCCACCAGCCGGTGCACAAAAACGGGGTTGTCCTGCCCGATGCGGTGGGCTCGGTCTGCCGCCTGATCTTCAACCGCCGGGTTCCACCAGGGGTCGAGTAAAAACACATGATCCGCGGCCGTCAGGTTCAGCCCGGTCCCTCCAGCCTTGAGCGACAACAACATGACTTGCGGTCCGTTTGGATCTTGAAATTCGTTGACCACTCCGCCCCGATCACGGGTGCTTCCGTCAAGACGGTTGAAGGAGATTTTCGCCGCGTCGAGGTGGGGCTCAACGAGATTCAACAGCGACGTCCACTGCGAGAACACCAGGGCCTTGTGTCCCTCTTCAACGGCATTCGACAGTGACTCCAAAAGCAGCTTGATCTTCGAAGAAGCCTCGCTCGCATCGAGTTTTCCCTCGCCGAGGGTCCCGGGGAGCAAGGCGCCATGGCACGCGGCCTGGCGCAGCCGTAGCAGAGCCTCCAACATGGCCAACACGTTGTTGCCCGCGCCGAGCTTCTCAACGACGGCCTGTTGAGTGGCCACTCGAACCGCGTCATAGACCCGGCGCTCTGCGGGCTCCAGCTCACATCGCAACACAAGGTCTGTACGTGGTGGCAGCTCCTTGGCCACGTCTTTTTTAAGGCGCCGGAGAACAAAGGGCCGAATCCGCTCTCGCAAGCGAACCGCAACTTCCGTCTGTCCTGCTGCAATGCCCTTGACGTAGCGCTCTTGGAAATCCGAATATCCTCCCAGCAAGCCACGATTCATGAAGTGGAACTGACTCCACAGATCGTCGAGGTGATTCTCGACAGGGGTGCCCGTCATGGCCAACCGGAAGCCGGCGTCGATCCGATAGGCTGCCCGCGCCACCTTGCTCGAAGGGTTCTTAATGGCTTGTGCCTCATCGAGCACAGCGCAGTCCCAATGGACCTCGGTGAGTTTGTCGATATCGATCCGCAGGATCGCGTAGGTCGTCAAGGTGAGATCTGCGTCAGGGTCCAAACTCCGCTGGGGACCGTGGTAAATTGCGACTTTTAAATCAGGACGAAATTTCTGCGCCTCCGAAGCCCAGTTTTGCAGCACCGAGGTCGGAGCGACGACCAAGCAGCGGCCACGCATGACACACAGCGCCTGAATCGTCTTGCCGAGACCCATGTCATCCGCCAAAAGACCGCCAAGCTCGGCTCTCTGTAAGAACGACAACCAGTTCACACCGAGGATTTGGTAGTCACGGAGGTCCGCTTGAAGGTCTGACGGCAACTTTGCCTCGGCGATTCCCTCGAAATCGTCCACCAAGGCGCGCAAGGCATCAAATCCCGGGGGCGCTGGTTGGTCCAAAGCGGCACACAGCGCCGCCAGATCGGGCAGGGCCATGGTGGGGGTCTTTTTGCCCCCGCCTTGATGCTCGCGGGCCGCCATCAAGTCTGCAACCAGATGACCGTGTTTCTCAAGCCAACCGGCTGGAACTCGGCCGAAGCCACCATCGAGCAGGGGCGCGAAATCTTCGCCCTCTCGCCATGCCCGGACAACGGCCACCGCATCGGCTCGACGGCCCCCCGACACCCGCGCTCCCCCCGACGAGACGGACTCTCCTCCGTCTTGCTGATCGTCCGGCGCAAACCACAGGCTGAAACTGCCATCGTCCATGACCTGCAGTTGGGGCTCAAGTGGCGAGGTTTCAAAAAAGTGCTCGTGGTCGTTGCCGAGCATGCTGACGGGTATCTGACTCGCGTCACCGAGTTTCTTGGCCAAGAGAATCGCTTGGCTGCCGCTCAGGCTTGTTCGTACACCCGGCTCGAGACCGAATTCATCGCGCAAACGCGCAACAAGAAGCTTCTCGAGTCGCGCGTTGCGGATCGGGACCTCCGCGTCCCCCAGTAGAGTCAGGCGATTGCCGTCGAGCCGTGCGACCGCAGGATCGCCATAGACGACCGACGCAAGCACCTCTAGAGAATGCCCCTCGCGGACCGTATCGAGCTGCAAGCGCGGCTTGACCGACTGGCTGCCCGGCAGGTTCGCGGTATCGATCTGCACCGGAAGATGCCGCTTAACCGCGGGAATAATGCTGCCGACCAGCTCACCGACGTCGCGCTCGTCGAAGACTCGACCCCGACGAAGCATGTCGAATTCTCGATCGGCCAGGCCATGGCGACCGATCGGTGAGATGACATCGGCAATGCGCACCACACCGTTGTCGAAGATCTCATTGATCATCGGGTCCTGTTCGAGACGAGCGACAAACCCTCCGCCTTTTACGTCATCGACGCGCATCCGCAGTCCGGACTCGGCACCACCAATCCGCACGATTCGACCTTCCAAGCGCAGATCCTCGACATCTTTGAGCGCCCGCAGAAGCTTCTCCATCGCGCTCGGCGCCAATGCCGCGCCGTCGGCTTGCGAAAAATTCTTCTCGAAAGCGAGATCGACCTCGGTAATGTGAATGCCGGGCACGTCCCGCTTGCTGATCCGAGCGGCCAGCGACCCGCCAAGCGACTGCTCCTGTTCGCCTCGCACAAGCACTCGCGTCAAAATGAGGGGTCCGCGACGCCCCTGCAATCGATAGCCCACGTGCGCCTGTTTCTCGGCGGACTCCCCCGGGAGTTCCTTGCCAGCCTTGCGGGCCCGCTTGAGGGCGATCGCGGCCGCGGCAACATGCACACAAGCATCGAGGCTGCTGCGGCACGAACACGACCACTCTTCATCCTCAAGATACAGAAGAACCGTCGGGGCCACCGCACCAGCCTTGGCTCGCACGCTGAGCGTAACCTCGTCTCCCCGCGTCTTTTGGCCGACAACCGCATTGCCCCGGGCAAGCTCCACCCCACGCGACCATGTCGTCGCGCTGCAGGCCTCCCGTACGGCAGCGAAGAGTTCCTCCACGCAACGTGGATAGGGCAAAGCGCAGCCGCGGGCAAATGGTTGTCAAACTGAACCGTGAATCGGGCCCGGCAGGCTAGATCCACGCATCCACGAGCGTCTTTTCCGCGAATGCTGGTGGTCTCGCGGCTTGGGCGTAGGCGGCCATGCCTACCGAGCGGGTCGAGACGGCCACGTCATCCCGGGCCCCGAGCGCGCCAGACTCACCGTCCGGGACCGACGTGCCCTCCTCATCGTCCCCAGACGCCTCCTCGCGCTGGGCCGCGGCCATGGTCTGCATCGCCTGCGCCGCGACGGCACGATCCTGTCCTGAGGGCGATGCCGGAGACAAGGCGGCAGCCTGAACCGCTCGCATCTTGTTGATCGTTGCGCCGGAGTCCCCCGAGACCGCCGAGACATCGATCGAAACCTCGCCGCCAACGGCGTATCGCTGGCCGTCCGGTCCAACTTCATAGCTGTAGGTCGGACGACCCGCATGGGCGCCGCCCGCGGCCGCGTGGGCATTTTCGTGATCCCGTACTTCGCGATCGCGCGCCTTGAGATCGACAACAACCTCTTCTTGTTCCTGACTCAGCTCTCCAGGATCTGCAGCCTCGCCACCGCGGCTTTCTTGTGTTTGCTCAGTATCAGTATCGCCACCCAACAACGCTGCGGCGGCCCGTTGCTCAGCCTGTGCCGCCCTATCGAGAGCCTCTTGTGAGAGCTCAACAGAGTCTTCCCCCGCGCCGAATCTCGTTTCTTCGGTCTCCGGGGACTCCCCTTCGACCTTCGCCCTGCGCTCGACTCGGGCCACAGCCAACGCCGCTCTCTGCGCAGGTATTGCTGTTGGGCCTCGATTCATGCCGCCTCCGAACGAAGCCCGAAGGCTGGCATTAACTCCCGAGATCATCTCCCTGTTCATCGGCAGCGGGCCCCCCGACTAAAGCGAGGCAACCCACCAAGCGGGAGCTGTTTTGCGCCACTGTCGCGGGGCAATCCTGAAGAACCCCCCCGGGCTGGTAGAGTCCCGGCCGTGGCCACGCGAACCATCGTCGACTCCATCTCTCAGGTCGAAGCTCCCCCCAAAAACCGCGTAGCGCTCGATGCGAAACTCGATGCGTTGAGGACGCGTTTCCCCGGCGCCTTTGTCGAGCGTTACCTCGACGCCGTCCCCGAGGTGCACAAACGGGTCTACATCGCCGCGGGTGCCGCTGTCATCGGCCGAGTCACCCTGCATAGCGAAGTCAGCGTTTGGTTTGGATGTGTACTGCGTGGCGACGTCGCCGAGATCGAGATCCGCGAGCGTAGCAACATCCAGGATGGGTCCGTCATTCACCTAGGGGACAACGACCCGACCTTCGTCGGTGAAGAAGTCGTCGTCGGTCACCGAGCGGTCCTCCACGGATGTCACGTGGAGGGCGGGTGCCTGGTGGGCATCCAGGCGACGATCTTGGACGGCGCACACATAGGCCACGGCAGCGTGATCGGGGCAGGAAGTCTGGTGACCGCGGGCACAAAGATTCCTCCCTTCAGTCTCGTCTTAGGGACTCCGGGTCGTGTGGTGCGGACGCTCACAGCAGCGGACGAGATCTTTCATCGAAAGCTTGCGGGCAAATACTTGCGGCTGGCACACAACCATAGCGAAGGCTGAGGACAGCCGACTGCGGTTTTCGCGGCGATTGTGAGCCCGTCCCGGCTCCCGTAGCCTCCTCCCATGGTCGCTCGCTCCGCTTCGAGGCCCAACCAGCAGAATCCAGGCCGCCGGCTCATCGCTCGACGGACGCTGCTCGTGCTCGGCGCCGCTGCCAGCTTGGCGTGCACAGGTGGCTGCGAGTCCCCCGAGCGTGACGAGAATCGGGCCCATCCCACACCCGAAAAAGCGAAGGCGCCCACGGCGGTGCCGCCCGCAACGGTGCCGCCCGCAACAGTCACAAACAAGCCCACACCGCGGCCCACCGTAAATCCCCCGCCGGCCCCTGAGGGCACAATCGCTCTCAAGGCGGCCCAGTGGATTTACGTGCAAACTTGCGAACGCGCCGCAGCCTGCCCTGCCCTGCTCCAACCTGTGGGCGAACAACACTGCCGACAACTAAGCCATGGAGGCCGCGACAACTGGCGCCTACCAAGTCGGCGCGAAGCTGAGGCCTTCGCTGGAATCACCCACCTTCGCGCCGCCGAGGGCTATCACTGGACCCGTACCCCGTACGACGAAGATATCGAACAAGTGTGGATCGTCGACCCGGCGGGCGCGCAGCCGACAACGCTTCCTCGCACCCGCAAGCCACTGACCGTCCGCTGCGTCAGCGAAGTTTGAGAAAGACTATCTCGGACGTCCCCAGGCAGATCGAGGCCGAGCCCTAACAACGATCTGCTACTCTTCGCTGGTGACTCGAAGCAGGCCCACGCCGGTGCGTCAACAACGCTGGATTTCGGTCTCTTCCCTGGCGCTCACGGCGTTGGCGGCAGTTATCATGGTCTCATGCGTCGGCGCAGCACCTCACCCCACCGCGAGTGACGACCCCGCCCCACCCTCCTCGCGCGACGGCAGCGAGACTGGAGAGCCCGCACCCATCTACGCCGAAGGCCAACGGTGCTCTACGAGCGACCAATGTTCAGGCGATAGGGTCTGCGTGGCCCCCTACGACAGCGCTGCGGACAGTCCACTCGGGCAGGCCATCTGCGTTCCGAACTGCGTGAAAAAATACGATCTTCGACGTTTTTGTGTCGACGACGTGGGCTGCTGTGGGCCCCTTGGCTGTTCGCTCGACGGCCTCTGTGAGCCGGTGAACGAGCCTCCCAGTCCGGATCCGAGGGACAGCGAAACCGACGAATCCGACTCCTCCGGGGCCTAGTCTACACATTGAATCCGAACAAACGACATCGCCCCTTTCCAGTGGCCCGTAGGACACGAGAAAAAGGCGTTGACGGTTGAACAGCAGCGGCATGTTGATACCGCTACATCCGGGCCGTCGGCAACGACGAGCCGGAGATTGGGAGCACGGCTAGTCGTCGAGCGGCTCGACCATGTCTTTCACAGCTTCAAATTTTTCGCGCAGTTCACGTTCTGCGGCGATCCAGCTCTTCGCTTGGACAATGAGTTCGGGATAGCCTTTCACGCAATAAGTTGTGAGGCCGTTGTTGGTGGTACCTTGAGCGATTACGGGTGGCATGGGCAATGTGGACGCCCAGTAACACCATCGGGATCCTCTTGTCCAATCCCACCGCGGAGCGCGGATGCACCGCGCCTCGATCGCAAAGACCAAGATCTCCTTAGTCGGCGACCTCGAAGATCGCCTCGATCTCCACGGGGATCGAGAGTGGCAAGGATGCCATACCGGCCGCGCTCCTTGCGCCCATTCCAATCTCATCCCCGAACACTTCCACCAACAGATTGCTAAACCCATTCAGCACCTCAGGGTGATCCCGAAAACCGGGAATGGCATGGACCATCCCATACACCTTCACCACTCGGACAACCCTATCGAGACTGCCGAGCGCGGCGCGAACCGTGCTCAACATCCCCAGAGCCACCAACCGAGCGGCCTCTTGCGCTTGAGCAAGATCGAGCTCATCCCCGACTCTCCCTTGAATAAAAGTCTCGTCGGGGCGCATCGGACCGTGGCCGCTCACAAAAAGTAACGAGCCCGTTCGCACTGCAGACTCGAAGGTCGCCGCGGGCTCGGGAGGCATTGGAAGCTCGAGACCCAGATCCTTGATTCGTTGCTCAGCGCCCATCGTCGAACCGTGATTAGCCTCGTCTCCTATGGCTTGGCAAGTGGTCACGGATCCTCCCGCGCCGCAACAATCGCGTCCTCCGCACCACCGACTTCAAAGACTTGGCGCGATGAATTCATCAAGGCTGGTGAAGCGGACCTCCAAACTGAACGTGAAGCTCTTCTTTTTCCCACCCGTCGACCCCAGTCCGACGCCACCCGCATGATGCCCAGCTGTACCCAGACGGAGGGCCGGCGAACACGACGACGGGATGCGGCATGCTCTGGCCCGCAAACGTTTTCGATCCAAAGACTGCGGATGCGATCCAGTCCCATTTTCCAGCGAGCGGATCACTCTGGCCTCCGATGCCGTCGCTTCCCATCATCGAATTCATGGGTCCCACAATTCAAGACTCAACACATGGTCGTGAGAGCCAATGCCGCAACTCTTTCTCTGGCGCTTGTGTTGCCCCTCACAGATTCTCTCGCCCCCGTCATCCCCCCATCTCCGAGAGGAGATTGATCCCACCAGGCGATACGGATACCGTAAAAAAATGAGAATTCGTAAGAACTCGATCTCTTGGATTCTGTCTGTTTCTTGCTGCCTTTCGATGGGTTGTTTCAACGATGATTCCAACTACTTGGACCCGTCTGACAACGGCGACGGCGA
>CAYTFJ010000094.1:0-11293 GCA_964437075.1 uncultured Nannocystaceae bacterium
GTGCCGTCGCCGTCGCCGTCGCCGTCGCCGTCGCCGTCGCCGTCGCCGTCGCCGTCGCCGCTGGGAGGGCAGCATGCGAGGTTGGCGGGGTCGGTCTCGTCGCACCACTCGTAGCCGTCATCGCAAAGACAGTCTCCGGCATTGTTGAGATGGCTGTTGCTAAACGCGGAGCCGCAGGCATTTTCGATCTCGTCGCACTCAAAGTCGTCGGGATCGTTGGGGTGGGCGAAGGCATAGCCCTCATCACATTGGCAGTCACCGTTGCTTTTTTCGTGGCTGTGGCTCAGCAAGGAGCCGCATTCGCTGGCATTGCCGGGCGTGAAAACACAGCCCGCAGCCAGGCCGAAGCCGGCGGCGAGCAGCAAGGTGAGGGAAGGGGCTCGATTGGCGTTCTTGAGCAAGCGCATTGAAACGATCTCCTCGCGGCGCACCGCAATACGTTGGACGGCGGTGCACGGCTTTCATTCTGACTGAGGAAGCATCATGCGTCGAGAAATCCCGAAAAGCTTGGGTCTTGGCCCAACGCAGCGTCTCCGACATGCGCAATGCGCGAAAAACTGGGCGCCGTGCGGTATGAAAACGGGCCACGAGGCCAAATTCTGGATCAATTTCCGGGCTTATCGGATCCGCCGGCGTTGGCGCGTGTTGTGCCAGTCGCGATGGATCGAGCGTAGGGCGAGGGCGTAGACCGCCCAAAAGCCGAGGCCTACGGCGATCCCCCACACGGTGGAGCCAAAAACCGGGGCTTCAAGGCTGTCTTGGCGCAGCTGTGCGGCCGCGCGCACCAAAGAGATCGCCAAGAAAGAGAGGGCGGCGGTTGTGGCGAGCGCACGGAGGACCCCAACACCCGAGATCCGCGGGTTTCGACCCAGCGCCGAGCGGTTGGCTTCGAGCCACTGCAGCAGGAGCCGCAGCCAGGCGGCAAGGGTAGGCATCAACATGACGCCGATCAGACCGGCAAGGCCCGAGACCGCGTCCTGAAGGTCCCCGTGGTAACCCCCGTTCATTCCGGGACTCTAGCAACCATTGGCGAGTCTGCCCTCGGGGTACGAAAATTTGTACCTAAGAGGGTCGTTGGGTCCATCTTTGAGCCGGTTTCCCATGGGTGTGAGCGGTGTACACTGGACGGCGCGCATGGCCACAGGAAGCAATGTTCACGCGCGTGTCGATCGGCGCAGCCTGATGAGGCGCGCGGCGGTCTTGCTCGCAGTGTTTTTTCTTGGATTGACCGTCCTCGCCGTGATTCGCGAGGCCGAGCGCGGGCCGACCCCTGTTTTCTTGGCATCCACAAGAGCGCCCGAGGAAGCGAGGCCTCGAATCCGGCGTGTGGCTGGGGAGCTTGCTTTGGCAGGTTCGGGCAGCAACCTGCCCCTGACACGGGTGCTCGCTGCGGAGTTTCGCGCTCAAAACCGAGACTTGCGGGTGCGTGTGCACGCGAGTGTCGGGTCGACAGGAGGGATCTTGGCGGCACGCGATGGCGCGGTTGATCTCGGGTTGATCTCGCGGCCGCTCAAGGGGCAAGAGCAGGACTACGGTTTGCAGTGGGTGGCCTACGCTCAGGTCGCCGTTGTTTTCGCCGCACACCCGACGGTGCCTGGGCACAGCCTTTCCCACGAAGAAATACTGGCCTTGTACGGCGGAGAACAAAAACGCTGGCGAGACGGCTCCGAGGTCGTTGTCCTCCAGCGAGAGGCCGGTGATTCGGCCCACGTGATCGCGGCCCAGGCACTCGTGGCATTTGCAGAGGTCGACGCCACCGCCAGAAACCACCGGCGTTGGAGAATCCTTTATCACGATCGTGCGATGCAAGAGGCGCTTGTGGGCACCCCGGGGGCGCTTGGGCTTTTTGATCGGGGCGGCGCCACGCTTCAGGACCTCCCGGTGAAAGTGATGGCGCTTGGAGGCGTTGAGCCCACCGAAGCGAACGTGCGCAGCGGAACGTATCCCATGCGCAAGACCTTGGCGTTTGTCGGGCCGGTGACCTTGCGCCCTGTAGCGAGGCGATTCGTAGATTTTGTCGCGTCAGCGCGAGGGCAGGCCTTGATCCGTCGCAGTGGATACATCCCCGTGCATCCGCCCGTCGAGAGCCCTTCTACGGAGCGGGGTACGCCATGAAATTGACTGCGAGCGTCCATGGGGATTCTGGGGATTCAGTCGGTCCTGCGGCTCCAAAACCGAGTCCGCGTACGGTGCTGGCTCTGCGCAGCTATTTGGCCACGCGTCTGGGGCCACTCGCGGTCTTGTTGCTGGCTGTGGTTTCGATTTCGGCACCCGTCGCCTACTTGGTTGTTGCCACCGACACGGTGCGGGAGCGGGCCGACACGACCGCGGAGCAGCTGGCCAGGGCGTTGCGCGAGGATATGTTGGAGCGGCCCGCGATGTGGCGATACGATGTCTCCAAGATCGATGCGCATCTCGATGTGCAGGGGGCTCGACACGAAATTCGCAGGATCGAGCTCGTGGATACGCGCGGCGCTCGGCTCGGTCCGGGTCGTTCTTCGCCCGAAGACGTTGAGGACCTGCTTTGGACTTCGGCTGAAATCGTCACCGACGATGGTGTGCAGGCCTTCGTTTGGGTCGGAGCTTCTTTGGACCCTGTCGAGAGCATGGCGCGGCTGCTGCTGCTCGCGTTCTTGGGCCTCGGTGGACTGCTCGCCGGCTTGATGTATTGGTTGCCTCTGCGTGCGATTTCTGTCGCAGAAAAAAAAATCACCGAGCTGGTGGAGCGCTTGGAGACTTCGCAGGGAGAGCTCGCGGCCCTCAATATGAATCTTGAGGGCCAGGTGGTCCGACGTTCTTCGGAGCTTGAGCAAGCCCTCGATGATCTTCGAGAGAAGGAACGGAGGCTTCGTCAGCTGTCGAGGCGAGCGGTGGCTCTGCAAGAGGCCGAGCGGCGTGCCTTGTCTCGAGATTTGCATGACAGCGTCGGTCAAACGATGACCGCAATTCGGATTCAGGCGCAGTTGGTGGCGGCCGAGAGCCACGTGGGGTCGTCGATCCGGACCTTGGCAGAGAAAAACATCGAGCTCATTGATTTGACGCTCGAGGAAATCCGCCGGGTCGTGAATCGGCTCGCCCCCGCAGTGCTTGACGACCTCGGTCTATGGGGCGCTGTGGAGGGTCTGTGCCAGGACTTTGCCGATCGCCATGACATCGAGATCGATCTGAGCACGGAGGGGCTCGAGGTCGCGTCCGGGACCGAGAGATTTCCTGGGCTTCGAGTTTCCGTGGGCAGTGGCGTCGAAAAGGCGAGCTATCGCTTGGTGCAGGAGTCTCTGACCAACGTCGTCCGTCATGCCCGCGCCTCCCATGTGTTTGTGCGACTGTCTTGCTGCGACGATCGACTTCGTATCGTGATCAAAGATGATGGTGTCGGTTTTGATCTTACGGAGGCGAAGGCTCGCCACCGCCGCGGGTTGGAAGGCATGTCGGAGCGGGTCGAGCTGCTTGGGGGCATGATCGATATTGGGAGCCGCCCAGGCAAAGGGACACGGATCGAAGTCGAACTTCCGATCGCACCCGATCCCCAGACCTCCGAATAGTGTGGCGGGCGCGCTCATCGTTATCTTCTTGTCTCAGAGATCCTCTCGCGCTCTCATGAGGCCGTGAAACGCGGCGAAAGCCGAGCCGACCCGATAAGTAAGATCTGTGTGGAGGTGCTAGGATCCCCGGTATGGGCAAACGGATTCGAGTCATGTTGGCCGAGGACCACACCATCGTTCGCGAAGGGCTGCGTGCCTTGCTTGATCGCAGCCCTGACGTGGAGGTGGTGGGTGAGGTCGCGGACGGACGCTCTGCGGTGACAAAAGCCATGCTGTGGAAACCTGAGGTGGTGCTGATGGATCTCGGTATGCCCGAGCTCAACGGTGTCGATGCCACTCGAGAGATCAAGCAATATCTCCCGGAGACCGCGGTGCTCATCTTGTCGATGTACGCCGGGGAGGAATATGTGCGGCCGGCAATTCGAGCCGGTGCCAGTGGATATCTCTTGAAGGGATCCGGGCTTTCCGATCTGGAGGCAGCGATCGCCGCCGTTGCTCGGGGAGACGCCTTTTTTAGTCCCTCGGTGGCCAAGATTCTCTTGGAAGAGAGTCAGGCGAAGAGGGGGGTGACCCCCAAAGAGCCTAGCGACGTCCTGACCAAGCGTGAGCGCGAGGTCCTTGTGCTGGTGGCGGATGGGAAGTCGAGCCCGGAGATTGCGGCATTTTTGGAGCTGAGCGTTAAGACCATCGAGGGGCATCGAGGACGGATCATGACCAAGCTCGGGATTCACAATGTCGCGGGCATGGTGCGCTACGCCGTGCGGCGGGGCCTGGTCTCTGCGGACTAGCTTGAGGCAGGGAGCCTAAAAATTAGAAACTGGGAGTCGGGGTTGTCCCCACCGGGCCAAAGAAAGGGACTCTCGTGCGGCCACGAGATGGCATTCGGGTCCCAGTTGAACCACATCCAGCGTGCGGCGGCATCCATGCGGTCCCCGCAGACCACCGGGAACTCGTTTCCAGCGACGGGCCGTCCTGCGGTGTAGGGGCTGGCGTTGTCTTCGCCAAGGGCCAGGGCGCCATCGTCGTCCCCCTCATGGTTTCTCCAGCCGCCATGCTCTCCGAGATTGCAGAGGCCGATTTCAGCCTCGACGGTCTCGACCGAGGGACCGCCGCTGCCCGGATGATAGTTGAGACCGGTCGCGCAGACTTCCCAGCGAGGGTCGCCGGTGTAGACCAATTTGCCGAAGCCGTCATGCCCACCGATGCGTCGAAACTGTCCAAGCACCCCCTGGGTCACCGAGGAATCTGCATAGGCGACAATGTAGAGGTGTGAGGCTTGCTCCGCGATGACGCCGGGGATCGTGTAGTCCTCGGGCCCGTTTGCGCAGTTGAAGATGTCGCCCGCAGTCTGGTTCTCTACCCCACCATAATAATGCGAGATTGCGGATTCGCTGCCGTAGCCGAAGCCGTAGGCGTTGTCGGTGGTGATCGTGACTTGAATATCACCTTCGTGGGTGCCGCCGACCCCGGCGTTCTGATTGGCGTCACAGTGCGCGAGATCACCATTGAGTTGATCGACCGGGTACGCGACGGTGGCAGAGTCCGCGGTCGTTTCAGAGTTGGCATCGACCTGGATTTCGAGTGTGAAAGATGCCTGCTCTCCGAGTGAAATGGGAGTGCAGATGCCGACGGTGTAGTTGCTATGGGCGACGGCATCCATTCGATAGGCGATCTCCGCGAAGGCATCCGCGAGCTCTTCGGCCTGATCGACGTGCAGGAAATTCTCGGCGGTGGATGCCAACTCCGCGAGTTTCTCGGGGTCATAGGCGCCGTCGATGCCGATCGTGTAGAGATTCAGGTCTTGGTGGGCGGCCTTGAGCTCGATCGCGCGCTGACGCAGGGTCTCTTCATCTCCGGCTTCGTGGGTTCCGTCTGTGAGCAGAACGACAAAACGTTCTGCGAGGTCACGCTCACGGCCTTGGTCGCGGACGAGAGAGATCGACTGTGAGTAGGCGCCGTAGAGGTCTGTACTTCCGCGGCTGAAACTGTCACGCAGGTCTTCGATACTCGCGTCAAGATGGTCGAGGTCGTCCGTGAAGTCGACGACGACCTCATAGACGGCAGGGCGCCCAAACACCGCGAGAGCGACCTTGTGCCTCGGAGATTGAGCGCTGTGTTCAGCGAGTTGTTCGATAAAACTGTGAGCACCATCGAGCATCGAATCGAGAGCCCCCGAATTGAAGATCGAGTCGGACATGTCCAGGGCGATTACGGTGTAGAGACCGTAGTCGGTGGGCATGGCAAGATCTGAGACGCTGCCGCCCTCGAGACCGGCCCCAAAGGGGTCTCCCTTTTCGTCGTTGATCACCAAAATCTCGTCGTCAGAGAGCGGTTCGATCGGGTCGCCGTCGCAATCCAACACTCGGAATCCGGCTTGCAGCCCGGCCGGCGGTAGGACCTGAGCGTCGCTGACGCGGTCGATCTCGATGCAGTCGAAATCAAACTCGACGGTCGCGGATGCTTCGTTCGTCTCTTCGGCTTGGGTGCTTTCGGCGCTGTCGGTGTCGCTCGCGCCGTCTCCGGTCTGCATGGAGTTCAGTCCCTCATCGGTGGCCATCGCTCCCGACTCCTCGTCGTCGGAGCCATCGTCGGGTGACAAGCCTTCGATCGATGGCAGTGCACAGGCCTGAAGGATTAGAGATGAAGAAAATAACAGCAATACACGTTGCTTATTTTTCATCATCAGAGATGGGGTCGGTCGAAATCAACGTAACTTGAGCGCCATGGCGGTAAATCGGGTCTCGTCGGTGTGCGGTAGCGATGGAGTTCCTGCGTGGCGTGTGGGAAGAGACCGCGATGGCGGACCTTGATCTGGCCCTGGTTCACTATCCCGTGGTGAATCGCAACGGAGAGCGCATCGCCGCGACCTGCGACGAATTCGACTTTTTTGACATCTCGCGACTGTCGCTGACCTATCCCTTACGGCGCTTCTATGTGGTGCAGCCGGTGGCGGCGCAGCAAGCGATGCTCGGAAGGCTCATGGAGCATGCACGCGGCGAGGGCCGGGATCTCGAGGGCCGGGGAGATTTCTCGAAGACCGAGACGGTCGAGACCCTCGACCAGGTGTTGGGCTCGATCGAGGCGAAAGCGGGGCAGGCTCCGTGGGTGGTGGCGACCTCGGCGCATGCATCGGGATCGACAAAGACCATCACTTTCCGCGATCTGCGTTCAATGCGCAAAGAGACACGTCCGATCTTAGTCCTGATCGGCAAGGCGTGGGGCCTGGCGCCGGAGCTGCTCGATCGTGCGGACCTGCGTCTTGAACCCATCGCAACCAAAACCGGGTTCAATCATCTGTCGGTCCGCGCAGCTACCGCAATCATCATCGATCGACTCTTAGGTCGGGACCCATAGGGGCAGTGCTCGTGGGCTCTGTTGTTCGGTACTAGCGCGAGACGACGACCTTGCCGTGGTGGCGTTGACCCGCCGGATCGATGCAGGTGGCTTTGACGTGGGCGAGCCCGATCGGGATCCCGAGAATCCTACGCATGACAAGACGCGCCCGCGTAACCTGGCAGCGAGGGACTGTGGTCTGCTTGGTGCGAACCTCGGCGTACATCACGGGCTTGTGATTGTCGGAGAGCTCGACATCGAAGATGTATTGCTTGGATCCTGCCGCCAACCCAACCTTCCACCAGCCGTCATCGACGCGGTGGTAGCCGATCGTTAAGTTCTTGAGCGTCTTGCGTGTAAAGGGGTGTCTTCGGCCCTCTTCGTCGTGGCGGACGTACCAGATACGGACCTCTTCGAGCCGAGGTTGCGCTCCGCGCGTGACCCAGCCATCGATGGCGATGTCCTCGGGGTCCGGGCCGAAATCGCGAGTCACGTTGACGACGTTGTGAAAGGCGGCGCGGCCGTCGCTGAGATCACCCGGGTTTGTATTCACCAGGGGAAAGCGGCTTGTAGCGACCGTTGCCGCCATGCCCGAGATCGACAACGCGGGAAGAACGGGGGTGGGGAGCAGGATACAAAGAGCAAGGGCAGGGAGCGAAAACATGGCAGGTTCGAGTCTCCAGTGGTCTAGGTTGCGTACAGCATAGACGGCGACTCGGGGACGGCCATTCACACTCCCTCAAAATCTTCGATTCGAGACCGATCGGTCGATCGGTCGATCGGAGGTCCCGGGGGCGAGGGAGACTCCGCGGGGGGAAACCCCTGCGGGATCCCCTAGCGAGCGACGACGACTTCACCGACACCGTACTCGCATCCGGTGACGGTCTGGGAAAATCGCATCTCACTGGAGGCCGGTCTGTGGAGGATCTTCTCCCGCGGTGAATCGCTTCATGCGCAATGAGAACGACGTGTGGCCAGGATCTTGGGTAGGTCCACTACAGCCTGGAGAAGGTTCATTCTCTGGTGCGCCCATGGTCTTGAGGGCTTTCGGCTTGCTTGACCGCCTTCGTATCTTCGGGATCAGCGATCGTGACCACCTTCTGACCGTTGATTTTGTCGAAGTCTGAGTATGATCAGAGTTCTTGGATAGGTCTCACCTCGGGGGTGTCCGAGAAAAGGTGATCATACTCACCAATCCGTAGAGCTAGCGTCTTCGAGCATGAGCGCGCCCACGCTTGGCAGAACTACGAGCATCGTTGTTGTGGACACAAGACGCTTGCGCCTTGTGTCCACAGTTCTGTCCCTCTGGCGCGCGCTTCGTGCCACCGGTCCTTTAGAGCGGGTTGCCGACTTCTTCGGGACGACCCGAGTCAGCGGTCAAGCGAGGAGCACTGCGGCCCGAATTCCGAATGCGATCGGGATGAACTCTCCCAAGCAGCATGCAAACAGCACACGAATCGCCGGCCGTCGCTCAACGGCCAACCATCCTAGCTTCAAGGTAGAAATATTGGCGGAGGAGAAGGGATTCGAACCCCCGGAACCCTTGCAGGTTCAACAGATTTCAAGTCTGCCGCCTTCGACCACTCGGCCACTCCCCCAGGGAGCGGGAGTATGGCGGGCCCGAGCAGGGGGGTCCAGGGCCGAGAGCGTTTTGTGTTCAATTTTTCCTCCGAGGAGTCCTATGGCCCGGGTTTCGGGCACGAGGCCTTCTAGAGGCTGCCCAGCTCGCGCATTACGGCTCGGCGACCGGCAGCGTTCGGGGGCGCCAGTTCGAGGTATCGGGTGAAGGCGGCGCGGGCCTGCGGTTTGCGGTGGAGCGCCTTTTGCGAGATTCCGAGTCGGCGATAGGCGTCGGTGAGGGACGGTCCCTCCGTCCCTCGGGCCACTTGGGTGGCTTGTGTGAGCGCCTTTGCGGCCGCGGCGTGTTTGTTGCGATCATTTTGGATGCGCCCCTCCCAATAGAAGGCATCAAAAAGTGAGGCGTCGATCGCTTGGGCCCTTCTAAAATCGGCGATGGCCAGCTCGCGTTTGCCGAGGTCATGGTGTGCGCGTCCAAGCCCGACATGTGCGTAGGGGTAGTCGTCGGTGGCGGTGACGACCGGCTTGAGCAGTTTGATCGCCTGTTTTGCCGCGCCCGAGTTGGCGAGGGCACGGCCGTAGAGTGCCCGTGCTTCGAGCATATTTGCGTCGATTTGCATGGCCCGTAGATAGTGGGCCTCGGCCTCCTTGGAACGATCATTGAGATCAAGCGTCTTGCCAGACCAAAGCTCGATCTCGGCATTGGCCTTGCCTGGTTGCGCCTGTTTGATTGCAATGAGGGCCCCTTGATAGTCACCCTGCTGAATCAAGACCTGAGTTCGTACCAGGTGACCTTCTCGGCTTGCCGGGGTGCGCGCGAGCACACGATCGACGAGCGCTTTGGCTGGATCTGTTTTTTTCTCGCGGATCCGCAACAGCGCTCCGGTGAGCAAGAGCTCGTCCGAGGCGTGGCTGTCCTTGAGACTTCGGCCGATCAACGCGTCGAGCTTTTCGAGCTGGCCCCGTCGCAAATAGACCTTTCCGACCGGGCTGGTCAGCCCCGGGAGGCCGCCGGTTCGTTCGTGCAGGCTGACGAGGGCGGCGTCGGACTCGTCGTGTTGGCCGAGTTTTCGGAGCGTAATACCACGTAGCAAAAGCGCAGCGTTGTTGTTGGGATCGCTGACGAGGGCGGCATCGACGGCAGCCAGGGCATGGTGGTCTTGGCCTTCCTCGGATTGGATGTTGGCGACCTCGAGCTGGAGCATCGAGCGGGATCTGCGTCCCTGTGCCGTGTTCGCTCGCGCCTCGTCGCTCGTGATCGTCGTCTGTTCTTGGGCAAGCAGCTCGAGCGCCGCTGGACTTTGTTGAGCGTGCACAAGCAGGCGTGCCTCATTCAAGGTGGACTGGGTTTGCAAAGGGTCGAGTCTACGGGCTTCGGTGTAGGTCTTGCGCGCGAGGTCGATCTTCATCCGCATGGCGTGCACATCGCCCGTGAGAATGCGGACCTTGGCGAGCTTGTTGCCATCTTTGATCAACGACAAGGTCGCAAGTGCACGGTCGCCCTGACCCGCTTCGACCTCTAAAGAGGCCCTGAGCAACATGGCACGGCGGCTGCCTGGATGAGCACGGAGAAAGGTGTTGAGCTCGGGCCTCAGCTCCGAAAGATCCCCCGAAGCGAGCAGCACGTCGAATCGATCGACCGAGGCGCGAAGAGATTCGGGCGCGAGGGCGAGGGCCTTGTCGAGCAAGTTGAGGGCCCCGCTGTGGTCGCCTTGTTGGTGGGAAATCTCGGCGCGGAGAGCCAGCACCGAAGCATGATGTTCTGGGCTGGCCTTGTGATCGGTGTTGAGGGCTTGCCCTCGTTTTTTGGCCTCCGCCAGGGCTCCGGTGGTGAGTAGGGATCGGACCAGGGCCTGCTGCAACAAGGGGTGCAGTGGATTGTTCTTGGCATCTTCACGCAGTTTGGCGAGGCCTGCGTCGCCACCGAGCCGCACCTGTGCTTGATCCGCTGCCCAAACGGCGCCGAGGTTGCGAGGACGTTCTTTAGCGACCGCCTTGGCGAGCACGAGGGCCTCTTGATATTCTCCTTGGTCCAGCTTGAGCCAAGCCAGGTAGAGGCGTGAGCGGGGGTCGCTCGCCGTGAGCTGCTTTTCGGCCGCGTCTGGTTTGTTGGCCGCCAGCGAAGCCAAGGCGAAGACTCGCGTGATATGGCCGTCATCGTGGCCCTCGAGCGATTCTAAGAGACTCTGGGCCTGGCCTAAGTGCACGGGGTCGGGCCCGTAGCGCAGGTGCAGAAGCAGCGCCGCTTCGGCCTGACCGGCGACGTCCCCAAGCGTCGTTGAGTTCGAGAGGGCCTCTGTATACGCAGTGGCGGAGTCGGTATCGAGCAGCGTGAGAATCGCTTCGCTGCGTTCTTCGATGGTGCCAGGCGCAATTTTGGGAGTGGTGCGACGACGAGCGCTTTCACCCTGCGCGCTTGAGTCGTTTGTGTTCGAATTCAGGTCGAAGAGGCCCACTGAATAGGCACCGCCAACGACCACACACAGGGTGAGGGCAGCAAGGCCACCGTAGACCACCGCCTTTGGGGGGGACCTGCGAGCCTCAGGTTGTTTTGGGGCGGGTGACGCCATGTACGCCATCGGGCCCTTGTCCCCAGTGGAGGGAGAGGCGACTGCGCCCCGGGGGTCGGCATCGTTGGAACGCGGTATCAGACCTGCGCGTTCTCCAGCGGGCGCTGGCGTTGGCGCTGGCGTGTGTGGAGTTGGGGCGGGACCGAGACCGAGATCGAGGTCGAGATCTCCAAGCCCAAGGTCGTCGCCCGTGGCGGGGATGGGGAGATTCTCGACGGGGATGGGGAGATTCTCGACGGGGATGGGGAGATTCTCGACGGGGATGGGGAG
>CAYTFJ010000094.1:11393-15174 GCA_964437075.1 uncultured Nannocystaceae bacterium
ATCTTCGAGCGGCATGCGCAGATCGTCCACGGGGGCGAGCCGATCCTCGTCTGGATCCAGTGGCGAGAAGCCAGGACCCACAGGCGCGGGTAGATCAAGATCTCCGAAATTTCCGTGAGTCGGCTCGGGCCCGACGGGGGCGGGGAGGTCGAGCTCGACCGGCGCGGGCAAGTCGAGCTCGACGGGGGCGGGAAGGTCGGCGTCGAAAGGGCCGGTCGCGACATCGAGCGCGAGTGGGGGAGGCGGAGGTGCGGGAGGTGCCGGAGACCGTGGAGCGCTGGTATCACCGATCTCGGGCATTCCGAAGAGGGTCCGGGAAGCACGGCCGCGTCCGGATGGCGGGGGCGGAGGTACGGCACCCAAAGTTTCGGGTCGGGGGAGCGGTGGCGGTGGCGGGCGCGCCTCGGGGGCCTTGGCCTTGACCGCGGTGCCGGTGCCGCAGCGCGGACAGCGAGAGGGAAGAGGCGCCAAGGAGGCGTCGATCTTGAAACTACACTGGGGGCAAGCGTACATCAGCGGCGGGTCCAGACGGCTTGACACCATAGCATGTGTGACCGCGGCCGAGCGCGTGTAGGATCTGCTGTGCTTCTTCGAGACCCGGTGCATGGCCTGATTTCCTTTGGCGCCCTTTCAAGCGGCCCAAACCGGCGGAGGGTCGATCGGGCGGGCCGACTCGTGGTCCAGCTGTTGGATACGCGCGAGGTCCAGAGGTTGCGGAGAATTCGCGCGCTGGGGCTGGCGTCCTTGGTCTTT
The DNA here is from genome assembly GCA_964437075.1 of uncultured Nannocystaceae bacterium. Taxonomy (GTDB): domain Bacteria; phylum Myxococcota_A; class Polyangia; order Nannocystales; family Nannocystaceae; genus CAYTFJ01. The sequence goes on from CAYTFJ010000094.1 coordinate 12,147, forward strand.
CCGGGGGGGGAGCATTCGCGTTTTGCCCACGCGGTGGGTTCTGCCCACGTGATGCAGCGCTATCTTGAGCATGTGACGGGTCTCTCAGGAGAGCTTGCTGCGGAGGAACGAATCGATTCCGAGATGGCCGCGATCGCCCTTGCGGCGGCCTTGTTGCACGATCTAGGGCATGGACCGCTGAGTCATGCCTTCGAGGTCCTGTTGCCTGATGGCGATCGCCACGAGGACTGGACCTCCAGGATCGTGCTTGATCCGGGTACCGAGGTTAACGCCTGCCTTCGGGCGTTTTCGCACGATGCTCCGGCCCTCGTGGAGGCTTTGATCCGTGGTCGGAACCGCATCCCTCATCTCGCACGGGCGGTGTCGGGTACTTTTGATGTGGACCGTTGTGACTACCTGATGCGGGACAGCCACATGACCGGGGTCCGATACGGTCTCCTTGATCTGGACTGGCTCTTGGCCTCGTTGCGGCTGTTTATCCCCGACTCCGGCGAGAAGGCGATCTTGGCGGTGGATGGCGGCAAGGGTCTGACGGCGGTCGAAGGGTTTTTCTTGGCGCGGCTCTACATGTACCGCCAGGTCTATCACCACAAGGCCGTCCGCGCGGCGGACCTGATGTTGCAGGCCCTGTTTGCCCGGCTCGTCGAGCTGGGCCCGCCACCGGGGACTCCGGCCCCCTTGGCGACACTGTTGCGGGGTGAGGTCCTGAGCACTTCGGCCTTTCTCGAGCTCGACGATCCTGTCTTGGAAGTTGCCTTGGCCCATTACTCCACCAGTGGGGATCCTATTTTGGCAGAGCTGGCCACCGCGCTGAGAAATCGTCGCTTGTTCAAGACCCTAGACCTTGATCCTGGGGCGGATTCGGAGGCCGCCGAGGCCCGGCTGAAGGAGGTCCTGAGCGCCACCGGGCCTGCGCTCGCCCGCTATGGGAGGATCGACCGTGTGGAGGTGAAGGCCTACGTCGAAGACCGCAGCTTGGTGGTGCTCGGGAACGGAGGGCGCGTGCAGCCACTGCTCGAGGCCTCGCCGCTGCTGCGCGGCCTCAGCCGAGAGTCTTTTGTTCACAATCGCGCGGTCTTTCCTGTGCAGATGCGTGACGCGGTCGTGGCCGCGATGGCACCCTTCACCTGATTCTTGAAGAGCTTTCGAACATGGGACAACGACGATTTACGGCAAAACGATGTGCGGTCTGCGGCCTGCATCTCGAACTGTGTGTGTGTTCGAGCATGCCGCGCGTGAGCGTCGGATTTGAAATTCTTGTGGTGCAAAACAACCACGAGCGAAACAAACCAACCAACACGGGGCGGCTGATCCCCGAAATGATCAAAGGCAGCGAGATCATCTACTACGCGGTGCGTGGCGAGGACTTCGAGCCGAGGGCACTTCGCGATTCCGAGGTCGACTATGTCCTGCTCTTTCCGCGAGAGGACAAGGGCGTGCCCGCGCCCGAGCTGAGCGCAGAGAGCTTGGCGCCGACAAGCGATGGCCGCCGACGCGGGATCGTGATTTTGGATGGTACCTGGGGACAGTGTTCGCGGATGAGTCGAAGGATCCCAGAGGTCGCGGCGCTCCCTGCCTATACGCTTCCACCGGGTCCACCGGGGCATTGGGGAGGGATTCGGGAGTCGTCGGACCCTCGGCGCCTGTGCACCTTAGAAGCCACGATTCGGGTCGTTGAGACCTGCGCAGGACGGGAGGCCTCGTGTGCGCTTCAACAGCACTTCGACAAGATCGTCGCAGGAATGATGTTCATGAAGGCCAAATCGCCGACGCCCGAGGTGCCCGAGGCCTGGCGGAAGGCTTGGAAGCCTTAACAACAAAACCCCCGCCGAGTGGCGAGGGTCCTGTTGTTTCAGCGGGGCGGACGGGACTCGAACCCGCGACCTCCGGCGTGACAGGCCGGCGTTATAACCAACTTAACTACCGCCCCTGAAAAAAGCTAAGTCGTCGTTGGAGCGGGAGAATGTTGGAGTCCGGCGTTGTTGTCAAGGGCCTGCGGCGGACAAAATTGAATTCCCGAGACGCGAAGGTCACGCATCAAGGCTTTGGCGAGCTTCGCGGGAGTCTCAGCCTGTACAAACACCGCCGTCGGGGGGCAAGGTGACGCCCATGGACCCCGCACAGGCTCCGAGCGGGGACGGTTGGCAAGTTGGGGCGCGGGGCCCCAGTTTTTGCGCGGACGTGCCCACGGACGGTTACGCGTGGTGGTATCTCGACGCGATCAGCGACGACGGAAGCGCGGCGCTCACGGTGATCGTGTTTTGTGGCTCCGTGTTTTCACCGTACTACTTCGCCGCGAGGCGGCGCGGCACTGCGGATCCAAAACAACATTACGGAATTAACGTCGCCCTGTATCGTCCGCAGGGTCGCGTCTGGGCCTTCACAGAGTACGGTCGCACCGAGGTCGAGGCCGACACGAGGGCGCTGCGAATGGGATCCAACCGCCTGGTTTGGCGTGGGGGAAGTCTGTTTCTCGACATCGATGAACGAACGGCGCCCTGGCGGAGTCGGTTGCGCGGACAACTGCGGCTGACCCCCGCGGTTGACCCGGAGAGCAACGCCTGGGGCCCCGTGAATCTCGACCTCGCAGGTCGCCATCGTTGGTTGCCCGTTGCACCCTGCGCCCGCGTCGACGCTCGATTTGAGCGGCCCCAATTTCGTTTCTCAGGTTCAGGCTATGCCGACAGCAACTGGGGGGACGAGCCACTGGAGCATGGTTTTCGCCGATGGAACTGGCTACGAAGTGAGAGCCGAGAAGAGACCCGCGTGATCTACGATCTGGTCGGGCGCGGCGACAAGCCCCTGATGCCGAGAGCCTTGGCCTTCGTCGCAGGCCAGCGCCCACGGATTCTCGACCCCGAGGCGCTCGTCGATCGTGCCTTGCCGGGCGGGCGATGGGGATTGCCGAGATCCACACGCGCAGACCCAGGGACGACAGTCGGGATCGTGAAAACCCTGGAAGACAGCCCCTTTTATGCGCGGTCGATGTTGCGGGCTTCGTTTGAAGGCCAAGAGGCCTTCGCCATGC
>CAYTFJ010000095.1:0-3709 GCA_964437075.1 uncultured Nannocystaceae bacterium
CTCCGTCTCCGTCTCCGTCTCCGTCTCCGTCTCCGTCTCCATCTCCGTCTCCGTCGCCACAGGTCGGGTCGGGCTCGCGCTGCGTATCTCCCCCGTTCGCGGGCCCATCCAATTCTCCAGTCGCCGAATCGGTGGTCAAGGACTGCGATTCATTCGGCTCGGAGCCCCCGCACGACAAAATGAGAGGCCCCGCGACAACCGTCGCCCCGAGATGGATCGCTAGTCCCAAAGATGGGACACGGATATCGACTTTTTTGTTGCCCTGCAGAGTCACTATCATCATAGGCTTTGACAGTAGAAAAATGCTAGCCATCCGTCCAGGCAGTTTCTGCGTACGTCGGCCCAAGACAGAGTCGCGCAAACGGGTATGTCCCATCGACGACAGTCGAAGATCAACGCGACCTACGATCAAGGCCCGTCGATCTTCACGCGCCAAGCGCCCGCTTCGAACACCAAGATAAGGCTGTGCAACTTACCATCCGCCTGGGTCAACCGAACTTCAGCGCGCTCAGAATCGGACTCGATCAACTCGGCCTTGATGATCGCGCCCATGCGATCGATCTCCACCACCCGCAGCATCTCGTGGGCTTCGATTTTTCGACGCCCACCAACGTGATCGCTCGCTTGCTCCGCTCTCGATTCGAGTTGAGCCACCACTTTCCGTTCAAGAAGTGGAAGCAGAGTCTCCACATCACTGCTGCGACAAGCCCGCGCAAATGCCCGTGCCGCCGCAACCGGCGCCCCCTCTTCGGTCGCCGAGCTCGAGCAGCCCACACAAAGAACAAGCGAGCCCCAAAGCCCGAGGTTCATTCTCAGTGCCTTACGAAAAAAGCGAGTCACGGTGCAGAATCTTTGATGGATCGTTTGTGCATACCAAGACGCTTAAGCAATTCGCGAAGATAATAGCGGGTGATCCCAGCATCGGCGGAGGCGCGGCTCAAATTTCCTCCTGTGCGCGCAAGAAGTCTGCCGAAATACGCGCGCTCGAAACGCTGCAATACCACCTGCTTCGCTTCTTTAAACGGAATCCCAAAAATCTCTTCCGAGTACTCACTCGATTCGCTTGGAGGCTCGGCCTCCGCCGCGGTCTTGGCAACGACCTGCGGGGTATCCACGCGACGACCGAGATGGAGGTCCGCAGGCTCAATCGTGCCGCTCGCTAGGTAGGCCGCCCGTTCGATGGTGTTCTTTAGTTGCCGAACATTGCCTTCCCATCGCTGCTGTTCAAGGATGCGGCGCGCCGCATCCCCGAGCTTCGGCGCCTCGCCTCGCGCCCGCGCAAAGTCTTCAAGAAATCGCTCAGCGAGCAGCACAACATCCTGCCCACGGTCGCTCAGGTCTGGAAGGTCGACGGTCATCACCGACAGCCGAAAATACAGGTCCTCTCGAAAGTCTCCCTGCCCGACCATCTTTCGTAGGTCTCGATGCGTTGCCGCGACGATCCTGACATTGACCTGCCGCAGCTCGTTGTCTCCAATACGTTGGGTTTCGCGTCGATCCAAGACTCGAAGCAGCTTTGGCTGAAGCTCTAGCGGGAGCTCACCAATCTCATCCAGAAACAGCGTGCCTCCGTCAGCTTCTTCAAAGACCCCTGGGCGATTTGAGATCGCACCGGTAAACGAGCCCTTTTTGTGCCCCAGAATCGTTGCCTCGGCGAGCTCCCGGGGCAGCGAACCGCAGTCAAGCACGACAAACGGTCGCGCTGCGCGGGACGACTCGTCGTGCAACGCCCGCGCGACCAGCTCTTTGCCGGTGCCGGTCGCCCCCCCAATCAGTACATTCATGTCCGTCGGCGCCACTTTTTCGAGAACCGCAAACACCTCTCGCATGCTGGAACTCCGTCCCCACATCGCTCCGAAGTGATCCTGTTTCGAGAGCTGAATCTCCACTTCGTCGGCGGAGAGAAAACAGATTTCGGTCTTGCCGATCGAGAGCTTGGCACCTGGCTCCAACCACGCCTCTCGCACCCGCAACCCATTGATCGTTGTACCGTTTGTGCTGTCAAGATCACGCAGGAGCGGACCTCTCTCGTGATGAAGATCGATCTCAACGTGGGTGCCGCTCACCGCGGTGTCCGTGAGCGTAAGATCGTTGACCGCGCTTCGACCGATGGTAATCCGTGAACGGGTGATCTCAACCTGCGCGCCCTCATCTGGCCCCTCTGTGACCCGCAGGATCACACGGCGGATCTGAGTGTGTCGCTTCACCGCCGAGAAGAAACTCGTCGTCATCCGCGTCTCTGCAAGTTCTGTCTTGGATTTCGGCACGGCGTGAAGTTTGCTCCGCGGGTTGAGGGAGAGGGTCGCATGAAGTGTGGTGACGTGGCCATACTGAGCCGATCGAGCCGCGCCCCCCCCTGAAGACTCGCGGCACCGTTTCCGTCAATTCAGAAGGTCATCAGCATTGCGCACGACCCGTAGATGCGAACGATCGCTCGGCTTGGAGACTGCGCCTCCTCGCTGCCCTGTGTTCGACTGCCAAGGTTGCGTGACAAACAAAAGCGCGACGCCTCCCGAGACGACGAGGGGGAGCAACAATACCCACAGCCCACCTTCCGCGGCTCCGCTCATCATCTGGGACCCTGCAGCCACAAGAATCAGAACGCCTCCGAGGAGACCGACTGTCCTTCCACGCAAGAAATGACTCGCAACCGGTCGAAAGGTCTGTCGTCCATAGGCGACCGTAAACGCGACAGCCACCGCCATATCAAAAGGGGCAGATCCACCGATCTCCGGCAATGCCATCGAAGGTATGGCAAGAGCGAGTACGACCACCGCAGCGTTCCCAACGATCCCCGAAACTGCTGCCATGACCAAGAAACGTTTCGTTCCCCAAAACTCTTCGAGCTGACCGCCGAGTATCCACTGCACGAGCAAGGTGATTGCGAGCGCGGCAAGTTGACGATCTGGATAGACAAAGAGGGAGCTGAGCAGTTGCCACACCCGGTCACCGACAGCGACCCCTGCGGCATCGAGACGAAGCGAATGGGCAAAACCGAGATCGCCCAGCAGCATGCTCCCGAGAAAAGATATCGCGAACAGGACAAAAGCGCCGCGCGTAAACCGTGGAAGCACGACGGTAGTGTAGCAGTGCCCGGGCGAGTCGGTAGACACCGTATCCTCTTCCTACAGCATGCGCCTATCACGCGAAACCTGAGATCAATGTGGCCCGAGTTGGAACACTTTTGCCCAAATCGCCACTTTTTTGGGTCTTTGGCTTGAGCACAGGACACTCCGCCCATGTCTGCGGAACGGCGCCGTCACCGAGTCTTTTTTACGAAGCGCACGGAATACCACCTGCGGGGCGACGAATGCGTCGGCGTGCGAGATCGCGGATCCACGCTTTGGTTGGTTGACCATGCAGCGCTGCGACTGCGTGCTCTCCGCCTCCCTCGTCCGGGTGGTGGCGCCTCTTGGATCGGCCGGCGCATTCAATTTTGGGGACGACACAGCGACGTACTCACCTCGCCGATCGTGAGCGTGAGTCGCCCCGAGCTTCCCGAGCTCCACGCCTACTGCAGCCAGGCGAAACACGGTGAATTTGTCAGCGACGAGGCACGCGTGGAGCTTCAAGCGGCGTTCCCGGCCCCCTGAAAACGCGCCCGCGAGCATTCTCGCAGAAGACTCAGTGCGGTGAAGCGGGGGACTCATCCGGGTCCTCCGCATCTTCGTGCTTGTCTTCGTGAGCATGCTCGTCTTCGTGAGCATGC
>CAYTFJ010000095.1:3809-15027 GCA_964437075.1 uncultured Nannocystaceae bacterium
TTGTCTTCGTGAGCATGCTTGTCTTCGTGAGCATGCTTGTCTTCGTGAGCATGCTTGTCTTCGTGAGCATGCTCGTCTTCGTGAAGGAGGTCTTCGGCATCAACCGCTGCGACTTCCCCTTCATCCGGTCCACTGAGGTCATCCCCACTCCCAGGGGACGCGCCGGCCCTCGCCTCACGCTCCATCTCGAACTCGGCGGTTTTGGCATAAGGGTTGATGATCCACGCAAGTCCTACACTAATGAAATACAGCAGGACCATGGGCGCGGCCATCATCAGCTGGCTGACAGGCTCTGGAGGCGTGAGCAGAGCGGCGAGAACCACGATCGCCAACATCGAAAATTTCCAAGCCTTGAGCAGCGTACGCTCCGTCACCATCTTGAACTTTGCCAAGAAAGTAATCAGCAACGGAAACTCAAAGACGAGACCAAAAGCCAAAATGATCTTGCTTGTACCCTTGTAGTACGCGCTCATTTCTGGCTGCACCAGCTCCCCATCGGACGTGTATTCGATAAAGAACTGATAGATGAAGGGGACGACGTAGCTGTACGCAAATGCGGCCCCCATAAAAAACATGATCCCGCTGACAATCACGAAGGGAATCACAAACTTTTTTTCTCGCGCGTAGAGTCCCGGTGCGACAAACATCCACCCCTGGTAGGCGGTAATGGGCAGTGACAGGCCAATGCCGGTCATAAACGCCACCCAAAAATCCACCATCACAGGAGCTTGCATGTTCAGCGCCTGGAGCTGGGGAGCCCCCTCACGCCCCGCATTTTGCCATGCATTCACTAGGGGGAGCTTGAGCGCCAGGGTAATTGCATCGATGTATACAAAAGCAACGACGGCCCCCACCACCAACCCCACCACCGTCAACATCAAACGTTTTCGCAGCTCGGTGACGTGGTCAAAAAAGGACATCGGCTGGTCGCCCTCGGGTCCGGCGGCGAAGCCTTCATGCTGATTGGTATCCTTGCTGCTCTCCTCGGCCATGATCTCGCCTTTTTGTTAGTCCTGGTTCTCGCGCGACGAGATGCTCGGCGTTTTCGCAGGGAAGGGGGCTTGGGCGCGCGCCTCCTCCTCAGCCGGACCGGAGTCCGTACGGCTCGAGGGCTCGGACTCGGGCCGTAAAGGCGAAGCTTCACGGGTCTCGCCAGTCGCTACGGAGTCGTTGCTGCCGGCGCTCGGGGGAGTTGCCGCCTTCGGCATAGGTATAGGCGGCGACGATTCAACCTGACGTTCCCTGACCGAGTCTCGACGTGCCGCGATTCGTGCCTCAAGCTTGGCCTTGGCGAGCTCTCTGCGCGCAGCTTGCTGAACCTTTTGTACGTCGCCCCGTGCCTTCTCATAGGCACCCTTCACGTCGTCAAACGGGGCGCGGAGTTCCTCATCGTCGAGCAACGCGCTGCGGAACTGATCCGCAACCCGCCGAATCGTTCCGTAGTAGCGCGCCACGGTGCGCGCCAGCTTAGGCAGCTCCTGCGGTGGAAAGAGCAGCACCGCCAGGCCGGCGATCACTAGGATCTCGAGCATCCCGAGGCCGAACACGCCGGCACTATAACAGCTTCTCGGACAAATCGTGCCTTCGGTGTCGACGAAGCCGTGGATGGCCCGATGCAGGCCGTACGATTGAGTCCACACGCCCATTGCCCTGAGCAAGACCTCGCCCAGAACCTTCGGAGGCAACATTCGCTCTCTCCTCGCGGCATCTGCGACTCTTCGCTCGACCTACACGTGCCAACATCGCAGAACGCACGGATGCCCGCGATGCCCGCGATGCCCGCGATGCCCGCGATGCCCGCGAACTAGCCCTGAAATAATTTCGCCAAGGCCTGACGCTGTTCGTCCGTGGTAACCCGGATCGTTTGTAGACTCTCAACGATCGCGTCCACATTTTGAGTCTGGCCATGATGAGCCTCGCTCAATTGACTGACCATCTCGCTGATCGCTCCGATCGCCCGGGTAATCTGCCGACTCCCCCTGGTTTGCTCCTGGGTCGAGCGCTCGACGTGCCGCGTGATGGCTTTCATCTTCTCTGCAGACCGCATAATTTGTTCAGCACCGCGCGCTTGCTCCGAGGTTGCCGTCGCTACCTGTTGGACCGTAGTCGCTACCAAATTGATCGCGTCTGTCACCTGCTTAGAACCTTTGGTTTGCTCAACGGTCGCGCGAGCGATCTCGCGGACCATCTGAGTCGAGCGGCGTGCCGAATCGGAAATGCGCTTGAGCGAATCCTCTGCCTGATGACTCACGCGAACGCCGTCCTCGACACTCTTGCTTGATCGCTGTACCGCCTCGACCGCGTTGTAGCTCTCGTGCTTCACCGCCTTGATGATCTCCGCGATCTCCTTGGTCGATGTCGCCGAGCGCTCCGCCAGATCTTTGATTTCATCGGCGACCACAGCGAAGCCCTTTCCGTGTTCACCGGCTTGCGCAGCGATGATGGCGGCATTCAAAGCAAGCAAATTTGTTTGCTCGGCGACGTCATCGATCACGCTTAGTATTTTTCCGATCTCGCCAATACGTCGGCCTAGCCGGTTGATCACGCTCACAGCATCTGCGGAATAGGTCTTGATCAGATTGATGACCTCGATCGTGCGATTGATGGCATCAACGCCGCCCTCAGCCGCCCATACGACCTCCTCAGACAACTGAGCGGTCTCATTCGCGTTGTTCTCCACCTGCTGAATCGAGATATCCATCTCATTCATCGCCGAAGATGTCTCTTCGGTCGTAGAACTCAGCGCCTCGATATTTTTGGCGACTTCTTTTACAGAAAAAGTCATCTCTTCAATAGAGATCGCGGTCTCCTGAACCGAGGCCGCAAGGTTGAACATGCTCTCGGCAACTTCGTCGTTGGCGGCGGCCATCTCCAGGATTGAGCTCGAGCTCTCCTCGGCGTTCGACGCCAACAGCTCGACATTGTCGGCGATCCCCTTGAGCCCGCCACGCATATCCTTAAGCGCCACAAGATTGGTATCGACCTCGGTCCCAAAGGTGTCGATGAGTCCTCCGAATTGTCCAAACAGCGCGGGGTCGGGTCCGGCCTGACCCTGCATTTTGACCATCTCCGCCTCGAGATTGACTCGCGCGGCCGCCAATCTCTCAAGCTCGCCACGAACGGCCACGGCCTCGGTCCGCAGAGCATCTCGCTCGGCGACCGCCATATCTCGTTCAGCATTGGCCTGTTTCACGGCTGCTCGCAACGCCGCAAGCCCCGAGGAATTCTTGGGCGCCTTTTTGCTCGCCTTCTTGCTCGTCTTCTTACGAACCTTTTTCTTAGCACCCGCGCTCGTCGGCATACCTCGCTATTCTACGTCCACCTGACGGTGGAGTACACCGTCAAGGTGTACTGTTTCTGGTCCACTCGGAGTCCGGCTTTGGGGCGTGTGATTCGCGCGTGTCCAAACACGCTGCCCACCTAGAGCAGAGTCAGCTGGGTCGAACGGCTATGGGCAACCACAGTCGCCCCAACCCCCTCCAGCCAAGCTCGTCCCGCGCTGGCCCACTCAGGATCCCCTCGAAGAAGAATCTTCGGCGCCCCGCATGCTCGCCAAAATTTCTCCAACGTCGGTCGATCGATGCGCCCGGGACACCCCGCTTCGACGACCTCGACCCCCGGCCGCCCGGCCGCCCACCGGTGGGATTGAAGTCGCACCTCTTCGGGGGCGGAGACCAGGATCATCGTCGATACACGAGACCGCTCCAACGCTGGGGCCAGCACGGCGTCGTGGGGCCATAGCAGCAACGAGCCCTTCGGGTCGCAGCGGTCCAAATAGGGGGCAAAACGAGGGTGCGCAGCCAATGGGATCGAATCCCCCACGAGCTCTGCGACCTGCCTCGCGGCGAGCACATCCGCCACACACAGCGCCACGTTCCCACCTAAGCCCACCAGGGTTCCTAGACCGTGCACGCTGAGCGCACGAAATTGGCGCTCAAGCGTCCAGTCGGCCTCCGCCCGTAAGCAGAGCCAGTCGGTGGCGCGCGCTCGCGCCCCTTCTCTCGCCAGGGACCAAGTATAGAGGCAACGAATCCCTCCCCGACGGGCCTGCATCGACAGTGATGCGCCCCCGAAGGGCAGACCCGAGGCGACCGCCTCGAGCCTTAGACGGCCGACGCCAAACTCCCGTTCAAAGTCCGCAACCACCGTTCGCGCCAGGGCATGACGCTGGCTCGCGCTGAGCCGTGTGCGAGCCAAGGCCTTGATCAGGTCTCGATGGGCGATCCAGGCTCCGGCGGCGAGCTTTTGTGTCGCGCCCACATGGGTCAAGAAGGTGGTCCGTTTCCCGTCACATTCATCGATCGCCAACCGTTCACGGGACAGCATTCCCTGGACGATCTGCAGTTCAGCATCGTCTCGACTCATGGGAGCCGACCTTGTCTCGCCGCCTTCGCGGCGCGTTTGCGAGTCCGCGCTTCACCAAAAAAATTCCGCAGTAGCTCCGCGCTCTGCGAGGCCAGAACACCGGCGACAACGTCAAGACGGTGATTGAGCCGCGGATCGTCGCACACGCGATATAAAGATCGGACGGCGCCGGCCTTGGGGTCCTCAGCGCCGTAGACCAAACGAGCGAGGCGGGCGTTGACGATCGCCCCGGCACACATTGGGCAGGGCTCTAGAGTGACATAGAGCGTCGCACCATCGAGCCGCCATCGCTGCGCTCCCTGACAAGCCTCGCGCAGCGCCACGATTTCTGCGTGCCCCGTGGGATCGTGTGCCCGTTCACGGTTGTTAAAACCCTGGCCCACTACAGCGCCTCGGCTGACGACAAGAGCCCCGACGGGGACATCGCCGCGCTGTGCCGCGCCACGCGCAAGTTCGAGCGCCATCTCCATGTAGTCTGCGTCGCTGGGCACGTCTGGAGCATCGCGTCTCGGGGATCCCCGTGCAACGAACGCAGGCATATTCGTCGGTGAGTCGCGCCAACATCGTCCCGGCGGGCCCTTTGCGCTCGCGCATTTTTCTCACTCACCTCAATCGTCGCACTGCCCAGCGTCTGAAATCGGCGCAAAATCAATGCTCTCCAACGTCCCACGCATGTCGGCAGTTTCCTGGTTCACGTGCCCCGCGGCACCGGCCTGCAAGGTCGCTGGCAGCGGTCGGCTCTCTCCTTTCAGGAGGGTCCATTCGCCCTGTGCGTCGGTGCGATAGGCCATCCCGAACCAATCGCCGACTCGACAAATGCGCAAATCGCCCTCCGCGGTCGGCCACAGCTCCGCGCCAAAGTCTGTCGTCGAGTTGATGGTGTGGCTCCACTCTACGCTGAGTGAATTGTCGTCGTGTCCAAAAAACAACGCCATCAAATTTTTGCCGTTGCCATCCGCGTTGCGGAGCATTAGCCCTGCCGTGCGATACTTTGATCCGGGTGCCAACGCGGGCTCGCTAACCCAATGTGCCCGCACGTGGCTGTCATCATGAAATCGCCAGTCATTTGCTTGTAGACCAATACGCTGGTCCTATCCTGATACCAAGGACTCCATGGGCTCGGTTCCACTCGTAGCGCGCCATCGAAGACCGTGACCTCCGCACCGGTCGTATCGAAAATCGACCAACCATCGAAGTTGCCATCTTCAAAATCATCACTCTGATCGGTGAGTTCGTCGCCGTCTCCGTCTCCATCTCCCTCATCGACACAAGCATTTGAGATACAGCGGAGTCCATCAAAACAGATCCCCGTGCTCCCCTCGTCTGTCACGCAGGGGCAACCTGCCGTGCCCTCGTCACATTTTTGTCTAAAATTGTTTTTACAGGCCGAAAGCGCGGGGAGCAGGGCGGCGAGAAGAGTGAGGCTCCGCATTGCACAACCGTACCGCCCTCGTTTCAGCGATATGGAGCCGAATTGAGTCGCTTGCCCGAGCGGGAGTCCCTGGGTGCTCGACTTTAACCGTGCGCACGAGGCCCATCTTCGACCCCTGCTTCCCACAATAGAGAAAAGGCAGTTGAACAATCAACTGCCTTTTCTCTATTCTAGTGCACCCGGAGCGATTCGAACGCCCGACTTTCGGTTCCGTAGACCGACGCTCTATCCAACTGAGCTACGGGTGCAGGATTAGGTTGAGGGAGCGCTGTGTAGCAAGACGCCGCGTTTCGTGCAAGCGCCAGGCGAGCCTTTGTCGCTCATGACTCCGTGAGAACCAACAGTGCCATGGCGATCGCATTGTTCCCAACATGTACGAAAATCGCGCATGCGAGCCGACCGGTGCGCCAGTAGGCAAACGAAAAACATAGCGCGAGCCAACAGTAGGTAGGCACGCCCGTCAGGTTCCCGTGCACCGCAGCAAAAACAAGCGCGCTGACGACATAGGCAGAAAACGGCCCGACTTGTTGATGCAAGCGACGAAAAAGCTGGCGCCTAAATAGGATCTCTTCAGCGATCGGTGCGGCCACCACGGCCATGCTAGCGAGCACCAGCAGATCCAAATTCAGTCCACCACGTACGATATCGATCACTCGCTGCTGCTCTTGAACTGGTTGACCGAGACTCTCGGCCAACCAGCCAACAACCACACTCCCGCCAAGCGCCACGACGATCGTCAGCAGCGTCCATCGAAGCGCGCGGGCCCATGGCATCATCGCAGGCCGCGGGACCAGCGGGACCTTGGGTGCCGGCAGACTCCTCTCGATCCCCATGTAAAATGCGCCTCCCACAAACATTCCCATGGGTCCTGCGACAAAAGCGCCCCAAGGACTTTCGGCCTCCGTGGGTAAGATCCCCGCAAACATCAACAACCCTGAGAAAAGAATCCCCCCGGTCAGCCCCACCGCGAGCACCGTCACCTCTGCGCTGCCCGCCAACAGCCCCGAAATCAATCGGGTGGCTTTTTCGGACGACTTTCTGTCCCCTGGTACAGCGTGGGCGACTTCCGGCGCAGGTGCACTGCCCCTGCGCGTGGTGCTCTTGGTCACTCAGCGACTGTGCCCCCTCGGCCTCGGCCCAGCAAGGGGGAGGCGAGTTCTGTGATTTTCAAAGAGCCGATGACTTGCAAGCGAGCACGAAGGTCGCTAGCTTCCCCCTTGAAATTTTGGGCCAGGTGCCTGGAACTTCAGGGGCTGTGACCGAGAGGCTGAAGGTGCAGGATTGCTAATCCTGTGTAGGGGCAACCCTACCGAGGGTTCGAATCCCTCCAGCTCCGCAGAGAGTGTCATCATCGAGATGACACTCTTTTTTTTTGCCCATCGCCTGCCAAGCATACTCAGAACCGGGCCCTCGACGAATCCCAGCGGCCTTCCCTGTGATACCTTCGGGACGCCATGGCCGGCTTCCAACGCCTTTTTATCGCCAACCGCGGGGAGGTCGCCGTTCGGGTCGCTCGCGCCTGCGACAAGCTCGGCATCACTCCCGTCTTTGGTGTCTCCACTGCCGATGCAGATGCGCCCTACGCACGTGACCGTGACCGTGTCTGTCTGGGCCCCGCCCGCTCCACACTGAGCTACCTCGCCATGGAGCGGGTCGTCCAAGCCGCCGTTCAAAGCGGCTGTACGGCACTGCATCCAGGGTGGGGATTCCTGGCTGAGAACCCCGTCTTTGCCAGCCTGTGCGAACAACACGGCGTAACATTTGTCGGCCCCCCCGCGCATATCATGGCGCTCATGGGCAAGAAGAGCCCTGCAAAACGAGCGATGCGCCATGCCGGCCTGACCGTAATTCCCGGCAGCGATGGGATCTTGCGTGACATCGAACACGCGAGGGAGGTCGCGTCCGAGATCGGCTATCCGGTTCTACTCAAGGCGGAGAGTGGCGGAGGTGGCCGTGGAATGCGCGTCGTTCGAACTCCCGCAGATCTGGTCCGCGCCTACAACGAAGCGAGCGCCGAATCTCGTAGCTGTTTCGACGACTCCCGGCTCTACCTAGAACGGCTGATTGAGGGTGGCCGGCACGTCGAGATTCAGCTCATGGCGGACCGCTACGGCAATGTGATCCATCTTGGTGCCCGCGACTGCACCGTTCAGCGCAACCACCAAAAACTCATTGAGGAGTCCCCCGCACCCACGCTCGACCCCGCAGAACGAAGCCGCACCCTCGCCGCAGCGGTCGCCGCCACCTCCAAGATAAAATACGTGGGAGCGGGAACCATCGAGTTTTTGCTCGACTCGGGAGGCAAGGGTCCACCTCTCTTGCGTTTCATGGAGATGAATACACGTCTGCAAGTCGAACATAGCGTCAGTGAGATCCGTTCTGGAATCGATCTTGTCGCAGAACAGATTCACGTCGCAGCGGGTCGGCCACTCTCCGTCTCCCAAGAGGACGTCGCGCTCGAGGGCCATGCCATCGAATGCCGCATCAACGCGGAGGACCCCGCAAATAACTTTCGACCCACACCAGGTCGAATCACCACCTGGAACACCCCTGTGCCCATCGATGGTGAGCTGCGCATCGAGACCCATGTGGACAGCGGCTACACCGTCTCGCCCCACTACGACAGTTTGATCTGTAAAGTCGTCACCCGCGGCAACAACCGCGATCAAGCCTGCGATCGAATGCTCGCAGCCCTCCGCGCTTTCGAAATTGAAGGCATCAAGACGACCATCCCGATGCATCTAAAAATCCTCGCAAGCCCCGATTTTCGCACCAACAACTACGACACCCGCAGCATTCCCGGCTGCTAGAGAACCAGATGGCAAAGGTCCCACTCGTCCCCATCGGCAGTTCCCGCGACTCCAATCCCGATTCGCACGACTTCGAGAAGCACCGATCCCAGGTGCACAAGCGCGAAAAAATTCTCGGCGAACGCCGTCGCGCTGTGCACTGCGGATGGGGCGAAAAGTACATCGATCGCGTGCACAAAAAGGGGCAGATGACCGCCCGCGAGCGCCTTGAACAACTCAAGGACCATGGCTCACGACTCTTCGAGGTTGGAACCTTCGTCAATGACGAGGTTGAATTCGGCGCAAAAAAACTACGTTCCCCCGGCGCCGGTGTCGTCACAGCATTTACGCTGGTCGAAGGCCGCTGGTGCATGGTGATCGCCAACGACAACACCGTCGCCTCGGGGTCCTGGTGGCCTCGCACCCCCGAAAAGATCGAACGTGCGCAGACCATGGCCCTACGCATGCGCATTCCAACAATCTATTTGGTGGACTGCAGCGGCTTATTTTTGCCCGAACAATCGCGTTCTTTCCCGGGGGCCACGGGCGCAGGACACATCTTCAAGATGAACAGCCTGCTCAGCGCCCAAGGAGTCCCGCAGATCGCGGGAGTCTTCGGCGACTGCATCGCCGGTGGCGGCTACATGCCCATCATCAGCGATCGCGTCTACATGACGGAGCGCGCCTACATGGTGATCGCTGGCGCCGCGCTCATCAAAGGCGCAAAGAGTCAAAAGATTACCAGCTTGGACATCGGCGGTCCCGAGGTCCACGTGCACAAGAGCGGCTGCGCCGACGTACGTGTCCCGAACGACACCGTCCTTATCGACTGTCTTCGCCGGGAAGTTGCCAATCTCCCATCCAGCGCCGTCGACTACTACCGCGGAGCCCAGGGGGCGGCCGGAGCCTCAGACCCTCATTTTCCGGCCCATGAACTCGCAGGTCTGATCCCACCGGGACACCGAGAGACCTACGACGCTATTGAGGTCTTGGCGCGCCTAACCGACCAAAGTCTTTTCTGGGAGATCATGCCCGAGACTGGCCACGAAATGATCTGTGGGGTCGGCAGGGTAGGTGGCCTCTATGCCGCCTTCATCATCAACCGTCAGGGCCTCGTCGCCAACCCTGATCAACCTGGCTATCAGCGTCCGGCATCGATCCTCTACCGCGAAGGCATCGCTAAAATTTCGGCTTTCTCAAGGGCCTGCAACGCGGATGGCATCCCTATCATCTGGCTTCAAGATATCTCCGGCTTCGACGTGGGCGCCGAGGCCGAAGCCCTCGGCCTGCTCGGCTATGGTTCAAATCTGATTTACACCAACAGCACCAACGATGTACCCATGTTTACCGTCCTGTTGCGCAAGGCCTCAGGTGCCGGATATTACGCCATGGCTGGAATGCCTTACGACCCTGTCGTCCAATTAAGCACGACGCTCTCCCGCCAAAGCGTCATGGAAGGCCGTACGTTGGCGATCGCCGCCCACAACACCAAGCTCGACGATGACTTCGAGATCATCGCCCAAGACCCTGAAGAACGAGCCCGGATCGAGACCAGCATGTCTGCGGTGGCCTCACGCATCGAGGCCGACATGGATCCCTATGTTGCCGCCCGACAGATGGACACTGACGAGATTGTTGAATTAGGCGAGCTACGCGACTATCTGTGTACGTTCATTGAGATGAGCTATCAGAACACCGGGTCCCGTCGCATCAAAAATCCTCGAATCTGGAGCCTGCACGACCTCGCGGTGCTCACGGGCGGAGAACAAGCATGACCCACGACCCTCCAAGCTTGCTCGCCCTTGCGCTTCACGACGAAGGAAAAATCGTTCTACGCTCCCCTGGAGTCGGCTTCTGGCGAAATCCGCCCCTGCCGGGCACCCTTCTGCGCCCCAACGATCCCATCGGCTGCCTTATCGTGCTCGGTCGAAGGATTCAACTGCACCTCCCACCCGAGGCCTACGGTCGGGTTGTTGCTGCTCAAGGAGCAACATCGGCGACCCGGGCGGTACAGTACACCGAGCTCCTACTCACACTCGATCCCGTTTCAGCAACCGAGCTCTTCCCCGCAGCCCAAGCCGATACTGACGATCACGAAGGTGCCTCCT
Source organism: uncultured Nannocystaceae bacterium (assembly GCA_964437075.1). Taxonomy (GTDB): domain Bacteria; phylum Myxococcota_A; class Polyangia; order Nannocystales; family Nannocystaceae; genus CAYTFJ01. The sequence continues at coordinate 14,504 of CAYTFJ010000095.1, forward strand.
CCGTACTTCGGACCCGCAGCAGTGGCCGTTTTTATGCTTCACCCGCCCCTGAGCGAGCCCCCTTCGTCTCCCCGGGAGAACGCATCGAGAGGGGTCAAACAATCGGTCTTCTGGAGGTCATGAAGACCTTCACGCGCATCCAATTCAAGGGTCCAGAAATCCCCCAGAGCGCGACCATCGTCCAGATATTTGCCAGCGACCAGACAGACCTCGAAGCCGGAGATCCGATCTTAGAGTTCACCATCGAGGCGCCCCACTCCACCCCATAGGGCCTTTTGCCCGCCGCCCACGACGGCAGTGCGCAGAGCGCCTTGACAGTCGTTTGTACCCTACGGGACCCTCGGCCCGAAAACGGATGATTATGCTTTGCAATCGCGACCATTTTTTGCCTCTCTCGATTTTTCTCGCCTCGGTCGTCGTATTGCCTTCGTGCGCTGACGATGGCGCGAAGGATGAGAACTCCTCTGGCGATGGCGACGGCGATGGTGACGGTGACGGTGACGGTGACGGCGACGGCGACGGCG
>CAYTFJ010000096.1:0-15024 GCA_964437075.1 uncultured Nannocystaceae bacterium
TATGCGCGGTCGATGTTGCGGGCTTCGTTTGAAGGCCAAGAGGCCTTCGCCATGCACGAGTCGCTCGACCTTGACCGCTTCTCTCGCAGGTCGACGCAGTGGTTGCTCCCTTTTAGGATTCTTCGGGGACCGCGATCGCGTCGATAAGAAAACGGACCTCCTCAAGAGCCTCGGCGGTCTCAAGCGTGTGATTGCGGGGGCCCGGTGGTGTGGGCCGGGCGAGTGCACACAGCAACAGCCAAAACTTCCGTGGTGCCGAGACGCGGGCGCGGCCGACCATCGGGTCGTTGGCCTGTTGCCGCAACGCCCGTGCGATGTCGGCATAGATCAGCCTCGCCGCTCGGATCGAAGAACGGCAATCCCGCGGTAAGCGAGTGATCCCTGTGTCGGCTCGCAGATAGAGGCGATCGGCTTCGGTCAAGAGCCGACCCACAACGGTGGGCAGAGCGGGATGGTCGTGGGGATGTGCGAGGAATTTCTCAGGGTCGATGCCAGCCTCTCGCAGCCAGGTCCGCGGCAGATAGATCCGTCCAAGGGTCGCGTCCTCGGCAACGTCGCGGGCGATGTTCGTGAGTTGCATGGCCACGCCCAGATCGCAGGCCCGAGCGAGCGTTGTCCGGTCCCGAGAGCCCATGAGCAGGGTCATCACGACCCCGACCGCAGAGGCGACCCGCGCTGCGTAGGCCACGAGATCGGTGAATTCTTCGTAGACCCGGTCGTTGGCATCCCAGGCGAAGCCCTCGATGATCGCGTCGAAAAGCGCGCGTGGCAATCGATAGTGATGGATCACGCGGCCCAGGGCCCGGTCGACGGCCTCATCGTTCGCTTCGTCTGCGTAGATACGGTCGAGACGTCCATGAAGTTCGAGGACCGCGGCGCGAGGTTCATCGCTGTAGTCCACGAGGTCATCGGCGATTCGGCAAAACGCATAAAAGACCGCCGCGGGGTCACGGATTCGGCTGGGAAGCAGCCGTGATGCCGCCGCGAAGCTCTTTGAGCCTTCGTTCAATAGAGTTCGACATACGACGATGTCCGCCTTGGCAGAGCTCGTTTGTGAGCTTGCGGCAGGCGCTCGATGGGGCGCCCGGAGAGCCGGGGAGGCTCGACTCGGTTCGTCTGTGGCCATCGTTATGCCTCCAGATCGAGCAATCGGTCGAGAAGTTTCGCGGAGGACAGCACCCCTGGAACTCCAGCTCCGGGATGGGAGCTTGCACCGACGAGGTAGAGTCCGTCGATGTCTTCGCTACGGTTGTGCGGACGAAAATAGGCGCTTTGCAAGAGGATCGGTTGAAAACCGAAGGCGGCCCCTTTCACCGAGAGCAGATCGTCTCGAAAGTCCAGCGGAGTCATGACACGCGAGGCGATGACCTCGTTTTCTAGACCTGGGAGGACCGTAGACGACAGATAGGCCTCGATTTTTTTGCGATAGGGTTCGGCCTGTTTGCGCCAGTCGGTCTTCGAATCGAGATGCGGGACGGGGGACAACACGTAGAAGCTCTCGCATCCCGAGGGCGCCATACTCGGATCGGTCGCCGTGGGTCGATGCAGGTAGAGACTAAAATCGTCGGAGAGGTGATGGTTGTTGAAGATGTCATCGAGCAGGCCCTTGTAACGTGGCCCGAGGAGGATCGAGTGATGCGGGACCTCTGGATAATTTTTCTTGGTGCCGAAGTACCAGACAAAAAGGCTCATGGAGTATTTGACCTTTTCGAGCTTGCGATCGGTCCATCGGCGTCGATGTTCGGCGCCGATCATGTTTTTGTAGGTCCAGGCAGTGTCGGCATTGGACACGACGATCTCAGCTTCGATCGTTGTTCCGTCATGAAGTTGAACTCCGGTGGCTCTTCGGTTTTCAATCAGGATGCGATCAACACGAGCGTTGAGCCGAATCGACCCCGAGAAGTTGTTCTGGACAATATCGAGCAGTCCGCGGACCAAGACGCCCGTGCCCCCCATCGCCCAATGGACCCCCCACTTTCGTTCTAAGAACGCGATCAGTGCGTAGATCGAGGTGGTCGTGAAGGGGTTTCCACCGACCAAGAGCGTGTGAAAAGAAAAAACCTGACGAAGCCGTTCGTCTTTGATGTAGCGGGCGATGAGACCGTAAACCGTTCGATAACTTTGAAGCTTGATCATCTCCGGGGCGATCTTCACCATGTCGGAGATTCGTTCGAAGGGCACATCCGAGAGCTGCTCAAATCCAAGCTCAAAGATGCGTCGACTGAGATCAAGAAACTTCGCATAGCCGTCGACGTCTCGCGGTGAGTACTTCTCGATCTCGGCGTTCATGCGGACGGGATCCCCGGTGTAATCGAAGGTGCTGCCGTCGTGAAAACGCACGTGGTAGAAGGGGTCGACCGGTCGAAGATCGATCTCATCGTGGAACGAGCGCCCGGCCAGGTTCCAGAGTTCCTCTAGCAAAAAGGGTGCCGTGATGACCGTGGGCCCGCCATCAAAGGTGAAACCATCGATGGTGTGGACGCTCGCTCTCCCGCCGGGCCGGTCGCGGGCTTCGAGGATCGTGACGCGATAGCCACGGGCGCCAAGCCGGACCGCAGCGGCCAGGCCACCGAAGCCGCTGCCGATGATGACGGCGTGGGGACGTGGGTCGTGGGGGGTTCCGGGAGAAGGCGCGGAAGAGGGGGCGGACACGTTCATCGGGGGTGCAGTGCTGCGAGGCGGCGAAGAGTGGCGAAGAGGGGGATCAGGGCCGACGGGCACGCGGTTTTCGCGAGCTGGCCTTGCTGCGTCGTTTCGAGGTGGGCGGGGGTCGCTTTGTCGAGACACGGACGGTGTGACGCTTGGTGCTTGCCGACGGCGAGGGGTCTCGTTTGATTCTTAGCGAGACGGTCTGAGCCTGACGATCGCGGCGAAGGGCGATGGTCGTGCGCGGACCCGTAGCGCGTAGGGTGAGAAAGGACGAAAGATCAAAAGTCTGGAAATTGTGGGCAGATCCAGCCGTGAGCGCGCGCATGATGGACTGCATCGGCTTGGCGGAGAGCGACACGACGGCTTGCGCGAGCTCGGAGCTCGCGGCGTTGTCCGGGGGCGCAGACTTTGTTTCCGTGAGCCAAGAACTCATCGCGGCGACCGAGCGCGGGCCCGCGGTGACCAGGCCGGCACCGGCGCGGGGCGACCAAGCGAGCGCCACACGAAGTCGGCCCTTGTCGTCGAGCAGGGCGCGAAGGCTCTTCGGAAGCTGTCCACGGATATTTCCAAGCACGAGCGTGTGGATCTTGATGCCGGCCGCACTGGCGACGTTTTTCTTGAGCCGCATGGAGGGGATGTTGGCGACAAAGCTGCGTGCGAGCGCGAGATTGGACTCAGCACTCTTGAGCAGGCGAAGGGCGGTCGCGCCGTTTTTCGCTGGATTCTTGGCGCCGTAGGCCAGACGGAGCGTGTCGGCGGGGCCGAGCCCGGCCAGCAAGCGTCCATCCCAGCCGCGAAGGACCGCATAGAACTTCGAGGCGAGCTCCTGTGCGGTTCCTTTGACAAAAAAGTTCAGTCCATCGACCCGTCGTTGGACCTTGCGAATGGTGTCTTTCACGACCTTGTCGCGGGCGCTCCACCGTCCACTGGCACCCACGGCCAGGTGGGTGTCTTGCAGAAGGCCCTTGAGCGACCCCCCAGCCAGGGGGAGATCTTGGAGTGGGTCGACGCCCTTGGCCAAGGTCGCGGTCACCTGGAGGTCTTGAAGCGAACCACGTGCCACGACCCGCTGAATCGCCATTTGCCGAGAATTGGGGCCAATCAAGCCCTGGGCCTTCAATAAATTGAGTAGTTTCGGATCGAGGGTACGAAGGGTCGAGGAAGAGAGTTCGGAGTCTCTTGGCATCATGGTCCCGAAGACCGGGGACCTGCCATATTTTTCGGCGAGTTCTCGACCCGTAACGAGGCCTCGAGAACTTTTGGCGATCGAGATGGCCCCTCGATCGTGGTCGAACCACAGCAACCACGGCGAGTCGGGAGGGGCGAAAACGACGACACGACGAGAGGTATTGCCGCTGGTTGGCGCACGGGGAGGGGGCTTCGGATTGTTGTTGGGAAGTACGACGGCTCCAAATGGACCGTGGCTCTTGAGTCCCGCGAGCGCGCGGCTGAGTTGTTTCCGAGAATCTTTTCGAACTGGAAAACGAAAGATCAGCTCAGAAGAATGCTGACCGGCAGAGGGCGCAAGCTCGGCGAAGGACCAGGGCGCTTCGGTGTCGATGACCGGGCCGATGGTCTTGGCCATGGTTTCGGTGGTCAGCGACCGAAGTGCCTGCACCAGCAGGCTCGAAGCCTCAAAGGATCCTGGGGCCCAGGTGCGGAGGACATCGATTGCGGCCTCCGGGTTGGCAAGGTGAAGAGCTGTCCGGGGTCGGTCGGGCAAGGGTAGAGGATCCGGGAGCGAAATCCGTCTTTTGAAACGCCCCTTTCCAACATCCTCGGCACCGGGAGAATGGGTCTTTGTTGTACCGTCGCGCTGGTTTTTTTGGCAGGAGAGCGGGAACCCGAGCGCGAACACAAGACTCACCAGGGGGAAGAGGCGGAGCGGGGTGCGGCGTCGCAGCATCCCGGGCACTCTAGCAAAGGGCGAGATGAATTCCCTCTTATCTAGTGGTGATCCGATTGGGGCAAGTCCTTGTTATCGCCTGGAGCGCGGTCACCAGGGCGCTCAAGAGGCCGCAAGGCGACGCCGCCGGCAGCAAATTCCCCGGCCGCGAAGGCTGCGGCCACACATCGCAGCCCACGATCACGCCGACGACTCGACCCGTGGTGTTCGTCGAACCATCGATCGACTTGCGCCAATCTCTTCGAGAACACAGTGGCGACTGGAACCAATGTGGCCGGTCCGTGGGTCGTCGTCGATCCGCGGAGGGCGCCGGGTGGGTCCTCGATGGACTCCAACACCTGCTGCCGTGCCTGCTCGATTCGCTCGACGAGGGAGTGGACGGCACCGAGACGAAAACCGTCGCACCATTTTCGATCGCGTCCGACCCCATGTTTGCGAGTGAGACACTCGACGGTGGTCACGAGGTAGCGAAAGAGGGCATCGAGGGCATCGAGGTCGTCACGATGTCCGACCGGGACGAGGCGTCGCATCTTTCCGGGTGGGGCGTCTTCGAGGCAATAGACTCGACATTGGTGCAGCGGCGCAATCTGCATGGCGAGAAAGGTCTTCCACTTGCGTAGCCGCTTGGAGCTATCCAGCGGCTGATCGCGTCGGTCCTGGATCGCATCCCCATGGACCCGCGTCGGTTCCCGCATGAACCCTTCGATTCGGTGGCGGTCGAGCAGCGCTTGCGCCTTTGCGGCGGCATTGGCGGCCTCATGAAGATTGTCGGACTTCGCCAGCCGTAGAAGCTTTTGAACCCGATCGAGAATCTTCGCGGATACGGTCATGCGCAGGCGCTTGGCGGCGGGACTCTCGTCGCGGGCCTCGTCCGTTCACATTCGATCGCTTCTGGGTTCAATTCAAGCTTAACAGCGGTGCCCGGATCTGGCGCCAAGTCCACACCCAACATAAAAGGGGACAGATTCAGAGGGTCGCTTGAAAAAAAATCGCGTCTGGGAAATAAAGCCACGCTCGCTGGTGTTCGACACTTGCGAACAAGGAAGAACTCCGTGGAAACGAAGCCCAAAAAGCGCCCAACGGCCATCGACTGTCTGTCGGTCTATGGGCGGTTCTTTTTGGTTTGTCTCGTCGCGCTCGGTCTCTTTGCGTTCCCAGCGCCTGTTCCTTCGGGCGATGCCATCGCCGCCTTCGAGACCCTTGATGGGCGCCAGCGGCAACAAGACGTTTCGGCGCAATCGCCTGCGGGGCCTGCGGTGGAGCCGGTCGACGTTTCGGAGTTCGATCTTGAAGAAGAAGAGGACGACGACCACGACGAGGTCGCTCGAAGACTTCGACAGCGCTGTGTTGTTGACCAGGGCTGTACACAGTCCTGTGGGGGGCACGCTTGCGACGCCCCCCATCGAATCGGGAATATCCATACTCAGGGCGCCCGAGCCCCACCTACCGCGTAGCGAAACAATCTTGGTTTTCGCATTCACGCTGGATGAGCCGCGTGTCGGGCTCCTCGGTGGGCACGGCCGCAGACGTCCAGCCTCGGTAGGAAGAGTATGTCATGAACGCAGATACAGCCCACAAAACCAGTGGCTTTCCCCTTAGAGATCTAAAATCCGGCTTTCTAGTCTTTCTCATCGCGCTCCCCCTTTGCTTGGGGATCGCCATGGCGAGTGGTTTCCCCCCCGTGGCGGGGGTGCTGTCGGCGATCATTGGCGGGGTCGTTGTGACCTTTCTCGGCAGCGCCAGACTCACGATCAAGGGCCCGGCCGCCGGACTCATCGTGATCGCCCTGGGTGCGGTTCAGGAGCTAGGCCAAGGAGATCCTATGGTTGGCTACAAGCGCGCGCTGGCCGTGGGCGTCATCGCTGCGGTCGTTCAGATCGCCTTCGCCTTGGTTCGCGCCGCGACCGCTGGAGTCGCCATGTCGCCTTCGGTCGTCCACGGGATGCTGGCGGCCATCGGCGTGATCATCATCTCTAAACAGGTTCACACCATGGTGGGCGTCGTCCCTGAAGCCAAGGAGCCGCTGGAGCTGTTGGCCGAGGTTCCCCACAGTTTGGCGCACGCCAACCCCGAGGTCCTCGTGCTTGGAGGGATCTCGTTGCTCATCCTCTTTGGTTGGCCCTTGCTGCGCTTCCGTTGGGCCAAACAGATTCCCGCTCCGGTCGTTGTTCTTCTTCTTGCGGTTCCGCTGGGCCTTCAGTTCGATTTTGACCACGCGCATGACTACAAGCTGTTTGCGCATGATTATCACATCGGCCCGGAATACCTTGTGCAGCTTCCCGGCTCGCTCTTGGATGCCATTTCGTTTCCCGATTTTTCAATGGTCTTCGATCCCATCTCGCTAAAATACGTCGTGATGTTTGCGCTGGTGGGGACGATCGAATCGACCCTGAGCGTGCTGGCGGTCGATTCGATGGACCCCAAAAAAGAGGCGTCTGATCTCAATCGAGATCTTCTTGCCTGCGGGCTTGGCAACCTGGCCTCGGCACTTGTGGGCGGTTTACCGATGATTTCGGAGATCGTCCGAAGCAAAGCCAACATTGATGCAGGGGCACAGAGCCGCCGGTCCAACTTCTTTCATGGGGTGTTTTTGCTCGCTTTTGTCGCGCTGCTTCCTGGTTTGCTGAGTGAGATTCCCTTGGCCGCTCTGGCCGCGATGCTGGTCTACACCGGAGCCCGTCTCGCGTCCCCCTCGGAGGTGATGCACGCGAAACAACTGGGTCTCGACCAGCTCGCGCTGTTTTTGGTGACCTTTTTGGTGACCCTGTCCACCGACCTTCTCATTGGCGTGGGGACTGGCCTGGTCCTCAAGTTCATCTTTCATCTCTTTCGTGGTGTTTCGATTGGATCGCTGTTTCGCAGCACGGTGCAGACCCAACGCGACGGAAGTGTTCTGAGGGTTCAAATTGTCGGTGCGGCCACGTTCATGGCGCTGTTTCCCCTACGCAAAGCGCTTGCCAAAATTCCGGACGAAATCGATGAGGTGAAAATCGATTTTACTAAAGCCAGCCTTGTCGATCATACATTTCTTAGCCGTCTTGAATCGATGTCCGAAGAATGGGCCCATACGCGCCTGTCCTTGGATGGACTTGAGGACTTTCGCGCCGCCTCGTCTCATCGCCACTCCACCCGAAGGAAAACGCCATGACGAGATCTTCGTCCGCAAGGGTATCCCCACGAAGCGGTCATCTTAATTCCGTGCAGAAAGCTGGATGGGTCTCGGAACTCGTCGATAAGGCCGCTCACAGGTTGCCAGAACAGGCTCCGCTACGTGCGTTTGTTCATCACAATACACTTCATGCCTTTGAGCATCTTCCGTTCGAAGAGGCTGTCGTGGTGGCATCGAAGGTCCTGGGTACGGAACCCTTTCAGCAAGAACACGAGTTCAGACTTCATATCAAGACCGGAAGGATCCAAGGGGAAGATCTGGATGCGGTCGTTGCTGAAAGTACAAACGAAGAGACGCGTGTCCTGTTTCCAGGGGGGCCCACAAACTTCGACTTTCGTCGTCGCAGACTCGGTCACCTGTTCTCAGTTCCAAACGCGCAGGCCCTGCGGTTTCTCCTGGATGAAACCGACGCGAAGCTGCGTTTTCATCCCGATGTGTCGGCACAACGGCGGACCGAGATCCTTGGGTTTGCAAAAAAGAGCGGCGGCGGTGGGGCGGTGGGACGTGCTCCAGAAACGACGATCCTGTCTGAGCTTTGGAACAACCTGACGAGGGTGACCCTTCGCCCGGTGGATACGACGCCCCCGAAGGTAAGGACGAGAGATGCTTTGCTGAGGACAACGGCCATCGATAGCGACGAGCTTGTGCATCCTCTCCTCATCCGTTTGTCGGCGGCGTTCCTCGATCAGGGCGTTGCCTATTGGCCCATGCCCGGACGTGAACTTGGTTTTCTTGGGGGAGTGCGTCGACTGTATGAGCTGCGCGGTCCACCTCCGGACCGTGCGTTTCGCGGCCTTGCTCAGACTCTAAGGACACAAGAGTCGGAATGCTGGAGCGCCGAGACGACGATCGTATGGGCACTCGAAGAACTGAACATCCCAAACGACCGATGGGAAGCATGCATCGAAGCCACATTGCTCTCTTTACGCGGATGGGCGGGGATGATGCGGCAGCTTGAACTTCGGCCCGATCGGGCCCCGGTCAAGGCACCGCCCACATCCCTAGTCGAATTCCTTGCGGTCCAACTCCTTCTCGAGACCGTTGCGGCAAGAAATATTCTTGGCGATCATTTTGGGGCGTCGGCAAACTTTGCAGTGCTCGAGAATGCACCGGATTTCGACACCCGGGAGGATGCTAGCGACGGTATCGCTCTTGAGCAGGTCTACGAGGCCTTTGTCTTCGCCCAGCAATCATCGGTAGATATCACCGCGCTGGCGAAGAGGCGCAACGCGAAACTCTGGATCCAGGCGGTGACGAGCTTCAACGAGATCGAACGGCGAACGCTGCTGCATTTTGCCTACGAAAGAAGACATCGGATCGAGGTCCTCGATGGGCTCACGGCTCACTGCCAAATGAAATCAATTCGCCTCCCCAAGCCGCAGTTTCAGTCTGTGTTTTGCATTGACGATCGCGAAGAATCGCTGCGCCGACATCTCGAAGAGTGTTTTCCAGCCGCGATCACCTTCGGTTATGCAGGATTCTACGGTGTGGCCATGGACTACCAGGGCATGGATGACGTGCGGTCGCGGCCGCTTTGCCCGGTGAGCATCCGCCCGAAACACTTCATTCGTGAGGAGATCGTTCGGGGCTCCGAGGAACTCGCCTATCGAGCGCGGCGACACCGTCATGCTGTGGCGACCCGTTTTCTCTCCGTCGGCAGTACGACGTTGATCCGAGGCGGCCTTTTGTCCCTCGTGTTCGGTACCCTTGCGATGATTCCGTTGGTTTTCCGGAGTTTGTTTCCGCGTGCGATGCTGACCTTGTTGCGCACATGGAACGGCGTTGTCGGACCGAGGCCGAAGACACGTCTAAACGTCGAATACGTAGAATCGAAAGCCGACCAAGGCGAGACCGGTCGGCAGGGGTATTCGATCGAGGAAATGACGCAAATCGTTGCGGATGCGCTGCAAACGATGGGCCTAGTGGACGAATTCTGTCCGATTGTTCTCATGGTCGGGCACGGCTCGTCGAGCCTGAACAACCCGCATGAAGCCGCCCACGATTGTGGGGCGACCGGAGGCGGACATGGTGGGTCGAACGCGCGAGCCTTCGCGATAATGGCCAATCACCCGGCAGTGCGAGAAAACCTGCAAAAACGCGGGATCAATCTCCCGTCGGAATCGTGGTTTGTGGGTGCTTTCCACAATACTTGCGACGACGCCATGACCTTCTATGACGAAGACCTTGTTCCGGATCGCGTTCGTCAATCGTTTGAGTCGGTGAAATCGGCGATGCGAAAGGCTTGCATGTTGGACGCCCATGAACGTTGTCGGCGATTTGAAACGGCCCCGACCGAGTTGTCCTTGAACCGTGCGATGGCCTACGTCGAGACGCATGCCAACGACCTTGGCGAGCCCCGTCCAGAGTACGGTCACGCCACAAATGCCGTTTGCATCGTCGGACGTCGACACCGGACTCGGGGGCTCTTTCTCGATCGCCGCGCCTTTTTGGTCTCGTACGACCCCGAGAGCGACCCCACGGGGGCATGCCTCACATCTCTTTTGCTTTCCGTGGGCCCTGTCGGGGCCGGGATCAATCTTGAATACTATTTTAGCTTTGTGGATCCCTCTGGATACGGGAGCGGTACAAAGTTACCCCACAACATAACGGGACTCATCGGTGTCATGGATGGCCACTCGACCGATCTGCGGACGGGCTTGCCTTGGCAGATGGTCGAGATTCACGAACCCGTTCGGTTGCTTTTGATCGTTGAGGTCCAACAAGAGTTGCTTGAGGCCGCTCTTGCGAGCGAGCCGGCACTTGCACAGCTGGTCCAAAAGGGGTGGATCCAGCTGGTCACTTGGGATCCTGATTCTGAAAAAATGGCGGTCTACGAACATGGGGAGTTTCGTCGATACCGGCCCGAGTCTTCTTCGATTCCTGTGATTCAACGATCGACCGATTACTACCGAGGAAAACGGCAGCACTTGCCGCCCGCGCATATTCAAGCCGCCTTGGGAGGTATCGAACGATGATCGAGAATTTTCTTGTGGCGGGACTTTTTGGGCTTCCGGTAAGCGCAGCATTTTTACTCGGATTTCTTCTTTGGCGGCGGTGGCATCTCTCTGAGGCCCTGTTTGCAGGCATTACGGCCGCGACGTATTTGGGCACCGTAGGGTGTTCGATCGGTATTTTTGCTCGGTTCGTTTTTGAAGGTCGAACCGAGATATTTGTGCACGTGGGTCGATGGTTCAGTCTCGGTGACTATCGATTTGATTGGGTGTTGGTGATCGATCGATTGTCACTTCCTTTTGCCTTTCTTTGTGCGGCGCTTGTGGGTTTGGTGGGGGTGTTCTCGAGACGCTATTTGCATCGAGAGCCGGGCTACTTTCGGTTCTACTTTCTTCTGGCTCTTTTTGGTGCAGGGGTCGAACTCGTGGTGCTGGCGGGTAGCCTTGATCTCGTTTTTATCGGGTGGGAGATTGTGGGGCTGACGTCGGCGATGCTCATCGCGTTTTTTCATGACCGAAAAAATCCGGTCGAACATGGGTTTCGGGCATTTTTGGTCTATCGCTTCTGTGACATCGGTTTGTTGGCCGCCACGGTCTGGACCCATCATGTCGTTCACAGCACCGATGTCGTCTATGACGGAACGCGAATGTGGAGTGGGTTTCCGCTGCCGGAGTCGGCCTTTGATGCGACCTTGATCGGGCTCCTTCTAGTTTGGGCGACGATGGGCAAGGCGGCCCAGGTGCCCTTCGGAGGTTGGCTTCCGCGTGCGATGGAGGGCCCAACACCGTCCAGCGCTATTTTTTACGGTGCGATCTCGGTTCATCTGGGTCCGTACCTTCTCCTTCGGGCCGCTCCAATCCTTGAGGGGAATGCGATTGTGCTCACGACGATCGCCATCGTGGGGGCGGTCACCGTATTTCATGGGACTTTTGTGGGGCGTGTTCAAACGGACATCAAAAGTGCGTTGGCCTACGCATCCATGACGCAAGTGGGGCTCATTTACATGGAGATCGGTCTTGGATTTGGCAAGGTGGCGCTCGCCCACATCGTGGGGCATGCGGCGCTTCGCAGTTTGCAGATTCTGCGATCCCCAAGCCTCCTTCATGATCACCATCACCTCGAACAGGCGATGGGAAGCATTTTGCCCAAAACCGGGGGGCATTTGGAGCGGCTTGTTCCCAAGGCGTTGCAGCCGTGGTTGTACCGTCATGCCCTTGAGCGCGGCTATTTTGATGCCTTGCTGGGCGATTGGGTCCTTGGAGGCTTCGTTCGGGCACTGCGCTCCGTCGATCGTGTCGACCAACGCTGGACGGCCTGGATCGCGGGCGAATCACGGTCGGAATCTGATAAGTCAGGAAGGACGCCATGATTTTTGAAGTACCCCTTCTCATCGCGGTTCTCTTTGCCCTGGCTTCGGCCGTGGTCATGCGGGCAAAAGATGCGCGTCTTGCTCGACAACAAGGGCTTGGCGCGGCCGCGACCGCGGCCGCGATCGCGGGGGTCGCATTTGTTGGAAAGGCTACCCAGGGTACCTGGGGTACCTGGGGTACCTGGGCCACGGCAGAGATGGCGAGTTGGCTTCCGGGAGGCTTGCTAGCGATCGCGCCCCTGGTGACCGGGCTGGTGGCTCTGCTGGCGATTGGACTGGCCCCCTTGGTTGAGCACCGCAAGTCCACCTTTGCCCGAATGCTGCTGCTCTTTGGGTTTGCCGAGGGCTTTCTTGCGACCTCCCATCCACTTCCCCTGGCAGTGTTGTGGGCGGCATCGGCGGCCGTGACATGGGTAGAGTTTCGGAGCTGGTGTGGCGAAGAGGGGTGGCCTCGGGTCTTTGGGGTCTACCAACTTGTGAGCGTTTTGTTTTTCTCTGCGGGGGCGCTGATGATCGGGCAGGGAATGCACACGACCACGGCGAGCATCGTGTTGCTCGTCGGCATCGGTATTCGTGAAGGTGTCGTTCCGGTGCATAGTTGGTTTGTACGGTTTGTGGAGCGCGCTCCGATGGGGGTTGTTGTGGCGTTTGTGGCTCCGCAGTTGGGGGTGTATGCGCAACTCGAGCTTCTCAGCGGCGGGGGTCTCGGGGAGATCGCTCCGACCGTGGCGGCCTTTGGTGCGATCACGGCCGTTTTGGCAGCGATGCTCGGTGTGGTGCAAACGAACGCACGACGGGCCGTCGCCTACCTCATCCTGAGTCAAACGGGGTTGGTCGCCTTCGGTTTGGAAAGCCATTCCGAGGTGGGCCTTGTCGGCGCGCTTCTCAATTGGCAGGTCCTCGCCCTCGCGACGTCGGGCCTGGTGATGACCCTTGCAGCACTTGAGGCGCGGCGTGGCCGACGGAGTCTCATTCGTCCCCAAGGAAGCTTTTCTGAAACACCGAAACTCGGGGTTGCATTTCTTGTGCTCGGGTTCGCGAGTGTTGGTTTTCCTCTCACCCTTGGTTTTGTGGCCGAAGATTTGCTTGTTCAGGGCTCGGTTTCCGAGTTTCCGGTGCTTGGTCTGTCTCTTGTGGTTGCGACCGCGATCAACGGCGTGACGGTCTTGCGGGCCTTTTTCTATCTCTTGATGGGCGAGAAAAAGGGTTCTGGCGCACCGGACCTGTGTCGTCGAGAGGCCTCAATTTTGGGCCTTATCGTGGTGATCCTGGTGACCTTCGGGCTCGTGCCCAGTATATTGGTCTCGTTCGAGAGCCCCGTTGACGGTCCACAAAGTGGCGGGCGGCTGGAAGGCGAAAAATAGGACAGGGACTGAACTTTCAAGATATGTAGGTTCACCTGCGACGGGACTTCGGTCCAAGAAATAGATCCGATGACTTTCGTATTCTTGCCTCAATTGACGTTTGTGTTGGCCTCGACCCTCACGGTTCCCGAGCCCGAGCCCGAGCCCGAGCCCGACAACCCCAGCAGCCCAACGTCGGTCGTGCTCGACAAGCTCGTCGCGCCGACCCCGTTGGAGCCGCCTTCGCCTTCGCCTTCGCCTTCGTCTTCGCTGTCGCCGTCGAAGAACAAAAAACCGGTGTTTACCCCGGGTCTTCAGATCTGGACTCGTGGACAGGGCCGAATCAACAGGGACTTGGGAGCCGATCGACACTCTCAGGATATTGCCGAGATTCTGCTTCAGACACGGCTCCAAGCGCGTGTCGCCTGGGAGCCGCTCACGGCGATGGTTCAGTTTCAGGATTCGCGTGTGTGGGGCTTCGAAACGAGCCCCGGCTCGAACGAAGCCAACACCGATCTGCACCAGGGCTACCTCGAAATCGGAGGTTCCTCGGGGGCGAAATACAGTGGATGGATCCGGCTCGGTCGCCAGGAGATACGCTACGGCAATCAGCGGCTCCTCGGAGCCCCGGGATGGTCGCTCACGGCCCAGTCCTTCGATGCCCTGCGCATGCATGGCGAGTACGGAAAATTTTCGGTGGATCTCTTGGGCGCCATCGTGAAGCCGATGGGTATCGTGACGCAGGAGATCCCAGATCCTACGGATCCCGACCAAAGCATCACCGAGGATGCGCGCAGTACTGGCACTCAGCTTGTGGGTGGCACGGCCACCGGAAGGTTTCACGAGGCGGTGTCTGTGGAATTGACGATGCTTGGACAACGAGAGAGCGGACAAGAGGGATTCATCCATTTCGATCGCCGGATCGGAAATCTGGGTGCCCGCGTCTTTGGCAAGCCTGCAAAAGGTCTGCGTTACGACGTCGAATTGAACTATCAATGGGGAAAAAACAACCGTCGTGATCATTCGGCCTGGGCGGCGGCGGCCACCGTGGCCTACGTGCATGGCAACAAGGGGTGGAAGCCCGGAGCGCACGTGACCTACGCGATAGCGAGTGGGGACGATGGTTGTACGTTTACCGAGTCGGACATTACGAACTGCAAGAGTCGGGAATTCTTCAACTTTTACCCCACCAATCACATGCACTACGGCCTGGTTGATTTGCTTGGTTGGAGAAATATGCGTGATCTTGAGCTGGGGGCTGAGCTGGCGTTCAACACCGTCTTGAAGATCAAGGCGGACTACCATTTTTTGCAGCTGCACGAATCCGAAGGACGTTGGTCCAACACCGGAGGGCACACCATTGGCAATGCAATCCAGGACAACAAGAACAACAATTTGGGTCATGAACTGGACCTCGCACTCGTCATCAAACCCTGGAAGCCACTGACAATCAAACCTGGGTACGGGGTTTTTATGGCCGACGATGCCGCAAAGAAGATGGCCAATGCCGACGACAATGCCGATGCGCTGAAGGCCCACCACTTCGTGTATCTTTGGATTGTGGCAGCCTTTTGAGGCGAACAGGCCGTGGACAAAGTCTGAATTCGTCTCGCGGCTCATCCCCCGGCGCGTGATA
>CAYTFJ010000097.1:0-13034 GCA_964437075.1 uncultured Nannocystaceae bacterium
CGTCTCCGTCTCCGTCTCCGTCTCCGTCTCCGTCTCCGTCTCCGTCTCCATCTCCTCCGGGTCGCTCTACCCCTGACGCAAGCGATGTCTCCTGGGACCTGTCTTCACCCTCGGCACATCCGGTGCAAAACGATCCGCATAGCACAATGGCTGAACCAAGGTCGTGGACACGTCGAAAATTCATGGGCCGAGCGTAGATCCTTCGGTCCCCTCCTGACAAGAGCATCGCTATGATCCACGAGCGGCCTCGTGGCATACGGCAGGGCGAAAGTCTCCAACAACGATGAACCGGACACGTACGATCCTTATTTTTGGCGCCACATCGGCGATCGCGGCGGAGACGGCCAACGAATATGCCCGCCGAGGTGACAAGCTCTATCTGATTGGCCGCAACCGTCGGAAGCTAGCCACACTGTGCGAACGACTTGGAGACGCCGTCGTCGACTCGAAGACCGCAGATTTCAATACACTCCATACGAGTCAAGCCCTGGTCGAAAAGGCCTTCCAGACGATCGAGGCCTTCGACATCGTCTTGATCGCTCACGGACAGCTCGGGGATCAGCGAAAATCTAAAATGGACTCCAAGCACGCTGCGGACATCATTCACACGAACTTTTTGAGTGTTGTCGCGCTGCTCGTCCCGCTCGTGCAGCGTCTCAAACTTCAAGATTCGGCGGTGATCGGTGTGATCACATCGGTCGCCGGAGAGCGAGGCCGCCCTCGAAATTTCACATACGGCGCGGCAAAGGGAGGCCTCTCGCTCTATCTTCAAGGCCTCCGCAGCACCCTGTACAGAACGGGGGTCCGCATCGTCAATCTCAAATTGGGTCCGGTCGACACGCCAATGACCGCCTCACATAAAAAGAACAGCCTCTTCATCACCCCAAAACAGGCCGCCCACAAGATTGTACTCGCGCTCGACCGATCGCGTCACACAGTCTACATTCCCAACTACTGGGGTCCTATCATGGCGACCGTTCGAGTCCTCCCTGAGAGGGTCTTTCAGTGGTTCCCATTTTTATCTGGACGCGACTAGTTCGCCCTCCTAGGAACCAGACGGGATAATCAAAGACCGTCGAGGATGACATCGGGGGCCCCAGCCCCTACAGTTCATCGGCCTGTGAACAGCTCTCAAGACCCCGATCTACTTGCCTGCTTCAACATCATGAAGCAGGCTTCGACGGAGCAGGTCTCGACGCGAAGCGAACGCCAAGATGACCTCCTCCAACTGCGAAGACTTCTTCTCGACAATCGTGACAAAATCATTTGTGCACTCCGGGCTGATTTTCGCCACCGTGCAGCCGGCGAAACCGAGCGGCTAGAACTGCTCCCAAGTCTACTCGGCATCCGCCACGCCATCAGCAACCTGCGCGCATGGATGGCGCCCCGCCGGCGTGTCGGCCACTGGGCGACACAACCATCGTCCGCCAAGATCGTCCCACAACCTCTCGGGGTCGTGGGTATCATTTCACCGTGGAACTATCCACTTCTGTTGTCCGTGGCCCCCCTGATTGGTGCCCTTGCTGCTGGCAACCGAGTCATGATCAAGCTCTCGGAATACTGCCCTCAGTTCGCCCATCTATTTGCCGAAATCATCGAACAGACCTTTGCACGAGACAAGATTTCTATCTTTATCGGCGATGCAGAGCGCTCTGCATCCTTTTCATCACTTTGCTTTGATCATCTACTGTTCACAGGATCGACAGAAATCGGGCGCAAGGTCATGCGGGCTGCCGCCGAAAACTTGACCCCCGTCACGCTCGAACTCGGTGGCAAGTCACCCGCGGTCATCGGTCGAGATTTCTCCTATCGCCGCGCCGAACTGCGCAGTTTGGTAATGGGAAAAATGTACAATGCTGGCCAAACCTGCGTCTCGCCAGACTACTTACTTGTGCACAAAAATGATGAGCAACGACTCATCGACGCGATTTTCGCCGAGGTCACGCGTTTGTATCCCTCGCTCGTTGACAACGACGACTACACATCGATCATCAGCGATCGGCATCATCATCGACTCTCTGACATGCTTCAAGACGCGACGGACAAGGGTGCAACTCTGCACGAAATCAATCCAGCCAGCGAGCCCGCGGCCGCCTTCAACACAAAACTTCCGCTCACTTTAATCACCAACGCGACCGCCAACATGCGTGTGCTTCAAGAAGAAATTTTTGGCCCGTTGTTGCCCATCATTCGCTATGAAACCCACGACGATGCTATCCGATACATCAAGACCTGCCCTCGACCTCTCGCAGCCTACGTCTACACCCGCGATCGCGGGCTGATCCGCGATATGGAGCGCAAAATCGTCTCGGGTGCTCTTTCGGTGAACCAAAGCACGATTCATGTGGGTATCGAATCACTTCCTTTTGGTGGTGTAGGTCCAAGTGGGATGGGCAGCTACCATGGAGAGGCTGGATTCATGACCTTCAGCCACATGAAATCTGTCTATCGACAGCGCTACCCCAACTTCCTCGCGCTGCTTTCTCCGCCCTACGAAACTCCGCTTCGCCGCCGAGCGATCGATATCCTTTTGAAACTGTGAAAAACCGTCCTATTGCAGGACTTGCCCCATCTGGCATTGTGAAGCGGGTGGACTCCCGCTTCGCTCGCAGCCCTTCGTTCTCGATGCCTAAAAATATTGGTTGGTGCCCGATATTTTCCCCAGGCCCCGCGCGCTCAAGCCCTCGCGCGCTTGAATCCACGTCGAATCCTGCTAGCGTGAAGTCATGCGTAGTCTAGCTTATCTATCGTTTCTCGCTGCGCTTGGGCTCGGGGCATGCACAATGGTCAACGGCGCCTTCGAATCGACCACCGACGAAGCCATCGGCGACGGCGACGGCGACGGCGACGGCCACGGCCACGCTCAAGGTGACGGCGACGGCGATGGCGACGGTGACGGTGACGGCGACGGTGACGGCGACGGTGACGGCGATGGCGACGGTGACGGCGATGGCGATGGCGATGGCGACGGTGATGGTGATGGCGATGGTGATGGCGATGGTGATGGCGACGGCTGTGATGACATTGAATCAAAAGAGCAGTGTATCGAAGCCGGATGCATGCCGATCAAGGTTCACACCGTCGAATTTCTTGATCTCGACAACTGGTGCATCACAGAGGCTCATTTTGTCGAGTGTCAGGATAGTCATCCATGTACAGACCTCGAATCCTATTGGTGCGACAATGGGGCCGTGGTTAAGTCTAACGACGGGTGCGGACCGGAGGAATGGAGCGCCTGTGACGAAATTCCGGCAGGCGACCGATTTGTCGGCATGTGTGAATGAACCACACAATTACCTACCATGGAGGCTGAATGCCCAGCAAGAGGCAGTCTAGAATCCTCCCGAAGCTCACCGATAGCCGAGGCGACGGGACTCCCCTGCGCGACGGCTTCGCGGCGCCGGTTCGTAGACACCTTCAATGTAGCGAAGATTTCTTGCCGCATTTGGGTGCTGGGGGGTGAAAGCTGGCGCAAAACTAAACACAAGGTACACGGCCATTGCTAGCCCAGTCATGATCGCCAAAGTCATACGCGCACCGAACTCCCCCAACCGAAATAGCGAGTAGGTAACCACTGCGGCGCAACCACCGGTACCCATCCACGCGCCACCCTCGAATCCCGTGGCCCACATCGGTCCATAGGGTTGGTACCCACGCTTCAGGAGAGGAACAAGGACGTCGGCGATCGGTCCATAGATATTGGTCAGATCGATGTGTGGCCAGAGATTTGCGGCCAGCGTATTTACCAACAAAGACGCGGTTCCCAAACAGGCGACGATACCCATTCGTATGGGCTCTGTCCGCAACTGGGCGAAAGCATGACACCACCCCAGGATTAATCCGGGGAGCGCTATCACCATGTAGCGAGGGCCAACTCGCCACCCCCCATCGAAAGACAATCCACAACCCACAATCAAAATCACGACAAAAATCGTTAGATGAAGACGAGCCTCATCGCGTCGCTCGGACAGCTCGCGGCTCGTTGCGATCTGCAACAAGCCCCATAGGCCCAGAGGAAACAGTGGGCACCAAAACAAAAGGCCCCCCCCCGGGGATATGACATGGGTAAAAAAACCATCCCACGTCGGATAGCTCAACCCCAACAGCCCGACGCCATGTTTGGCGGCGAACGAGGCGTCTACGGCATTATGATAGCCTGTCGATGCCCAGTGACCAAAGGCAAAAGCGTGGTAACGCGCCAGCAAAAACACTGGCGCCATGGAGCCAGCGATCGCGGCCGCCATCACCTTGAGTCCGCGCAAAGACCCTCCTTTCATCACGAGAAGTACTCCGATTGGAATCCCCGCAAAGACCGCCCCATATTCGACCGAGACGGCGCTCGCGGCCGCAAAGCCGCCCGCCATCGCAAAAGGCCAACGTCCAGTTTCACCTCCGTCCGCCAGCCAACCAACCCCCAGAAACAAAAGACAAGCCGCAAGTTGGTGACCGTAAAACAAATGTGCGTACGATGCCGCCGGCGATGCCAACGCATACAACAAAAGTGCCAGCGCCACTGCCGCGGACCCTCGAGATCGAGCGTATCGCCTCCAGCCGAGACCTACGATCAAGAGGGTCGGAAGCACCCCGCCGAAGAGTCGCGCCCACCATGTGAATGAGCGCAACGTCGTAGGTTCTCCCGAGCTCCGTGTCACGGCCTTCGCGGATCCGTAGGCGGCCGCTCCCAGCAGCGAAGCGCCCGGCGGCTTATTCGGATAGAGGCGCCCGGTCTCGGGATGGCGGGAAGTGTCCGGGCCAGGATCCCATCCATCGAGCGCCGTCCCGTCGATCGCGAACTCACCACTTTCCACTAGCGCGATCGACTGCATCAATCGCGGAACCTCGTTCGCGTTTCGGACAGTCTCAAAATACGGAAACCCCCAAAGTAGAGCCAGCGCAGCGACCAGCACAATCGGCCCCGCGGACCGCCATGAGGCTCGCTCGTCCCGTCTCGTCGAAGCTTGCATCCGCAACTACAGGCTACTTTTTCTCGGATCCGTCGGTAATCGCGGAAGCCGAGCGCATCTTAGCCTTGAGCGCTTCGAGTTCATCGCTCACGCCACCTGAACCATCGAGTTCGCTGAGCCTTCGATCGATCTCTGCGTCCTTCGCCGCCGAAGATCGAGTCTCCGACGAAACTTCATTAAAGGCTTCCATCTCAGAAATTCGATCTTCGATCGCGTCGATCGTAGAGGCGGCCGCGATACCGACCCCCGCAGCTGAACTGCCGCCCTGCTTTTGTGCGCGGGCTTGCGCCATCAAACTACCCCGTCTGAGGTTGAGGGCCTTAAGCTTGTTCTTCGAACTCTTGATCTGTTCTCGCATGTCTTCGACAAGCGTCGCCTGCTCGCCCAGGGCGACCTCTGCACTCTTGCGATCGACAACCAACTCCCCCTTGCGCGCCAGAGCTGCACGCGCGAGCGACTCGTCACCGAGTTTTAGCGCCTGCTCGGCCTTGCTCTGCCAGCGCTCTTCATCCTTTAGCCTATCCGCTAATTTCTTTTCCATGACCTTCTGATCGACCATCGCGGTTTTGAGGTCGCGCTCTGCGTCCTTGATCTGCGTACCGAGGTCGTCGAGCATCAGCCCTAGCTCCTGGCCGGGGTCGGTCAAATCCTTGACGGCGTCGTCGAGAGAGCCAGCAATCGCTCGTTTGATGCGGCTAAATAGGCCTGGCTTCGAACTGCTCATGAGTTCGGGGAGTCTACGCCACTCCCGCGTCCTTGTCCCGTGAGCGCGTAAGCCGTCCTCAACAACACACTATTTTCGTCAGCAACACCCGCTTCGAGCTGTACACTCCCGCAGGTGAACGACGCGACGACCTTCCCCGGCGTCATCGGCCATGCGCCGATTCAGGCAATGCTGTCGCGGGCAATCGAGCGCGGACGCCTACACCATGCCCTCTTGCTGTCAGGCCCTCGCGGCATCGGAAAGGCGACGCTCGCCGAGGGTCTCGCCTGCGCGCTCATGTGCGAAGTGCTGCCGACAATCGGCTGCGGGAAATGCGTGATTTGTCAGAGAATCCGGCAAGGCCACCACACAGACCTCATCCGTCTCGAAGGCGAGGGAAAAACACGGACGATCTCCGCATCGTCCACCCGACAGATCGCACTCGCCAGCCGGCATGCCCCCCTCGAGCGCAAAACGAGCCGTCCCGCCCATCTCATCATCGTCGACCCCGCCGACCGAATGCACCCGGCAGCCGCGGCATCGATGTTAAAGTCGCTCGAAGAGCCGCCACCGGGGGTCTATTTTGTCCTTCTCGCGGTTAACCCCAGCAATGTGCTCGACACCCTCCGAAGCCGATGTCTCGCCGTCCCACTCCAGGGTCTCTCGCACCACGATATCAAACGCGTCTGTGACCGAAAGCTCGCGGAGCTCAGCATCGACACCGATGAGAGACAACAAAATGACGCGATCAACTTGAGCGAAGGGTCCCCAGGACTCGCGCTTGAGCTCGCCGCGGACCCCAGCCTGGCACGAACTCGAACTCTGCTAAAACAGGCCCTTTTCGCGACAAGAATCGGAGCCTCGGCGATTTTCGCAGGCGACAGCTCTCCGCTCTGGGCAAGCTGGAAACTCGCGGTTGCCGCTACGCCAAGCCTCGATGAAGACACAGGCTCGGCGAGCTCGACCGGCATGACGCTTCATCGGGACACGACCGGAGAAAACGCGGTCGTGGTCGTGAAGGGGCCGCGAGCCAAAGGACGACAGAAGTCCAGCGGAACGACAAAGGCCAAAAAAAAATCCGAAAAAAAAGCCACGGAGACCCCGGCGAAACAACGAGCCGCCGCCAGCCGACTCTCCGAGCTCTGGCTGGTGCACCTTCGGGGCATCATGCACGGTGGTGCCGGAGTCACCGACGTCATCGACGAAGACGCGCGCAAGACCAAGAAAGAGCTGTCCCCCCACGCCAACTTGCGAAGTCTCGCTCGCCAGCTCACAGAAGTTCAGCGCTTCCAGGCCGACCTTTCCCGCAATCCGAATGTCCGTCTCGCCCTTGAGACCCTCCTATTGGACCTCTCAACCCCCCTCGAGGGGGGTCTCGCCCGATGACCGCCGAGATTACCCTCGCCGCGGCCCTGCGCGACTGCACGCACGACGATCCGCAGGTCCGCAACATCGGCGTCCGCAACCTCGCGCCCGCCTACCTCGAGGAACACGACCTAGAAAGCCCAAGCTGGCGAGGTGGAATGAACAACGACACTCCCCGCACGACGCAGACGGCCGAACACCAGGCCGTAGGCGTGGCCCTACACCATGCCATCGAGGACCCGTTGCCCCAGATTGCGGGACTCGCCCTTCTTGGACTCGGAGAGATTGGCGACCACTCGGTCCTCCGTCGCGCCTACTCAATTCTCGATGAGTGCGCGGCTCATGCTCAAGAGCAAGAGCAACGCCACGAAGCGGCGGTCTTCCTCCGAGAATGCTCACTGATGTGTATGTCGAGAATCGCCTCATCGGCTCGCCAGGCCCTCTCAGCTGCGGCATCCTCGCTACCGGCTTCAGAACGAGAACTAGCGATCCGGTGCGTCGATGACGTCCGTGCTCGCCTGCTCGCGGCCCTCGACTCCGTCTTTGACGATCTTCGATTTCATGCAGGCGTCGCTATTGTCGAGCTCGGCGGCACCACGACTGAAGCCGACGTCGTCCGTGCTCTTCGACACGAAGAAAACCTCGATGTCCGAGAGAACCACGTTCGAGCCCTGACCATGCTCGATCCACCGGGGCAGGTCGCCTGCGACGCGCTCGCTGAACTGCTCTTCGATGAAAATTCTCGCACAGAGCTGGGCTTCGATGCTGCGCTCGCCCTCGCAGGAGCAAGGCGTCATGAAGGAGGCCCGCGCCTCGTCGATGCGCTGCACACCCGCGAGCACCGAGATCGCGCGCTCGAAGCGCTCGCAGCACTCGGCCCATCCGCGCCCGAACAAGCCGCGAAAACAATTCTAGGACTCACGCGTCAGCTCTTTCTTCCCCGGCTCACGCGGGTAAGGGCAGCCTACGCCCTCGCTCGTGTGTCTCCCATGAAAGGGCTCCCCATGCTGGCCCGACTGGGACGAAGTCTACGCCCGTCCATCCGACACGCTGTGGCCGAAGCACGCGCGAATCTCCGGGTCCTAGAGACGAACTCTCCCCGTCAATCTGACCCCTACCGGTCACGAAACGAATCCTGAAGGTTCCTAAATGGTCCTCTCTCTAGTTCGGCACGACTTCGGTCGATGGGTTGGTCGTGCTGACCTACGTTGACCTGCCACCGATGCTTGATCAGCTCTATGGACGAATTGAGACGCTTGGTTCAGCCCTAAAGCCCACTTTCGAAATACGAGGTTCCTTGGAGCAATTTCATTCCGCTGGTGACTTTGTCGAGACCATGGCCGACAACTTTGGATTTGTCGTCGAGGGAATGCTGAAGCTCGAGTGCGATGGAAAAATGGTCCGACTGTTCACCGACAACAGCATTGTCCATGGCATTCCTGACGCGTCGACTCTAACGGCCGAATTCATGACTACGGTGCTCATTTGTCACCCTGACGAGTTGATCGATGCAGGCAACCCCTTCGCTCTGAACTGGTCACTCTACCGCGCACTGGAGGTAAAGCTTCTGCATGGTCTCATCGCCCTGCACTCAAACTCCAACCACGATCTTTCCTTTGAGATGACAAAGTTCGAAGCCGGAGAAGACATGATCACACAAGGAGACGAAGCGACCTACATTTTTGTGCTCCTCTCCGGCGAAGCAGAAGTTCACTACCAGGGTGCAATCGTTGGGTCTGTCGGTCCAAATGAGTTTTTTGGGGAAGGTGCCGTACTCGCCGGGAACCACCGACGAGCGACCGTTCGCGCCACAAGTGCCTGCCTCGTACAGCGTGTAAGAGGGGCGGAGTTCGTCGATTTCCTTGCCGCGCGCCCGACCATCGCTCTCGACCTAATCCGCACACAAGCGAAGAGGATCGACGCGCTTAACGGCAGAGTCGCCGCGTAATTTATCGGGAGAGAGCCGCAGTACGGCAATCTCTCGCTATGCCATCACAATCTCGAGATGACATCGCGGCACGGATCTGGCAGGCTTACGGGCAAGCTGTAGCCAATGAATAATTCACTCGAACAGGTTCGTGGCGTCTGCCCTCACGACTGCCCCGACTCCTGTAGCTGGTTGGTCACCGTCGACCGCCGGAGTGGGCGGGCCGTAGGAATCCGCCCCGATCCAAGACAGCCTTTCACTGGCAAGCAACTGTGCGTAAAGGTCAACCGCTACCTTGAAAACCGGGTCTACCACCCGGATCGACTCACGCAGCCCAAACGACGCATCAACGACAAGGCCGACGGGTCCCGACCCCGCTACGAGACAATTTCATGGAAGGAGGCGATTTCTACGATCGTCGATCGTTTGGGTAAGATCATCGCCACACACGGGCCCGAATCCATCTTGCCGTACTCCTACGGCGGCACCATGGGGGTCCTCCAGGGAGAGGCGATCGCCGAAGCCTTCTTCAGCCGTCTCGGTTCCACCCAACTCGCAAGAACTATCTGCGCCGAGGCAGGAGCCACGGGCTACCGCTACACCATCGGTTCGGG
The DNA here is from genome assembly GCA_964437075.1 of uncultured Nannocystaceae bacterium. GTDB lineage: Bacteria > Myxococcota_A > Polyangia > Nannocystales > Nannocystaceae > CAYTFJ01. The sequence continues at coordinate 9,574 of CAYTFJ010000097.1, forward strand.
CATCGGTATGGATCCCACGGACTTTATCCACAGCAAAATTGTTCTCCTGTGGGGATGCAATGCGCTCACCAGCAATGTGCATCTCTGGAAAATCATCCAGCAGGCAAAAAAAAGCGGAAGCCAGATCATCGTGATTGACCCGGTGCGCACCAAAACCGCGCGGGCCGCAAGCCGCTGGATCCCGATCCGCCCAGGCACTGACGGCGCGTTGGCCATGGCGCTGATGGCTGAAATCGTTCACGCCGACCGACACGACGGGGACTACGTGTCGAAACATACCCTTGGCTTCACGCAACTTTGCGAGCGCCTTCGCTCCTGGAACAGCGAACGCGGCGCCGAGATCACAGGAATTCCGGCCCCGATCATTCGCGAGCTGGCCTTGGCGATCGCCTCGACTCCGGCGACCGCAATTCGAATCAACTACGGAATGCAGCGTTGTGCTGGCGGCGGAATGGCAACTCGAGCGATCGTCTGTATTCCAGCCCTTACCGGCAGCTGGAAGGTCCCGGGGGGCGGTGTTTTACTCAGCACCTCGGGTGTGCTGCCTCTCGATCCGACCTGCCTACCGGGAGCGGCAGCCGCCAACGCGGACACCATCCCGCGGCGAAAGATCAACATGATTCGGCTCGGCGACGCTCTCAGCCTAAATTCTTCGGACATCGCTCGTGCGCACCACCACCCCCGTCCGGTCGATAGACGGGTCGACGCCTCCCACGCGGGCCCGCCCATCCATGGACTGATCGTCTACAACAGCAATCCGGCAGCCGTGGCTCCAGACCAAGGCGCCGTCCGTAGAGGTCTGGCTCGAGCAGACCTCTTCACAGTGGTCCTCGAACACTTCCAGACGGATACGGCCGACTACGCCGACATCGTACTTCCAGCGACTTCCCAACTCGAACACTGGGATATTCTACGCCCCTATGGACATTTCTATCTCACCTTGAATCGACCGGCTATCGAGCCCGTGGGAGAGTCCTTGCCCAACAGTGAAATATTTCGCCGCATCGCCCGGGGTATGGGATTTCGAGATTCATGTTTTCTCCAGGATGATGAGACCCAACTCCGTCAGATTGTCGCTGGACAACGGCATCCAAATTTTTCTTCCATCACGTGGGAAACGCTGATCGAGCAGGGCTTTGTCCGCGCAGCGGTCCCAAGTCCATTTCTTCCCCATTCGAACGGGGATTTTTCAACACCGAGCGGAAAATGTGAGTTCTACAGCAACCAAATGGCAGAAGATGGATACGATCCGGTCCCAACCTACATCCCACCGAATTCATTGACGAACCCATACCAGGTGAGCTCCAACAACAAAGCCAGTCTACAATGTGTAACCCCTCCTGCTCATCATTTTTTGAACAGCAGTTTCGCCAATGTTGAAAAAAATTTGCGTGCTGAAAGGACACCCAAAATTTGTATGCACCCCCAGGATATATTTGCTCACAACCTCGCGGACGGAGCCCAAGTCGAAGTCCGGAGTGCGACAGGTTCCCTGGTACTTCGACTTGAGAGCGATGATGGCCTCATCGAGGGCACCGCTATGATTCCGAGCATATGGTGGTCTAAACTCAGTCCTACCGGCACGAGCGTAAACATTCTTCGATCCCAGCAAGAGACCGATATGGGCGGCAGTGCACTTTTTCACGATCTATCGATCCGTGTTTCCCTGGCAACTGGACCGGACTCCACGCCATAAAAAACGACGCCACACATCATGCGGCGCCGTATCGTCGGCAATTAATGCTGGAGGTGAGAGACTACCAGTTATCGTCGAAACGACCCCGACGGCTCTCACTCTGGGGCTCCGGCTGTGCCTGCTGCTGACTTCCGCGTCGCTGCCCCTTGCCTCCTCGATCTCGGCCACCGCCTCCGCCTCCGCGATCATTGCCGCCTCCTCCGTAGCCTCCTCCTCCGCCGCCTCCGCCATAGCCTCCTCCGCCCCGCGAGCCTCCTCCTCCGTAACCGCCGCCGCCGCCGCCGCCGCCGCGAGGCCCACTCCCGCGTGGTGCTCGCTCACGGGCTTCGTTCACGGTAAGCCGACGACCCTCAAGTTCTTGCTCGTGCATACCCTCAACCGCTTTATCGGCATCGGCAGGTTCAACAAACGACACAAAACCAAAGCCTCGTGAGCGGCCTGTTTCTCGATCCGTGATCACCTTGGCGTCATCCACGACACCGAATTTTTCGAAGGCAGCGCGCAGCCCTCGATCGTCGGTTCCCCAACTGAGACCGCCAACGTAAAGTTTCTTAGACATCCTGTTGCTTTCTTTCTTTCACGCCTGGCCGACACAAACCGCCGAATTCCCGGACGTCACTCAACTACTGGTTTGCCCTCTCGCGGAACGAGAGTCAAGCAACGCCCGTGCTGTCTCGGCTCGCCGTGAACCCATAAGGGCATTCAATCAACCCTTCCTCATTCTTCTTGTCGTTCCATTTTTGCCGCCACTCGCCGCCACTCGCCGCCATGCGCACTTCGCTCTGATCTGGGGGTCATACAATCTCCCCACATCAGCGCGCATGAGATTCCAGCTCCCTCAACACGTGGCGAACAACAGATCCCTAGAACGCTACCCCAACGCCCGTTGCCATCGGTTGAAAGGCCAATCCGCTGGCGCTTCCAAGGCTTCGGTTGCGCAAATTCCCCGTCGCCATCAAGAGTATTCCGATCGGCAAGAAAACAGCGGCTCCGACGATTGTGCCAAACATGACCTGTCCGCTTGTAAGATAGGTTCTACGTAACTGCTCGTGCTCCTCCACTGAGAAGGGGTTCGAAACGCCCGCCTCTCCACCGCCGCTTTGGTCCAATGAAAATTTTGTTCCACCGCGGACGATCGCAAACACCCCCGCAGCGATTGCGGCGGAGCCCCCGAGCGCCGTGAATACCCCACCCGACACAACCATGCCGGTATTGATTCGACGCTGGCGGTCACTGGCAAGCATCCTTGGATCCGGGCCCATGGGCTGCAACGAGGTCGTCCGCGAGGACTCAATTCCGACGATTTGAGCATCGATCGACGTGACATATCCTCGGACCTCACGAGGATCGTAGTTATCGTCAGCCGCCGACGCCTTGTCGTAATTCTGGAACATTGTTCGAGCGGATCGCAGGTGAACGATCTTGGGATCCACGCTGTAGCGCTGCCAATAGGCCTGTCCGAGATTGAACAAGAGTCTGGGTTCACGAGTCTCTCGATACAGCTGTTCAAATATGTCAATCGCTTTGCTGTACTCACCAAGTTCATAGTGCTCAGCGCCCTTTGAGAACCGTGCTCGGACAGCTTCCAGCGTCTCCGCTTCCGACTCCGTCCCCACCGAAGTCCCTTCGTCTTGCCGAGTTTCCGAGCGCGCCTCCGATTGTGGCTCGGGAGCCGCCTCCGATTGTGGCTCGGGAGCCGCCTCCGATTGCGGCTCGGGAGCCGCCTCCGATTGCGGCTCGGGAGCCGCCTCCGATTGCGGCTCGG
>CAYTFJ010000097.1:13282-14949 GCA_964437075.1 uncultured Nannocystaceae bacterium
GGCTCGGGAGCCGCCTCCGATTGTGGCTCGGGAGCCGCCTCCGATTGTGGCTCGGGAGCCGCCTCCGAGCGGATCTCCGGCCCCAACGTCTCCGCGGCCGCGCGGCCGGGTACCAAGGTCAGCATCACGACAAGGGATGCAACTCCCCTCGAAACACATTCTCTCACGGCGGATTTTCTTGACAGTCTAAAATTCACAGCGATCATCCTCGATAAACATGGAACAAAGTGCCTCGCCCTCGACACAGGTATGTAGGCCCTTCCACATCGACCCACCACCGCCCAAAAACTGCTCAAAGACATTCGCCTCTTGAGTACCTTCCCAAGGTGCATCCTTGCCGTAGCAAACCTCATAAAGGTCTTCGCAAACCGAAGGCTGTACACACTCTTGGCAAGAACCTGGCGGAAGAATCTCAACACAGCTTGTAGACCCGCACGTTGCGCACTGAAGTACAACTTCGATCTCCACAGGCTCAGACACATGGAATTCCGAATCGATTTCGGTGATCACAAATTCCTCGGCCAAGATTGAATGACACAGGTTACCAATATCGTCGCAGGCCCCTGCATCCACGACATAGGAGAACTCAACATCACCGACTTTTTCACCCGTGACTTTCGAGAGCAAGGTCCACTGCACTTCGTCGGATCCCTCGAATCGAATGCCACCACCTACAACATTTGCCGCGGCCGCCTGAAAGTTCAAACTCACGGGAAAGGACGCGCCAGGAAGTGCAACCTTCACAGAATCCAAGTTATTAAGAACTCCGACTTTCAAATCTGTAGGAGGGTTCACCAACGGTTCCTGGCTGTCGGAGATCCCGCTCTCCCCCCCTTGGAACGCATCCAGCAGGCTCCCTCCACCTGGATAGGGAGTCAACAATGTGCAACCTATCCCTGCAAGTCCGCCCACAATCAGGGCCCAAGACCCTCCCCTCGTTGTGGCGCCCACTTCTTTGCTCATCCTTTTTGAACTGTAAGTATCGTTGTTCATCGCCTGTCCGGACCGTCCCTGAAAGTCCTCCAAGGACGTCCCTCCCGTTTATCACAGCCAGGCTCCGTTTCAACCGCAGTCGACTCTCCGACGACGAGCCAGTGCGCTTCTGAGGTCCTGGTGCAAACGTGCGAGCACCTTCGATCCTCATCCGGAGGGGCCGTTCCGCCGCTGTGAACAACCGGCTCCGAGTTTCCCCATCTGAATAACGGATTCCAGCGCGCACACCTAGGAGCCTCGCATGAAGACATCCCATCCACATTCTCTTCGGTTGCCCGCGGACAACCTGCGTGATACGCAGGTTCGTGTGGAATCATCGCACCGGCGGTCTAGAGCCTCACTTCAGTTCACCGCGCTCGCGGCAGTTTTATTTATCGTCGGAGCCTGTCCAGAGTCGGGCGAGAGCGGCTGTGGCTTCAACATCCCCAACTATCCCGAGATTCTCGCCGACGACCTGCTGTTCTCCGATTCGACTGAGACTGTCCGTTGTTCGCCCGGCGAATTTGACTGCCAATGTCGACCGGACGGAACCTGTGACGAACCCTGGATTTGCGTCGAAGAAGACGGATTGTGCGGGGCTACAGAGGGGGGCGACGGCGATGGCGACGGCGACGGCGATGGCGACGGCGACGGCGATGGCGACGGCGACGGCGATGGCGACGGCGACGGCGACG
>CAYTFJ010000098.1:0-14914 GCA_964437075.1 uncultured Nannocystaceae bacterium
CCGTCGCCGTCCCCGTCGCCGTCGCCGTCCCCGTCGCCGTCGCCGTCGCCGTCGCCGTCGCCATCTCCATCCCCGTTCGATGCCGCATTTGGTTCTGGATCATCCGAACACGCAACGAGTGAAAAACAAACGCCCAGCGAGAAGCCTGCGCAGGCAAGAAACTGATTTTTTTCGGTGGTCATGTTGAGCTCGTTTTCGATGAATTTAGTCGCCATGACCTTCCTCGCGACTGAACGAGCTCGTGACTACAAGCTGACCCGCCGCATTACATCAACGATGTGTTTTGGAACTCGCTAGCGACTGTCTCTGCGACCATTCCCGGCATGGTTTTGAATTGCAAGTCGCGGTGAATTGTGTATCCGGGGAGTCGGCGAAGACCCTTTGTCCAGAGTCTTCCGAGGCGGATCATACGGGGCCATGGGGGCCATTGGCGGTCGGTTGGCTGCGTCGGCAACCTGGCCTGGGGAGTCGCTGTCTTGATGCCCGTGCGGGGTGCAGGGATGGCATAGGTGCGCCAAATCGGATCATAATGTTCCGGTCGACAGATACGACCCGATCGGATCGGACCGCATCGGCCGTTGAGTTTGAATTGGAGATGAAGTGTTTTATCCGCCGTACCGGATCGTCATTGAGCGATTCTCTCATCCAATAGGGAGCCAATGCAGACACTGCTTCTGTTGATAGAGCGACCGATGTTCGTCGATTCTTCGGCACGAATCGTCTGACGTTTTTCGTGCTGAAATTCTTGCCCAATCGCCCTTGTGTTCGGTGCCACCCAGCGTTGATCGCAAGCGCGACACGGCCTTAGCGACGAGTCGTCGGACCGAAGGAGGACGATCGTGGCATTCGGTCGGAATCGGTTGATGCTGCCGAGGGCTGAGGGAGGTTTTCGAAGCTTCTCAACCGCGGATCCTCGAGGCAAAGCTGAGCGGCATGAACCTCATCCTCGATGTCGCGCGTGAGGATGTGAAAAATGGTGCGCAGACTGCAGTCGCATCGAGCGGCCAATTGACGATGGGACCCAGAACCATGAAGAATAGCGAGACGTACGAAAATATTCCGAGTCGATCCTCGTTGTCGAATTTGCGCTGGGGTCTGTCGAGTGGCCGCCGCGGCGGCCGTGGCGAGGAACGTCAGTCTCGGTTCTGTGGTCGCGGCCGCAGGTGCAGGCAGGAGGAGGGCGTTACGGTCTGGCGGAAGTCCGTGATGGGTGTTCTTGGAATTGACCCCAGCCAAGGCCCGAGTCGAGAGATGGCTGATGGGCACCCAGTTAGCGAGACGAGCCGGGCTAACCCAGGGCGAAACGACCGCTCCGAGGAGATCGCGATAGGTCGAGAACACCCAGCTGGCAGGTTCATCGACGAGTTTCTCACGGCATGGGCTAGCGATGACCTGCTGGATGGCCTGGAGGATCGCAGCGTTCGAGGTTAGCGGACGTTGGACCCAAGTGTCTGCACAGCGTCCACGGACCGAAAATCGACGCCCCAGTTGCCCCATGAGACGATTGAGCCGCCTTGTCATCCAGCGGGGTTCGTTGCCGAGATGCACAAGCTGGACCCCGTTAGGCAGGATGCAGGCCGCGAGAGCGTCAGGGAAGGCCCTGCGCAGGCGCGGCCACAGCCAACGGGCGACGTCGCCTCGATGCAAAGGCGGAGCACCAGGGAAGGCTATCGCCGACAGTCTTTGTGGCAGTCGATTTGCGTCCAGCATATCTTCATGTCGGCCGCCCGGTTGAACTGTTGCAGCGAGTGTGGCGCGCGGTCGTCAGCGATTGAGTCTCATGCTGAGTTCGCCTCGGATGACGGTGATCGCTAGCTGCTGGCCTGCGCGGACGTGTCCGCGAAGGACGGCTTCTGCGATCCGTCCCTCGACCTCGCGGCTGAGCAGGTGGCGCAGCGGTCGTGCGCCTAACGCCGGGTCGTCACCGGCGAGCTTGACGAGATGAGCGCACGTTGCGTCGTCGACGGAATAGCGAATACCTCGATCTCGGAACAACCGTTCAGACGAGTGTTGTGCCAGTCGGTGGCAAATGGCTTGCATCTCGGTGCGCTTGAGGGGCCGAAGCACGAGCGGCGCCTCGATCCTGTTCCACAGCTCGACCGGGAATGCGGCGCGCGCGTCCGCCAGAATTGCGGCGTCGTCGGCCGAGGCGCAATTTGAATTTTGCATTCGGTCTGCGCCCAGATTGGAGGTCATGATCACCACAGAATGTCGGAAATCGACGGTTCGACCGCGACCGTCGGTGAGACGCCCCTCGTCGAAGACTTGCAATAGAAGTTGGTGGACGTCTCGGTGTGACTTTTCAATCTCGTCGAGGAGAACGACGCGATGCGGTTGTTGGATCAGCGGATCCGTAAGGGCTCCCCCATGCTCGTGCCCGACATAGCCCGGTGGTGCTCCGACAACACGGGCCACCGCATGGGCTTCGGCGTATTCGCTCATGTCGAGGCGTACGAGGGCATCGTCGCGCTCGAAGAGGGCGCTGGCGAGGGCTTTGGCGATTTCGGTCTTTCCGACACCACTTGGACCCAAGAGCAGCACAGAGGCGATTGGACGGCCGCTGGCGAATCCGGCGCGATTGCGGCGAATGAGCCGGACGAGCGTGTCGAGTACGTGCTCATGACCGACGACCTGCCGCGCGAGACGTTGATCAAGCTCGAGCATGTCCTGATCTCCGGTCCCCGCGATGTGGTTCTTTGGAAGCCCGGTTCGATCGCAAACTATCTCGACCCAGGACTCGTGGGCGACGAGGTCGCTGCCGTTCCGCCGACTCCGTGCGCAGCTAAGATCGAGCAGATCGAGAGCACGACCTGGCATAGCCAGGCCACCCAGGTGGCGATCAGCAAGGCGGGTGAGCTCGCTGAGGTGGCTGCCCACAGCCAATGCCGCGCCGTGATGATCGAGAATGGCTGGTGCGGCCAACTTAATGGCGGAGTGAGAGTCCGCGAGGCTCAGGGTGTCGAGCTTGATAACGTCAAGGGTGTCGAGCACCCCGGGCATCCAGGACTCGAGCCGGCAGCGGCCCTCGTGGGTCACGAGCGTCAGGACACGGGGAGACCCGGTCGCCCACGCCTTGGCGAGGGGGTCGAGAAAGGCAGGCGGCGTATCTCCAGGTACCCTGTCAAGATCGTCGAAGATGACGATACCGCCAACATCCTCGACGGCTCTCAGGTCCTCTTCTAGACTGGCTTCGTCGCTGTAGCGGGGGGCTTCAAGACGAAAAAAAGGCTTGCGTATCAGCTTGGAGAGATGCTGAGCGACGATTGTACATCCGCTACCTAAGGCGCCCACAAGCAACGGTGCTCGGTTTCCGTGACGAAGGAGCGCATCGGCGAGGGTTGCAAGCTCGGCACCGCGACCGTGGATAGGCGCGAGGAACTCAGGGTCGATCGCGGAGAGCGAGGGGCCCTGGTCGGGGATTGGTTCGACCGGGGTCAGGGTCAGCGAGGGGTCTCGCGCCTTGTTCGCTTGTCGTCGAGGCGCCCGTGGCTCGGAGGGTACATCGGTCGAAGGCGCCTGCGTGGACATGCGGAGGCTCCTTCGAGCTGCTGTAGAGTCCACGGTCTGGGTCGCTGCGAGCGATGATGGTGCATACGAGTCTTCGCGGACGCGTTCGATCAGCAGTTTTCGCAACCCATGCCCATCGACGCCGATCTTTTCTAGCAGGCGGTAGGCGTGAGTGTCCGCGCATCGTAAGATCGCCAGAAGTTGGTCGAGCTCCCGACCTTTTGTCGCCTTTCCGCCCCGTTGTTGAAGGCGCAGACGCCAGTCCGCGGGCTCGTTGTCCAGGCTCGCGTGTAGGGACTCACGGGCACTCTCGAGCGCATCGACCTGCACTCGGGCCGACCGAAAGACGGCCGCGACGTCCGGAGACTTTGCGAGCTGATGGAGAAGATCGCACGAGCAGCCGCCGATCGATGAGCCTGGGTGGGCACGGCGAGACACGGTTCGCACCCGGCGATTCTCCAACATGGTCGCAACCTAGCAATTGGGGGCGAGGAGGCCAAAAAACCGGGTGAACGCGCGAGACAGGCCCAGATCGGTGCTCCAAGTTCAGAGCCGCGCGCCGATACACACCATATGCGGACATGGCTACGCATTTGCGGGCGGTCGATCGGGCTTGCGCTCCTACCGCTCTTGGCGGGTGGGGCTCAAACTTCGGGGGAGGGTCTTGAGCCCCATTCTGGAGATGTCGCAGCGATGGTGGCGCACATGCGTGCGCTCGCCGGCGACCGCTCTTCTGAGGCGGCGCAGCATGTGGTCAAGGACCTTCGGCGGGGACTCCCGCCGGCGGCCTTGGTCGCGTTGCTCGAGAGTTTGAGGGCGAATCCCCGCAGCGATCTCGCGGGGATCGCTCTCGAACTCTTTGCTCATCGACGGCCCGCAGTGCGTAGCCACGCATGCCAAGTCCTCATCGCCCAGGGGGAACCCTGGGCGCGTGGGGCAATTCTTATGGCACTCGAGGACGTGGATGCTCGCGTACGGGGTGTTGCCTACGATGCCATTATCGAGACGCCCCGTAGCGATTTTCAATGGGTGCTCTACAAGCTGATTCAGCGCAACGAAGATCGCGCCGTGGACGCGTTTGTACTGAGTTCAACCCAGGATGTGCTGCCCCATCTCGAAAAGAAAGGGGCGCTGCCAGCCTCCTCCCTCGCCCGGATTTACGGGGGATTGCTTCGGCGGACCGGGTTCGTGAACGAGTTGCATCGACTGGCGATGGTCTCAGAGTTGGCCAAAATCGAGTCACCAAATAGCCACAATGAACTGTGGATCTTCGCCAACCGTGAGTTGGACCCCCTCGAGCCTGGTCCTCAGCTGCTCGCTCGGCAGTTTGTTGGCTATGTGCCCTGAGGGCGGCCGTCGTCACGGCCAGCGGATTCTGGGTCTGGGACTGGGTCTGGTCGCCGCGGTGACCGCCGGTTGTGCTGTTGCGCCGATAGCGACGGAGCAAGCCGAACATGGTGAGGTTTGGGCGCTGCTCCAAGACGATCTCGATCGTCGGGCCACCACGAAGGGGTCGTCGACGCGCTCGGCGCCTCTGGTGGTCATGATCGAAAAATTTGCGGTTCGTGCGGTGGATCCAGTCTCCACCGACACACTGTGGCGATATCCTGCGCCCGTCAGCGGGCATCTCGTCGCAAGTGAATCCGTGATCCTAGTTCCGATTGAAGGTCGACGATTGCTAGCGATCGAGCGGGCGTCAGGCGAACGACTGTGGGAAATTGTGCTTCCCGGCGAGGTGATCGTTGGCATGTCGGTAGACGACAACTGGGCCGCGATTACGGTGGCTGGTATGGGCGATCGCCGGCGCTCGAAGCTCTTGATGGTTTCGATCGCCGACGGCTCGGTTCGATGGCAGCGCGGAAGTGTCGGGAGGCTCGGTGTGCCGGGGGTTGTCCATCGCCACGTGGTTGTACCGCTTGACGGGGAGCTCGTCGTGTTGAGCGCAGTGTTTGGGCGCGAAAAAGCGCGGCTTCAGCTCCCCGAGCCTACCGCCATATGGGGTCGAGTCGAGGTTCGACACGATGCCGTCGCGGTCGCAGGTTTCGCCTCTTGGCTGAACGTATCGGCGCGAGGGGGGAGAGCGCAGCCTCAGGAACTCTTGGAGCCCCATGCTCCTGTTTTTACCGCTCCGGATGGCTATGACCCAGGATACGATGACAACGAGGGAATCCGTTGGTGGGTACCGCTACGAAAGAATGCACTTGGAGAACGTGGTGACGGAATCCGCGTCGCTGTATTGATGGCCCGTCGTGCAGTCGTTGGGGTTGAGCTCGATGAGCGGGGCTGGCCGGTTCGAGGCCGCTGGGCATTTCTCGCCGACCCGGGTCACGAGCAGGTTGCGCTCGATGTTTCCTATGGGCGCGTTAACCTCCTCGATGAAACTGGCGGGCTCACGTCGCTATCTCTGCGCGATGGGCGTGTTATCGCTTCCGTTCAGGATGACCTCGAGATTCGTGGCGGGCTCATGCTTGGGATGGGTAACTTCGAGGGTCTTGCGGACAAAGCTCCCGGCGAGTGGTTCGAGCGTATGAAACTTGACGCGAAGGCTCCGGTTTTTCAGCAGCTGGCTCGGATCATTCACGATTCGGATCCGCGGATACTGGCCGCTCAACGGATTGCCATCGATGTCTTGTGGCGCGCGGGAGGCGAGGATGGCCGTCGTGAGGTACGAAGTATCGCGGTTGAGGACGGTGTTCTCAACCATCATGAGGGCCGCTCAGACCTGCGTCTTCAGGCCCAACAACATATTGTCGATGAGCTTGGGGCCGATGCGGCCAAACCAGGGGCGCTCGACCGATTGACCCTTCGACCTAGTTTTGTCGAGTCGGCTGATCTCGGTGATCTTCCTCTGCTTGCCCGGCGGGCCGTCGAGTCAGGAGAGGCAGCCTGGGTCGTCCACCTGGGGGCGCTAATGCTACATCCGGGCACCCCCGCGGGCGATCTCGACAGCCTTGCTCAGGCGCTCTGCGGGTTCGATCAGAAGGAGGCCGACGCCGTCCTCGAAAAGTTTTTGAGGTGCTACCATGCCGACTCCGAGCAGGTCTTGGAGTCGAGGGCGATGATGACAGCCGCGAAGTGCATGGTCATGCGGCGCCATCGTCGAGGCGAGGGCTCGGAAAATGCGGAAAATGTATTGCGTGATATTATCGAGGACTCGTTTACCGACCCGATGCTGCGCAATTCGATTGAGCGTGACCAGCGAGGTCTCACATCAGATCCTTCTCTTGTCCAGGCTGTGTCTAAAGACGAGGGCGATTTGGTGATCGATTTGGATGGCTAGGCGAGATGTGATCGACAGAAATCGCAAAGTGCGCAAAATCGTGTGTTTTGAAAACTCGTAGATCACGGGATATCGAGATCGAACCGGCCCCTTTATTGGGATCGTTTGCCGAGGTGTTTCCGTGGCGCAAGTTACGCGGACGATGTAGAGATCCGTGGAAACGATGACGGATCGAGGGGCGCGTATTGCGAATTGAGTTGTATCGACCCCTAGAGCCATCGCAAGCCGCTGATAGCGGATTTTCTCGGGTTCCCGGGCGACCGTCTCATGCGTGTGTGGCGGATTGAACGAAGAGAGTGCGCATATCTCGACACCTCTCGGTACCAAATTCACTCTGGCCTAGAAGGGCAAACTACGGTTACAAATCGCCGGCTATCATCTTGGGCTGATATTCCCGAGATCGTGGCGAGGAATTTAAACCCATGGCCGTTCACAGCATTTCTAAGGGCCTCGACCTGCCGATCACAGGGGATCCGCAGCAGTCCATCAGCGATGGGGCACAAGTCGCTCGCGTCGCGGTGGTAGCCGACGACTTTGTGGGTATGAAGCCCCGCATGGCCGTGCAGGTCGGAGACTCCGTCAAGCGCGGGCAACTGCTCTTCGAGGATCGCAAATCCGAAGGCGTTCGTCACACAGCACCCGGTGCTGGCAAGGTGGTGGCGATCAACCGCGGCAGGTACCGTGTCCTGCAGTCTGTCGTGATTGAACTTAGCGCGAGCGAACTCGAGGGCAAGCCCACTGCGGCCGATTTTCAGACCTTCGACAACTACCGACAGCAGCCGATTCAGGGCCAGAGTCGTTCAGAAATTCTGGGATTGCTGGCTGAATCAGGGCTGTTGGCCAGCATTCGAACACGTCCTTACGGTCGTGTTCCATCAGCTACAGGGGAGGCGCCGAATTCTGTGTTCGTCACAGCCGCCGACTCCAATCCGCATGCACCCGACCCCGATGTTGTGATCAAGGGACGCGAAGTCGATTTTCACGCGGGCCTGGCGGCGGTTGCCAAGCTCAGTGCTGGAAAGACGTATCTCTGTACGCGGACCGGGTCATCGGTTTCGTCCGGCGGTGTTGAGGGGATCACGACCGAAGAATTTTCAGGCCCTCATCCCTCTGGGACGGTGGGCTGGCACATACACACGCTTGATCCCGTTCATCGCGAAAAGGTTGTTTGGCATCTTAACTATCAAGATGTCATTTCGATTGGCCGGTTGGTAGCGAGCGGTCGACTTGATGTCGAGCGGGTGGTTTCGATCGCCGGGCCGCGCGTCGAGAAGCCGCGATTGCTTCGAACTCGAATGGGTGCAGAGCTTGCGCCGCTAATCGCGCGCGAGCTGATCGAGGAGCAAGGTGAAGAAAACCGTGTGGTCTCTGGCTCGGTACTGGCCGGTCGAACCGCAATGGGGGACATCGAAGGTTTCCTGGGTCGCTACCATTTACAAATTTCGGCGCTTCGCGAGGGACGTGAACGTGAGCTGATGGGGTGGATGAAGCCCGGTGTTGATGTTTTCTCTACCTCGGGCGCGTATGTCTCGTCATGGCTTGGAAAACGAAAATTTGCGTTGAGCACCGCGCTCAACGGCGGGAACCGGGCTCAGGTGCCTATCGGCATGTACGAGCGCGTGTTCCCCTTCGATATTCTTCCGACCTTTTTACTTCGTGCATTGCTGTCGAATGACACCGGTCGCGCTGAGGAGCTCGGCGCGCTTGAGCTCGACGAAGAAGATCTCGCCCTGTGCACATTTGTGTGCCCGAACAAACACGACTACACCGCTGTGCTGAGGAAAAACCTCGACAAGATATGGGAGGAGGGCTGAATGGACTTCCTACGAAAACTCCTTGATCTGGCCCATGAGCAGGTCAAACCCGGGGCGGATTACGAAGATCTTTACCCGCTCTACGAGGCTCAAGACACCGGCCTCTACACGCCAGGGACGGTGACGAAGGTCGCCTCTCACGTCCGCGACTTCCTCGATCAAAAGCGGATGATGGGCACCGTGATCTTGGCGTTGATGCCACTTGTCATCTTTGCCATGTACAACACGGGGTACCAGACCGCACTCGCGGTCGGGCACGGTGCTGTCGCGCATGATGGTTGGCAGACGCTGATATATGAGAATGTATTGGGTCTTGGCTACGATGCCGCAAACATCGGTCAAAACCTAGTGCTCGGAGCGCTGTACTACCTCCCCATCTCGATCGTCACATTGGCCGTCGGAGGGGTGATCGAGGCGGCGTTTGCCATCGTGCGTAAGCATGAGATCAACGAGGGCTTTCTCGTTACATGGTTCCTGTTTTCACTGATCCTTCCGCCCACGATTCCACTGTGGCAAGTCGGTCTAGGCATCGGTTTTGGAGTGCTGTTTGGCAAAGAAGTCTTTGGTGGGGTGGGCATGAACGTGCTCAATCCGGCGCTGACCGCTCGCGCCTTTCTTTTCTTCGCCTATCCGGCAGCAATTTCCGGAGACCAGGTGTGGACCGCCGCGGTGGATGCAGGCGGAGTCGATGGCTGGACGGGCGCGACCTTGCTTGGGCAGGCTGCGCTCGATGGTGTCGCTGCACTCCCGGATTCCCGATGGATGGATGCGTTTGTCGGCTTGATCCCCGGTTCAATGGGCGAGACTTCGGCCCTGCTTTGCATCGTGGGGGCCCTGGTGCTCGTGATCACTCGCATCGGTTCGTGGAAGACCATGGCCGGTGTCGTTGCGGGGACCACGCTGATGTCCGTCGTACTCAATGCGATCGGATCGGATACGAACCCAATGTTCTCAGTGCCTGTGTATTGGCACATGGTCCTGGGCGGCTGGGCTTTCGGCACAGTCTTTATGGCCACAGACCCCGTCAGTTCCGCATTCACGGATGTCGGGAAATTGATTTATGGACTCGGCATTGGCGTGCTCGTGGTCCTCGTTCGCGTGGTCAACCCGGCCTATCCCGAAGGTATGATGCTGGCGATTTTGTTCATGAACATGTTCGCACCGCTGATCGACCACTTTGTCGTCCAGAAGAACGTCAAGCGCCGTCAGGCACGCTACGCCGCGACGACGCCCGTGAAGGTCGCCGATGGAGGTGAAAAATGAGCCAAGACAGCACCAAGTATATCTTGGGGTTCGCAGCCACGGTCTGCATCGTCTGTTCTGTGGTGGTCTCTGGGGCTGCTGTGGGACTGAAAGACCTGCAAGTGGCAAACGAACTCGTCGACAAACAGAAAAAGGTTCTGGATGTGTCGGGCGCGCTTCGTCCCGGCGAGAGTGACACGATGGAAGCGGATGCCATCACGGCGCTCTACGACACCGCGGTGGTTCCTCGCCTCGTCTATCTTCCTGACGGAAGCTATCTGGAGGCTGCCGGCGGGGAGGGCATGTACGCCTACGCCTTCAAACGCGAAGATGGCCGAGAGGTCTCGGGCGAGATCGATATCGGTACCTTCGATCTCCAAAAAGCGCGTAAGGACCCCGATCTCGGCTACAAACCAACCGACAACCCCTCGAAGGTGTTGACCCAGTCCTACGTCGGACTTGTCTATCACATCATGAAGGACGAGAAGATCGAGAAGGTCATCGTGCCGGTTGAGGGCTATGGGCTGTGGGGCACTCTTTTTGGCTACCTGGCTGTGGAGCAAGACGCCGAAACGGTCTCAGGGCTGACCTTCTATAAGCATATCGAAACTCCAGGTCTCGGCGGTGAGGTCGACAATCCGGCCTGGAAGGGGCTCTGGAAGGGACGTAAGATCTACGACAGTACGGGTAAGCCCGCACTGAAGATCATCAAGGGCCCTGCTGGATCCGTTGCCGATGCCCCCCACGAGGTCGATGGCCTTTCTGGGGCCACGCTCACCGGAAATGGAGTCACCAACCTACTTCGCTATTGGACCGACGAGACTGGGTATGGACCCTACTTGAAGAAGTTCAAGGAGAAAGGAGAGTAGCCATGGCCACGAAGACTAAAGAAGTACTGCTCGACCCCTTGCTGAACACGAACCCGATCGCCGTTCAGGTGCTCGGGGTTTGTTCCGCGTTGGCGGTCACGGGAAAGTTGGAGACGGCGGTCGTCATGTCCATCGCGCTCACCGTGGTCACCGCTTTCTCAAATCTATTTGTTAGCCTGCTGCGCAATAAGATTCCCTCGAGCATCCGAATCATCGTGATGCTGACGATCATCGCGTCGTTGGTCATCGTTACAGATCAAGTTCTCCGAGCGTTTGTCTACGATACGGCCAAGGACCTCTCTGTGTTTGTCGGCCTCATCATCACGAACTGCATCGTGATGGGACGGGCCGAGGCCTTTGCCATGGCCAACCCGCCGAAAGAGAGTTTCATCGACGGGATCGGCAACGGATTAGGCTACAGCCTGATGTTGCTAAGCGTCGGTTTCGTACGAGAGCTGCTCGGAAGTGGAACGGTGTTTGGCGTCGAGGTTCTCACAACCGTGAATAACGGGGGATGGTACGTGCCCAACGGTCTTTTGGTGCTTCCTCCTGCGTCGTTTTTCTTGATTGGGATCGGCATCTGGATCATGCGCACCATGCGGCCGCAGCTCGTGGAAGAGGACTAATCGCCATGGAACATTATCTCAGTCTCTTCACCAAGGCCGTATTTGTAGAGAATATGGCCTTGGCATTCTTCTTGGGAATGTGCTCGTTTCTGGCAGTTTCCAAGAAGGTTAATACAGCGATCGGTCTGGGGGCGGCTGTGGTCTTCGTCTTGACGGTGACCTGCCCGCTCAATAATCTGATCTACAATCTCCTGCTGCGCGAAGAAGGAATATTGGGGGTCGACCTGACCTTCCTCAACTTTTTGACCTTCATCGGTATCATCGCGGCAGCCGTCCAGGTCGTCGAGATGGTCATGGAGCGATATGCGCCCGCATTGCACGGGGCGCTTGGGGTGTTCCTTCCGCTGATCGCAGTGAACTGCGCCATTTTGGGTGCTTCGTTGTTCATGGTCGAACGCGACTATAACTTTGGTGAGAGTGTCACCTACGGCTTTGGCTCAGGGCTCGGTTTCGCCCTAGCGATCGTCGCTCTCGCGGCATTGCGTGAAAAAATGCACTACTCAAGCGTCCCGGCGCCGCTGCGCGGCCTGGGTATTACTTTCATCCTTACTGGGCTGATGGCCATCGCGTTCATGGCCTTCGCCGGAATTTCGCTCTAGGAGTTGGCAGTGTCGAATCTCTCGCTACTCGCAGAAGTGGACATCACTCTCGCTGGCTACGGTATCGTCACCTTTGTTGTGGTGATGATGGTCGTGGTGTTGATCCTCAATATTGCCCGCGGCAAGTTGGTCAATAGCGCGGATGTAAACATCTTGATTAATGGCGATGCCAGCAAGACGATGATCGTCCCCGCGGGGACGACGTTGCTCAATACGCTCGCGTCCAAGAAAATTTTTATCCCCTCAGCCTGCGGCGGCATGGGCAGCTGCGGTGTCTGTAAGGTGAACGTGCATGCTGGAGGGGGCGCGATGTTGCCCACTGAGGAAGGCTGGATTTCGCGTGGCGAGGCTCGTGAAGGGTGCCGCCTCGCCTGCCAGGTCAAGGTCAAGGAGGACATGAAGATCGAGCTTGAGCCCGAAATCTTCAGCGTTCGCAAGTGGACCTGCACCGTTCGCTCAAATGTGAACGTCGCCACTTTCATCAAGGAACTGATCCTTGATCTTCCCGAGGGAGAAGACGTTCCCTTCCGTGCCGGCGGCTACATTCAGATCGAGTGCCCGCCGCACGTCGCTAAGTACGCCGATTTCGACATCGAGAAGGAATATCGCGGAGACTGGGACCGCTTCAACATGTGGCGGTTTGTGTCGACGGTCGATGAAGACGTGACTCGCGCGTATTCGATGGCAAACTACCCGGGAGAAGAGGGGATTATCATGCTCAACGTGCGTGTTGCATCGCCTCCGCCGCGTCAACCTGAGCTTCCTCCGGGAAAAATGTCGTCCTTTATCTTCAACCTGAAGCCTGGAGATACCGTAGTTATTTCAGGACCTTACGGGGAGTTCTTCGCGCGCGAGACCAACGCGGAAATGGTGTTTATTGGCGGTGGTGCGGGCATGGCTCCAATGCGTTCGCACATTTTCGACCAGTTCAAGCGTCTCAGGACTGAGCGAAAAGTGAGCTTTTGGTATGGCGCTCGTTCGTTGCGGGAGGCGTTTTACATCGACCATTTCGACAGTATCGCCGAGGAGTTTCCAAATTTTAAGTGGCACCTCGCGCTCAGCGATCCACTTCCAGAGGACAACTGGGAGGGGTACACCGGCTTCATTCACCAAGTGGTGATGAACAACTACCTGAAGGACCACGAGTCGCCAGAGGAGATCGAGTTCTATATCTGCGGGCCACCGATGATGAATGCCGCGGTGATCGACATGGCGAAGGAGCTTGGTGTTGAGCCTGAGAACGTGATGTTCGACGATTTTGGCTAGCCAAGAGCCAACCAGATTCGCAAGAAGCAATGCGACAAGGGCCGTGCTTCTTGCGCTGCTTGCAGTCGTATTTGCGGGGTCGTGGTATCTTCGTAGCCGTTCAGCAAACGAAGCGGTGCGGGCGGGATGGAGTCTACAGGGCCCATTGGCCGTGCTCTCAGGTTCAACGATGGGCACGACCTTTCGTGTGGTGGTCGCGCAAATGCCCTTGGGTGACGCCGCGAGGGTGAAGGCGGAGATCGAGGGTAGCTTGAGTGAGGTGGATGGCTTGATGTCCACCTATGACGCCGACTCGGAGCTCTCGCGCTTCAACGCTCATCAGGCGACCGACGCCCGTCCGTGTTCACCGATGCTCTGTGAAGTGGTGGGTATGGCCCAAAAAATCTCGGAGGAGACCTTGGGAGCCTTCGATGTCACGGTCGGCCCCTTGGTGGACGCCTGGGGGTTCGGTCCCGCGGGGGGGGGCCGCGAGGATCTCGACGATTTGGCGATCGCCGAGTTACAGGCGCGTATTGGCTATCAAAAGCTGCATTCGGGAGCTGGAACCATACGCAAGGACGACCCCGATCTACATGTTGATTTGTCAGCAATAGCGAAGGGGTACGGTGCTGATCGTGTCTTTCAAGCGCTTGAGGAGCGGGGGCTCAAGGACTTTTTGGTGGAGGTCGGCGGGGAACTTCGAGCAAAAGGGGTCAACGGCGCTGGCAAGAGTTGGCGGGTGGGCATTGAGGATCCCGCGACAAACGCGCTATCATCCAAGGGCAGGGTGCACCGCGTCGTCGAACTCTCCGAAAATGCAATGGCGACCTCAGGGGACTATCGCAATTATCGTGAGGTCGATGGGCAGCGGATATCGCATACCATCGATCCGCGTACGGGGCGCCCTATCGCTCATGGCCTTGCATCCGTCAGTGTGGTCCAGCCGACGGCGGCTCTCGCTGATGCATACGCTACTGCTTTGACCGTACTTGGCCCGCAAGAAGGCTGGGCCTTTGCCGAAAGTCACGCGATTCCCGCATATTTTCTTGTTCGCTCGGAGGCGGGTCTTGAGGCAAGCTGGACCCGTAGCTTCGCCGAATACGTTCAGCATCCACAAGGCATAGAGAACTAGGAATGCAGGATCGATGACCACCGTTTTACTTACCTTTGTATTTATGGGCGGGCTGATGGCTGCGATGTCCGTCGGGGTCATTTTTTCGAACAAGAGGCTGCGCGGGTCATGCGGAGGAACCGGTCTCGACTGCACTTGTACTGACCCTCAAAAACTTGCTGCCTGTGAGCGGAGGCAGTCGACCGACGACAACCCCGACAAGCTCGTTTCCGTCGATTCGCTACGCCGGACTTAGCGGATCGGTCGTCATTCACCCAGCTTCAGCCCAGTCTTCTCCTCGCTGAGATCGCGGCTAATTCGTCTCGTTCATCGGTTCTCGACATCTTTGAATTTAATAGACATCGATATGGAGACAAAAGATGATCTCTATGAAGCTTGTACGTGTAAGAGTTGGGTTCTGGAGTAACTAAAAAATGATGGCTAAAAGATGAACAAGACGACACTCGCTGGCGCTGTTTGCGTGTTTGTTTGTGTTTCTCCGATCGGATGCGGTGACGATGATGCCGCCGATAGCTTTGTCGGGCAGACCGGCGGAGACGGAGACGGAGACGGGGACGGAGACGGGGACGGAGACGGGGACGGGGACGGGGACGGGGACGG
>CAYTFJ010000099.1:0-14649 GCA_964437075.1 uncultured Nannocystaceae bacterium
CCGAGCCCGAGCCCGAGCCCGAGCCCGAGCCCGAGCCCGAGCCCGAGCCCGAGCCTCAGGCCTACGCCCCTGCATCTACGGACGGCTACGCGGCAGGCAACCACGAGCCCGCTGCGGTTCATTCCTATTCGGAGCCCATTCCGGCAAAAAACAACAACGTGCTGATCGCTGCAATCCTCGGAGGAGTAATCCTGGTCGTTGGGCTGGCGGCTGTATTCTCAGGCGGCGACGATAAATCACCGGAGGTGGTGAACAAGAACGGACCTCTGACGGCACCCGCTGTGGTCACGCCCAGCACAGCAGCACCCCCGGGCGCCGCCCCAGTGGTTGCGGTTCCTGGCGCTGCTGCTCCTGCCCCAGTTGCTGTCGTTCCTGGCGCTGTCATTCCTGGCGCTGCCGTTCCTGGCGCTGTCATTCCTGGCACTGCCGTTCCGGGTGCTACCGTTCCTGGCGCTGCCATTCCGACAGCGACCGCCACGCCAGCACAGGTCAGCAAGCCAAAGAAGAAGCGGAAGAAAAGGAAGAAGCGAACGAAGAAGAGAACGAAGCCCCCCGGAAAAAAGACGTCCAAAAAAGACGACTTTGACGATCTCTAGTTCGACGTTGGACCTTCTGGAAACGAAGCCGATACCATGACTCGCACCCTATCTATCCCCGTCGCCCTCTGCCTCTGCCTCACCGTTCCTGGAGTCGCTATGGCACAAGGGCAGGTCCCTCCGCCCCCCGCCGGTTCGGCCGCGGCCCCAGCCGCAACCCCGGCCCAGGCGAACCTAACGCCAGACCAAAAGAAGCAACGCGCGCGGATGCTCTACGGCGAAGCCGAGGCCCTCACCGACGGCGGAAGTTGGGCTGCGGCCGTGCCGAAGTACGAAGAAGCCTACTATTTGATGCCAGGAAAACACGGCTTCGCTCGCAAGGTCGGACTGGCGGCCTGGAACGCAAAAGACTGCGCGAAAGCCGACGAGTACCTCAAGCATTTTGTTAAATACGCGGACTCTGCAAAGAAGCAGGGCCAGATCGATGATGCCAAACGGATCATCGGTGAGATTTCGGTCTCGGGATGCGCGTCCACCCCCGCACCTGCACCCGTCGCGGTGACCCCGATCGCTGGGGGGACCCCAGCACCCGCTGCGACCGACGAGGTCGAAAACCCTCTCAACGACATCAAAAGCCAGGAAGATCTTCGTGGCGACGAGCGAGACGCTGCCCGAGCCGGCGCCGAAGGTGAAAAACGACCGCTGTTCGTCGGTGGAGTTCTACTCACGCTCGTTGGCATCGGCGGCCTCGGGCTTGGGGCCGTCACCAACATTATCGCGGCAAAGACAGCCAACCAGCTCGCCGATCTGTCGTCAAACTCGACGGCCACTGGGTTTCCAAATGGAGATTACTCCAGCAGTGAGTCCGACGGCCCCTTCAACCTTGAGACCCGACTCGGAACGATGAATGTGATAACGCCGATCGGCTATATCGCTGGCGGCCTCCTCCTTGCCGGTGGCATTGCGATGATCATCGTCCACAAGAAGAAAAATGGACCCACAACGACTGCAAGAAACAGCCGCGGTCCGCAACTCACTGGTTTGGGCCCCTCGCTCCTGCCCGCTGGGGCTGGTGGTTCCGCCTCGTTCCGTTTCTAGACGGGTCGCAGTTTGAACGAACTCCAGCGCATCCGCGCTCTTCGCAAACTCGAACAGGGAACGCTCGGCATCGGCCAGGCGGCCCCTGTTGTCATGTGTTACCCGAGCCCGTACCGGGTAGGAATGTCGAGCCTGGGGTTTCAGACACTCTATCGTCAGCTCAATGAAGACGGACCGGGCGCACATCGGGCCTTCCTTCCCGACGAGTGGGAAAAACAAAGCCTCGCCTGGCCCCAACCCCGGCGAAAAATCTTGAGCATCGAAGGAGAGCGTCCTGTCTCCGACTATCCAATCCTCGCGTTCTCGGTGGCCTACGAGCTGGAAATTACCGGGCTCATACGTTTTCTCGAAGGCACGGGTATCCCGCTGCTCGCCGCCCACCGTGGCCCACGAGACCCCATCATCATCGCCGGTGGCCCGCTCACCAATTCGAATGGCAGCGTGCTTCTTCCCTTTGTCGACCTGCTGATCGCCGGCGAGGCCGAACAAGTGTTCCCAGAGGTCGTCGAGATCCTGCTCGGAAGTGGGTCGCGGGAGTCTCGTATTTTATCCGCCGGCGCCGGAATACACGTCGCCGTCGGCGAGCTTGAGTCCGGGATCTATGCTTCGCTCCCGAAATGCGCGGTTGCCCCACGACATCTAATCCCAGCCCACTCGGCGATCACCACCCCCAATACAGAGCTCTCCAACATGTTCTTGGTCGAACCGGAGCGAGGCTGCTCACGCGACTGCACATTTTGTGTGATGCGTGGACCCACCACCGGTGGCATGCGCTTGGTGGACGCAGATCATGCCCTGGCCCTTGTCCCCGAACACGCCCGCAAAGTAGGCCTCGTGGGCGCTGCGGTGACCGATCATCCGCGGCTCGAAGAAATCGTTGCCAGCATCGTCGATAGCGGTCGGGGAATCGGGATCTCGAGTCTTCGAGCCGATCGGCTGACGCCCACATTCTTACGAAACCTCGATCGCGCGGGATACCGGACGATCACCGTCGCTTCCGATGGCATCAGTCAACGTATTCGCGACCACCTCTCTCGACGGATTAAGGAGGAGGACCTGCTCCGCGCCGCGAAACTCATTCGCACCGCCGGATTTCATCGCATGAAACTCTACCAAATGATCGGCGTCCCCGGGGAGGATGAATCCGATGTCGATGAGCTAATTCGGTTCGTCCGTGAGCTGGCCGGAATCATGCGTATCACCATGACGATCTCGACCTTTGTCGCCAAACGAAACACTCCTCTCGATGGCACTGATTTTATTGGTGTAAAGCAGGCCAGTGGCCGACTCGCCCGGATCCGGGCGGGGCTCAAAGGCAAGGCTGACATGCGACCACAACCGCCGAAGTGGGCGCACATCGAGTACTTGCTCGCTCGCTCAGGGCCCGAAGCCGGTCACGCGTCGATCGAAGCGGTGCACGCTGGAGCGAGCTACAGCGATTGGACCCGCGCGTTCCGAGACGTCGCTATCACCGATCGAGCGCTGGTTTTTGGCGACGAAGAGCGCCGCGCCAAACGTAGCGGCCACGCGGCACGACGCTCGCACCTCCCGGTCCTGCGCACGCGCAGTTAGCCAGGGGCGCCTACGCTATTCTGAAAATCGAATGATGCTCTCGTAGAGTCTGTACACGTGGTTCCCGACGGCCTCGAAGCTACCGAGCAATTCGCTCGCCAGGACACGAGCTGCGACGTCCTGGGGACCGACAGATTCGAGAACGCGCTTTCGATGTCTCGCCTCTGTCGCATTGATCTCGATCTCTCGGGAGCGTGCGGAGTCCATCTCCAGTCCGTCCATGTCATTTTCGACAAGCGCATCACGGATCTCGACCAACCCTTCGTTTAGCAACTCATACAGAGCGGTCAGTGCCTTCAGGTCAACCTGCTCAGGCTTGAACCCCCGCTCGACACCGCGATCCGCGGCCGCCAGCGCGCCCTCGATGGCAGAGTGTAAATGCAAGATAGCGACCAGCGGACGCCCCCACCCGCCACTGTCGGTCGCGCTTCCAAGACCTTGTATGAGAAGGTCAATGCACTCACGAGCGCTCGCCAGCCCGCGACTCGCATCGCTTGCACGCGCACGTGATCCTTCTTTCGCCAGCTCAAAAACGACTTCGAGCGCCTCGATCTGAAGATCGATCACTGCGAGGTAGGCGGCACGAACTTCGGAATCGATCTTCGCCCCAACGGCGACAACACCGCCCGTGGCAAAGCGTGGGCGCCCCGCCGCTGTGGTCGAGTCTCGACGTAGCTTTCCTTGGACACGAGCGGCCAAGATCCCGACAAGAGGCGCCAGGGCGAGGGTCGAGACTAGCTGACACAAGATAAAGCTGCCGACGAGGAACACGCCCGCGTGCGGATAGAGAATCTTCTTTCCGTAGGCCACAGCGCCGGGATCCGCGTCGGTAAATAGCGCCACGGCATCGATCCAAACCGGCAGTGCCAAGAGGACAAGCGTCGTGCTCGCCACGGAGAACACAAGGTGGGCCGCAGCCAGCCCTCGCGCTTCCGGGCCTGAAGTCCACGCAACAATTGTTGTGGTCATGGCGGTACCGACTGCGGTCCCAGCCATGATTGCGAGTCCCTCTTGAACCCCAACCATCCCGGTGGTTTGCACCACGCCAAGAACAACCGCGAACACCGCCCCAGGTCCCTGGAGTATCACGCATAAAAGAACCCCAAGAGCCGCACATACCAATATCCCCTGCAGACTGCCCGCGTCGAGGTAATGCAGATAAGGCAGGACTTCGGGGTCCTCAACGATGGGACGAAAGCCCACCCGCAAAACCTGGATCCCATGAAACAGCAGACCAAGTCCCAACACGATCTCCGCGAGAGAGCGCCGCCGCTGATCCTTTGAGAGCGCCAACCATGCAACGCCAAGTGCAACCAACATCAACGCATCGCGACTTGCCCCCAGTGGAAGCAGCGATCCGACCAGCGCGGATCCCAACTGAGCGCCCACGACCACGGCAACTGCCGATGTGAAGCCGAGCAACCGTGCCTGCAACGACCCCACGGTCAACCCCGCGATGGACGCTCCGGTTTGTGTCAGCATCCCGGCCAGAACGCCAAGGCCGAGACTTCGGCCCGTCCCCCGCGTCACTCGTCCAAGGGCAGAGCGCAGCCCCTCTCCAGCCCTTCGGCGCAATCCGCGCGAAAGTATCTGCAAGCCGAAGATGACGAGCGCCAGACCTCCAATCACATTTCGAAGAATCTTTCGGCGCTTCACCGGCCGCACCTCAAGGCTCTTCGGCCGCGCCTTTCGACTTCCAGAGAAAATTTCGACGCTCTGGCTACCGATCCGAGTCTCGCTCGGAACCATGAAGGCGCTTTGGTCGTTTTTTACGTAGAGAAGTTGGGCAGGACGTCCGCCGATCGTTGCTCGGATCGGATCTTTTTTGTCACGTTCACCCGTCGTGACGACGATGACCCCCCCGGGCGCGATCTTGGCGGGTCGTAGATCGCGAATTTGCAACTCGCCGCCCTCCCGCCCTTCGTCGGCATTGTTCCCCTGCCCCTCGACATCAGGATCTTCGGCAGTCGGCTCGTCGATCACGGTATAGACGACCAGCAGCGCGACCAAGAGCCAACGAACGAAGGTCTTCACCGGCTCAACACCGGAAAACATGCGACTAGCCACTGTGAACGGCCCCTGATGCCGCCAAAAACTTACTAAATCTCGCGTCACCCATCATTGCGGCACCCGTGCCCTCGAGAAACTCGGCCAGCCACATTGGCATCGACGCCCTCGTCTTCACTTCGAGCACGTGCTGCGAAACCCTGCCCGCGCGAGACCCAAGCGAACCATGAACCAAGGCGGTCTTTCGTTGCCAGATGCCCCGCGGCGGCTCAAAGAACGATAGCCCCGAGTCCAGGGTGATCCGCAAGACCCCGCGTTCGTCCTGCCAGGCCTTTCGGCGATAGTTCACGAGGCAATCCGCTTCGAGCGGGCTGTGAAAGCGCGAGCAAAGCTTTGCCATCTCCTCAAGAACGTCGCGTGCGAGCGAGCCATGCTGAGCCTTTTGAATTTCAACCATCGACTCCGTGATGACGCCGTCGGCGAAAAATGCTGAAACCTCGTGTTTAGGGAGGCCAAGACGTTTTTTGCGGGTACGTGTGCCTTCCCTCGACTTTGTCTCTATCCAGAGAATCGGGATGTAGCGAACCAAGTCCGCGGCATCCGTCGCCAGCTCAACTAAATCTGGGTGTAGATCGTAGTACTCCTTGGCCCGCAGCTTTAGGTTCGCGTCGCCGTGCTGGCAGTCCCGATAGATGTGACGCTCCCGAGTGTCAAAATAGATCGTTGTCACATAGTGCTGAGCGTTGGGCAGGCGATTGGCGTTGGGGCCGGCAAAGCGGTGCGCAGGTAGATGCTCCGCGACGAGTTTGCAAAGCAAGCGCGCGCGCCGTGGCTCCAAGAGAAATTTCAGCTCGTCCCGGTCGGCCGTCATCGCCGCATCCCCTGCGGCCCTTCTTTGATCAGCGCCCGTCGCTGGACCCCCAGCAAAAGACTCTGTGCCTTCGGCCATCACGCGCCGTCCACGCTGCCGGGCATCGTAAAGGCGATCAAGACCTCCCAGCTCTCCTCAAGACCGAGGCTCTGATTGGCGAGCCGATGCTCCTGCAGCTTTCCCACCCCAGGAGCATACCAGTACTCAACGACTTCACCCGAGAGCGCCCCCGTCGTCCGTTCGCGACGCATATGGACCGCACGAAAGGTGCCTGGATTCAGCGCGATCTCAACGTCCGGGTCGACAACTGTGAATTTGTGAGTCCGCTCATCGGCCACTTCATTGCCGCCGCCACCGTCCGTCTCTGTGCGGTTGTAGGTGTACTCCTGTACCTGGCCAGTCTCCGACCAGCCATCGTCTGCACGGACAAATCCAGGGGCATAGTCCACGAGCATTGTCGATATTCCGTTCTTGAAGACTTCTTTGTGCACGCGGTATGCGGCGCTGCCGTCGCGAACGATCACGCTCTCTGTGTGCTCCCCCGAGGCGTCGTCCTCATCGAAGAGAAGAAAGGCCGGCTTGCCTAGCCACTCTTGTTTTTTGATATGAACAACCTCGGTCCCCGTGACGCTGCGGAACGCATCTTCGGCTCTATAGGTCCACTCCGCGCCCTCGACAAGCGGGTATAAACTAAGAAGCTCAGGATCAGCATCACCGGTCTCGCTGCCCGACTCGCTCGCGCCCTCCCCCTCACCAGGAGGTGCCGGTTGCCCACATCCGACTCCGAGCACCACGATCCCGCACAAAACAGTCATGGAAGCGAGAGCGCGAACGGCTCTGCAACAATAGGTTCGGTTCATTTCACTTAACATGGTCTATCTCGTCTCTTTCGCCCGCGATATCACTCGCCCAAATCGGCCGCGTTTTCGGATCGACGCGCCCATTCTGGCCACTGCGCCTGCTCTTTCAATCCCACGAGTCGGCGCGCGAGGTGTGCATCGCCCCCTGCCACTTCTTTGCACTGAGTGAGCATCGCCTCTCTGCGGTCCGAATTGGGCAAGCCCGCCAAACTCCACGCGACCGTCGAGGGCCAGCGCTCGATCGAGCGCGCGCGAAGCTCCCAAGCTTTGGGATCATCCAGACCGCGGATCGTGTCCACAACCTCGCGGCCTGTGGCGTACAAGGCATCGCGCAGAGCGTAGGCAAAATCGTCGCTTCGACCCCCCAGCGCCTGAACGACCGATTTTGGAGCGCATTCAGCGTAGCGACGCAACCATGGATCTGCACGTTCGGCCCTCACGCCCCGCAACGTTGAAAGTCCACGCACAGGGTGTTTGTCGAAGAGGTCTTCTCTGAGGCGAGCACATTTCTCCCCAGAGCAAGCCGCGAGGCTGTTCGCGCGTTGATGGGGGTCCGCTCGATCCCAATGTCGCGCTCGCAAATCCTGCGCCCAGTCGTCCTCGCGTCCACTGAGACTGTCGACCACGGACCCTGGGTGGCTCGGCACGAGTTGTGAGCGCAGGGCATCGGCTTGCGGCCCCTCGGTGTGCCTCAAGGCACGCAGCACCGCATCGGGGTCTTTTTCGACAAAATCCAAACGAATGTCATCAGTGATTATCGGCCGGCGCTGTAAACCAGACAACGAATACTGCGGCTGCAGTTCTGCTGCACGTTTGCGCAGCGGATCCTCTCGGTCGAGAGCCCAAGCGACCACCTCTGGCTCTTGCTCCAACATCGCCTCGCGCAGTCCCCTGCCGGCGATCAGGCCGCGTGATAGATACAGCGCCACCAACGGGGGCAAGTTTTGAAGCGCATCGGCGAAGTCTAAATTGTCGCGCATCCACAGCGGCGACCGATCGATCTCTCCCTGCTCGATGGCCCCGCCCTCGATCACCCGTATCACTCGATCCGAGAGCTGATCTGGCGTTGCCCGCTCCACATAAAAAAGCGGGTATCCGCGCTCCGCTGCGATCTCGCTGTATCCCTCACGGACCCTCTCTTTCATGCCGGTTCCTCCGAGGCCCTTGCGACCCCCATCGCGAAACGCATGGCGACGGACCTTGTCGAGGCGCTTACGGATCCGGCTGGTCTTCGGGTGAACGTCGAAGACCAGGGTCAAATCCGGGTCAAGGCCGCCAGACGCAACCCGTGCCGCATCTTCGCAGTCCTGGCGGCTGAGGCCTCGACCAAATGCCCCAAGGACGACCGGTGTCAACAACGAGCGATCGAGCAGAACCGTCTCGCCTCGTGCGACTGCCGGCCGGACCAGCTCCTCAAGGACCTGCGCTTCGCGGGCGCAATAAAGCGCCAATTCCGCACGTGCGGTAAGATCAATGTTTCGCTGATCTCGCGTCAACCGACGGATCATCCGTGTAGGACGGGAGCTGTGCTCCTTACCCGTTCGAGGCATGAATATTTTGTGCCCCTGCGCGCGCAGATGCTCGGCGACTCGGGCGATCACGGTGCTTTTTCCCGCACCATCCACCCCCTCGAAGGCAATGATCCTAGGAACCGATGACGATGATTTATCCAGGTGTTCCATAGCGCTTTACAGTTGAATCGCCAGCATCACGAAATACGAGTCGCTCGCAACCCATCGATTTTTTCCGACCGTTCCAATAGGGCGGACAAACACCGCTTGAGGCATCACACGCAGGTGTTTACCCCATACGATGTTGAACCCACCGTTCACCCGCAGCACCTCGCTCTGCGCAAAACGAGTGTCAGAATCCGCGTATTCGACAAACGCCATCGGTTGTAGAGCGATGTCGTTCCGAAGCTTAATGTCGTAGCTCACATAGCCCGTGACCCCTGCCATCCACGGCTCATCCGCCGTCGCCCAGTCTTGGACCCGATTGTATTCCAGCGCCGAATACAGCCCCTTGACCTTGAGACGAAGATCGCCACCAACGCCATAGGCGGTCTTGTAGGCCGATCTTCCGTCGGCGCTGACGTGTTTGAGACCACCGTTGGTTCCGACAGAGATCCATTCGCGCGGTTCATATTCAACCCGTGCGAAGCCGTCGACTCCCTTGGACGGCAACGTACCGTTGATCGCGTCGTAGGCATTGGCTGTACTCAGTCGCCAGGAAAATTTTCCGGCGACCTCGTTTTGATATTTCCCCAAGAGCGCAACCCCCTGGCCGCGATCGCCCCAAGCGAGCTTCTCCATTGCCACGTTGTTGAACAAACCACGGCCCGTAAACGGGAGGCGCGAGACGCCACGGTTTTCCAACCGCGAAAATGGCCGTTTGAACCGCCCAACACGCACATGAAAGGCTTTCGTCACCTTGACGTCGGCCCACGCGTCCCGCACAAAAAATCGCTCACCGGTGTCCTTGAGCGCGTCTGCAAAATCAAAACTCGCCTTCAGCTTCAGCCGTCGCGCACTGAGTCGCAGCGCCACTCGAGCCTGCTTGAGAAACACACGCGGCTCAAAAAAACACTCGCCCTTGCAATCCGATTCGAGCTGATCGCCACGGGGGTATTCGCCCATCGCGCCGAAACCAGCCATCACGCGGGCGCTGACCCGAAAAGCACTTTTCTTCTCCTCTGTCTCGCTCGAGGGCGTCTCGACCGCCGGCGCGTCGGACACGCTCCTCATCGTCGCGGGTGATATCATCGCCGATCCCTGCCGGTGCTTCACCGCCGTGGGGTTCTGAGGCGCCACAGCGGACACGGATTCGCTTTGAACGGACTCCGCGTCGACATTTTCGCTTGGTGGGTCGTCTTCGCTTGGTGGGTCGTCTTCGCTTGGTGGGTCCTCATGGGGATCTACGGCAGGATCGCTCTCTGGGACCGGAGTCGCATTTTTTTCGCTCACCGCCGTCTCGGCGAGCGGAGGGGCAGCGGACTCTGCGTCCGGGGCGAGACAGTGAAGAATGAGTGCGGCAATAATCACGTTTTGTCGTCCATGGCCCGTCTTCCAAGGCCACATGTCTGTACCCTCAGAGACAGGTTCGTTACAGCGATCCCGGGTCGAAAGACGATATCGCTTCTTTGCTGCGTTGTTTGCACGAACTGCGTAGAATCCAACAAATTCTCGTGCCAATGCTGTCTCAAAATCGCGCCGACGGCGGAAAATACTCACGGCACCGCGGCTCTCGGCCACACCGAACTATCGCGCGTCACGGCCCAAGTGATAGCGTCACTCGGTGGCGCTCATCGCACAGATCCTCGTATCCCACACGCTGGCAGCCGCCCGCATCCTTGAGCCCGATGCGGGCGCAGAGGTCACCCTAGATCCCACAGAAATTCTGTACATCCGCACAATCCTCCCCGAGACAATCCTTCGAGGACGCCCGTGGATACCGCACAGACGACTTGCGACCCTTCGCGTAGGAACTCGGCTCGCGGTCCGCGGTACGACGCCCAGCCGGGACTCGGCGGGGTGCCATGGAAAACCTTGGTATGCCGTCTATCCCTTCGGATACCTCTGCTCAGAACATGCTCGGCCAGCCTCCGAAGGGCCGCCCACAGCGACGGCAATGGCGGTGCCCGCGGGCAGAAGGCTCCCACACCGCTACGCCTTTGTGCGCCAGCAAGGCACGTCGATCTTTACGACCCGCGCCGACGCTCGAAACAACGATCCTAGCGACACGCTCACCAAGGGCATGAGCCTCGTGATCGAATCAACGCTCGCCATCGACGGCATCCCCTATGTCCACAGCGCCGCCGGCTACGTGCGTAAGGACGATATTCGCTGGGGTGGTCAAGGATCGAACTGGTCAGGCGTCGCTATCCACGGACGCCATCTCGGCCCTAGCTTCGCGTGGGTATCGAAGGCCAACGCGCCCGTATTTACCGCGCCCAGCGAAACAAGTACGCGCCAGGCAAAACTAAAACGAAGAACCCGAGTCCCCCTCCTCGACGAACGACAAAACGGTCGCACCCGGTGGCTTCGCATCGGTGAATCACGATGGATGCGGTCCACAGCGCTGAATGAGGTCCACATTGTTCGACCGCCGCACGACGTAGTCGACAACAGCGGCGAGTTCCTCTCACCCCGTCAATGGATCGACGTCGATCTCGGAGAGCAGACGCTCGTGGCCTATCGCGGAGCTCAACCTCGATTCGCTACGTTGATCTCGTCTGGCCGAAGTCACCCGACTCCACGAGGCAACTACCCTGTCTGGGCCAAGGTCGCCAGCATGACCATGGCCAGCCAAGAATACGAGGACGACGCGTACATGGTCCAAGGGGTTCCGTGGGTCTTGCTCTTCCAAGGACACAACGCGCTTCACGGCGCCTATTGGCACGACAGATTTGGGGCACGAAGGAGCCACGGCTGCGTGAACCTGAGTCCGCTTGATGCTCGCTGGGTCTTCGAATGGTCAGGACCATCGCTTCCGCAGGGCTGGACTGGATATCTTCCCGGGTCCCGTGACCGATCGACCCTGATCCACATCCGAGACTCGAGTCGCGAAGAAGGCGAACGGTTCACCCAAGACCGGCCCACCGGGCCTCCAGATCGAGAACAAGAACGCATAAAACGCGAGGCGGCCGCTCTTCGCCGAGCCGAAGATGCAGCCCAAGAACACAATCTTGGCCTCGCCCAAGACGGATTTTCTTGGATGTCTTCCGCCGGCACGCCCGAGGGATCTGCGCCCTACATCGAAGCTCCGCCACTTCCTCCCTTGTTGGGAATCGAGAATGATCCCGGCTAGCCAATGCGAGCAGAGATGTTGTGCCCTCGTATCTGGGGTCGTACCGTGACGCCGATATGCTGACTCTCCCCTTTCCGCGACTTCGTGCCAGCGCCGCCTTTGGCCTGGGCGTGTTGCTCCTCGCGTTTCCGTGGATCGGTGGCTGTGGACCCCAGAACGGACTCGTTCAAACGGTCGTCCCTCAAGACGGCGTCCAACTGCGCTACGACCTTCAACCGGGTGGCACCTTCAAAGGGCACGTTTTTCGCCGCGAGACGGTGCAGGAGCGAGGATCTAGTTTTACTCGTTCCCTCAAGTTCAACGTCAATATGCGAGTCGTCGCAGTGAATGACGACGGAAGTCACCGGGTCAAAGCGGTGGTATCGAACCTCGATCTCCAGTGGCACTTCGGATCAAACGCCGCAGTTAGCCGCAGTCAGTTCGCACAGCGAGCGCTCAAGAGCATCGATGGCGTCACGATTCCGTTTTCTGTGGATTCCGATGGCGCGATCAAGGACGTTCCCCCGCCCCCCGATGGCCTCGAAGACGATGAGAAGCAGGTTCTCGAAGCTGTGGTCGAAGGGCTCACGTCAGCATTTTATGTCGTTCCCAGTCGTAAGCTCTTGGAGGGCGACAAATGGACTCAACATTCGACCCGAGGCAAGAAAGGACGGCTCGGAAAATTTGTCGAATCCACAGCATCATACTCATTCGAGGGTCTGTTCACGAGCCATAAAACCGGTACTCCGGCCCGTTTTGCTCGTCTGCGTGTCGATACGAACCAAAGCCGAGAGACCACGACCAAGGACTCCACCCACGCGACACGAGTTCACAGCAAAGACGAACTTCTGTTCGCCATCGACGGCAATCACTTGGCACGCATCACGACCGGTTCAACGAAGTTTACGGGCCCCGTCACCGTCACCGTCAAATTCAATGCGCAGTGGGAGCGCACGGCCAGCATTCAAGCGTTGGCCGCCCATTCGCCGCTTGCGGCTGCCAACCCCTCGTCGCCAACAATAGAGAGCCAGTCCATTGCGGACCCATGCGACGACGACTACGTGGGGTCGAAGGCGTGCGACGATCCTTGCGATGGAAACTACCTTGGAGATGACAGTTGCGCTGACCACAGCTAAATCGGCACCGCGTCGCATGAGAAAACCATGACCATGGTCATGGTACGAGACCAAAGGACTTGCTACCTTCAGGCGGATGACGAATCACGCCGCCGACCCGGCCTCGGAGAGCTCGTCGCTCGGAATCTCGGTCGTAATTCCCGTCTACAACGAAGTCGACTCGCTGACTGAACTGCATTTAAAAGTCACCGAGAGCTGTCTGGCGTTGGGACGAGGCTACGAGATTATCGTCGTCGACGACGGAAGCGACGATGGTTCACGCGAAAGACTGGCAGCGCTGGCCGCAACAGACCCTCATCTCCACATAATTGAATTCCGTCGAAACTTCGGGAAGTCCTCCGCGCTCGCAGCAGCCTTTGACCGCGTCCGTGGAGAAATTGTCGTCACGCTCGATGCGGACCTTCAAGATGATCCGAAAATGATCGCTGACTTCGTCGATCGGATCGATGCCGGAGCCGATCTGGTATCCGGTTGGAAGCGTCGTCGACACGACCCGATTGGAAAGACAGTTCCATCCCGTGTCTTCAACAGCCTTGTGCGCATGCTGACCGGAATCCCGCTGCGAGACTTCAATTGTGGGTTCAAGGCCTACCGAATCGAATGTGTGCGTGAATTGAACGTCTACGGAGGCTTCCACCGATTTTTGCCGGTGCTGGCCCATGCTAAGGGCTTCCACATTGAAGAACTGGTGGTTCAGCACCGCGCACGCCAACATGGAACGAGCAAGTACGGCATCACGCGCTTTTTCGACGGCGTAATGGACCTGTTGACGGTCCTGCTCGTGACACGTTTCAGGACCCGTCCTCTGCATTTTTTTGGAATCCCTGGGGCGATCCTGGGGTCCTGCGGACTTGCGATCCTCAGCTATCTATCTGTCCTTTGGATCCTTGGAGAAACGATCGGGTCCCGCCCACTGCTCACACTCGGCGTTCTCCTGACCGTTACCGCGTTCCAATTTGGATGCATTGGTCTTCTCGGTGAGTTGCTGGTGCGAACAACAATTACATCCAAAGAGATGTTCTCGATTCGCCCACCACAACAGTCAAGAACCGTCCCATCGGCCCCCGAACATGCTCCACCGCCCTAACCGCCGATAGCGATGACGATGACGAGCAGCAACCAAACAAAACACGAGTCAAAAAACCCCGTTCAGCGCCGGCTCATACGCCGCTTTCATACTGCAGCCATCGCCATGCTGCGTCGAACAGGGGCACGTACAATCCTCGATCTCGGCTGTGGCGAAGGCTTTGTCCTCGCCGAAATCGCAAACCATAATTTGGGTGCTGAGTTGACCGGAATCGATCGCAGTCCGCATGCTGTGCTCTCCGCACGCTCTCGCCTCGGTTCCAGAGCACAGATCGATCAAGCGGATGCCCGTGATTTGCTCGAGGGCGGGCGACGATATGATTGCGTAATGATGCTTGAGGTTCTTGAACACATCCCTGACCCCGCGGCGATGCTACCGATACTTGAACGCCTCACCACAAGCCATCTGCTGCTCAGCGTTCCCCGTGAACCCTATTTTTGCGCGATTAATCTACTACGGGGAAAAAATGTCCGATGTTGGGGCAACGACATCGATCATGTGAACCACTGGAGCCAAAATAGTTTCCGACGCTTTGCTGAACTTCGATTCGACATCATCGAAATGCCCGCAGTCTTTCCGTGGACGATGATCTTGGCGAAAAAAAAATGACAACGTTCGGCCGACGATCAGGGCTTTTCAATCGGGGTCGGGTAGACCAACCCCGCTCGGTACTCTTCCGAGCGGAGCGGTCCCCCAC
>CAYTFJ010000100.1:0-14610 GCA_964437075.1 uncultured Nannocystaceae bacterium
CAGGAGCCCATCTTCAACCGATTTCCCTCATCCACAGAATTTATGACACTCCCTTCAGCCCAAGAACAAGTGCGGCGACCCGTGCTGTTAGTTGCAACCACATCCGCTTCCACCTCCCCCACGTCCACCTGCGCTGCCCTCTCGGTATTGGAGAACATGGTCTCTCATCTCCAACTCGCGGCTGTCCGCGTCAAGATTCATCCAATCTTGGGCGAGTATCCGTCGTTGGGCAGGGGACACCTGAGCGCACCCTGTGGGACCGAGCAACAGCAGGGTGCAGAGCGCAATGAGGCTCATCGAGCGCATTGACGTTGCGGTCCTTCGGTCCATGAGCACGGTCTATGAATACGTTCATCCATGGCTACTAGCGCCACTTTTAGAGGGGCCCATATGGGTACTGGACCCGTCGATGGTCGACGTTAGATGCCTGATGTGGGTCGAAACGATCGTTCGAAGCAGGCCTTGTGGAACGCCGAGGGAGGCATCCTCTGGCGATTCATCCAATTGGGCTGGGCGGAGGTGGGAGGTCTCTTCCTATTTGTAGCGATCGTGGGATGCATTGAGAATACGGAGGTAGAGAGCGGTCTTGATCGCAGCTATTTTCGATGTTCCGTCCAACCGGTGTTGGATGAGAGCTGTGGTTTTCTCGCCTGCCACGGCGACGTCGTTCGTCCCTTGAGAGTCTACGCTCGCAATCGTCTGCGGCTGGATGCGGATCCCACCGATCTGAATGAGAGCCTCAGCGAGGAAGAGTTGGATGCAAATTTTACGAGCGCGGCGGCCTTTGCAGACGAGTTCCTGCTGTCGCAGAAACCGCTTGATGAGGATGCCGATGGTCGATACCAC
The DNA here is from genome assembly GCA_964437075.1 of uncultured Nannocystaceae bacterium. Classification (GTDB taxonomy): domain Bacteria; phylum Myxococcota_A; class Polyangia; order Nannocystales; family Nannocystaceae; genus CAYTFJ01. Next base: position 847 of record CAYTFJ010000100.1, read on the forward strand.
CAGGGGCGTGAACGCTACGGCTACGGAGATGTTTTTCTCAGTGAAAACGAGCGGGGCCACCAAATTCTTCGAGGCTGGCTCGAAGGCAGAACATCCCACGACGATTGTGTTTACGAAGGGAGCGAGCCGTGAACCTTGGTGGGCGGAGAGTCTTAGGGTCACGGAGCGGTGGAATCGCGGCAGCGCTCCTGGGAGTCCTGGGAGTTGGGGAAGGGTCGGCGCTCGGATTCTCGACTCCTTCTCAATTTGAGGTCAGCGCATCGCGTGGAGGCGGGGGGATGGATTTTTACACCGGATCTCCAACCCGGGCGGGTAGAGATTGCGCCATCTGCCATGTTGACGGGTCTGGCGATGCCGAAATTACGCTTGAATCTGTCCCCGATCAGCTGTTCTTGGATGGAGAATTTGTTCCGGAGATGCAGTACACGATTTCGGTTCGCTTCTCGGGAGAGACCCGAGGTCTCTCTGCGGCCGGAAATTTCAATGCCTTTGCCCTGGAGATCATCGATGGCGGTGGTGGCTCGGGCGGAGACTTTTCACGCTACGCCCCCGCAGATCTGGCGCTTGTGGACAATGGGCGGGTGCTCGTGGGCCGGGCATTTCCGGGCGTCGACAGCTGGGAGTTTGAATGGACTGCACCGGATGAGGCGACTTCCTACGTTGATCTGCATCTTTCGGGCGTGGATGGCAACGGTGCCAACCTCAGCCAATTTATTGCCAGCGACCCCTATCACGATGATGTGATCACGATCGGCATGCGCCTGGCTCAAAAATCGCTAGATGTGCCGCCCCTTGAAATTCCGAATCTCGGTCCAGCGAGTCCAAGGGAGCGCGATGTCGGCTGCTCTTCTCATCCATGGTCCAAGAACGGGACGCCGGTCCCTGGAAATTTTGTGTTCCTGTGTGTGGCCCTGTTCGCTTTGGGACGTGTGCGACGGGGCGCATGATGTGGGTGAGGAACCCACATGGTCCGCTTCAGCTAAAGTTGAGCCTGTAGTGGGCCGATGCCCGGTTCGTGAACGCTCGAGCCCGAGGCTGGAACTGCACCTTTTTGAGCCGAATCCTCCATGGCTTGTCGGCGATAGCGATGACAATGGGCTGTGTGGAGCCGAGCTATTTCGGTGAGGATCTACTCGAAGGTGAGGAGTGGATGGGAGAGGTCTATCGCGATGACCGAGGTTGCGAACAGGCGAAGGAACATTCGGACTTTGGCTGGGTCCTGGAGAATGTCTTGATTCCCGGTTGCACAGGTTCCGCGGCTTGCCATGAAGGGACAAACGACCAGGAAGACTTTAATCTGATCGATGATGGGGTCTACGAGGTCTTGTTGGGGGCCTCTGAGCAGAGACCGGATCTCGTGCATGTCGTCCCTGGAGATCCCGCGAACAGCTATCTGATGATCAAGTTTGGTGTCTACGGCCCCGCGGATATGGAACAGGAGGTGATGCCGCCTCCACCCGCACCGATGTTGTGCACCGAAAAAATCGACGCACTTCGCCGGTGGATCGAACAGGGGGCTCGGGACAATTAGTCCGGGTCGGGGTGGTTTGAGTCGGGCCATGGGACCAGGGCTCGAGCTACGCTTTGGACCACGATGGCGGGACTGGTTTTAACGTTGTCGATGAGTGTTGGAGCCAGCCTCGCTAGCTCGACAAGTTGGATGGGGAGCTGGTGCAGCTGGATGCCTTCAGCCAGGTAGCGGCCAATAAATTCGCGGGCCAGTCGATCGTGTTGCGAGAGGTGCTCGCCCCATCGGCGATAGACGAGCTGGGCTTCGACTCGGGTCGCACCAAGTTTTTTGGCGAGATAAAATCGTTCGTGACGAGTTTCGAGCGGCTGCAAAGTGGTGTCGGAGCGTAGCCGTACGGCCGCCGTGGGGTCATTGGTGATGTCTCCCGCCGCGTCTTCGTAGATCAGGCGATAGTCGCGGTGGTCTTCGAAGACGAGCTGACTGTTGGCTGAGAATGCCTTGATCTCAAGGGCGACGGTGGGAGCAGTGGCATCTCCGGTGGGGAAGGCATGGCCCGCGCCGATATTTTCGACGGAGATCGAGACCTCGTGAGCGGCAAAATAGCGTTGGGACTCGATCGTGAGGCTCGCGGTGCTGCGGACCATCTGAAGATCGGAGCCACCGGGAAAATCGTGACGGTGCAGGGTCTCACGGTGCGGTGCGCCGGGGGCCGCACGGCCGGCGTAGGTCGGCATGTGGCAGTCCTGACAGTGTACGCCGCGTTCGGCGTAGGGGCTGCGCTTCCACTCGGCGTAGGTCCAGTCGATGGGAAGGCCATTGGTGGGCCACATCGACATATGGCAGCTTGCACAGAGTTCCGAAGTCTTGTGAAGTTCCGATTCGAGGGTCTCGTGAAAGCTGGATCTAGCGACCGGGCTGGAGGACCCGCCGGCAGGCCTGGAGAGCGACAATGTTGTTCCAGGAAGCGGCCCGCGCTTGGGTCCCGTGGGGTCGAGTTGTAGACCGCCGGGGCTCGCATCGGTGGAGGTGACGACGGCTGTGTGGCAAATATCGCAGCTCACGCCCTCGCGGCTGATGGAGGAGGTCATTCGTAGGTCGGGCTCAGCTCCAAGAACCGCCGCAGGAGCATGGCATTCGAGGCAGTACTCGAGATCCTCGTCGGGCGCCCCACGCAGGGCGAGTCCTGTGGCGTAGAGAGAGAGAAGGCCCTCCCCAAGCTCAGCCGAGCGGGCCATGGCCGAGCGCTTCCACTGCTCGAAGTGCAGTCGGTGGCAGCTTCCACAGACTTCGGCGGAAGTTAGCGTTTCTCGGGCTTGGTGGCGTGCGCTGCCGCGGCTTGGGTACTCAAGCGCCGCGTCCCACTGCGGGTCCTGGCCACACCAGCCCACATAGCAGAGCGAGGTTCCGAGGATTCCGAAGACACCCCCAATTGCACAGGAAACGCGTGCTTTTCGCGAAATCCAACCCTTGTCCACCCGCGGACCGCCAGTCGTGTTCCCGCGCACAATGCTGTGACTAGCGTACCGCGCGTTGGCGCACAACGTTTGAGCGCGAGCTTTTATCTACTCGCAGCCCAAGAACTCGATCTCGTCAATCCAGATGTCGTATTTGGCTCCTGGGCTGACAACTTGCCATTGGATCCCGTAGACCTTCGTGATGTCGAGGCCTGGGGGCCGAGGTTGGCCCCATCCCTCTTCTTGCCGAAGGTCGGCAAAGTTGATCGTGTAGCGAGTCCACTCCGAGGTGACAGAAAAATCAACGCCGAAGTCGTTGTAGCACTCCTCGGTACACTGTTTCCCGTCCGGGTCCGTATTGATGTCGGGAAGTTTCAAGCGGACATTGGTCGTGGAGTCAGGACCATGTTTGGCCATGAATGAGAGGCCGCTGTAGCGCGAGATATCGTGGATGGACTTCGGTTCCGTGAAACTAAAGCCGACGCCCGCATAGACCTCGCCGGAGCTCGCCAACTGCCCCTCGAAGCGGAGGGCACCGCTTGTGTTTTGGGCGCCACCGCTCGCGGCCTTGAATCCATTGGGCGGTGGCGAGAGGCTGGATCCCGAGCTGTCGACGTAGGTGTAGATATAGCCACCGCGTCCATCACGGACGACGGTTTGGTCATCGCCGTCATCGGCATCTTCGATGGAGCAGGCATTTTTTCCTCCCGAGGAGGCGCCCTCTCCACCGACGACCGTACCTGCACCAAGGTCGCAGGCGATGCCTCCAAGAAAGACCAAACAAAGGGAGAGAGGGATGCGTTTTCCGGATTTTTTGAGTTTCATGATGGCCTGTGGTGCGGAGGGCTGAGGGCTACTCGGTGCCGGTGCTGTCGTCGGTGCTGTCATCGGTGCTGTCGTCGGTGCTGTCGTCGGTGCTGTCGTCGGTGCTGTCGTCGGTGCTGTCGTCGGCGCCATCGCTGGCTCCAGGCTCGAGATCTGCGGCACGATAGAAGCCGATTTCATCGATCTCCACCTCGAAGTCGGCGCCCGCGGCGAAATGGAGTTCGATCCCCATCGCCTTGGCCGCATCGAAATCAAATTGTTGGCCCCAGGTCTCGTCGGGGATCGCGTCCGAGAAGGGCACGGTGTACTGGGCCCAATCCTTGGTCAGGACGATGTTTTGGCCGGCGCCGTTTTGACACTCTTGATCGGCTTTGCCCGAATCCACACAGCTTCCGCCGTCTTCGACGGGAAGGACATCGCTCGTCGGGATCACAAAGCGAAATACCGTCGATTTGTCGCTGCGGCCCCAAAAGGCAATGCCTTTAAACTCGCTGAGATCGTAGGTCTTCTTCTTGTCGCCGGGGTTGTCGAAGTCCATGCCGAGGCCGGCGCCCCAGTCTGCGAAACCACTCCCAGAGAATTTTGCGCAGTAGGCGCTACTTCCCGGCCCGCACTCGCTCGGCATGAATTCGCCTGCTGGGGTCATCGTCGCGTCCTTGGAATCGTCGCCATAGGAATACCAGGCGCCGACACGATCCTCGGTTTCGGGAACGGAGGCGTCTCCATCTTCGAAATCATCCACCATGTTCTCAACGGCGATGTTCACGATCGCACCCTCGTGTTTTGTGTTCTCTCCGGCGGGGGTGCCAAAGGGCGTATTGCCGCCGTCACTGTCACAGGCGCCGATTGCGGCGATGACAACCAGTGAACAGACCAAACCGAGTTGACGCTGATTGGGATATTTTACCATGCGAAATCCTCCAGATTTGCTCCTATCACGGCGGAGCACACTATGAGTTTGGCATAAATCGTCGAAAACATGGATTTTTTCTAGAAAACGGGTGATCGAGGCTGATCGCGCGGAAGTAAAGATGAAAGAAATCTTCGAAATTTGCCGTGTGATATGCGCATCGTCAAAAAACGACGTGAATCCGATAGAGATTTGGGCACTCCGGAAGGTCGAAGGTTCTAGTATCGCCCACGACGGATGATGGTTGAGAGGTCACAGCGGTTCAGGCGTTCGATACTGAGGAGTCTCGGTTTCGCATTGTTCTTGCTCTCTTGCGCGCAAGCCCGCCGGGAGCCTGAGCCGGGGGTTATGGTGATCACCGAGGAGGAGCAGACCGCGGCCTTTGTCCGCAATTTCAATCCCCTGCTCGAGGTGGGCGATGTTCGGTGGCCGACCAAGCGGGCGATGTATGAGCCCCTCTTGGTCTACAACATCGTGACGGGTGAATACGTGCCGTGGTTGGGCGAACACTGGCACTGGAACGACGATGCCACCGAGCTCGAATTCGTGTTGCGCGAGGGGGTCAAGTGGTCGGACGGCCAGCGCTTTGGGGCCGAGGATGTCGCATTTACCTTCAATCTCATGCGTAAGTCTGCGGCCCTCGATCCGAGAGGGATTTGGGGCTACCTCGCGGCTGTCGAGGCGCCCGACGCTCAGCACGTCAAATTTCGTTTTCAGCGGGCCTATGTCCCGGGCCTTATCGACATCGGCCAGCAGCCGATCGTTCCGGCTCATCTTTGGAAGGACGTCGAGGACCCGGTCTCTTTTGCCAACGAAAATCCGGTGGCGACCGGACCCTTTACCGAGGTGCGCTCCTTTAACACCCAGGTCTACGAGATCGGCCGCAATCCCCATTATTGGCAGGCCGGAAAACCTGCGGTAAAAGCGCTACGGTTTCCGGCCTTCCCTTCCAACGATCAAACGGTCTTGTCGCTCATGACGGGGGAGATCGATTGGGCCGGGGCCTTTGTTCCCGCGATCGACCGGATCTACATCGAACGAAATCCAAAAAACCACCATTATTGGTTCCCGACCGTCGACGGTACTGTGATGCTCTTTGCCAACACCGCGCTCGCTCCGTTCGACGACATGCGTGTGCGAAAGGCGTTAAGTATGGCCATCGACAGGGCATTGGTCGTGAGGGTTGCGATGCATGGCTACACAAAACCAGCCGATGCGACCGGGTTGAGCGGCGCCTACGACCGTTTTCGTGACCCCGAGGCGGTCGCCGCGGGGAAGCCATGGGTGAGCTACGATCCCGAAGCGGCGGCGGCGTTGCTGGAGGAGGCCGGACTTAGGATCGATGAAGACGGCCGTCGTCTCGGACGGGATGGAGAACCTCTAGAAGTGGCCATCAACGTGCCCGCAGGTTTCTCTGACTGGGTGCGCGCGACCCAGGTGATTTCAAAGAATCTCCAGGCGCTTGGCATCGATGCCCGCATCAAGGCCTACGACTTTAGCGCCTGGTACAACAAGATCCAAAACGGCGACTTTAGTCTTTCGCTGGGATGGACGGTTGTGTCGCCTACGCCCTATGGATTTTACCGTGACATGATGTCCACGTCGACCTGGAAACCGCTGGGGGACCCGGCGTTGAGCAATTGGCATCGCTTCAAGCTCGAACGGGCTGATATCTTGTTGGCGACCGCGGAACACGTCACCGACCCGGAGCAACAGCGGCGCCTCTACGGCGAACTTCAGCGCCTCTTTGTCGAGCATGCCCCCGCCATCCCGCTGTTTCCTGGGGCGCTTTGGGGCGAATACAACGACGAGCGCTTCGTCGGCTTCCCCGATGCAGACAATCCCTACGCACCGCTCGGGCCGAATCTCGTGCCGGGCGCTCTCTTGGTGGTCACGGAGCTTCGCCCGCGATGAAATACGTACTGCGACGACTTAGCTTCTATTTGCTCGCGGCTTGGGCATCGTTGACCTTGGCCTTCGTGATCCCACGGATGATGCCTGGAGATCCTGCAGCCACGATGTTTGCGCGATTCAAGGGCAAGCTGACTCCCGAGGCTCTCGATGCGCTGCGTGAGTCGTTTGGCTTCAGCGACGCGCCGATGTGGCAGCAGTACTTTACCTATGTTGGTAATGTGCTTGTTGGGGACCTCGGAACTTCGATCAAGTACTACCCGGCCGAGGTTTCAAGCGTGATCGGGACGGCGCTGTTGTGGACGATTTTCCTGGCGGGGATCGCCGTCGTCATCGCCTTCACCTGCGGGACCCTGCTCGGCATCGTTAGCGCGTGGAATCGCGGAGGAAAAATCGATTCGATCGTTCCTCCGACCCTGATTTTTTTGGGCGCATTTCCCTATTTTTGGTTGGCGATGTTGATGCTGTTTGTGTTCGGATTTACGCTGAACATGTTTCCGGTGCGTCACGCCTATGCCGATCACCTTGAACCCGCATTGAGCTTCGAGTTTGTTTCGAGCGTCGTGGCCCATGCGATCTTGCCCGCTCTGACCATCGTCATTGCGACGATGGGCTCTTGGATGCTGGACATGCGCAACACGATGATCGGAGTGCTCGGGGCCGACTACATCAAGCTGGCACGCGCGAAGGGCCTTCCCAACCGCCGCATCATGTTTCGCTATGCCGCGCGCAATGCTCTGTTGCCCAACATCACTGGTTTCGGCATGGCTTTGGGCTTTGTCTTGAGTGGCTCGATTTTGACCGAGATCGTCTTTTCCTATCCGGGGCAGGGATATCTACTGATCCAGGCGGTTCAGGCCCAGGACTATCCCTTGCTGCAGGGGCTCTTTCTCACGATCACGCTCGCGGTTCTCGGCGCCAATTGGCTTGTCGACATCGTCTATGTGTGGCTCGACCCACGCACTCGCTAGAATCCGATCGATTTCATGAATCAACTGCTCAAAAATCGTAAGGCGCTGGTGGGTGCGGTCATTTTGCTGTTTTTCGTGGCCATGGCCTTGTTGGGTCCGCTGCTGGTGGGAGACGCATCCGATTTTGTGGCGGTTCCGCTCCAATCGCCTTCGCTGAATCATCCCTTTGGGACCACCGGACAGGGGCAGGACGTGTTGGCGCAGACCGTCGCGGGCGCGCGGATCTCGTTGCTGGTGGGCCTCGCGGTGGGTATCACTGTCGTCGCCATCGGCGCGGTGGTCGGGACCACAGCCGGATTTTTTGGCGGGTGGGTCGACGATGTGTTGTCGCTGGTGATCAACATCTTCTTGATCATGCCGGGTCTCCCGCTGATGGTGGTGCTCGCGGCCTTCTTACCGGCCGGGCCAACCTCGATCGGTTTGGTCTTGGTCTTCACCGGCTGGGCTTGGGGGGCACGGGTGATTCGTGCACAGACGCTGTCGTTGCGCGGCAAGGACTTTGTCGCGGCCGCAATTGTGGGTGGCGAGAGCCCCGTGCGAATCGTCCTGGTCGAGATTCTTCCCAACATGACCTCGTTGCTGGCCTCCGCTTTCATTGGCGCCACGATCTACGCGATCGGTGCGCAGGTGGGCCTGGAGTTCCTTGGTCTTGGAGATATTAGTCAGGTCACCTGGGGAACCAACCTTTACTGGGCGACCAACGATGCCGCGTTGTTGACGGGTTCATGGTGGACCTTTGTGCCGACGGGCCTGTGCGTCGCGCTCGTCGGGTTCTCGATGGCGATGATCAACAATGCGATCGATGAAGTCACGAACCCGAGACTCCGATCCGAGGGCGCTTTTCTTCGCGCTCTGAAGATTGCCGGTGTACGCCGCACACATTCGACTCCCGTCATTCGCAGGAGCAACAAATAATATGGCCAAGGAGCTTCTTCGTGTCGACGATCTTCGGGTTGAATATGTCGGTGAGGATACAAACGTATGCGCCGTCGATGATGTCTCGTTTGCGATCCGGGAGGGCGAGGTCTACGGCCTTGCGGGTGAGTCCGGTAGTGGAAAGTCGACCATCATCCAAGCGGTGCTTCGACTGCTGGAGTCGCCCGCGATTATCACCGGCGGCCATGTGTTCTACGATGGCGCGGATCTCTTGGAGATGGACGACGAGAGCTTGCGCCGGATTCGTTGGCAGGAGGTCTCCTTGGTATGCCAAAGCGCAATGAACGCGTTGAATCCGGTGCTCACCATCGCCGACCAAATTTGCGACGTGATTGCCGTGCACGAGGGGATTCGCGGGGCGAAGGCCTTGGCGCGGGCGGCGGATCTGTTGGACCTGGTGGGTATCGAGGCGTCGCGGCTCGATAGCTATCCGCATCAGCTCTCCGGAGGCATGCGCCAGCGGGTGGTGATCGCTCTGGCTCTTGCGCTCCGCCCATCCTTGCTCCTGATGGATGAACCGACCACCGCCCTGGATGTGGTTGTCCAAAAAGAGATTCTTCGGCAGATCAGCGAACTGAAGAAAAATCTTGGTTTTTCGATCTTGTTTATTACTCACGACCTCTCGCTGATGCTCGAGTTTTGTACACATATCGGCATCCTCTATGCGGGGCGCCTGGTGGAGACTGCACCTGCGCGAGTGCTCTTCGATGACCCGAAACACCCCTACACGCGGGGCTTGATGCGTTCTTTCCCCGATCTGCGGGGAGAGCGGGTGAAGTTGGCGGGCATCGCGGGTAGCCCACCTGACCTCAAGAACCCGCCTTCGGGCTGCCGTTTCCACCCTCGGTGTCCAGACGCGATCGAGCGCTGCAAAGTCGATTCTCCGGATCTCGTCACCCTTGAGCCCGGGCGTCGGGTCGCCTGCCACCTTCTGAGTTCATGACCACCAATAAGGAAACACGTGCGGCTCCGCTCTTGCGAGTGCAGTCACTAGGAAAGATTTTTGAAATTCGTAAGGGTCTAAGCCGGACGGTTGCCGTTCAGGCCCTGAACGATGCTTCGTTTGACGTCGGCCATGCCGAGGTTGTTGCGCTGGTGGGGGAGTCAGGCAGCGGAAAGAGCACCATGGCCAAGCTGATCGCTCGGTTGCTCGAGCCGACCTCCGGAAAGATCATCTTCAAGGGAGAGGACATCCTCAAGACCCAGGCGCGGCGGGCGACTCGGGCCTTTCGGAGCCAAGTACAGATGATCTTTCAAGATCCTTTTGGCTCTCTCAATCCTGTATATACGCTCGCGCATCATATTGAGCGGCCGCTTCTCCGTCATGGGAAGGTCGCGAAGGGCGACCCCAAAGCCCTCCGTGCTGCAGTGTTGTCGCTGCTCGAAACCGTGGGGCTGACACCGGCGGAGACTTTTGCCAGTAAATACCCCCACGAGGCCTCAGGGGGCCAACGTCAGCGCGTGGCCATCGCTCGTGCGCTGGCTGTGGGCCCTGAGCTAATTTTGGCGGATGAACCAACCAGCATGCTCGATGTGTCGTTGCGTATCGGTGTGCTCAATCTGTTGATCGAGCTCAAGGAGAAACATGGAATCTCCTTTGTCTACATTACGCACGATTTGGCGAGCGCGCGCTATTTCGCAGATCGGACCCTTGTGATGTATGCCGGTCACATCGTCGAGGGGGCTCCGAGCGCCAAGCTCATGACCGCGCCCGCGCACCCCTACACAAAACTTCTGCTTTCGGCGGTGCCGGATCCTCATGGATCGATCAACAGCGAGTTGGCCGGCAAGAGCGGGACGCCGACGCTCACCGACCCGCCTCCTGGTTGCCCTTTTGCCGCCCGTTGTCCGTATGTCGAGGACGCCTGTCGGCAGTCCATGCCACCTGTGCGTGAGCTTGGGCCAGACCATTTTGTGCGCTGCCACTTGGATTTTTAGCCTCAGCCCCTAGGGCTGAGGCTTCTTGAGCTGGCGTAGAACCTCCAGGTACTTGGCGCCGGTCCCCGTATTGAAAATCACGACCTCTTCGTGACTCTTGATCCAGCCGCTCTTTCGTAGGCTACGCAGGGCCGTCAGACAGGCGCCGCCTTCGGGGGCCGCGCAGATTCCAGTGGCGGCGGAGAGTGCCCCCATGTCGTCGAGAAGGGCCGCATCCTCGACCGCAACTGCCGTCCCAAGGGACTCCCGAAGGGCGCGCAGGATCAAGAAGTCACCGACCGCTCCAGGGACACGCAGTCCTGACGCGCAGGTACGTGCATTCTCCCACGGGCGCGCGAAGGTCTGCTTCTCCTCGAAGGCGCGGACCATGGGCGCGCATCCGGTGGATTGTACGCAGACCATACGCGGTCGCTTGACCGGGTCGATCCACCCCAAGGTAGCGAGTTCATCGAACGCCTTTTGCATACCGATCAGCCCGGTACCGCCTCCGGTCGGATAAAAAATAACATCAGGGACCCGCCAGCCGAGCTGCTCGGCCAACTCAAGCCCCAGGGTTTTTTTGCCCTCAAGACGATAGGGTTCTTTTAATGTTGAGAGCGCGAAGGCATCAAGCTCATCCTTTTTTGCGGCCGCCTGATGGCCACATTCGTCGATAAGGCCGTCGATACGGTAGAGATTTCCGCCGTAGAGTTCGACTTCAAGCTGATTGATCTCGGGGGTGTCTTCCGGCACAAAAACGTGGGTTGCGAGTCCGGCTCGAGCGCCGTAGGCGGCCATCGCTCCACCCGCGTTCCCAGCCGAGGGCACCACGAGCGCCTTCGCTCCCAGATGTTTAGCCATGGTCACCGCCGCACTCATCCCACGGGCCTTGAAGGAGCCTGTCGGGTTGACGCCTTCGTCCTTGATCCATAGGCGATCGAGTTCGAGCTCATCTTCGAGCGATGGCGCGCGCAGCAAGGGGGTATCACCCTCGCCCAAGCTCACAGGCTCGAGATCCATGGGTAGCGGCAAGAGCTCTCGCCACCGCCACATGCCATGGCCGGCACGGCTGGCGTCGGAGATTTGATCTCGATCGATCTCGGCGCCGATGGCTTTGAGATCGTAATCACACCAGATCGGTTTTCCGGCCGGGGACAACGACAGGAGGCCACTAAGAAGGTTCGCTCCTTGTTGAAGGACGTCTCCCTCGAGAGAACAACGGAGGCGGTGGAGGTAGCTGGTGCGTGCGGAGGCCATGAGCGATACGTTCCTTGGACGGTGAGCCGTTTTTGGCGGCTGCGTTCGCCAGCATACGTCTCTAGAGTCGCCTCACTCAAGGGTCGAGTGGGTAAATCACGTATTCGAGCGATGAGGGGCTTCTGACCGATGTCATTGAGTCTGTGGTTTCCGAATTGGAACGCGAGATCGTAGAAATTTCCATCATGAATCTTGAGTGGATGACGCAGGCGAACGAAGTAGGCCGTGGAGGTCCAGACCCATGAGTATATTCCCAAGGCCACAGCTACGTTCAACTCTCGTTGTTCTCCCCGCATTGTTATCCGCCTGTATCATCGGCGAGACCGATGACCCCTATCGTGAGTCCCTCGAGCAGCTGTCACCGCTTCCTGAGCGTGCCCGCGAAGATTTGACCAACGCCTATCGAGACGACGACACCGCAGCTCAGCTCGGCCAGATGTTGTTCTTCGAAAGGATCTCTCGGGGGCGATCGAGGTCGAGAGCGCGCTTGGACTGGTGGGTGATACCGACAAGGCGAACTGTGCCATCTGCCACACGCCGGCAACCTTTTTTGTGGGCCCCATCGGCGATCGCACGCCCATGGAACTCGTGGGTATGAACAGGGGAATCGCATCTTATTTGAGAGAGGCTCAAAGTGCCATCTCGTGGACGCTATCGGTCCATGCGGCCTCTTATCGCTTCGAGGCGATGCCGCCGTTCATGCCTTCGACGGAGCGTAGGAGGTTGAGCGCGAGATGCCTGATCACGACGAGGTTTTCGGCAGCGTTCGCTGCATAGACACGACATTCGTCTTCCCTGAATCCAATATCGAGAACCCAGTGAAGCCGGTTCTCCACCGACCCGTGCTTTCGCGTGATGGCGAGTGCATCTTCAGCACTGAGGTCCTCAATGTCGCTGATGTAGAGCCGCTTGTGCGTTTCTGGATCTTTCTTCACGCGGCGCCGTTCGGTGGTCACGCGGATGAAGGTGCGCACGTGAGACCACTTTTTTCGTGGGTCACGAGGCTCTTCGCGGACAGCACTTCGCAGCGTCGATACTCACCTCGGCCGTGTGCGACGGCCTCCGTCTCGGTCTGTGACAAGAACTCGTCTTTGCCTGCGATGTCGACGTCATGAAAGGCGATGTCAATGTCCTCGAACAAAGTGGGTTGGTTGTTTTTTACGGCGAGGACGAAGTGTCCGCCTCGCTCGACGATTTTGTTGGCGATGACCTCCTGACAGCCGGCCGCGTCGATGGTCACGATGGCGCCCTTGAGGTACAGACGGTCCAGTAACACCGGAATTGCGGTGATCTCGTTCGACTTCTCATCGACTTTGATCTGGCCCAGGACCAGTGAGTTCGCCACGGAAAAGGCGCTGACCCTGTGGACCCGCGAACGCTTCTCGCCGTTCGGCGATCGCTCGCCGAACGGCCTTGCCGTCGATCGCTACGACGCCCTCGACGGACTTGGCGACCGTCTCCATCCACTGGAGGAACATCCTCTCGAGCGCGTCGGGGTCGAGGAGACCCCGCACTCGACCCATCGTGTGGTGACTCGGAATTCCATTCTCGTAAGGCATGATGCTGCGAAACCAGTCGAGCTTCGCATTGCCGAACTTCTCCATCACCTTGATATGGTTGACACCACTGATCGTGGCCGCGAGCACGAGGAAGAGGATCTCCGCCAGAGGGTAGGCCTTCGTCCGTTCGACCCGCGGGTCCTCAAGCTCCTCAAAGAGCGAGAGTAGAGATTCTGGCGACTGTGGCTCGCCCATTGTCGCTTTCGCCTTCGCTTTGCGTCGTGCCATCAGGCGCACGAGATCACGGGCGGACGCGCACGGCAAACAGCGGGCTACGTGATCGGAATTACTCGGGAATTAGATGCGATCGCCCTGGGGTGTAGTACAGGGCAATCGCATGCTTATACGCTCGTACCGGCAAGCACGGCCTCCCTGGCCGCATCGCTGTAGCAGCACTTCATCCGTCGGCCGTCGATGCCTCCGCGCATCTTCTTGGCCTGTCGTAGCAAGTTGAGCGCGACGTGGCGAACGACGACAAGATTCTCCGCGAGGTTCTCTGGGAGTGTCATAAATTCTGTGGATGAGGGAAATCGGTTGAAGATGGGCGCCTGGA
>CAYTFJ010000101.1:0-14535 GCA_964437075.1 uncultured Nannocystaceae bacterium
TCGGCCAGCACTTCGCGCGTGGTGGTATCTTCACCTGGTTTGGGTGGTTCGACCGCGGCCTTGCCGGTGACGGCGGTACGGCTTTGGGGCGGGGGTGCGAGCCGGACAAAACTTTCAAGGAGTTCGCGAACTCCGAAATTGTTCATCGCGCTCCCGAAAAACAGCGGCGTCTGTTTTCCGGCGAGAAAGGCGGCCAGATCGAAGGCCGGCGCCGCGCCTTCAATGAGTTCGATGTCTTCACGTAGGTTATGGGCTTCGTCGCCACACAGCGTGTCGATCTGCGGGTCCTCGGGACCCGAGACCGCGAGACCCTTTGTCACCGTGTTGCCGGAGGACCGAAAGGTGTGGAGTCGCTTGGGGCGGATTTCGTAGGTGCCGCGAAAATTTTTCCCCATGCCGATCGGCCAAGAAAAGGGCACACAGGGCATGCCAAGTTTGGCCTCGATCTCATCCATGAGCTCAAGGGGCGAGAGGCATTCACGGTCAAATTTGTTCACGAAGGTGATCACCGGGGTGTCACGCATACGGCAGATTTCGATGAGTTTTTGCGTGCGCGACTCGACCCCCTTCGCGCCATCGATGACCATCAGCGCGGCGTCTACGGCCGTCAAGACACGGTAGGTGTCCTCGCCGAAGTCGGCATGGCCGGGGGTGTCGAGCAGGTTAATTTCGGCCATCGCATCCTCGGCGACGTCGGGGATAGGGAACTGAAAGCTCATGACCGAGGTGGTCACCGAGATGCCGCGCTCTTGCTCCATTTTCATCCAGTCGGACACGGCATGGCGCGACGATTTTCGCGCGCGAATCGCCCCCGCCATTTGGATCGCCCCGCCGAAGAGCAGCAGCTTCTCGGTGAGGGTTGTTTTCCCTGCGTCAGGATGACTGATGATGGCGAAGGTGCGCCGTCGACTGACCTGTTCGGTGATCGTGGGGTCTTTGCGAGAGCTCACAGCAGGGATGCGAATAGCAAAGGCCGACTCTCAGGTCGATAGAATGCATGAGCCCTGTGGCGAGGGCTCGCTGGGGCCATCGGGGGCTCGAAGCTCGGGGCCGGACCTGTGCGCAACGGGCGGGGGGAGCGATGGCGCGAGTGACGTTGTGGTCGGGAGCGGCCGTCAACGCGGCTGGCTGCGCAGGCGCAGTTGTTCGAAGAGGGCCACGGCCCCCACGATCGCCAAGCCGATGACGATCCACGAAGGTGTCGAGACAAAGGTGTTTCGGATCTGGATGAGCAACGGAAAGACGATCGCCCCCGCCGCCGCGATCCGTACAGGGGTCGCCTTCCAGCGGTCGAGCCAACCGACCAGAAGTCCGGTGATGCCCATGAAAGCGACGACCGCGAATCGGCCATAATTATAGAAGGCCTCGGCGATCGGTGAAAATCCAATGGGTCCGACCCGCTGCATAACCAGGACGTTCATGATTCGCATGTCATCCTCGGCATCGAGGCGAGTGGAGCCTGGAATCAGGTGGTAGAGCGCTCGGTCGAGCGGAGCCCAATAGGTCGCGCCGTTCATGTAGGGGTCTCCGGAGTCGAGCCACTCGATCACCCGTACTGTGGGGAGCAGTGAGCTTCCCAGTTCGAGCAGAGCATCGGTGGGTTGGAGCTCAAGGAAGGCCTCGCCAACTCCGGAAATACCGAATTGACGCAGCTGGCGAAGGAAGTCGATCATCACGAGCGCGAGCGCGACGCCGACCAGAGCCTTGAACCCTGACATTGGCTGCTTGTGCTTGGCCATGAGCGCAGCGGCGCCCGCGAGTGGGAAGAGCACCTCGCCGCGCAGCCCCAAGGGAAGCGCGATGATTGCCCATAAACCGAAACATACGAAGCCCGCGCGCATCCAGCCGCGTTGTGGACTGGCGACCAGAAGGGACATGCCGATGCCCAAAAGAAAGTAGCTCAGGCTGATATTTTCGTATTTCGTTGCCCGGAGAAATTCATTGTAGGCCGCGAGCAGGAGCGAGGGGCCACCTGCGTGTATGGCGGAATAGAACCACCAGGCCAGGGCGAAGACGACGATGAGGAATCCCGCGGGGCCTGCTGCGGTGCCGAGCCGATCGGCTCGAGATGCCGGCAAGGGGGGGGCGCGTCGCCACCGAAGCTGGCTGCAGCCGTAGAAGCTGGCCATCCCGGCCAGCGCCACAGCGATCGCCAGCGGGACATCGGGGGAATAGAACCACTTCGATGTGTTGAAATTTGTCAGGGCCGAATCGCCAGCGAGTGTAAAACTATAGACAACGCCAAAATGAAACAGGCTAAACACCGATAGATAGATCGAGCTAAGAGACCAAAAACCTTGGGGCGTGCTTCGAGCCGCGAGCACCAAGATCAGCAAACTTACGATGGATGCGTAGACGCAGAGGGACCAAAGATCGACCTGCGCCCGGAACCATTCGCTTATGGGAAATAGACCTAGGGCGATGGGCACGAACCAGGCCGCCGCGCGGGCGAAGGCACCGACGCGGAGCTCCCGTTCCTCATTGCCCACAAAATCCATCGAAATCTCGGGGCATGTATACACCCTCCATTCGACGGGAGGCGCCCTTGGCGCAAATTGGATGTCCTGGAGTCTTCAATTTGCAGACTTTTTGCCCACCTAGGCTATTCTCCGCGGGTATGTCCGCAGCTACGAGGCGCACGATCGCGGCGCAGAGGGGTCCATGCCGCCCCGCGAATCGGCGAGGAACTCATGGCGTGCATGAGCGTGGCGTGGCGCCGGCTCGTCCGCGGTTCGGCGCGAGGGGTCGCCTCCGTGGATAAACTGATCCGTCAGAGCTCCGAACTGCTGATGGATGTGATCGTCCTGGCGACGGCCTTTCTTGTGGCGGTCGCTCTACGCTACGAGGGAGACATCCCGACGGACATGTTGCGCCGCACCGTTACAGTTCTTCCTTATGTGGTCACCTTTCAGTATGTGGGTCTGTTGGTTTTTGCGGTTCCGCGATTTTCGTGGCGCTATGTCGGACTGCGCGAGGTGACGCGAATCGCAATGGCCCTGGGGGTGACCAGCTCCGCCTTGTTGGCCGCTCGTTTCGCCTCGCGGCCCTTTCTCTTGGAATTTCCGCGGCTCCGCTACGTGTGGTTCCCCGTCGGTGTGATCTTGATCGACTTGGTCTTGGTGCTTGTGGGTCTTGCGGGTGTGCGAGCGCTACGTCGGCTCCACGGCGAGCGCCAAGATGCTTTGAGCCATCGCCGGCCCGACTCCCGGGTTGCGACGATGTTGGTGGGTGCGGGCGAAGCCGGCGTCGCCGTAGCGAAAGAGATCGCTCGGCGCCCGGACCTGGCCATGGTTCCGGTCGGCTTTCTCGATGATGACCGGCGCAAGGTTGGCAGCATGGTCCATGGTGTGCCGGTTCTGGGATCGATCGACGAGATGATCACTCTGTGTCGAAAAACGGGAGCCCGCGAGGTGTTGATCACGATCGCCCGGGCCTCTGGCCCATTGATTCGGAGGATCAAGGAACTGTGTGAACGGGCCGAGTTGCCTGTGAAGATTATTCCTGGTCTGGCGGAGTTGGTGGGCAGCGGTGTGCCGCTCAGCCGGATACGCAGCGTTGCGATTGAAGATCTTCTGCGCAGAGACCCGGTTCAGCTCGACCCGTCCTCGATCGTCAAGACGGTAGGCCAGCGATGTGTGCTTGTGACCGGCGCGGGGGGGAGCATTGGTGCTGAACTTTGTCGACAGATCTGTGGGTTCTCGCCGTCCATCATTTTGCTAGTTGAGTTGAGCGAGAACAACCTCTTTCACGTGCATGGCGAGCTTGAGCGCGAATATCCCGAGGTCCAGGTCATCCCCTGCCTGGTGGATGTTTGTGACCATGAGCGGATGCGGCGTGTATTTGTTCGATACAGCCCCGACCTAGTTTTTCATGCGGCGGCATACAAACACGTACCGATGATGGAGTGGTCACCCGAGCAAGCCGTTCGCAACAACGTCGTGGGCACGAAAATCGTTGTGGAGTTGGCGGCCCAGCCGAGCCACGGGGTCGAAGCCTTTGTGTTGATCTCGACGGACAAGGCGGTTCAGCCGAGCTCCGTGATGGGCGCAACCAAGCGAGTCGCCGAGCAGATCGTTCAGGCGTACGCGCACAACGAGGGTGAGCATTCCGGTACCCGATTTGTCGCGGTTCGCTTCGGCAACGTGCTCGGATCTGCGGGCAGTGTGGTCCCCATGTTTCGCGAGCAGATTGCACGGGGGGGACCGGTGACGGTGACCCATCCCGAGATGACCCGGTATTTCATGACGATCCCGGAGGCCTGTCAGCTCGTATTGCAAGCGAGCACAATGGGCGAGGGTGGAGAAATATTTATTCTCGATATGGGAGAACCCGTCAAGATCGTCGATCTCGCTCGCGACCTGATCCGTCTGTCCGGCTTGCGAGAGCCCGAGGACATTGCCATTGAATATGTGGGGATTCGCGACGGCGAGAAACTGGCAGAAGAACTCTCAAGCGCCGATGCCCTCGAGACCACGGCTCACCCGAAGATCATGGTGGAACGGACACAAAATGAGTCTTGGCGAAGTACGGACAGGCTCGTGAAGGTGCTTATCGAGCGCTGCAACTCTGGGAAACCGAGCGTCGAAGTCCGAGCCGCGCTGCGCGATCTGGTTGTCGACTTTGTCCCGCAGCCGGTGGCGGCGATTCTTGATCTCCATGAAGATACGACGAGTTCCGCGTCGAGCAATGGGGAGGATGTCGATGATCGACCTTCACTCTGACGAAGAAATCGTTCGCCCGGCTCGTCCTGGGGATGCGGAAGACATTTGTGAGATCTACCGCGCCTGCGTGCCTGATACCTTGGTTGGGTGGACAGCACTGGGGAGCACTGGGGGCCCGGCTTGGGTCGCGGCGACGATCTGCGAGTCCGAGCGGTGGAGTGTCTCTAGATTTTTTGTTCTGCAACGAGGTGAGCGCTGTTTGGCCTTTGCTGAGTTCCGGCGATCGGTGAGCGGTCCGCTGATGCTCAACAACATCCATGTTTGCGAGCAGGCCCAAGGGGGCGGGCGAGGGCGCAGGCTGTTGATCGAGGCCTTGGCGCGGGTGGTCGACCGAGGTGCTGCTCGTGGGTTCGCGCCGTTCTGGCTCGAACTGGATGTGTTTGCCGACAATCGGCGAGCAGGAGACTGGTACACACGGTTGGGGTTTGTCGAGCAAAGTGTGCGCGGATGGTGGCAGCTGGGGATGGGGTTGGAGCGGTGGACAGGCTCCGCCGGCGCGGTCGATCGATCGAATTTTTTTTGTTCTGGGATGGCCTCGGGCGATTTGCATCAACGTCAATTTGGCTTCTCGTCATTTACCGTGCAGACGGCCCATGGGAGTCATCAGATCGGTCGCATGGGGTCTGATTGGTTTCGACTCTACGACCCGCGGGCACTCGAAGACCCGGCGATTCTTCCCTCGTTGGCAGCGATCGATCCTGACCGTGGGATCTTTGTGATCGCACAGAGCAAGCCCGCAACGGGTTTTCGACGGGTCTTTGAGAGCCGGCGAATGGCGGCGGACCTGGGGCAGGCGCGGACGCGGCTGGAGCTTCGATTGCGGGCGGGAAACGCGAAGAAGTAAGACTTTCAATGCTGTTCAACTCGTTGCAGTTTTTCGTCTTTCTTCCGGTGGTGGTCGCTGTCTATCTAGCGATGCGGGCCGCACTCTGGCGAAAGATGTGGTTGCTTGTGGCGAGCTACGCATTCTACATGGTCTTCTCGATCCCGCTTGTGGGCTTGTTGATCGCGTCGAGCTGCATCGACTATGGCGTCGCCCGGCGGCTTGACGCCAGCGCGAGCCCCGGGGCGCGGCGGCGGTGGTTGTTTGCAAGCCTAGCGAGCAATCTTGGGCTTCTATTCACCTTCAAATATTTCAATTTTTTCGCGTGGTCGCTGGCGAGTGTCGTGGGTGTCGATGGACAGACGTGGACCTTGTCCTCGCTCGTCTTGCCGATGGGCATCTCCTTTTATACCTTTCAGACACTCAGCTATACGATCGATGTCTATCGTCGTTCGATTCCGGCGAGCCGATCTCTGCTCGACGTCGCACTGTTCGTGGCTTTCTTCCCTCAGCTGGTTGCGGGCCCGATCGTTCGTGGTCGCGACTTCATGCCGCAGATCGCCGCGGTTCCGCGTCAGGGTCCTGCGCCGAGTGAACGGTTGCGCAGCGGCGCCTTGTTGGTGATGTGGGGGTTGCTCAAGAAGAGCCTGATCGCAGATCCGATGGGACGGATCGCAGATCAGGTCTATGGGCCGGCAGTTGCCCCGTGGGCGGATGTGGCCCAGGGGGGGGCGGTCACCGAAGCGTCTGTGCATAGCGGCGCGGCGGTTGTTCTGGCGACCTACGCCTTCGCCATTCAAATCTACTGCGATTTTTCGGGCTACTCGGACATCGCCATCGGCTCGGCACGAATGTTTGGGTTTCGTCTGCCTCAAAACTTCAATGCGCCCTACCTCGCGAGGTCGTTTCAGGAATTTTGGAGGCGCTGGCATATCTCGCTTTCGAGCTGGCTGCGCGACTACGTATACATTCCGTTGGGCGGCAACCGCAGCGGACGTATACGCACGACGATCCACCTGTCGTTGACCATGCTGCTCGGGGGACTCTGGCACGGTGCGAACTGGACCTTTGTCGTGTGGGGGGCTCTGCATGCGCTGTACCTTGGCGTCGAGCGAGCGCTCGCGGGTCGCCACGAGGCGCGGACGGCATTGGGGCGCGCGCTACGGGCTCTGCTCGTCTTCCATTTTGTGTGTCTGGCATGGATCTTCTTTCGTGCGGCGTCGATCGAGCAGGCGATCGACCTTCTCGGCGCCGTTGTGACCCTGCGGGAGGGTGCAGGGGGCGCGTGGCGGGTGATACCCGTGCTGGCGGTGCTCGGGATCTATCAGGGGGTCGTGAAACCCCGAGGAACGGTGATCGCTCTGCTTGGGCGTATTCCGTGGATCGCTCGCTGGTCTTGCTATCTCGCGGTCGCGGTCTTGACGATGCTCTACGCAGGCTCGCCGCCTTCGGACTTTATTTATTTTCAGTTTTAGGCAGGAACCATTTTTCGATGACTGAAGCGAAAGAGCCCAAGGCACAACGGTCGGCACCCATAAGGCGCGGGTTCTGGCGCGGGATTTTGCGCACGTTGGCGGTTGATCTGGTCATCGCGCTTGGAGTCTTGGCCTCGCTTGAGTCGGTGGGACGTTTGGGGGAAGGACGGGTATTTGCCCCGCTGCATGCCCCTGAGGATCACTTGCGTGAGGATGGACTTCGTGGCGAAGAACGCCCGGTGGGCGCCGAAAGGCGTGGGGTGGTGGTGCTCGGGGACTCGACCGCCTTCGGGACAGGCGTCACGTGGGAGGAGGCTCTTCCAGCGGCCCTCGAACGTCGTCTGAAACGCCGCGGTACGACCTTGGCGGTCGTGAACGCGGGTGGAAAGGGGTCGGGGGTTTCGGGGGCGCTGGAATTCATGAAGTCGAATTTCGAACGATTCTCCCCTCGGGTTGTGGTGATGGCACTCTCTCCGGCGATGGTCGCGGTCGCGCACCGCCACGCGGGGGATGTCCAGGGTTCCAAGACGAGTTCAAAAGCTGTCACAAGATTTCCAGAGCTTTCGAGGTTGCCCCTGTTGGCCCACGTTTGGGCCTACAATCACACGAGAGCGTACCCGCTTGTGAATCGCTATTTGCGAATGGGCTTCTTTCGCCTTGGGCTTATGCGAGAAAACTTGTCGGGAAGGGACGGGGCTATCTATGCCTACGCTTTTGAGGACGCGGGTGTTGACGAGACGCGGATTCACGAGACCGAGGCCGCCTATTTGAAAATCGAGCAAGAGATCGCCCTGCTGCGTGCCTGGCTGGAGGCCCGGAGTGCTTCTTTACTGATTGTTGCGTTGCCTTCGCGTTTCATGATTAGCGATGATGTGCGAGATAATCAGCGTGGCGTACAAAAATCGAAGATCCGCATGGATCCGTGTGAACGGTTCGCCGGTATGGCCGCCCGCCAGAGGATTGGCTACGGAGACCTCTGCGGCGCGCTGAGCCAAGCTCGGCGGGCGATGAGATTGACTGAGGCATCGATCTGGGACCCGCTCTATGTGGTGGATGACTTTACCCATCTCGATGCCCGTGGAAACGAGATCGCGGCAGAAGTCTTGGCGCCGATGCTGGAGCATGAACTGACGCGGCAGCTCTCTGTGGGCCTCAGCACGCACACTTCGACAATTTTGAGCGATTGAACACGTGGTCAAGGATCGATTCAAGCGCGAGGTCTCTCGTGGACGCTTACTCTCTTGGACCAAAGGCCGTAGGCTTAGGGCTGTGACGACCCCAGAGGATTGTGATCGAGGCGAGTCTGGGGGCTTGTCTTCCGCGGCGAAAACCCGCGTCTACAGCTTGAGTGAGTCCGCGGCTTGGAGCGAGGCCTTGGCCGATCTGAACATGCACGATGTGTATTACAGGCCTGGCTACCTGCGGAGTCTAGAGGAGCGGGGTGAAGGCGAGGCGCTGCTGTTTCGCTATGAACAGCAAGAATGCCGGGGCGCCCATGTGATTCTTAGACGATCACTTCGTAATTTGGACTTTCGGCACCCGCAGGTAGGGGCCTTCGACGCGACCAGCCCCTATGGCTACAGCGGTCCGGTTATCAGCGATGCGAGTTTCGCATCGGCGATGTGGGCGTCATGGCGCAGAGAGGCGAGGCGGCTCGGTTTGGTGACGGAATTCATTCGGTTCAATCCAATGAAGGCCAATCACCGCGCTTTTGAGGCGACGATCGACGTTGAAGAAGTGGGCGAGACGATCTGGATCGATCTGCATGGCGACATTTTTTCGGGACTCTCGAAGTCGACTCGGTCGATCGTGAGGCTTGCCCGCCGTGACGGCGTGGTTATCGAGCAGCTTGGCGTGGATGCGGTGGCCCGGTTCGGTTCGATGTATCGAGAGACAATGAGAAAGGTAAAGAGCAGCGCCTACTACCTGTTCTCCGATGGCTACTTTCTGGGTCTCATGAAAGGACTGGGCGAAGATGCCTGGCTCATGCGGGCGCGTGTGAACGGTGAAGATGTCGCCTACGCCCTTTGCCTTCGTCATGGCGATATTCTCCACTATCATCTGGGCTGCAGTCGGGTGAAGGGAAAAGACTTTCAACCGACTCGTTTGTTGCTCTATGAGACCGCGGTGCTCGCCCAAAAGCGACACTGCACGAAATTTCATCTGGGTGGGGGGAAGTCCGGAGAGGATTCACTCTTCAAATTTAAGGCCCGCTTTTCGGACCAACGCTCAAAATTTGCCGTCGGTCGAGTGGTCCACGATGTCGAGGCCTACGAAACCCTGGAAAAGTTGGCGTATGAACGGACCGGCTCGGAAGCGCACGTGGGATTTTTTCCGAGTTATCGAGGTCAACTTTAAGCGCGATGTTCTTCGTCTGTCGGTCATGTTCGAGCGTCGAACTCGGCGAACGTGAGGTGTTCGGGCGAAAGATGTGAAAAAATCAGACAGATCGCGTGAAAAAGGAGTGACCTTTGGCACCTAAATGGGGTGTAAAGAATCATGCAGAGATTCATTTCCGTCGGTATGCCCTCGATTTTGGTTTTGGGTCTAGGCCTGTCGCTTGGGACGTCGGCCTCGGCCGAAGAGCCCCATCCCGGGGTGCAACCAGAGGCCGCTGCCGCATCCAACATCAAGGGAAAATTTCGCGTACACATCGATGGGCGCGTGCTTGGCTACGGGCGTCGCCAAGAGTGGCGTGAAGATGAGTTCGATGCCACCGATGATAGCCACGAGTGGGTGGATCACGAGGTCGGTATGGGCGTCGGCACTCACAAGGTCGGCATTGGTTTTGGTTTTGGGATCACGGATGGTCTGATTGTCGGAGGAAAGCTGGCGATGGGAATGGCGCGGGTCAAGGGTGTAGACAAGGACCGAGGCGAGGACGAGCCCGACGGCATTTACGGATTCACGAGCTACTTGCTGCTTCCTTATGTTGAGTACGCGTTTATTCCGGGGGGGCGGGTGCGGCCTTTTGTCCTAGGGGCGCTGGGTCTCAGTGGCAACCGGGAGACGGCGTCCGACACCGACGACGTGCAGAAGGTTGTAGTGCACCGTGTCTCGCCGGTGGTGGCGGTGGCCGGCGGAGTGCATCTGTTTGTGATTCCTCAAGCCTCGATCGACATCATGGGAGAGTTCCAACAGAGTTGGAACAAGATTAAGGTTGTCCGGGAGATTGACGGAGCTCCGAATCCGGCGGATCCCGACCCCGAATACCTTCGCGAAGATCTGGTGACGGAGCTTGGGGTGAACGCAGGAATTTCAATTTGGTTCTAGCGGGGTGGGCGAGGATCCGGTGAAGGTGCGCGGAGGCTGTAATCCTCGATCGAGATCCTGGTGTTGCCCAAGGTTCGGACCATGGGCGCAGCCGTGGAGGGATGCCCAGGTTCGTTGTATCCGAATGCTAGATAGCGGGCTGAGGTACCGACCTCGTTGACAACCGCGTCGACGGGGACCCAGCGCCCAAGCCACAGCTCGGCCCATGCATGGTATCCGGCGAGAAAGGTTCCTTCTTCGTCGGCGACAAGCACGATACCGTCGACTTGGCGTGCGGGGATTTTTGCTGCTCGCGCGAGGGCGACCACCAGCACGGCGTGTTCCGAGCAATCGCCGGAGCGGGTGAGCAGAGCTTCTGTCGCCGTGGCGCGGCCACGGATTCCCGCTTGTTTTTCAAGATTGTGATGCACCCAAGCGACGATGCTTTCGGCGACAGTTCTCGAGTCGATTTCATCGCTCCTGAGTTTGTCAGCAAGGGCCCGGATAGGGGGCGCATCAGACTGCGCTTGGGCGGTGGGCGTCTGATAGACGAGGACGTCCGTCGGGATCGCAACGAAGGGCAAGGCCGGAGCGCGGAAAGTGGTTTGCAGCGCTGTTGAGGACAGATCGAGTCGATAGAGCGAGGGCCCTCGCTCGGTCTTGTGGTAGCGGTTGTTGCTGAAGATCGCCGGTCGCGTGAGGTCGTCGTCATTCTCAATATGGAGCATGAGCCGCAGGGTGTTCAGCCGGGTCCACTGGCGAATTTTGGGTCCGCGCACAGGGATCTGGCTGGAGAGCGTCAGGCCAGGAACAGGCCTGGGTCCCTGCGTGTTTGTGACCCAAACAAGCTCGAATCCACCTTCGAAGACTTGGTGCATGGGCATACCGAGATCGTCCAAAATCACCGACGACACCGCGCCCTCGTCTGTGGTCGCGCGGACCTTCCAGCCCGAAATTTCGCGACCGTCATGGTCGAAGGTGACGGGTCCTTCGAGCTTCATCGTGTGGCTTTCAAAACGCCGACGTGTGCCACTAAACTCTGAAAAGTGGATGCTCGGGCCGGGGTTTCCGGGTGCTCCGCCGCGGGTTTTGAACTCTTGCAGAAGCTCTGCAAAGACTGAGATGCGGGTGCGGAAGTCGGTGGGCAGCGGAAAACTTTTGTGCTCGTCGAGCGCTGGACCCTGCCAATCGCCCCTCAATGCGTTGCCCTGGACCTGAATGCGCTGCTGCTCCTCGATGCCCGCTTCGCGCTGAAGGCTGGTCTCGAAGTCGAGGGACAGATCGTCGTTGTAGCGGGTGTGTGTGCTCTCTCGGATGTGAAAGGTGTCCGAGGTCCCCTGGATCTTGCGCACAAGAACAAGGTCCATGGTGTCGTGAATCTCGCGTGATCCATCGTTGTGGACGGTCTGGCGAGACTGTGCGAATCCCGCGAGCTGCGGACCTCGACGAATCTCGAAACTCCGCTCGACGGTCGTCGCGGATTCGATTTCGAGGGTCGAGGGCGAGAGGATGACGCTCTGCGAACTTCCACAGGCCTGCGAGAGAACCACGAGTGCGCAGAAGACCGTTCGCGTGAATCGGGCCATCGCCGACACGATGCCAAGGTCGAGGTCTGATTGCCATGGCGAAGCGCCGGTGGATCTGTGATTGAAGGTCCATTGTGCAATCAAAATTGCGAAACTTTCACTTTCGTATCGTGTGGTGGCGCGGATAGACTTGTGAGCGCCGGCATTGGCTGTAAGATTCGCCAGATTCGAACGTTTGTGTTCGAGTGGCTACGGTGTAGAATTTTGATGGCCACAACAAGAAAGAAGGTCGTGGATCGGGGTGCTGGGGCATTTTTTGCGTCGTTGTTGTTGGTTGGCGCCTGTGTGGTGACAAACGAAAATGCCATTGATGATGCTCCAGGGGTTCGATCAGAATCGGACACCGTGGCTTTTCAAGCCGATCTTCCAAGCGATGGAGACGGAGATGGAGATGGAGATGGAGATGGAGATGGAGATGGAGATGGAGATGGAGATGAGCTCTGCCCAAGTTCCCATTCCTGCGTAGCGGCGCCGCCCGCGGGTTGGATGGGGCCGGTCGCTGTCTACCTCGGCGAGGGGCCGGCGAGTTGTGCGGGCGAATATCCGGAGCCCTTTGTGCGGGGCGGAAAAGATTTACGATTTTCCGCCGCGGAGTGTGATTGCGGGTGCGGAAGTGTGGAGGGCGTGGCATGCGGATCCGCTCGGCTTCGGTATCTAGAGGAGTGCGAGGGCAACGGTCTTGTAACGGCATTTCAGACGCTTGAGGTCGCGGGCACCTGCTACCCACAAGAGACCCTCGATGTCGGCTGGATGATCGCTTCTGTCTCCGCAGAGACCTCTCGCGCTGCGTGTCAACCGAGCGCATCCGTTGAGCTGAGGGCCGCGACATGGACGCTCTTTCAGGCATGCTCTGGGAGCATGATGCCCGGCTGCGAGGCCACAGAGGTGTGCGCTCCCGCGCCTCCGGCGGGTGCCGAAGAAGATCTGTGTATCGTTCGGCGTGGCGACTTTCCATGTCCCACCCATTATTCGGAAGGGCGCCTGCTGCATGAAAAGTTTGTCGACGAGCGCGGTTGTGACGACTGCCGCTGCAGCGATCCCTCGGGCATTTCGTGTACCCGTCAAGTGGCGACCTACGCCAGCAGCGACTGCGAGGGGGGAGGGCTCTTGATCGGTCTGGATGCTTGCGTCCCGCGGATACGAGAATGGATTTCGGCGACTGAGCCTTCCGTGACAGGCGGCTGCGAGCCCAATTCACCGTCGAGCCAGGGCTCGGTCGTTCTGCAAGATCCCATTACAGTCTGCTGCATGACGTAGCCAAGAATGCTTGACACTGTGTGGGCTCCCGCGGGACAAGCGGTCCATGGATAAGATCCGTATGCTGTCGCTCGGCGCCCTATGTGTGCTGGGCTGTACCCCAGACGTCGGCGAGATCGAACGTAATCTCGATGTTGATGCCTTGATCGATGTTAATGCGAGCTCCGCAACGGCCGAGCAAAAGATTGTCCCCGGAGACTACGAGGGCACGCTTTCTGCCTGGTATTTCGGACACGCAAACTGAGCGGTCTGCCGTGCCCAGTTTGGGTACCTCGATCAGATGCAGCAGGAGTTTTCTACCCAGTATCCCGACTTGGACATTCAGATCCTTGGAGTGAACTTTGCCGGTCTGGAGGCCAAGAACGAACAGATTTGCGACGGACGGGATATCCCCTGGCTGCAGGACACCGAGTCGGCGAACTGGTGGGGGCGCTGGCAGGCCGAGTGGCGCGACTTGATCGTCGTCGATGGAGCAGGTGAAGCGACCGGAGACCTTGTGAATCTCACCCACCATGACCTCGCGAACGAGGACGAATATGTGGCGGTCAAGACCATGTTGCTCGATGCCGCGAAGGCGCAGTAGGGTTAGTCCAGGGTGATGGCCTCGATCTGACCGGCGGTCATGACAATCGACATCATCAAGGCCGCCCCGTCTTTCGTCTGACTGACGTCCATCGATGAGAGCATTGTCGCCGCCGCGCTTTTGTCATCGAATTCATTTTCCTGGGCCTGCGCACCTTCAAGAAAGGTCCTCGCGAGGTTCACCAGCAATCGGCCCTTAAGAGGATTCGCGGTGGGCAAGCGGATAAACAGTCCGACATAGTCATAGATCACCGCGCTGATCAGCAGGCCTTGTGGTTTGGGAAGCAGCACACGGAGTGCCCCGACGGAGTGGAGAGCCTTGGTCATCACGGCTGCGGTGGTGACGGCAAAAAATACGCTATCGACGGGAACTTGCTCGATGAGATCGACAAGTTCGGTATCGAGACCCTGAGCGACCCTTGACTTCGATCGCGCCAAGATGCCGGGCATCTGGGCTTCGGGGGCCAGTACAATTTCATTGTGATCGAGACGCGCGATTTTTATTTTTTCGCCTTCATATTGTGCCCCCATAAGAGTGTAGAGACGGGGGATGTCGACGTCTTCTACGACGAGTCGACGCTCCTCAATGGCGCGGCTCAGTTTCGACTCGAGATTGTCGATCTCGATCACCGCCATGGAGACCCGTCCATCGAGGTGATTTTGACCGCCAAGGACGCGTAGAAAATTACGGGAGTCGGCCACACCTAGGGCGGCCGCGACCTGGCAGAGACCTGCGAGATAGATCGGATCGATGGGCTTATCGATGCCGTTGTTGTCTTTGTCTTTGTCCTTGTCCTTGTCCTTGTCCTTGTCCTTGTCCTTGTCCTTGACTTGGATTT
>CAYTFJ010000102.1:0-13907 GCA_964437075.1 uncultured Nannocystaceae bacterium
GTCTCTTCGGTCTCTTCGGTCTCTTCGGTCTCTTCGGTCTCTTCGGTCTCTTCGGCCTCTTGGGTCTCTTCGGCCTCTTCGGTCTCGCCGTCGTGGGAGGCGTCTTCGGGGCGGTGAGGCCCACCGTCGAGCACGACTGTGTTCTCTCCGGAGTACTCATCGGCAAATTCTCCACGATTAACCGAGCCGGCAAGGTCATCGGCGAGCTCGGCGAGCTCGGCGGCCACGCGTTTGGCATGGCGCTCGCGTCGTCGGAATCGATTGGCTCGCGACCTTCGATCTTTGATTTCTCTCATTGCGCGTCGCACCGCTCGTATGGCCAACCAGGCGCCTGTGATGCTCATGGTGAGTCCAAAAAGGCCACCGAGGAGCAGTGCTGGCCAGTACTGGGCGAGGAAGAGTTTGTGACCGATCGCCGAGAAGCGTGCGTCTTGGCCTGCCGAATGAGGAATATGTTCGCGTGCACTGCCGAGCAGCCGGTGAGCCCGCGAAAAAACACCGAGGTCGATGGAGATGTCGCACCAGTGCGCGATCGTATCTGCGTAGAGCTGTACGGCCTCGGCACCCTCGAGTTGAGGATCCTGGGTGAGCAGAATCTCCAGGGCCCTGTCGTATTCCCCGTGAGAGATGGCGATCTCCGCTTTGGTGATGGCGAGCGCGTCTCGGGCGGCCTTCGTATGCTCAAGAAGATCGATCTCGGCCAGCAGCTCCAGTGCGCGGGCGCTTTCTACGGGGCTGTCGCTGTCGAGCACTCTTCCGGCCAGCGCCAAGAGGGCAATGGAGTCACTGTGTCGTTTTTGAACGGTCTCCGGCGCGATCTCGTAGAGGCGAAGCAGGGCCGTCAATCGGCTCGATAAGGCGAGGACGTCCTCTCCACCCGCAAACGCCTCCTCCTCCAAGACACCCGCACGACGCCGGAGGTCGTTCTTCTCAAGGCGCTCGAATGTACCCAGGGCCTCAGCGACAGTGGCGTCGGGAGCGACTGGGATCCCGGTCGAGGCCACTGCCGCAACAACCTGAGTGGCCGCGTCATGGTTGAGCTCAAGCAGCATTCGCCGGGCGATGGTCCGTTGCTCTCGCTCGATTGGCTCAAAATAGTAGCGAAGGAGCGTAGGAACGATCGCCATCCCGAGTCCTTTTGCGGCCCTGAAACCGATTTTGTCGACGCTCTCGGGGTGCTCTTGCAGCCAATGCATCATCGGATCGACGGCGGGGGCGTATTGGGCGTCGATGTAGAAATTGAGGATCCTACGTTGCGCATCGTCGTCGCTGTCGACTGCCATGAGAGCAGCCCCGACGGATGTTGTGAGCAAGGGGAAGAGCAGCTCTCGGGCCTGGGGCTGAACGTTGGAGACGCGAAGACCTGAGCTTTTGGGAGTGTCACGAAAATCGAGCGGATCGTAGGCCAGGACCAAGAGCTCAGGGATTGCCGCGCGCCTGATGTCCTGCAACGCGGCCTGGTAGGCGTCAAGATATTCACCCAAAGATGGGAGGGTACGCATGCCATGCACTGGGAGTTCGAGACGATTCTCGTCCTGAACGGCCTCGTGATACGACATCCCGGCGCTTGTCAGGAGGATCTGCATCGAGCGATTCAACTGGAGGAGGTGTTCCAGATCGTCGGGCGTGGCAAAGACCCGCACAAGTTCAAGAAGAGTATGGACGCGCTGGATATCGCCCAACGCCGGAGGTGCCCGCAGGCTAGCGAGACGGTCACCGATGGTGTGCATCAGGGCTCTGCGGGCCTCCACCGTGAAGGCTGGTTTCGCATCGTGTTCCAGTTGGGCCTTGGCCCACTCCGAGGCCGCCATGAGGTCGACCGACCCTCCCTGGTCGATGATGAGTTCGAGGTCGCGGGCCGTGGGGTTGGTAAGGCGATAGGCGCCGATCGACGCGATATAGCCCGGAAGTGAGGTGGGGTTGAGCGCCATGTCGTCGAAATCGAAGCTCAAAGTGACATCGCGTCGCATGTGCGGGCTTAGGGACCCTCCCTTTTGGATAGGCACATGCATGACAAAGCGCGGACGGGGGAGTCTCTTCATGAGTTCGGCACCCGTCAGCTCTAGTGGTGCTGCGGTCATTCGCCGCCAGGTAGTCCGAACCTGATCGACAGGAATGAACACGACTCGAACGATGGCATTCTCGATCGCGCTGTCGAAAGGATGTGAAACGGTACCCCCGACGATGATCGTCGCCGGGCCCTCGTATTCGCTGCTTAGATTGTCGATTCCATCGGCTTCGATGCCCACAAAGTGATCCTCGATATCGAGGAGATTGGGCAAGAGGTGGCCATGCAGGACCTGGCGATAGGCATCGTAGTCGTCTTGACTAAAAAGAGCGCTAAATTCAGAGAACTCAGGACGGACACGATCGCGTCCGACGGGGTCACCGAAGCCGGGGATCGCCAGCAATAGCGCAGCCAGCCATGTCGAGAGACCCAGCACATTGTTCCCATCGCCGTTCTCGTGCAGATCTTTGGCACATCTTCGAGGGTGTGTCTCTAACGAGAGTCCGGCCGCCGGGCGTTTTGGACCGCGGGGGGTTCACAAAGGGGCGTCTTCCAAAATCTGATGCCATCGTGGGCCTCGCCGCCCAGAAAATATCGATCTCAGTAAATTCCTGGGAAGATTCGCCAAGGAACCTGAGCGCAGTACCGCTCCCAGTCTTCTCCATATTTAATGGAGCAGTTGTGATGGTCGCGACGTTCACGGTGGATGAGCAGCGCGGTGAAATAGATCGGATAGAAAAACGGAAGCATGTGGCCGAAGAGACAGGGCAAGGACCAGGAGATTCCCATGAGGATGTCACCGACGTAGTTGAAATGCCGAGACCACCCCCAAAAACCGGAGATCAAGAGCTTACCGCCACGTTTCGTCTGGATGTATTTTGCCTTTTTTCCCCAAATGATCGCGCCGGCGGGGTCTTGGCGGAAACGATGTTTTTGCTGGTTGACGGCACGAAAGATGGCCCAGCCCGCCATGTTCATGGCGACCACGGCACACACGATCCAGATCGGAAGCTGGTGCACGTTGTCGATCAGATAAAATGCCTGGATCGAGTAGGTCATGGGTACCCAGACCAGATCTCCGAACACCAGCATAAAACCGAAGTTCTCGTGCTTGATGTCCATCGTCGTCAAAATCGACGATTCATTCCAGAAGTAGTCAAGGATGTAGAGCCACTGGAAGGCCAAGACCAGCCACATCGAGGTCGAGATGAACCCGTAGGTGTCGTACTGGACATAGGCGAAGCTCATGTTGACGAGCATCCACAACAGCAAGCCTGGGCGTGCCTCACAGAAAAACTTGAGGTCAAGACTACGAACGCTCGGCTCGGGAGGAAGACGTGGGTTGTGGCCGGTGCCCATCCAAAAATCGTAGCTGAGCCGTCCGGTGATATTGCGCGCCTGGCCATGCATCTTGCCGTAGATGTGGACAAAAATGGCGAAGAGAAACACGAACAGAATCATCGACGAGAGAAGCGAGCCAAAATTGTCGTAGATGAATCGTGGAGAGACCCAGCCTTGATGGATACCGAGCCCGACGAGAAGCAAGGTCGCCAGCAACGACGCAGGACCGTTCATGCGGTAGGGCAGCCGGCGACCGTCGTCGAGCGGTGTCCCCATGACCTGTCGTCCCGGGGCGAACACCTGGAGGAAGGCCTGAAGCGCAAACCATAGCGTGTAGGCAGCCATGGCCCGGGCGTTAGGAACGATGCTCGCTAGAAAACTGGCGATATCCGTCTCGGGTTGGGGGATGAGGCGGCCGTCGTTGAAACGGAGGCAGAAATAGAAATAGAGCGTCGTCGCCGGGAGGGCGACGATGAGAATCGCGGTGCCGAGGGGTCCCCCGAACTCAAGCTTCTCGGGGTGTTTGTTTAACATGCCCAACACGTCGATCAGTCGTCTTGAATGCTGAGCGCCGAGGTAGGGCAGTACTGTACCGCGGCTTGAACCGCGTCGCGCTGCGAGGCGTTGGGCCGCTCATTGAGAAGCATCAGCTTGCCGTCGTCGTCGAGTTCGAAGATCTCTGGAGCTTCGGCGGTACAGACTCCATGGCATTGGCAGAGGTCTTGGTCGAGGAGGATTTTCATAGGGAGCTGCGTTTCGTGGCGGTAGCGAGTGGTGGATCTTCGTGGCGGATGGCCGATGGGGGCAGATGTGGATTGGTTTCTAGGCAGCTTCCATCAAAGTCACGCAGACCGACCGCGTCCTGCTCAACCACTGTGAAATGGGGAGCGACATGGTAGCGCAGGAGATCGAGGGTGATGAGATCTGCGTAGAGTACAGCGCACAGCCCGATGAGGATGAAGAACGGAGATGTTTGCGGCGAGGTGGGGTCTTCGTGTGTCTCGTCGATCGCCATCCACAGCGGAAGTACGAACACAAAGGCGGCACCGTAGGCCAAGCTACCAAACCACATCATGAAGGTTAGGTCGTCGTAGCAAAAGAGGCGGGCGATCGATGGATTCGCGTTGAGTGCCGTTTCGAGGAAGGCCATCAACATCGGGGCGACGACGTAGGCGGAGCCCATGAGGAGACGGGAACGACCCACCAAGGCTCGGCGGAGCATTCGAAAGCTTATGCAACACAGGGCCGCATAGGTTGAGAAGTAGGCAACGGACACAAAATAGAGAAACACCGGATTGTTGGCGATGTTGATCTGGGTGTTGAAGCCATAGTGCATATGCAGCACATCCCAGAAAAAGGGGGTCTGGGTGTAATTGAGGCCAAAGGCCAGCCCCGCGACGGAGAGCGACATCTTGAAACCGGTGGTCCGAACGATCGCTCTCCTTTGTTCTTCACGGGGGCGAAGCAAGGTCGGGCCCAAGACCGCTCCCAAGGCCAAGACCAACCCATAGACCATGCATTCCCAGTCCCCCCAGCGTTCGGCAAATCCGCCGAGCATCACGACGGCCGAGACACCCCCCCACACGGGTGTATAGGCCAGCCAGTAGAGTTCGGTGATGCGCTTGCTCGGGTTGCGCGAGAGAAAGGGGTCGAGCCGGGCGAGTTGTGCGACGACCATGCTTCGTGCTCGATGCCGATTGTCTGGACCCTGGGTCATCGGGGGTGTCAGTTCAGGTCCCGGCGGCGGTAGGTGACTCGGCACGGCATCTTGGGCCCGATCACGAGGCCCTGGAAGTCGGCTTCGATGGGGTCTCCGGCGAGCTCAAAGGTGTAGCGCTGCAACAAAATCGCCATGATCGTTTTGATCTGAAGCAAGGCAAAGGCGTTGCCAAGGCAGCGATGCCGTCCGCCCCCAAAAGAGATGTACGCGGAGGGTTGTTTGTCTTCTTCGCGGCCCGGGGCGTAGCGGTGCAGGTCGTAGGCATCCGGACGCGTGAAGACCTCTTGGATACGCTGGCCGACGAGGGGGGAGAGCGCTACCCAGTTGCCCTTTCGGACCTTGTGTCCGGCGATATCGACGTCTTTGAGAGCCGCGCGGAGAAGGATGAAGAGCGGCGGGTGAAGTCGAAGGGCCTCTTTGACCGCCCATTCGGTCTTGAGCAGGTTGCGCAGCGAGTTGTAGGTGACGGGTGTGTCCTGGGCATGAACTTCGTCGAGTTCGGTGAGCACCTCTTGCATCGATTGCGGGTGTTGCAACAGCTCCAAGAGCGTCCATGCGGTCGTGACCGAACTTGTGTGGTGGCCAGCGAACATCGCGGCGACCAGCATGCCTGTGATCTCGTGGTCGGTGAGCGATGAGCCGTCCTTGTACGAAGCGTCCATTAGGGTCTGAAGAAAGTCCTCGCCGCGGTGCCCTGTCTTGCGCCGCCGTTGAACGATTTTAGCGACCATTTCGCCGAGTCGTTTGCGTGCCTTGTCGCGGCGGCGAAAGGCCGGGATCGGTAGATTGGCATTCAGATAGCCGATCGGCACGATACTACGTTCGAGGTCATGATAGACTTCGCCGAACTCCTCTGTGAGTTCCTCTCGAAATTCTCGCCCGAGAAGACAGTGGCTGGATGTGAAATTCGTGAGGATTTGGGTGTATTCGCAGAAGTCTACGGTGCCGCTGTCTCCCCAGTCTTCGATGCTTTTCTCGACCTCATTGGCAATGATTTGGCCGTAGGTCTGCATGCGTTTGATCTGCAGAGCCGGACGAAGCATGTTGAGTTGCTCCATCATTCGTTCTGGTTCGCAGTCATAGACGACCCCCTTGCCAAAGAC
Organism: uncultured Nannocystaceae bacterium; assembly: GCA_964437075.1. Lineage (GTDB taxonomy): Bacteria > Myxococcota_A > Polyangia > Nannocystales > Nannocystaceae > CAYTFJ01. Next base: position 6,173 of record CAYTFJ010000102.1, read on the forward strand.
GGGTATCATCATCTTGTAGGCGGCGTTGGGGCTAAGGACCTCATCTGGGGCGCGAAAGACCGCATCCTGGGCAGCAGGGCCGGTGAACAACACCATGTCCTTGCCGAGCAGCTTGAACATGGCCACATCCCCGCATTCGCGCCGGGCTCGAAAGAGCAACGCGACGGTGTCACGTACAAAGTCGAGAGTGTGGCCGATCACAGGAAGACCTCCGGAGACACGTGGGGGCTGCCGGATGGGATAGCGATGGTCGCGTCGGGTGGGCTTGGTGGGCGTGGGGGTGGCAGTCATGTGAAGGTCCTCACTCGGGTTTTGTTGGCGTCGTCGGGTCGCCGTTCCAGTTGTGGGTTTCAGCCTGCTCGACGCGAGTGGCCTGGCGTATCGACGTGAGGTTCTTCGACTCGAGGTATTGTTCCCATTTGCGAATGGTGAGGTCTTGGAACGCACGCACGATGGGATTGAGTTCGGCGACTGGAGCGTCCCAGTTTGCCTCCCAGGCGCGCTGTTCTTCTTCAAGTGCGACCTTGTCCTCGTTGAAGACCGGGATGGCGACGAGTTTGTTGCCCACGTCGATTAGCTTCTTCATCATGAAGCGCGGCATCACTTTTGAAGTCAAGGGGATGCGAAAGGAGCGGTAGTACAGCACGAAGAACATTCGCGTGGTTCGCTCGTCAACGGGCAGAAGAAACAGCCAGTGCATGATCTGGCCGTCGGTGTTGGACCAGTGATAGGGGTATTGGTAGCCGAGCTTCATCTTGCCCGAGCCGACCGCGTCACGATCGACGAGCATATCCATGACTTTGCCCGCGGCGATGGTCGCAGAATAGGTGAGATTTACGGCGTCGCCTTCGGCCTTGAATCCATCGAGTGTGGCTTCGCTGAAGGGCTCGTGTTTTCGGTGAAGGTAGCCGTGGGTGTAGTCGCTGACATTGTCCATCACCATCGAATGATGGGCATGGATCGTCATGTCGATGGGGGTGAAGGGCCAGGCCTTTGGACCCTCGATCTCTGGGATGTCCGGGATCTTGGTGGTTGCTGCGAGTTCTGGATCTCCGGGGAAAATCCAAATTAGACCGTAGCGAACCTGCACAGGAAAACTCGGAATTTTGATCTTTGGTTTGAGCCCAAAGGTCTCGTGCGACATTTTTTCGACTTTGCCGTCGCCGTTGTAAAACCAACCGTGGTAGCCGCACACGAGGTTGCAGCCCTTAACTTCCCCCTTGCTGAGACGAAGTTGACGATGTGCGCAACGGTTCTCAAGCGCGTGGATCTTACCATTTTCGGCCCGGTAGACCGCGATGGAGCGCTTCCAGAACACAACTTCCTGAACTTCACCCCGTCCTAGATCGGCGTCGAAACCGGCGGGATACCAGTAGTTCGGGTTCATCCCGCAGGCGCGGACCTTTTGTCGGCGGTTCTTTGCATCCTCAAACGGGGGGGGGGGGCCAAGCGGTGTGGTGTATGGATTTCGTGCCATGGGGAACCCGATCTAGTTGAGGCCGTTTTCTCGTAGAAAATCGGCGGTGCGTGCGATGCCCTCATCGAGGTTCACTTTGGGTGCGTAGCCAAAGTCACGGCGGGCCTTCGCTATGCTGAAATAGTGGTGGGTGCACATGTAGCGGACGGCGAAGCGGGACAGACCGTTCTCGTTGTTTAGGGTGCCGCCACGGAGCGTGTCCCAGCCTTCGGCAATCGCTGCGACTCCGTAGGCGAGAGCGTAGGGGACGGTGCCGCGGATCGGGGGCAGATCCAATTCTTTGAGGATTTGGCGGACAAAATCCCAAAATCCGGTCGGTTCGCCGTTTGTGATGAAATAGGCCTGGCCATCGACCGCGGATCCCGGTTTGAGGGCTTCGTCGGCGGCGAGCAAGGCATCGGTGAGGTTGGTGATGTATGTGAAATCCGAGAGCTTTCTCTCGCGGCCGACGGCAAACTTCAGTCGGCCCGATTTTGCCCGGTCGAGGATGGCCGGCAAAAATCGGGTGTCACCGGGGCCGAACACGACATGCGGTCGAATGGCGCAGGTCGTCATGCCGTCTCCTCCCGAGGAGCGAAGCACAAGTTTTTCGGCTGCGATCTTGCTGTCGGCGTAGGGAGCCTGAGAGATTCGCGAGTAGGGCATGGTCTCGTCGCCATTCTCGATGTCTCGACCTTCGTAGACCGCACTGGCGGTGCTGACGTAGACAAAACGCGTGACCTTGCTCGCTTGAGCTGCGGCGAGCAAGACCTCTGTGCCGCCGTGATTGATGTCCCAGATCGTCCGCTGTTGATTGTGTTTGGTGTGCACGATGGAGGCGCTGTGAAAGACGACATCTTGTCCTTCGCAGGCTTGAGCCATCGCGGCGGGGTTGCGTATGTCGGCATCGATGGTCTCAACCCCGGCGGGTGCGGGACCGTCTCCCATGTCCACCGAGGTGACTTTATCGCCTCGGGCAACGAGAGCATCGACGAGATTACGACCGACAAAACCACGGCCACCGGTTACGAGCGAATGAATCATGGGTCTTGTCTTTGGAGTGGTTCGGCGTATCGGCCGTGCGAGCGGAGCTCGTCGAGGGTGAGCGCGACGAGCTCGGGTCGGCAGAATGTGCGTACAAATTGACGTTGGACTCGGGCGACGATCTCGGTGGATCCAAGAGCGGGGCCGTTCGCGGATTCTAGCCAGTCCGCGAGTCGGACTTGATGCATGGCGAGCAAGGTACGCGCCATAAACTGAGGGGTGTCGTCGTCGCTGAAGACTCTGTCCGCGATGCCCTGCTGAAATGCGGAAGCGAGCATCTTGAAACCGCGACTCCAGGTCCTCGCTTGATTCTCGCTTCGGAGATTGTGGCCCGTGGACCACGAGCTACCTTCATGCACATTCATGCGCAGGTAGCTCGGATGCTCAATGTGAAAGCGGATGTATGCCGAGATCCCGGCCAGCATCAACGCGAGCACACCTTCGCAACGCGCGGTCATCTGTCCACTCAAGGTCATCAGCTCGGCGATTCTTCGGTCGTGAATCGCCGTGAAGAGGTCGAGCTTTCCTGGGAAGATGCCGTAGAGGGTACTCAGGGATACGCCAGCCGCGCGGGCGACGTCTTGCATCCGCGAGGCATCAAAACCTTGTTCGCCGAAGATCTGTTCAGCGCTTTCGAGCAAGAGCTCCCGGTAGAGCGCCGCCTTGGCCTCTCGGACTCGATGTTTTGCGGTCGGTGTCGCCATGACTGGGGGGAGGACAGGGGATAATCTCGTTTTTGAAAAACAGAATGTCAATTACTATTTTGGAATCCATGTTATTCTCGCGCCGCGGTCGGGGTCCTCGCTTCCACGATGAGCGTCGGCATGGCCGCGGAGCCGTCATCCGATGGGACAGAGCACGCCGACCATGAACAACGCTGAGCGTTCCGCGAACGACCCTGCGACCATTCTTTGCCACGATCCGGCCACACGGGAGCGTTTGGGTGAGGTGCTGGTGGACGATCCAGAGGATGTGCAGGAGGCCGTTGCCGCGTCTCGTCGGGCCCAGAGGGATTGGGGGGCCGCGAGTTTGTCGCAGCGGCGCAAGGTGTTGGAGGCGCTCTTGGATACCGTGTTGCGAGACGCCGACGCGATTTGCGAGGAGGTGGTACGCGACTCCGGCAAGACCCGTGAGAACGCGATGCTTGGTGAGGTCTGGCCGGTTTGCGAGAAGCTACGGTGGACGATTGCCCACGGAGAGCGACATCTGCGGCCCGAGACGGTTTCATCGGGTTTGTTTGTGCACAAAAAGGCCGTCGTCGAGTTTCATCCACTCGGGGTCATCGGCGTGATTTGTCCATGGAACTACCCCTTTCAAAATATTTTTGGGCCGACGATTCCGGCGCTGATGGCCGGCAACGGGGTGGTCATCAAGGTTTCCGAATGGACCGCGTGGTCATCGAGGCGCTTTCAAGAGATTTTCGATGAGGTCTTTGCTGCTGCCGGGTACTCCAAAGATCTTGTTCGCATCGTCAACGGCTACGCGGCCACTGGGAAGGCGCTGGTCAGCTCGGGGGTGGATTCGATAATTTTTACGGGTTCCATGCAAAACGGAAAGCGGGTGCTCGAGGCGAGTGTCGAGCGACTGACTCCGGTGATCCTAGAGTTGGGAGGAAAAGACCCCATGATCGTTTGCGATGATGCGAATCTTGAGCAGGCGGTTCACGCGGCGCTCAACGGTGTGTTTATCAACAGTGGTCAAAACTGCATGTCTGCGGAGCGGATTCTGGTCTTCGATGGCATCTATGAGAGTTTCGAGACCCGCGTGGTGGAGATGACCAGGGCCCTGCGTCAGGGGGCCTCCCGGAAGGATGGCCGCCCCGATGTCGCAGCGATCGTCTCACCGCTGCAGCTCGATTTGATCGAGAAGATGGTCGACGAGGCGGTGAAGGAGGGGGCGACGGTGCTGGTCGGTGGTCACCGGGTGCTTGGCGAGCAGGGCCAGTTTTTTGCTCCGACCATCCTCACGGACGTGACTCCAGAGATGGCGATCATGCGGGAGGAGATGTTTGGCCCTGTGATGGTCTTGCATCGCGTGCGAGACGAAGAACAAGCGATCGAGGTCGCGAATGGTACCGAATTTGGTCTGTCCTCGACCGTCATGAGCACCGACGCGAAACGTGCCCGACGCATCGCGGGGCGGATTGTTGCGGGGAGCACGTGCATCAACGATTTCGGCTTTTGCTATATGGCCCAAGATCTTCCCTTCGGCGGTGTTAAAGGGTCAGGATACGGGCGCCTGAACGGCCGTGATGGGCTGAGAGCCTGCACAAATATCAAGTCCACGCTGCGGGACCGATGGCCGATTTTCAAGGCCAACAAGCTCTACCCGGTGGGACGCCATGATTACGATCTTGCACGCGGAGCGATCCAATTGATCTACGGACGGGGGCTCTCAAAGCGCCTCTCCGCGCTAAAGGACGTTGTTGAGCTCGGTCTCCGCAGTCGTCGAGACCGAGATTAGGGGGATATCGGCCATGCCGTCGAAGCAGGAACAGCAACCGGATTTTGACTTTGTGGTGGTCGGCGGCGGCTCTTCGGGCTGCATCGTGGCCGCTGAGCTTGCCAGGCGAACCTCCTTACGGGTGTTGCTTTTGGAGTGCGGGCCGCGAGCCGAGGCAAACCCAGAGACCCTGGCCGCCGACGGATACAAAGACGCCTTTGCCAACGATGAGGTGATCTGGGAACGATTTTCGGAGCCGCAGCGACAATGTGGCGGACAGCGGTTGTTCATGGGCACAGGAACGGGGATGGGGGGCAGTGGTTCCGTCAACGGAATGGTCTACACCCGTGGGGCGCGCGAGGACTTTGCGGAGTGGCCCGAGGGGTGGAAATGGGAGGATGTTCAGGAGGACTTCGAGGCCGTGGAGGCTCGACTTCTTGTTCGGTCTCGCCAAGAAAATGCCTTTAACGAGGCATGCATCGTCGCCGCTGAAGAAGTTGGATTTCGTCGTAGCAAGAACCTGAACGACGGCGACATGAGCGGGGTGCTCGGGTACAACGCCATGAACTACCAGGGAGCGAGCCGGCGCAGTTCCTATGTGGCATTCATTCGCGATGACAAGCCCGAGACGCTCACGGTTTGCAGCGGCGCCCGGGCTCACAAGGTCTTGCTCGTCGGGAAACGAGCTGTTGGTGTCGAGTATCGTGTGGGTGATGGGGCCTTGCAGACGGTGCGTGCAACCCGAGAAGTGGTTCTTTGCGCCGGCGCATTAGAGAGTCCGAAGCTCTTAATGCTGTCTGGGATCGGTCCTACGCATGAGCTGCAAGCACAGGGGATTGACGTTGTGCATGCGTTGGCCGAGGTTGGCCAAAATCTTCACGATCATCCGAATGTCACTGTCTTTTTTCGCGGAAAAAAAGAAGTGGACTGCAACTATCCTCAGCTCTACGGCTTTCATCGTGCCAACTCGGGCTCGAACCTCCCCAAGGGACAGTCGGACACCTGCTACGTGTTCTACCCGGCCCGTTCGTCCTTGCGCGAGGCCATGCTACGGCTGGTGCCGAGCATCGTGTTGCCGCATTGGCTCTACGGCGTTCCCGGATTGCGTGCCTTGGTCCGTGCGGGCATCCGCCTCGCCTTTTGCTCGGCGCTCTTACGTCGCCAGGTTGCGCGGATCTATGGGATTGTACTGATTCTTGGCAAGCCGAAGAGCCGTGGGAGCATTGGTCTTGTCTCGGCGCGAGTCGAGGACCAGGCGCGCCTTGATCCCGCCTATTTTTCGGACCCCGAGGATCTTGAGACGATGGTGCTCGCCGTTGAAAAGGCGCGGGCGATCGCTCGTGCTGAAGGGCTTCGGGCATGGGGCAATCGAGAGCTGATGCCTGGCCGCAGAAAACAGAGATCCAGCGATCTGCGTCGATGGATCGAGAACAACGCCATGACGACCTATCATTTCGCAGGGACCTGCCGGATGCACGACAGCGCGGGGGTGGTGGATCCGGAACTTCGTGTCCGGGGGATTGAGCGCTTGCGGGTCGCGGACGCCTCGGTGATCCCTACGACGCCGGTATCCGCCTTGAACGCCCCAAGCATGATGATCGCATATCGCGCGGCACGGTGGATGGTCGAGGATCTGCGTAGGGCGATAGACCCGCAAGATTAGACGGGTGCCGAGAATTTTGAGGGTGAGGCCTTGTTGCCCATGCGGCGATTGGCGACCCTTAGCCCATCATGACCCAGCCTTCGAGTAGCGACCTGCATCCAAAAAGCGGCGCTCGTTTCGTATTTGAGCGCGACTCGGCTTCCGATGTCCCGGCGCACTATCGGGTGCATGTGCACCTCGCCGGTGGTGACACTTGGGCGGGGTCGCTGGCATGGGCCGATGGGAAAGCGGAGCTTGTAGCGACGGGGTCCCAGGACGTCGAACGCGAGCCATGGGTTCGAGCGACTGCGCTCGCCTTGGCCCGCGTCCTTAAGCGCAAACCACAGCAGCGGCTACTTCGTTGGCGCGCATGAGGAGTTCGAGCGGCGATTATCGATAGGCGGTGTCGCTGTCGCCAGTGTCGCTGCCTTCGGTGTCGCTAGCGTCTGTGGCACGAGGCAGACATTGAAAGTTGGCGTCATCATCGTAGTCCTCCCAGACGAAGCCATCATCGCACTTGCACCTGTTTTCTCGATACCGATGGCTGTGGCTGCCTGGAGAGCCACAGCCAGGAGCTCCGTCGTCCAGCATGTCATCCCCCCGGGTACAGCCGGCCGCGAGGATCACGGCAAGCATGACGACCCGCGGGTCAAGGCAGGCTCTAGCTATCATAACATTCGCACTCGGCCGCGGGGTCGGCGTTGCATTCGCCGAACTCGTAGGTGACTCCATCGACACCAATCTCCTCGCAGTGCGTTTGGCAGCTGTAGCTGGTCATTCTCTCGTAGAGGCATTGGCTAAGCAAGTCTGTGTCCTCACAAAAGAATTCGCCTTCACCATCGTCACAGGCGTCACCGGAGCCGCTGCCACAACTGGCCACAACCTCGGTTCCGGTATCGACGCAACCAAAGCCAAAGTCTTCGCCCGAGGAGACACAGTCTTCATCGGCCCAGTTTGGGTACTCCACCCAGTTGCTGCTCTCGCAGAAGTAGGTCTTGCTGCCCCAAGGCCCTTGCGCCTCTGTGTGGGTACACCAGACAAATCCTTCCGCCTCCGCCGTGCAATCATCCGCGTTCGGTGATTCTCCGACGGGAGGGGTGCCGTCGCCGTCGCCGTCGCCGTCGCCGTCGCCGTCGCCGTCGCCGTCGCCG
>CAYTFJ010000103.1:0-13802 GCA_964437075.1 uncultured Nannocystaceae bacterium
CGAGAAACATCCGCAAGCTGAAGGAGTCGGAGATGCGCCAAGCAATGCCTCGTTCGCTGCCGATGCCCTCGAAGTCGCCAATCAGCAAACATCGAAAATAGACCCCAGGCGGAAGGCTCGGACGACCATTCTTCTCCGCGTAGAACTTCGCGCACAGCTCTTCGACATGAGCATCGAATTTCGCCGCTCGTAGAATCTTCTCCAAGACCTCGTAGAACGGGTGTCCCGCAACCGCTCGCAGGTCTTGATGCGTGACGAACAGGCTCTCTTGCTCGCCGCCCTTGGTCCCCATCGCCATTTCTCCATCCTACTCGACGCGGGCCGTTTTCGCGATCAGGCGCTCGGTGGACGAATTAAGATTTTATCCACGGGCTGCTAGCCCAGGAAAGGATGTCTTTTTGAAGACCTTGGATACGAGGATCACTCCTCAGTGTTCGGCACGCGACGATGGGGAGTGGGCGATCGAAGTAGGCGCTCTTTGACCCGAGAGTGCTGGCGAATTTTGTATTGGGCGTGTGAGGCATCGCCCTCTTCGTTCATTGTGGCCGTTGCCTGATCCATGATCTGAAACTCTGCCAGTACAAAGACAACGCGGCCGCGGCTGTCATGCTCTTCGAGCTTGTCGTTCCGAAGCAGATCATCGACACGTACGGGAAGATCGGCGATGAAATTTAGGATGCGAAACCCGGCCGCAGAAAATTCGTTTGTGTGGTCTTCTTCACCCGCCTCGGGTGCTGAAGCCTCATCGACCAGGCGACTGGTCTTTGGATGAGCCTTGTCGATGCGTCGCGGATCCATCAGCGTGTTTACCGTTTGCCCCGGAACGACGTAGTTAAAGGGGATGCAACGGCGCAGCATCACGTGCAACGTGGGCTCCAGATCGTCGGGGTTTCGGACGATCACTCGAAATCTCAGCCGATCGAAGACGCGAGCGGCGGAGGTCCGGCGTTTGATCATCATCTTTGTAATGAGTGATGACCTCGTCTTTCTCGACCACGAAAACTCGACGACGGGCACGCCGGCGGCTCGGAGCTCGTCAAACATTCGAACGACGCTCTCTTCAACGAGCGCAAAGAGCTCGTTGTCGGCTATGGCCAAGAGAGTTCGCAGCTCGCGTGCGTCGAGGTGATAGATGATGTGCATCACCTTCAGCACCAGGCAGGCTGAGCGCTGATGTCGGTGATTTTTCGAAGCGAGCAGGGCGAGGTCGACCACCGAGCAATCGGATGCGACATGGTCGTGAAGCTTCAGTTGCAGGGTCTCTACTACGTAACGAACAGACTGCTGACGGAGATCATCGAGCCGCCGAAGATCGTCTTGGTCTGCGTAGTCGAGGCCGTTGAGGCGAAAGAGACGCAGCACATCCTGCGGATCCTCGAAGTCGAGCTTGTACCAGTCGATCGCCGACTCGCCCCGAAGGAGAAGTCGGATCTCGTTGACATCTTGGAGACTGAGCTCTTCAAGTCTTGGTGCATGCGCAAAAGCTCTGAGAGCTTCCGACTTGCGGAACGCACCCGATTGCGCGGAGGAACGTGGGCTCGGTTTGTCCATTTGTCATTCGGTCGACGCGAAGCTTTGACAGACGAACAATTGTGTACATTGCGCGACTCGTCAGCCTGCGCGGCAGGTCAATTCGGACTCTTGTAGCACCTGTGGGGCCCCCGAGTGTGGGGCTGATTCACCCAACCATGCGCGAAAATGGCACGAGCGAGATGGTCCTCTGTCTGGATCCGTTTTCGCACGACACGCACGACGCGCGGTCGGATGGAAACTCACTAAGTCAATTTGCGTGTAAAGCGCAAAGTGGCGACAAGCAAACCGACTGAAACGAGTACTGCACAGAGATTGCCGAGGAGTGAGATTATCATGAGGGGGTGCTCCGCTTCGTTTGAAGACGGTCAAGGTACCATGAACACCGACATCGACCTACAAAGTGGGATTATGTAGGACAAGAGCGCAAAAGGCGAGTGGCCATAGCTCTAATCTTGGTGATCGGTTCTCTTACGCTGGCGCTGCCTAGCACATTCCATGGGGTCGGAAAAGAGCAGCCCGGTTCGCCGAGATCGCTTTTGCTCGGCGATACTGTGCATGGGGTACCGGGTCGATCATGGCCGCCGCGGCTGACGATCGAGTTCGCTGGCCGCCGAGTGTACCCGTGATTGTTTCTGGTCTGGCGCCCGCGTAGATGGCGATTTTGTCGTCGAGGAGGGCCCCGAGAAAACTCGGGCCGGATTCACGTACAGCGGTTCGCTCCTGGGACCCGAGATGAACGGCACGGTCATCTCGGGCCGCAATCCAACAGATCTACGGACTGAGGTGAGACCGAGTGATGCTCATTCTCGTGCTGGATGAATGGGAGTCCGTCGAACCACGCCGGTTGACCCAAACCCGGCCTCGTCTCGGTCTCGCTGCCACTTGACCCCCCGATGCGGGATCCCCATGAACCAGCCGAGCACGAAGGTTGTCGGTTGGATACAGCCTCTTCGAGTCGAGTGGAAACAATGGCACCGCAGGTCAAAGGAACGACAAATGGATGACATCCTCACGGAGTTCTTGGTCGAGAGCAACGAACTCCTCGACCAGCTAGAGACTGATCTCGGAGCGCTCGAGACCCAGCCGGCGAGTACCGAGTTGCTCTCAAGCATATTTCGCTGCCTCCACACGATCAAAGGTGGCTGCGGATTCCTTGACTTCAAACGTCTCGAGTCGCTCTCTCATGCCGGCGAAACCCTGCTCGGAGCCATGCGGGACGGCGAAGTTGTGGGAGACAAGGAAGTCTTCGACCTTCTGTACGAACTCGCGGATGCGACGAGAACCGTCATGCAGATCATCGAGTCGACGGGAGCCGATGTGACCTCCGACTGCGAACGCCTCACCGAGTCTCTTAAGGTCATGCGCACAAATAAGCAGCTGACCAGCGCGCAAAAAGAAGATCGAGCGAGGGGCTTCGGGACCGTGAAGGCCAGTGTATCGGGCACCGAGGCCGTGGAGCTTCAGGGATTCTCCGACATGCCACTGGGCGAAATCCTTGTCGCCCAGGGCTTGATCAACCACGAGGATGTGGTGATCGCCATGCGAGAGCAGGAGAATGGCGATCCCCGTCATCTCGGTGAGGTGCTCGTTGCGCGGGGATGTGTCTCGTCCCAGGCCATTCGGGAGGCGCTTGAGATCCAGATTGAGACCAAAAATGCAGAGCGAAGCTCGACGGTCGTAGAAAATAGCATTCGGGTGGATGTCCTGCTCTTGGACAAGCTCATGAATTTAGTCGGCGAGCTAGTTTTGGCGAGAAACCAAGTTCAGCAGCACACTCGCGCGAGTCAGGATATTCAGCTGCTTCGTTCATCTCAGAGGCTCAATCTGATTACGACTGAGCTGCAAGCTGGCGTCATGAAGACCCGGATGCAGCCCATCGGCAATGTCTGGAACAAGTTCCCTCGAGTCGTTCGTCATCTGTGCGTGGTTTGCGACAAGAAGGTCAGGATCGAGATGGATGGCAAAGAGACCGAGCTCGATAAGACCATCATCGAAGCGATTCGAGACCCACTGACCCACTTTGTCCGTAATTCCGTGGACCATGGGATCGAAGCCACAGCCGACCGCGAAAAATCCGGAAAAAATCGGGAAGGGGTAGTTCGATTAAGAGCGTTTCATGAGGGGGGTCAGGTCAACATGGAGATTTCGGACGATGGTCGTGGGATCGATCCTGCGGTGATCCGAAAGAAGGCTCTCGCTCAGAACCTGGTGTCCGCCTCGCAACTCGAGAAAATGGATGACCATCAGGTGACAAACTTGGTGTTTCTCCCTGGGTTTTCCACCGCGTCCAAGATCACGAGCGTGTCTGGCCGAGGCGTTGGGATGGACGTTGTGAAGACAAACATCGAGAGAATTGGAGGCACGGTTGATCTCCACTCACAGGTGGGGGTGGGCACGACCCTAAAGATAAAGATCCCACTCACCCTCGCTATCATTCCGGCTCTATTGGTGTCAGTGGGAGATGGGAAATTTGCCTTGCCGCAGATATCGTTACTCGAACTCGTCCGACTCGGGAGGAGCGATGTTGAGACGAGGATCGAGTATGTGAATGATGTCCCGGTCTATCGGCTGCGTGGGGAGCTTCTTCCACTGATTTATTTGCGATCCGAGTTGAAGATGTCGGGAAGCGAAGGCCATCAAGACCAGATCAATATCGTCGTTCTCCAAGTCGATGGGAGGACCTTCGGATTGGTGGTCGACAGTGTTGAGGATACCGCGGAGATCGTCGTAAAACCCCTGGGGCGACAGCTCAAGGGGATCAAGGCTTTCGCCGGTGCAACGATTCTTGGTGACGGTTCGGTCGCGCTTATTCTCGATGTCATGGGTCTTGCCCAAAAAGCAAGGATCGTTGGGGACATTCGGGAAGGAGGGGCCACTGACCTGATCGCTTCCGCGGATCAAGATGTCGATGGTCGCCAGCAACTGCTGCTATTTGAATTGGGAGAACAGCGGCGCGTGGCGATTCCTCTGCTGGCGATCGATCGACTTGAAGAACTCTCGACGGATGACGTCGAACGATCTGGCGAGCGTGAGGTTGTTCAGTACCGAGGTTCCATTCTCCCTTTGATTCGGGTCGCCGATGTTATCGGTGCCCGCTCCTCGGGCGGAGAGGACGACACCTTGCGAGTGCTCGTCTACAACCAAGGTAGGACCAGTGTCGGGCTCGTCGTCGATCACATTATTGATATTGTCGAACAGGCAGACCCGATTCAATCGGAGAAGCGTAGCCATCCATGTTTTGTGGGGTCCACGATCATTCACGGACGAGTGACTGATTTGTTGGATGCGGCAGAGGTTATTCGTAGCAGTGGACTCTATGATGAGTCCAGGAGGCTTGCGGCCTAAGAAAGATATCGCATGGCAGAGACAACCCAATATTGCACATTTTTTGTCGATGGACTCTATTTCGGGATCCCAGTGGATCGTGTTCAAGAAATTATTCGATTTCAGAAGATGACCCCGGTACCGCTCGCGCCCCGGGTTGTTGCGGGATTGATCAACCTACGTGGTCAGATCGTGACGGCTCTTGACATTCGATACCGTCTTGACCTTGGCGAGGCTGAGGAGGGCGCGGAGCGGACGAACGTCGTGACGATCACCGAAGATGGTCAGGCTGTGAGCCTGCTGGTCGACGAAATCGGCGACGTTGTTGAAGTCGGCGCCGCGAGCCGTGAACCACCGCCACCGACGTTGCGAGGGGCTGCTCGGTTGTTGATCAAAGAGGTCCACAAGATGGAAGAGCGTCTTCTACTGGTCCTGGATCCCGAGATGACCATCGATGTCGGTGATTTTGAACTTGAGGCGGCTTCGGCCAACTAGCGTATAGAAATTCTGATCATGCCACGAGCATCTACTCAACGAAAAAACAAGACGTTGTCGCTCTACGATCGGCTCGGTCTGCGTGCCGGGATAGAAACTGCTGTCTCCGTCCTATTCGCCCGTATAGACGCAGATTCGGAGCTGTCCGCGATCTTCGAGGATCTAGACCTCGAAAATCACGTCGTTCGCGTGTCCGATTTCTTGTCCTCCGCGTTTGGAGGACCTTCGGCTTGGGATGGCGCCGATATGGCGTCGATCCACGCCCATATAAGTATTTCCGAGGAAGACTTTACCCGCGTTGCGGGAGACTTTTCGGAGGTGCTTCGGGAGCAGAGAGTTCCCAAGTCTACGATCGCTGAGGTCCTCGCTGTGGTGGGGAGCTGGGCAGAAGATATTATCGGTGAGGCTGCCGCGAATGAAGCCAGTCCATTCCAACACGAGAGAAAACGAAAGAGCAACATGATGTCCAAGGCAGCAGCAGTAGCAGTAACCTCCTATGAAAATGACCAAGAGTTCATGGCCGCGACGGCAACGCTTCGTGCGACCCTTGACGCTCTACAAACGAATGTCATGATCGCGGATGAATCGTTTGTCATTCGATATGTGAACCCAAAGGCTTTTCAGACACTTGAGACCTTTGAAGACGAGATCGCGGAATCATTTGACGTGGAAATTTCGGACATAGTGGGAGGGTCGATTCATAACTTTCACAAAAATCCACGAAAAATTGAACGACTTTTGACGAATCCGAACATGCTTCCACACGATGCAGAGTTTTCATTCGGTGACGTTTTGCTTCGGACCAACATCAATCGGATCGTGAGCAATGGGCAATCGATAGGCTACGTGGTCAACTGGGAAGACATCTCGGCAAGCAAACGACGTGGAGATGAGATCGCGCGCGTGGAATCGATGCTCGACTCTGCGCCGATCAATGTATTGTATGCGGGTAATGATTTAATAATTAAATATGTAAATTCTGCGGGTCGTGATCTGTTGAAAAAACTCGAGCGTTATTTGCCAGTTCGCGCAGATGATGTTGTTGGCCAAAGCATTGATATATTTCATGCAAATCCAGCACTTCAAAGGAAGATGCTCGCAGACTCGAGAGACCTTCCGGAAGTCACGGAGATCAATGTTGGTCCGGAGAAATTGCGACTGAAGGTGACCGCGGCAACAGACTCCCACGGTAGTCAGATTGGGGTGATGATATGCTTGGAGGTGATTACGGAACAGCTTGCGCAGGAGCAGGAGGTATCACGAATCCGGTCGATGCTGGAGTCATTGCCGATCAATGTTTTGTACTGTGACCGCGATTTGACGATTCGATATGCAAACCCCGCCAGTGTTCGCAAGCTCAGTACATTGGAGTCATTTATCCCGATTCGTGCTGAAGATCTTGTAGGGACAAATATTGATGTGTTTCACAAAAATCCGACGGACCAGCGGCGCCTATTGGGAGATCCTGCAAATCTTCCACATAGCGCCCAAATCTCCGTTGGGCCGGAAATCCTGTTGCTCGATGTCTCAGCCGTGACTGATCAGGAAGGCGAGTATGTAGGTGCCATGGTGTGCTGGGAGGTGATTACCGAGAAGATTGCGCGCGAACAGGAGATCGAGGAACTTAACATGGAGACCAAGCGTTCTGCAACGGAGCTGACCGAAAAAGTTGCACTTTTGCGCGGAAACGTCGATGCCGCGGCAAAAGGCGACTTGACCCAACAGGTTGCGGTCGTAGGCGAGGATACGATCGGGAAAATGGGGGGGGCACTCAGGAGCTTCCTGTCCGACATGCGAGATTCGATCGGGACGATCGCGGGAACCGGAAGTGATGTGGCGACGGCTTCGGAAGGGATGGCGCTCTTGGGCGGGAGAATGAGCGAGAATGCGACCAAAAATACAGATCTCGCAAACATCGCGGCCACAGCCGCGGAGGAGATCAATCGCAGCGTGCAAACGGTAGCGACGGGGGCGGAAGAGCTTGGCGCGAGCATCAAGGAGATCGCAAAGAACGCAGCCGATGCGGCGACGGTCGCTACGGAGGCTGTGCGCATGGCTGACACCACAAACACGACGATTGCCAAACTCGGAGAGAGCAGCCAGGAGATTGGCAATGTCGTGAAGGTAATTACCTCGATCGCCCAGCAGACCAATTTGCTCGCGCTGAACGCCACGATTGAGGCGGCTCGCGCGGGCGAAGCTGGCAAGGGGTTCGCAGTGGTCGCTAACGAGGTCAAAGAGCTAGCCAAAGAGACGGCCAAGGCAACCGAAGACATCGGTCGACGGGTCGGCGACATCCAAAATGATACACGCAGCGCAGTGGATGCGATCGGTCAGATTTCCGAGATTATCAACCAGATCAATGAGATCCAAAATACCATCGCCACCGCGGTTGAAGAACAAGCCGCAACGACCAATGAAATTGGCCGAAATGTCGCGGAGGCGGCTCGGGGGACCACGGAGATCTCCGAGAATATCCAGGGCGTCGCCGAAGCGGCTGCGGAGACAGGTGCGGCCGTGTTGGAGAACAACGATGAAGTCCGTCGTCTCGCGGAGATGGGTGTTAAATTGGCAGAGTTGGTCGGTCGGTTCCAGTACTAGAGAATGATGTTCAAGGCCCGAGGCTAGAGCGCGGGCTTTGACGTCGCCTCAGCAAGAGAGGGAGGACAGACCGTCGATGGTCTGCCCTCCCTCTCTTGCTGAGGCGATCGATGGTCTATGAACGTCCGTTTACTCCGCGGGCGGAAGGGCGGCCCAATGTCTAGCTTCAGGACCTGGAATCTATGGCGATGAATTGAAAGGGAAGCGATGCCAAATGTTCGTATTTTAGTTGTGGATGGGACGGCACTTGGCCGGCGTCATACGAAGGACGCGATTGAAGGACTGGATGGTGGTGAACTGGCGGGCACCGCGGCCGGGGGCCGCATTGCGCTGGCCAAGATCGAACATGTCAATCCGGACATGATCGTTCTGGATCCTGAGCTTCCAGACATGAACGGTCCGTGGGTGATTCGGAACGTTCGCAAGATCTACCCTGATATTCCGATTGTCCTTCACGCGAACGATAGCCGAGAGGCTCGAATGCTCGTGACCCAGTCCCTTGAAGCTGGAGCTTGCGATGTGGCGAGGAAAGTACGGCCATTCACGGTGGAGAGCGTTGAAAAATCTCTGAATCCGGTGCTTAGACGCGAGCTTCATCGCTTACGCGGGAATACTCGTAGTGTGGAGTCTGTATCCAGCAAGCGTCCCGCGAGCATCCGTGTAGACCGAAGCGCGTCGACCACGAACTCAAGAAATACCGCGCATCGTCTCTCTCCGAATCTGGCGATGCTGTCCGATGGATCGACCGGGACAATTTCAATTTTAGCGATCGGCGCTTCGACAGGCGGTCCTCGGGCATTGGAAGAAGTTGTTCCGAGATTGGACGGAGACTTTCCTGTCCCGATCGTGATCACGCAACATATGCCACCGAAGTTCACGGCTTCGCTGGCAAAACAGCTCTCGCGCCAGTCGAGTCTCGATGTGGTGGAGGGGGCGGCTGGAATGGAACTTGAGGCGGGTCGTGTCTATATCGCACCCGGAGATTTTCATATGACCTTCGCTCGCTCCGGGGTGAAGGTCTTGATCAAGACCGGCCAGGGACCGCGCGAAAACTCCTGTCGTCCAGCCGTTGACCCGATGTTTCGCTCCGTCGCCGATATCTATGGAGCAGGTGTCTATGCTGTTGTGCTTACGGGGATGGGATATGATGGCTTGCGCGGCTGCCAATACATCAAGGAGATGAAGGGGACGACTTTGGTCCAAGATGAGGCATCGAGCGTCGTGTGGGGCATGCCCGGTTTCGTAGCGAAGGCCGGCCATGCGGATCGAGTGCTACCTCTTGATCAGATTGCTATGCAGATCAATCGCCGAGTGATGGCCAAATCTGGACCGAAGGTCGTGCGACGCGCAAAAGTTCGTCGGGCGATGTAGGCGAGGTCAGGCGATATCAAAGAGGAGAGGGAGCCCGCGGGCTCCCTCTCCTCTTTGATATCGCCTGACCTCGCTGGACGCGATCAGCCAGCCTGGGCCAGAAACGACTTTTTCTGAAAAACGAAGGTCGTCCCGAAACGTACCCTTTCGAGGGAATCGTCGAGGGTGAGTGCGGTCTCGCCTCCGCCGAGGGCGAGCAGCCCATCGGAGGCGAGTGTGTAGCGTATGCGTCTAAGGATCGCCTGCTTCGTCGCCTGATCGAAATAGATAAGCACGTTGCGAAGCAGAATAATGTCGAACTGCGGTAGTCGCGGCCACGCGATAGAAAGGTTGATTTTACGAAAAGTGACCATCTTGCGAACATGGGCCTTCACTCGCCATCGACGGCCCTCGGGGGTAAAAAACCGCTCTTTGTATCCAACGGGAAGTCCTCGACGCACCTCGAGGTCGGAGTAAAGACCCTCCCGGCAGCGTGAGAGCATGGTCTCTGAAATGTCGCTGCCCATCACTTCAAGGTCCCAGCGATCAAGCTCGGGAAAACGGGTTTGGAGGAGCATCAGCAGGCTGTAGATCTCTTGTCCGCTCGAACTTGCAGCGCTCCAAATCTTGAGGGCGCGAGTGGTGCGTCGTCTTTCGAGCATCGCGGGAATGATTCCGGTCTCAATGGCGTCGAAGAACGCCGGATCACGAAAAAACAGGGTTTCGTTGTTGGTCATGTGGTCGAGGAAATTCTCGGTCACAGGGCTTCTTGGCTGTGTGCGTAAGGTGTGAAGAAGAGACGACAAGGCGTCGATCTTCTGTGCACGCATGAATGCAATCAACTTCAACTCCATCGACGACTGAGCATCGGGGGCGGTTACGATCGCTGAATGTTTGCGGACGAAATCTCGCAAATAGTGAAATTCGTGGTCCTTAAGTGAAACGGATGGGGCCATTATGCTGCCTCTCGATTGGATGAGTTCGAATTGC
The DNA here is from genome assembly GCA_964437075.1 of uncultured Nannocystaceae bacterium. Taxonomy (GTDB): domain Bacteria; phylum Myxococcota_A; class Polyangia; order Nannocystales; family Nannocystaceae; genus CAYTFJ01. The sequence continues at coordinate 10,294 of CAYTFJ010000103.1, forward strand.
CGATCACTTCGAGCGAGTGGGTGATCGCACTGAGGGTTTCAAGCCCATTCGAGACCATGAGCAAGGCTGTCGGGACCTCTTCCATTAACGTCTCGACGTCGGCGTCTCGCCGGGCCTCTTCAATGACTGCGAGACGAGATTTGAGGCCAGGGACGTGTCGGACTTCGCGCTCCAACTCGTCGAAGGCATCGATCAGCGACAGCATGTTGTAGAACGCATCGCCGAGCGTACGGATGCCGCCGTCGATGCTGTCGACTGGGGTGGCAATTCCGGTGCGGACTCCGTTGACCGCATCGTTGAGGTCGACCGTTTCGAGGGTCGAATCAAGGTTGGCACCCTGGTCTTGGTCGTCTGCGCGAGGAGCGAGGTTGAGATCGGGGAGCGAAAGCAGCCAGTGGTGGGTACTCAGCGGATCGACTGTACCCACGGTGAGCCGCCACTGGCAGACGCTGATCGAGGAGCGGATGTGGGCTAGATCCACCTCGTTGTTGTCCGCGATTAGCAAGAATTGCAATCGAGGGTCCGACTCGTGGAGTCGCCGTAGGATGTTGTCACTCTCAGAATTCAGGTTCATGCAAACTGCGCGAAAGGCCGTGTTGGAGCCGGAGCGCTGAATGACCGCTTCTATCGCCTGCTCGTGTGTGGTGACCTCCTGTACTTCGATTGACAAGGCCGAACCGGCAGTTTTACTGAGCTGGCTCCGAAGCCCATCCAATTCTTCACCAGCATTCACCAGCAGTATCGCCGGCGGGCAGAGTGTGTTCGCGTGATCCATGGAGTGCATATCGTCCGAGATCGGAGAGCCTTGATGTCGACCATGGTTCCAGTGCGGGTTTTTCACTGGATCGAGATGCCTCATCGTTCTGTGGGCGTGGGCTGGCAGAGATGGGCTTGAGGTTCCGCAATGTGGCACAATGACGTGGCTATGAAGCTCCTTGTCCGCGCAGTGATCACTGGATTCGGTTTAAAAATCGGCGCTGAAATCGCCAATTTTGTCAGCAACAAGTTTCGCGCGCGAACGCGCGAAGACCTGAGTGAGGCTCACCAGACCCAAGAAACCCAAACGACCCCGGGCGTGAATGGAGACTTACCGCCCGCCGTGCCCCCGGATACGCCGATTGTTTGAGATTTGAGAAGACCTATCGAGGGTCGTTTGAATCCGACGGCGAGCGCGGCACCGGCCCCGTAGGTGACGCTTCGTGGTTGTCAACGGAGTGGAGTTTGCTCGCGTTCTCACGGTGTGCCGTTTCGGGATCGGAAGCGGATCTGGAGACAGGAGAGGGGGTCGAGGTCTGGGCGGGACTTGGCTCGGAGGGGCCCCCCGGAGCGCTGCGGAACTGTGTTTCTCCATCGACCTCGGGGCGTAGTTTCCCCGTTTCGTCTCGGCGGATGCGGACGCTTGCGGTCACGTCGAGCACGAGTCCTGAAGCGATTTCCCGGGCGAGGTCAACGACGTCCATCTTATCGAGAAAAGTCCGTAGCTCGGCGCCCGCCAGGCGGAGAAATTCCTCTTTTGTGCCCCCTGCGATTTCGGTCACGAGGTCTTGACCGCGCTTGAAGGCAGCTCCGGAGTCCATCAATCCGTGCAAGAGGCTGTCACCAAGGCGTTTGGTGAATCCGCCTCGGAGATTTTCGTCGGGTTCTCGAGTCGGCGCGTCGTCAGGCGGCGCGCGGCCGGGTCCCTTGAGATTGGGATCTAGCGAGTCGTCATCCGTCTTCGAATCCACCATGGGGAATAGACTCCACCCCGGCGCGGCGAAGTGCAAGCAAAGTTGCTCTGGCCTCGTCGCGTGCGATTGAGGGCGCTCGTGGCTCGGCCGCCACACCTTCTATATCGGGCAACATCATCAGCCACCGCGTACGTAGACGTTCGTCAAGAAGAATTGCGCTGACGGTCAGCTGCTCGGCCTCGTCCCGCAACTCAAGGAGTCGGATTGAGACCTTGCCCTCATCCGCCAGGCGTGTGGCACTCTCCACTTTTGTGGCGATGAGCGGGGCGTGACTGGTCGCTCCCGAGACGAGATCTCCCGCAAGGACGCCCAACAGTGCTGACAGACCGGCGACTGCAAGTCGTTGCCATCGAGGGCGTCGAATTTCCAAGAGCCGGCGCGGTCCCCTTCGGCGTTCCTCCAAGCCGTTGCGGGCGCGAGAGTCGGTGACGGCGTGGCGGTTGGATTCGGCCCGACGGTCCATTCTCCCGTTTCGGCGATCGAGTGGGCGGCTGGTCGGCCGGATGGATCTCGGATGGGCGCGTGTCACGAGGCGAGCATCGCCCGTTGTTGTCTCCATGGCGATTTCCGATTGGCGAACGAGATCGATCTTGAATTCGACGAATACTTGACCTCGGAGGGAATCTTCCATACACCTGTTCAGTACTCGCTGCGGACGCAGCGCGAGGTTCAGGAAACTGGAGAACACCGTGAGACAGCCACTTACCGCACGTCAGCAGCAGGCCCTGGACTATATTTCGATCTGTTTGGATAAGCGGGGATATCCGCCTACTTTGCGCGAAATCGGTGAGCACATGGGGATTCGCTCGACGAACGGCGTGAATGATCATTTGAAAGCCCTGGAGAGAAAGGGCTATTTGGTACGTGAAGAGCTAAAAAGCAGGGCTTTACGCCCTGTGGATCTCGATGACCAAAAGGTGCAAATCCCGATCGTCGGGCGAGTTGCAGCCGGCCAGCCGATTCTCGCCGAGGAGAATGTTGTGGATCGTGTGACCATCGATCGATTTTTTCTCGGGTCCGCGCAAGCGCGTGATGTTTTTGGCCTGGTGATTCAAGGGGAGAGCATGATCGAGGCCGGGATCTTTGACGGCGACTATATCTTTGTGCGCAAGCAGTCCACGGCGGAACAGGGCGAGATTGTCGTGGCCATGATCGAGGGCGAAGCGACCTGCAAACGCTACTATACGGATGGAGACCAGGTCCGCTTAGAGCCAGCGAATTCGAGCATGGCTCCGATTTTGGTACGCCGATCCGATTTTCGGTCGATTGATATCCTAGGCAAGGTTGTCGGCATTTATCGAAAAATGCACTAGGGCAGTGGGTGCCGCGGGCATCCACAGAACTCGGGATCCGCGGAGTTGCCATGGGCTCCTCCGCGTTGTTAGTGTTGTTGGGTGCCATGCGGGCACGAAAAGTTCAGAGTGAGGCGCCATCGGCTTAAGATCGGCGCGGCCGTCTTGTGTCTTTTCTTGGCGCTAGGCGTGAATGTCGTGATCGTTGGCGGAACGGCCTTGTTGTCTACGGCAAACGAAGATGAGCGCCCGAGCTCCAGTGAGATGATCGTTGTCAACTTGGGGGATCCGGACGAGCTCGTTGAGCCTGAAAAAGTAGTCGACGATTCCGAGCCGATCGCCAATGAGCAGGTCGCCAGGCGGGACGATGAGGAGCGAAGGCGAGAACAACCAAAGAAGACACGTTCTCCCGAGCCCGAGCCCGAGCCCGAGCCCGAACCCGAACCCGAACCCGAACCCGAACCCGAACCCGAACCCGAACCCGAAC
>CAYTFJ010000104.1:0-13704 GCA_964437075.1 uncultured Nannocystaceae bacterium
GACGGCGACGGCGACGGCGACGGACTGCCCGCGTTCGACCCCGTCCCCGCACGAGGTATTTCCATCACCAAGATCACTGCGAACCACGGCATCAACGTAACGATCGCCGACACGGACACATGGGTCGGCAACGGTCGCGAGGGAAAACTCGTGAACGGTCGGGATACGCAGATCCGTGTCTACCATGTCATTGAGGACGGGTGGACCCAACGAGAGATCGAAGCGCGTCTCGAGATCACTCTACCCAATGGCGAAACCGAGGAGTTCGTTAAGAGAAAGATCATTTTTGGAGACACCGTCGACCTGCACCTCGACGGCGCGATCTGGTTCGCACTCGTCGCCGAAAAGGGCTTCACAGAGCCCGGTACAAAGTTTCAGGTGTCACTGTGGGAGACCGAGCCAGGTGGAGAAGACCTAACCCTGCAAGTCAATGTCTCTCCCGCAGATGGACCGAAAGAGATCGGCTTTGAGTCCACACCGATGGAGATGAACATCAACTTCATCCCCTACACCTACAGCGGCGTGACCCCCGATGTGACAGACGAAACTAAAATGAAGGCCGTTGTCGATGAGCTGCATCAGCAACAACCTGTGCAGAGGATTAATCACGTCATCGACGACACGCGGAATTGGAACGGTGGAACCGACGTCTGCGACATGTTGTCGACTGTACAACAGGTCTGGAGTGCCGACGGCGCCCCCGCCAATATCTACTACGTCGGCGTCATCGACACCGGGGCGAATTCGGGAACAATGGGCTGCGCCTGGCCGAATTCAAACGTGAACGCGATTCTATGGGTCGACGGCAACTTGACCACGACGGGGCGAACTTCGGTGCACGAGCTTGGACACGATCAAGGCCTGCGACACGTCAAATGCGACAACCCTGAAAACCCCTCTTCTGGCAACGACAGCAGCTATCCAGATCATCCGCTTGGCCGCACCCTCAACACAGGATTCGGTATCCGCGACTTCCGAATCTACGCTCCTGACACAACAACCGACTTCATGACCTATTGCGATCCGGCGTGGGTCTCACCATGGACCTGGAATCGGATCTGGAACAACATCGCCAACTACACATCAATGGGCAGCCCAAAGATCGCAGCCCGACCGGTCTTGCAGTTCGCTATGCATCCAGACGGAACGGAGAGTTGGTGGACCTCCCTCGCCCGCCTCGACCCTTCCCGCCGTCCAGACAAGGCTCGGATCGATTTTCTTCTCGACGGAGAAATCACCGAGTCAGTCACCGCCCAGGTTGATCTCCTTAGCGATGACGAGACGGTTTGGGTCACCGCCCGGATGCCTGACAACGATCCGGAGGCGGCCTTCGACACCGTCCGCTATGTCGGGCCCGAAGGGCGCTCCGAGGCGAGCCGCGCCGAGGTCAGCTTCTACACCCAGCTCGACCGCCCCCAGTAGCGAGACCCAACGACTGTCTCCAAGTACAGCGGATCGCAAAGAGCGCACTCCGCTCCCTGCGCCTGTGCCGGGGGCATCTCGCTCGACCTCAAGCTCCAGCTCCGCTACAAGGCCAACTCGGGGGCCCTCGAACGTGCGAGACGTCCCCGCAAAAGCCCGCTTGTCATGACCAACAACGACATTCTCCGTCGGCTCCGGTACGTTTTTGATCTTGACGACTCGGAGATGATCAAGATCTTTGCTCTCGGCGACAAAAATGTGACGCGTGCAGAGGTCAGTGATTGGCTTAAGCGCGACGACGATCCAGCCTACGTGGCGTGCATCGACTTGGTCCTGGCGACGTTTCTCAACGGTTTTATCATCGCACGTCGCGGAGCTCGAGAAGGTCCAAAACCACAACATGAGGACCAACTCAACAACAACCTGATCCTCGTGAAATTAAGAATCGCGCTCGCACTGGGCTCGGACCAACTTTTGGCGCTCATTCAGTCCGCAGGATTCATGATCAGCAAACACGAATTGTCCGCGCTTTTTCGCAAGCCGACTCATCGGCAATACCGGGTATGCAAGGACCAGATCCTTCGTAACTTTCTCCGTGGACTTCAACTTCACTACCGAGCGACCCCCTCCCCGGAAGAGACAGAATCGAACGGTACGAAAGACTCGGTCTGAACCTGTTCTCACATTCGAGAATCTACACTCGCCTACGTCTTTGATCTTGAATCACTAAAAATCGCCGCAAACCGAGCGGTATCCATCGAGAATAGATCGATCACAAAGTCGGCCACGGCACGGACCCTGGGGACGAGTCTCAGTGGACGATGTATCACCAAAAACGCCTCCCCCAAGGGCATGTCGAGTTCGCCGACCGGAACCTCGATCAACTCAGCCGTGGTCGCGGCCTGAATCTCGGGTAGAGCGACCACCCCAAGCCCTGCGCAGGCCGCCTCTCGCTGTGCGACAAAGCTGTTCGACGCGTAGCGTAGCGGCACGTCTCCAACTCTCCCCGCAATCCACTTCATCATTGGAAGATGAGAAAAGTCACCGAGCCATCCGATCCAATCAAGGTCGTTGAGCGTGGCATTGGGGGGAAGGCTCGCAACGTACGACCGACTCGCGAACAAGCCCATTGGAAATCGGCCCAAGGAACGCGAGACCAGAGCCAGCTGCGAGGGCCGGTGCAAACGAATCGCCAAGTCCGCCTCTCCCCTTGTAAGGTCCGCGTTCGCGAGGGACGAAAGCACTTCGAGACGAATGCCTGGATACTTCGGGTAGAAGAGCTTGGCGAAGGGCAGGGTCAGATCAACCGCAAGTCCAGGCGGTACCGCAACGCGCACAACCCCTTCAGGACGGGCCTCTAGCCCGCGAAGCGCCGCCCGAAGATCGAGCGCGGCGTGTTCCATCGCCTCCGCTCGTGGAAGGATTTCTTCCCCCGCTGCGGTCAAAGACAGTCCGTCGGTCATGCGATCAAAGACGAGGTGTCCGATTGCCGCCTCAAGCGACGCAACCCGCCGGCTCACGGTCGCCTGACCCAACTTCAACGCCTTGGATGCCCCGGTAAAACTTCCGTGGCGGGCCGCAGCCAAGAACACGCGTACATCCATCCAGTCGGCATCCATTTTCGGATAGTCGCATCTCATCGATGAATATTGAAACTCTCTCTTGGATAGAGAATCGTATCTCCAGGACGAAATATCTCCATGAAATCATCGACAGTCTCCGCGTTGCTCCGCCGCTCCTTGGTCCTTCTATTAAGCCTAGGCTTCGCTTCCGGCTGCCAGTTGGTCCCTTCGGCCCCCACGACAAGCTATGCCCCTCCTGCGCAATTGGTGCACGCAGCATCATGGTCCGAGGTCCTCCGAAACCCGACGGAGCCACTTGCACTGTTCTCCGTGGTGGCCGCAGATTGGTCCGTCCCATCCCGCGGACTGATCAATCTGGACCATCCCAAAGCTCGGGCCGCTGGCCTCAGCAACGTGGAACACCCTATCTCGGTGCTCACTCACGTGATCCGCCACCCCACCATGGGCGACTTTCTGATCGATACCGGCATCGACCAGGGCCTCGCGGATGGGGACCCTCAGGCCATCAAGGGGCTGGTGCGTCCTTTTTTAAAGGACATGCGACCGCGCGAATCCCTGGGGGCGACCATCGCCAAGCATCAGCTAAAACTCACGGCGTTGCTCTTGACTCACGCACACCTGGACCACGTCCTGGGTCTCCCGGACCTCCCCCTCGATGTTCCGATCTATACGGGAAAAGGTGAGCTCCATACTCGCGCGGGTGCCAATGGACTGCTCCGCCGAACTTACTCGGCACTGTTCGCTGGCCACAACGACATCCGCGAGTTCACAGCACAAACTACGATCGAGGGGCTTTCTGTGGTGGATATCCTTGGAGATGGCTCGATATGGGCGATTTTGTGCCCAGGTCATACCCAAGGAAGTGTCGCCTACTTGGTTAACGCGGCCAGCGGACCCGTACTCTTCACAGGTGATACTTCACACACGCGATGGGGTTGGGAGCACGGAGTCGAACCCGGCAGGTACAGCAGCGATAGGCTCGCCAACCGTCGCAGCTTGTTGGCTCTCAAGAACCTCGTGACCCAACATCCACAGATTCGCGTGGTCGTAGGGCATGAGCTAAGCCCGATGCCCTAGCGGCGACGACTTGCGCCGCTTTGCGTGGGCTGCAAGCATCGCCCCGACAATTGTCTGTCTCTCCCAGCATCCCCAAGTGAAGCCATCAACGTGTTCATCAGGAAGTTCATCCTCGCCGGGCTCCTCGCCCTTCCCGTCCTCTCTTCCGATGCGGCGGCCGCCAACTCCGACAAGATCGCTCTCGATTTCGAGAAATACGAACTCGGCAACGGTCTCGAGATCATTCTCCATCGAGACACTTCCGCCCCAGAGATCTCCGTTAACCTTTGGTATCACGTGGGCAGCGGCGACGAGGAGCCTGGAAAAAGTGGTTTCGCACATCTCTTCGAACACATGATGTTCCAGGGGGCCAAGCATATCGGTCAGGATGTGCACTTCGATATTCTCAAGGAGATCGGTGCAACGGGTATCAACGGGACGACAAACACCGATCGTACCAATTACTTCGAGACGGTTCCTCGACACCAGATCGAAACGGCTCTGTGGCTCGAGAGCGACCGCATGGGATACATGCTCGATCTCCTGAACCAAGCCAGCCTCAAAAATCAAATCGATGTCGTACGCAATGAGCGCCGGCAGAACTACGACAACCGCCCTTATGGGACGATTCGATTCGATGTGGCCGCCGCCCTCTATCCCGAGGGGCACCCTTATCGCTATCTAACGATCGGCCGCCATAAAGACCTCGAAAACGCTAGCCTTGAAGACATCAGTGCATTTTTTCGCAAGTGGTACGTTCCGAGCAACGCCACATTGGTACTCGCCGGCGATTTTGAGACCGACGACGCGAAGGCGCTCGTCCAAAAGTGGTTCGGGTCCTTTCCAAAACTCCCGAAGCCGCCGCGAACCCACATCCGCACCCCGCGTCTTCACGAGAACCTGCGCAAGGAAGTCGTGGACAACATCGCTCGCCTCGAGCAAGTGCAATATGTCTGGCACAGTCCCGCCGAGCTCGCAGAGGAGTCGTTTGAAATGAGCGTCGCCGCCCGAGTCTTGGGCGCCAGGGGCTGGGGGCGCCTCTACAAACGGCTGGTGGTGGATGAAAAGCTCTGCAGCCGAGCCTATGCTTACCAAAACGGCCGGCATTTCTCCGGGAGCTTCAATATCGTCGCCCAGCTCAAGCCCAACACAAAACGCGTACGTGTCGAAGCCATCATCCGCGAGGAGGTCGAGCGCTTGCAGCGGGAGCCCATCACACAAGACGAGCTCAATCGCGTCATCGTCAGCACCGAGTCCAGTTTTGTGTGGCGACTCGAAAGCCTAAGCGGACGGGCCGACCAACTGCAATGGTTCAACCATCATGCTGGGGACCCCGGCTATGCCGACATCTACCTCCAGCGAATGCGCGCGATCACACCACAAATGGTTCGAAGCGCCGCCGTAAAATATCTATCCGCCCCCCACGCAGAGATTATCGCTACCCCGAAGAACACCTCCGCAAAAGGCACCCCAAATTCGAAGCGCTCCTCAGCGCAGGACGGAGACAAGTAGTCATGAAACGCCTCACCGCTGTTCTCGCCATCGTCACCGCGCAGATCGCCTGCGCCCCAAACCAGGCCTCCCAAGCACCCCCCCAGCCCGCCTCAACCACTCCGGCCGACGCCACAGCTTCTGCCGTGGCGCCGTGGCCAGAGGAGGACTATCGCCAACGCCGTCCGACTCCACGTCCTGTGAAAGACTTCGTGTTCCCTTCCGTTCAACGCTTCACGTTGGACAACGGAATCGACGTATTTTTAGTCAAACAAGACAAGCTTCCAACTGTACAACTGACCTTTCAATTCAATGAAGGAACGGCCGGAGATCCCCGCTCAAAAAGTGGAATGGCCGCGGTCTGTATGGATCTGCTGAGCGAGGGGACCCAGTCCCTTGAAAAAATCGCTTTTGAGGAGCAACAGGCCGATATAGCGACGGCGATCAGCTCGACAGCCCGCCTGGAGACCCGGTCCATCTCGGCCCGAACGTTAAAAGCGCAACTCGGACCCACGCTCGACCTCGTCGCCGAGATGCTTCGAGAACCTGGGCTGCGCCAAGAAGACCTCAACCGAATCGTGGAAGCCCGAGTTGCGAGTCTCTTGCAACGGAAGTCCAATCCGAGCGAGATCGCTCGCCGACTGTTTTCTACACTGATCTGGGGCGAAAAACATCCTTACGGCCACATCGAGACCCAAAAGAGTCTCGAGGCGATCAAGCTTTCTGACTGTAAGAAACACATACGCCAACTAGGACCCAACGGAGCCAAACTCTGGGTGGTCGGCATGACCAGCCAAGATGAGCTGCGCAAGGAGTTGGATTCTCGGTTGTCCTTCTGGAAGGGAAAAGCTCCCTCCGCGAAAAACGTTCGGCCCGCAAAGAAGGCCAACGGAAAAATCCATTTTGTGCATGTCGATGGTGCCGTTCAATCCATGATCATGATCGGTCATCCGGGGCCCCGGCGCGATGCCGACGATTTTGAGGCCACCAAGCTCATGGCCAAAATTCTTGGTGGTTCGTTCTCCAGTCGCATCAACATGAACCTGCGCGAGGACAAGGGCTACAGCTACGGCGGACGAGGCGGTTTTCGCTACCGCAAAGGCGGAAGCCATCTCTTTGCGAGTTCGTCGGTCGAGACGAGTACAACCGCGCTCGCTTTGCGTGAGGTCGCCAAAGAGATCGCGGGAATGCGAGCGACACAACCTACAAAGGAGGAACTCCATCGCGAGCAAGAGGGCGCACTTCTGGCCTTGCCTGCGCTATTTTCAACCGCGACCAAGACCCTGTCCGCCTTCATGAGAGTCGACCGCTTCGGTTTCCCGCTCGACTACTACGCAGGCCATCAAGCCCGCGTGCGTGCCGTCGATGCTCAAGCGGTCCATACCGCAGCCACCGGCCACCTCTCACAGGACACCTTCGTAGTGCTGGTGGTCGGTGATGCCCTCGCCCAGGCGAAGGGATCACACAAAACAGTCCTCGAAGAAGTTCAGGCGCTCGCCGATGAGGGACTTTTCGGAAAGGGTGGTCTAGTCCATCTCGATGCCGATGGCATGCCAACGAAACGCCCACCGTCTGGATCCCCAAGGCCAGGCAAGCCAAGCAAGTAGCCTCCGCGGGAAGGACCGTCAGCCTGGCCCTTCCTCGTGTGAGCGACGATTTTAGCGCTTGGCGAAGCGCAGGGTCATACGGTCAGATTCGCCGATCGTCTTGTAGGTTGCCGCATCCTTCTCCCCCAGGGCGAGTGTGGGTGGGAGGGTCCACACGCCTTCCGGGTAGTCCCGAGTATCTTTGGGGTTTGCGTTGATTTCACTGCTCTCTTGCAACACGAAACCCGCCGCCAGAACCTGCTCGACGAGCCACGCTTGCGGGAGGTATCCGGCCTTTGCCGAGATTTTCGGGTCTGCGCCCTCGGCCGCTCGATGCTGAACGACACCGAAGATCCCTCCCTCTTTGAGCGTGGCGTGAATGGTTTCGAGCGTCGCAGCGAGCGTTCCTCTTCGCGCGTGCCCGTGCAAGCCACGGACCACGAGTACAGCGTCCGCGGACGCTTCCGCGCCGATGTTCAGCACCCCATCCTTCCCGCGCTGCTGAACGATTTTTCCGTAGAGTTCTTGGTTGCTGTCGACAAAGTACTGAAAACGTCGGGCGTAGTAGGTACGCGACTCGGTCTCCGGACCGTTGGGGTCGCTGCTGTTCACGACGAGCTGCCCGCTCTTTGCGAGAAACGGTGCGAGAATCTCTGTGTACCAACCTCGACCGGGGCCGATCTCGACGACGGTCATGTCGGGTCGAATCGAGAAAAATGCCAGTGTCTGTTCCGGATGGCGCTGATCGTCGCGCGCAACATTCTCGGGATGTCGGTGCGGACCTGCGACAATCGCCTTTAGAGCGGTCGCCGCGTCGCTGTGACTCACAGCAAGCATCTTGTGTGCGTCAGCACGAAGGCTGTCCGTCCAGCGCGCCGAGTCTTCGGTCTTCGCTGTCTCAAGTTTCGCAAAGGCCATTTTGAGTTCGGCAGCCTTGCTATTGTCCTCCGCCTTGGGCGTCGCTTTTTCGCTGGACGCATCGCCCTCGTCCGACACTTCAGCATCCTGGCTCGTTGCGGCATCCGGCGTGATCGTCGCCGTTTGTGGTTCGCAGGCGGAGAGGCAGCTCACAAGAGTGAGCACCGGGAGTATGATTCTCTGCATGGCCCGGGTTCTAGCCATTGTCGTCCTCAAGGTCACGGGTGAAGGGCAATGAAACGACCGCGCATTTCACACAGACGTTTCATCACCATCGTGAACCACGGCTGTCGATCCACCTCATAAATGTGCAACATTCCCGACCGTCGCTCTTGCCTCGCCATGTCCCGTCCACTTGCTTCCGCAGACGACGAGCTGACCCAAAAGCTTGCTCCTGTCGTCCGTGCACGCGTCATTTCGGCTGCTTTCGAGTTGCTCGGCGGGCTGTTGCTCGTCCTGTGGCTCCCGATGGCCGAGTTTGCGATCCTCGCCTACCTGGTGATGATTTTCGGTGTCGCGCGTGCGCTCGCCACCATGGGGGCCCAAGAGAGTCTCCTTTATTTCTGTGAGGCCTGGCCCCTCGAGCATCGACGGGCATTGATGCTACGGACCGCGGGAATCTTGCATGTCTCTGCGGCCGTAGCCTCATTAGCCATGCTGGCCCTCGCTTGGATATCACCCTGGCTGCTCGATGAATGGAACCCTGCGGAGATCGATATTGTCAGCACATCGCTGCCGAAACTCGCGCTTGTCGCCTTCATCGAATTCCCTACCTGGGCATTTGTCGGGGCCCTACTCGGGACAGGACGGACCCGTCAAGCCAGCAACTATCAGCTAGTGACGACCGCACTTGGCCTGCTCGCGGTTCTCGGTCCCGCCGCCGCCGGACTGGGTCCCACGACCATCGTTGGCTGCATCGTCGCCGCAGGAATCGCCCGTTTTGTGCTGACCGCAACGTGGATGGGATTCATCTTGCCACGGACCGGCGCCGATTTACCCGCTGGTTCATTCCGCGAACAGATCAACTTTTCTCTCCCATTAGGGGCCGCCTCACTTGTCGCCAAGATCAACAAATCCGCCGACAAATTCATTGTCGCCTATTTTTTACCAGCCGCCGCGACCGCCGAGTACGTCTTCGCCACGTACGAGCTGACCTTTGTCACGGCCGTGCCCATGGCCATCGGAAGCGTGCTTCTGCCACGCTACGTCGCCACGCTGCGCGAGCGGGATCGCGCAGCCTTGCTTGGCCTGTTTCGAGTGGCGGCGCGCAAAGGAGCCATCGTCGTGGTGGGGGCCGCGGTTTTCGCCTTCGCGCTCGCACCCGACATCATCAATACATTGGCAGGGGACGACTATGCGGGCGCAGTCTGGCCATTTCGAATCTTCATGCTGATCCTGGCCCACCGAGTTGCACAATACGGTGCGCTCCTTCAGGCCGCGGGAGATACGAAGGTCTTGCTTCGTCTCGCATTCATCGCGGTGGCCTCCAGCGTCTCTCTCTCCCTCGCGCTCGCCCCCTTCTTCGGCACAATCGGGGTGGCCACCGGAACCTTGATCGCCGCAATGATCGCCTTCGTCGCCTACCTTCGCGCAGTGAAAGCTCGATTCAAAGCTCCACTTTCCTCGATTCTTCCTTGGCGATCGATCGCCAAAATCGTCGGCGCAAGCACTCTATCCGCATGCATGGTGTGGTTCCTCCGTTGGCACTCGCCCCTCGCATCGCTGCCCCAAACGACGGCGCTCGCGCTCGCGCTCGGCTTCTACACCCTTGTCTATCTATCGCTGGGGCGGGTTCTCGGCGCCATCAGACCTTCGGACTTTCGAGCCATGGCGGCCGTCCTCGGCCTCGGCAAGATGTCGGTTGGACGCGGCGGATCCTAGCCTCTCACGGTCCCGCTCGCGAAATTCTTGCGCGGCGTACAGATTCTTTTACGTGGCTCAGAAGACGATTCTCATCTTGCGCACCGTTCACATCGGATCGATCCTCATGTCATGAAGTGGCTCCTCGGACTCGATCTTCGTGAACGCTGCGGTGGAACTCTGCAGCTTGCACGTTTTCTCAAGGACAAGGGCGCAGCCCAAAACATACAGGCTGTGCATGTGGTCGAAGACATTCAACGTGTCATCTTCTCCGCTGCCAACCCCCGCTCCGAAGTCTCCGACCTGGTGACAGCCAGGCTCCAAGAGGTGCTTCAACGCGAAAATGCAGCCGACATCGTTGACGACCCCAAACTCTTTGAGGGCCAAAAACCTGAAAATGTACTGCTCGAAATCGCAGAAGGCGGTTCGGTCGACGCCGTCCTTGTCGGCCGCGCAGCCCCACGGGATGAGACCAGCATGATCAGGCTCGGGAGGGTCACACGACGGCTTTTGCGCAGTCTTCCGGTCCCGACGATCGTCACCCCCCCGGACCTAAGCTACGACGACATCGGCGAAGGTCCGGTCATGCTCTCGACCTGCACAGGAAACGATTCAGACGGCGCGGCGAGATTCGCAGAATCTCTGGCGAAAGCTCTCGGCCGCGAGCTTCTTTTGGTCCATGTCGCCCCCATGCCGGTGGGCTGGGGCGGCGAAAACCTCCCCGAGGAGACGCTTCAATATGCCTGGTCCGAGTATGGCGCCAGCGCTCAAAGAGCACTTGAGCGCTGGGCCGGTACCCACGGTTTTCAAGAGGTCCGCAGCGTCATCGGCGGTGGATGGGTCCCCGGCGAGGTCGGTCGAATCGCCAAGAAAGAGAAGGCCTGCATCGTCGTCTGTGGGTCTCGAAAACTCGGAGCTGTCTCGCGGATATTCACCAGCAGCGTCGGGTCGGAGATCGCCGCTCAGCTGCCAGTGCCCGTCGCCATTGTGCCCAACGACTACAAACTTCCGAAGGTGATGCCCAATTCCTCGAGCTAGGGCAGCGACGGCGCGTCAACAGACTCCTGCCCCCCGAAGCCACTTCCGCTCCCGTTTGGTGCAGTATCGTCGTGAACAGGACAAACGAAGACCAAGATCCGATTGAGTTTATCAAACTAGAGCCGCTCATTCGGCTCGGTGATAGCCTACAGACACTCCTCCGAGATCGGCTTTGGGCGAAGGTTCTTGTCGGCCTCGTGTTCGGAATTCTCGTGGGCCTGTTGATGGGCCCCGAAGCCGGATGGCTTCCTCCGGATCTCTCGCGTACCCTCGCCCAATGGCTCGCACTACCGGGAACGCTGTTCCTGGCGGTCGTCCAGATGATCGTCATCCCCTTGGTGGTCGCGTCGATCGTGCGTGGACTGGGAGAAAGCGACAACATCACCCAGCTTCGCTCGCTCGGCCTGCGGGCCGCAGCCTATTTTCTCGGGACCACAGTCATCGCTCTAGCGATCGGCCTGGGAACGGCTCTGTTGATCAAACCAGGTTCACGGCTGAGGATTCGATCGAACGCCCCTTCAGGATCCAGTGAACTCGATAGCGCAACGGCTTCAAGTGTCGATCAAGAGAAAATCATCCCTGAAGCCATCGTCGACCTGATCCCCAACAACCCGCTTGCGTCCATGGTCGATGGAGAGGTTCTTCAAATTGTAGTCCTCGCATTGGTCATCGGTATTGCGCTCGTGAGCATGCCCGTCGACAAGTCTAAACCGCTCTTCGATCTACTCGGTGCAGTACAAGATGTGTGCATGAAGGTTGTGCAGTGGGCTATGAAAATCGCCCCCCTCGCCGTATTCGGCCTTATTGCGCGCGTCGTGTCGCAGCTCGGTTTCGATGCCCTAACTGGGCTCGGAGCCTATGTGATGACGGTGATCGCGGCACTCCTGCTCCAGTGTTTCGTCTACTTCGCGCTGCTTTGGTTTGTGGGAGGCATCAAGCCACTGCATTTCTTGGCCGTCGCGCGCCAAGTCCAACTGCTCGCATTCTCAACATCGAGCTCAGCGGCTGTCATGCCCATGTCGATCAAGACCGCCGAGAAAGAACTCAACGTTCGAGCCGGAACCGCACGGTTTTTGATCCCGCTTGGAGCCACGATCAACATGGACGGCACCGCCGTCTATCAGGGGGTCGCTACAGTTTTTCTCGCTCAAGCTTTTGGTCTCGAATTGGATACCGGCGCCCTCTTGCTGATCGCCGTGACCGCTGTTGCGGCATCGATCGGCGCCCCAGCGGCTCCAGGGGTGGGGATCGTCGTACTCGCGGCGGTTCTAAACAGTGTCGGTATACCTCTTGAGGGCATCACCTTGATTCTGGGCGTCGATCGAATCCTCGACATGGTCCGAACCGCCGTGAACGTCACGGGTGACCTCACGGCGACCGTGGTGCTCGACCGCTGGACGGGCGGGCGAAAATCCGAGAATGCGGCTCCCCAGGCGCAATAAGTTCGGGTGTGGGTGAAAGATCTGCGTATTTACCCGAGAGTTCGAAGTGATCAAGATCTTCGAGTCATGTCCCGCCTCGAACACGTCTTGGTGCTTACGCTGTTGTTGGCGATGGCTTGTGACTATTTTCCTCTCGACAAGCTCGGCGCCGCCTTTGGGGAACCGACTGTCCAGACGCTTACACTTGACCCAAAAACAAGCCACATCGAGATTTCAATCTTAAAAGTCGCCAGTGAGCACACCGCACGCGTCGAACGTTTCGATGCGACCATCGAATTGCTTGGACTCAATCTACGGAGATTCGAGACCACGGTCCATCTGTCGTCACTGGTGACCGACAATGACACCCTTACTCAAGATCTCTGGAGCGCCGAGCTTCTTGATATCGAACGATTCCCAACAGCCAGCTTTGAGTCGACATCCGTACAAGAAAAGTTAAACGGTACCGCCACCCACGAACTCCTTGGCGAGATGTTGTTTCACGGGGTGTCACAAGAGCTACGGTTTCCCGCGAGGCTCAAAATTCAAGACAGACGCCTCATTGGGGATGTCGCTATCGAGCTCGACCCACGAGACTTCGGCATCGACAGTCAGATCATTGATGCTGAACTCGAGGGCCAACCAATCACGTTGACCATACATCTGGAATTCCCACTCACCCCATCAACTACGGAGAAAACACCATGACCTGGCCACAGAAACAAGGCATCGTTCTCGTCCCCTTCGACTTCTCAGAACCGGCAAATCACGCCATCGAGGTCGCCAAGACCTTCGTCACTGAAAACGCGCACCTCGCAGTGCTGCACGTGCTGCCCCCCCTCGCTCCTCTTGACCCCGGCGTGGTCTGGAACACATTGGACGAGGAGCGCGCGCGCAAATCCGCTGCCAGCTCGCTCGACACCACCCTCGACGATCTCAAATGCTCGCCGTGCCACCGTGAGGTCGTAATCGGCGACCCCGCTTCCTCCATTCTCGAACGCGCCCGCGAGCTCAACGCCGAGCTTATTGTCATCCCAACCCATGGCCGTACGGGACTCCGACGTTTCATGCTCGGTTCCGTTGCCGAGAGGATCGTCCGATTCGCCCACTGTCCCGTGCTGGTATTGCGACGCAAGAGCGATGAAAAGGATGAAGGAAGCACGAAAAAGTAGCACAGTGTCGTAAACCTCGCCCCAGGCATCGGCACCTACCCACTCGCCCTCGCTCTCGCGCTCATCTTCCCGACACGTTGACAGTCTGCGACATCGAGGGGTATGCGCAATCTCATGACAAAAGATCGGGCGCAGTGGGGCTCTCGCTTTGGCTTCA
>CAYTFJ010000105.1:0-13537 GCA_964437075.1 uncultured Nannocystaceae bacterium
CTCGTCTATGCTCGGCGCCCGTCGATTTCGGGACTTTGTCGACGGCCTGCTAGGGTCGTTGCAACGGCCTGGAGATGGTTTCCGTCCAGAGTGGGGGGGTCAGCGCCGGTCCGGGAACACCGGAAATTTCGTGCGGGCCTCTGCGACACGGTGTGGCTCAATTTCGGCCAAGAGCATCGTCTCGTCCCGTGACGCGCTCACGAGGACTTCTCCCCATGGATCGATAACCGCGCTATCGCCCATATACCGTAGGCCCTTGTTGTCTCCGACGCGGTTCACGCCCACGACATAGCATTGATTCTCGATCGCTCGGGCACGAAGCAAGATTTCCCAGTGGTTTTTACGCCGCTCGGGCCAATTGGCGACGACCACAAAGAGGTCGCTGCGAGCCGCAGTGGCCCAAAATTCGTCGGCAAAGCGAAGGTCGTAGCAGATAAAGAGAGTCGTGCGTGCACCCTCGATTGTGACCGTCATGAACTCGCTTCCGGCCCCATAGTGCAGATGCTCATCTGCAAAGGTGAAGGGATGGATTTTTCGGTAACGGACCAAATCGCCCTCCGGTGAGGCGAGGATGAGCGTGTTAAAGGGCCGAGGGTCGGATGGGGATAGTTGCGCTGGAAGTTCGGGAACGGTGCCGCAGATCCAGATGCCGTGTGCACGTGCTTGCTCGCGCAAAAATTGGCTGCTCGGGCCGTCAAAGGGCTCGCGTATTTTCTTTGTGTCCATAGAGAACCCGCAGGCGAACATCTCGGGTAGTACTACGAGGCGTGCTCTCGCGGCAGCAGCGATCGTAATCTGCGGTCGCAGACGCTTAAAATTTGCCGAGGGATCTTCCCAGATGATGTCTGTTTGCAGGGCGGCGATCTTCATTGGCGTCGGTTCTTGAGTGATTGAAGCCGCTGAAGGGCCAGATCGAGGAGAGCGTCTGTTTTGCAGAACGCCCAACGGACGAGGTGGCGGTTGGCCCGTGCATCACCGTAGAAGGCAGAGGTCGGAATCGCGGCGACACCCACCGTTTCAGGCAACATACGGCAAAAATCGACATCATCGTCGTAGCCAAGTGCGCGAATGTCCGTGACTGCGAAGTAGGTTCCAGCGGGACGCATGACGTCAAATCCGATGGCGTCGAGGCCATCGCAGAGTCGATCTCGCCGCGCCTGGTATTCGGCGGTGAGAGTGCGAAAGAAGCTCGCGGGTGAGCGATAGGCCTTTGCCATCGCATATTGGAAGGGAGGCGCCGTACAGAAGGTCACGAACTGGTGGGCGGTTCGTAGCGCGCGGGTGAGCGCCGGTGGGGCGCACGAAGTACCGATTTTCCAGCCTGTGTAGGAGAAGGTCTTTCCGGCCGATGAGATCACGACAGTCCGCTCGCGCATCCCCGGTAGCGATGCCAGGGGGATGTGTTCGCCGTCGAAGACAAGGTGTTCGTACACCTCGTCGCACAGGGCGAGGATGTTGGCTTCGACACAAAGATTTGCGATGAAGGTGAGCTCCGAACGCGAAAACACCTTGCCGGTTGGATTGTGGGGGCTGTTGAGCAAGATGGCGCGTGTCTTCGGCGTAATCGCGGCTCGCAGCGCTTCTTGGTCGAAATGAAAATCGGGGGCCTGCAAGGGCACGAGCCGTTCCACGGCACCGGCCATTGCGATGCAGGCGCGATAGGAGTCGTAGAAGGGCTCAAAGACCACCACCTCGTCACCACTTTGACACAGGGCCTGAATCGCCACCGCGATAGCCTCTGTCGCCCCGTTGTAGATCGTGACTTCATGCTCTGGGTCGTAGCTCAGCCCCCAAGCGCGCTGCTGATGGTCGGCGACGGCGGCGGTGAGTTCGGGGACACCGTGGCTTCGGCAATACTGGTTATGACCCTGCTCGATGGCCTGAATTGCCGCATCCTTGATGAACGCAGGCCCTTCAAAATTTGGAAAGCCCTGGCCTAGGTTGACCGCGCTGTGGAGAGTGGCCAACTGAGTCATCTCGGCGAAGACCGTGGTACCGAAGCCCTGCAGGCGAGAGCTCAGGTAGGGGAGACGGGAACTGGGCATGACCGGACGCAGTGTGGCAGGTCGGTGAGCAGAGCGCCAGTGGCGCGGTGGCACCGCGTCAGTCCCTTGGGCATGCTCTGTCCATGTCCGACAGCAATTGCGGAGTTCACGAGGTCGGCGGTCATGCGGTCGTTTCCGACGATGAGACTGGACGGCGAATCTCGGCGGTGGCTTCGGGCTTGATCGGATCTGAGATCTTGGCGATCGCGGCAGAAATTCGCGAGCAAGTTCAAGCGGGGACCGACATCTGCAATCTCACCGTCGGTGACTTTGAGCCATCACAGTTTCCGATTCCGCCAGAGCTCTCGCGTTCGATTCGAGTGGCGCTAGAGGCTGGGGAGACCAATTATCCGCCGAGCAACGGCATCTTGGCGTTGCGCGAGGCTGTTCGTGACCTATATGCATCGGAGCTGGGTCTTCACTATCCTCTGGAGTCGGTCCTGATCGCCGGGGGCGCTCGTCCCTGTATCTATGGCACCTATCGTGCGGTCGTCGATCCTGGGGATACGGTTGTCTACCCGGTACCTAGCTGGAACAACAACCACTACTGCCACATGCTTGGAGCCCGCGCCGTACAGATTCCCTGCTCTGCCGAATCGGGATTCATGCCCACGCGCCAGGACTTGGATGAGAGTCTCTCGAGCGCGCGGTTAGTCTGCCTGAACACACCCCTGAATCCTACAGGAACGATGATCTCTGAGCCGTCACTTCAGGGGATATGCGAGGCGATCGTCGATGAAAATCGTCGACGTGCGGTCGCTGGAGAGCGCCCTGTCTACCTGATGTACGACCACATCTATTGGATGCTTTGCCACGGGAAATCTCGTCACATAACGCCTCCGGCGTTGGTGCCCGAGATGGCCAAGTATACCGTCTTTGTCGACGGTATCAGCAAGGCCTTCGCCGCCACGGGGCTACGGGTTGGTTGGGCGGTCGGACCGACGGATGTGATTGAGCGCATGCAATCCTTGCTCGGGCATGTGGGGGCGTGGGCGCCTCGCGCCGAGCAGGTCGCCTCCGTTGGGCTTCTCCGGGACAAAAATGCGAGAACTCGTTACCTGGCGGGGTTCATAGGCGCCATTCAGGCGCGTCTAAAGGCTCTCCATCAAGGCTTCCTTCGCATGTCACTGCGGGGTCTCCCGGTGGCAACGATCGCACCCGAGGGCGGGATCTATCTCACCGTCCAAATCTCGGCCCTTGGTTACCGGACCCCGGAGGGCGCGCGGCTGGGGACCAACGACGACGTGCGTCGATACCTCTTGGATCGCGCGAGAGTCGGTATTGTTCCGTTCCAGGCCTTTGGTATTCACGCAGAGAGCGGATGGTTTCGATTGAGTGTGGGGGCCGCAAGCATGGAAGCGATCGCCGCCGCCCTACCGCGGATCGATCAAGCCCTGTCACAGCTTAAGCGCGCCGACTAGAAAGAGATCTCGGTGACGGGAGACGTTAATGGGGCTAGAGTGGGCTCTAGCCCCCATGGGCCTGCTTTGACGAGTTCAAGCCGTGGAGGAGGGATCTCCGCTGCTTGCACTGCGCGCTCCACTCGTTCTGGAGAAAATATTCGGCGTTGGATCTGGGTCGATGGCGGACAACTCTCACGCTCTTATTGCTTGAAATCGTAGGGTTTTTTGCCATACCATTCATCTCTCGCGGATATTGCGCTGACGACCAGAGGATGAGATTTTGACCAAATCTGAGTTGATCGAGAGGATCGCCCAGGACGCGGGCCTAACCAGGACGCGAGCCGAGTTGGTCGTCAACACGATCTTTGAATCCATGTTGGAGGCGCTCGCTCAGGACGACGGTATAGAGATCCGTGGTTTTGGGAGCTTCACTGTGCGTCGTTATAAAGCCTACGAAGGGCGCAATCCGCGGACGGGGGAACTTGTCCATGTGGAGCCCAAGCGTCTGCCGTTTTTCAAGGTGGGTAAGGAGCTGCGCGAGCGGGTTAATGGCATGAGCGTGAGTTCGGGGGGGGCCGCCGAGCCCCGCAGCTCGCGGCCATGCAGTCCGGCGTCGACCACAAAGCGAAGCTCCAACACTCGGCGCCGTGATGGAGACCTTTCCGAGGACGTGATCTAGGGGGGGCTAGCGGATCGTCCGCGCCCGACGCAGCAGGTGTTCCAAGCCGTTGACCTTGATCTCATAGAGAGCGCCGAGTTGCTCTCCGAGTTTTCCTTTTGGAAAGCCTTGCCGGTGGAACCAGACCACGTAGGGCTCAGGGAGATCCGCAAGCAACAACCCTTTGTAGCGACCAAAGGGCATCCGGGCGTTCGCCAACTCAAGCAGTGCATCGGCCTCGCCGCGTAGGGTGGAGGAGCGCGTCGGATCCATCGGCCGACTCTAGCACGTGAAGATCGCGGCGAGGACCGGTGTCGAAGCTTTGACCGGTTGTTAGTCTGCGATCGGCGCGGCGGACCGTGATTTGGGCATCGAGATCAACGCCACAAGACCGACCGTGATGCCCAGGGCCCCGATCGGCCACAGCCCGCCACCAGCCCGGTCTTCGCTCGCCCAGTCGATAGCGAGGCCCAAAAGTGGGGCCAAGATCATCGTTGCGAGGGATTTTGCCTGGGATTCGAGGGACATGAGGGTCGCGCCTATGGAGGGTTCGGACGAATCATCAAAACGCGACACCAAGACTGGCCTCCAGAGGTTCTGGACGATTGCCAAGAGGAGAAAACCGGCGACGACTGCCACATGCAGATTCAACGCAAACGCGGCCGCCAACATGCAAAAAATCGCAAAAAATACCCACCACAGCTTTCTCGAACCACTCTCTTCGCTACCGCTAGGAGTCACGCGGTGGGCATTGCGAGATGCGAGACTCGATAGGAGATGCAGCACGAAGTAGGTCGCGCCGACAAACAATGCTGAGCGCTGCGAGGTCTCGATCGTCATCCAAAGCGGAAGGCTGATCGCAGCGGCGAGCAGGGCTGGTTGAAGATATTCCTTTACGGCCGCGTATACGCCCTCGAAGCCCATGGATTCTAACATCAGACGCCGCAGTCGGCGGCGTTTGACTACGTAACTTCCAACCTCCAGGCTGCGGCTGAGGACCTTTCGAACGACGTGAATCGCTCCGCCCTCGTGGTCGGTCTGATGAGCGCTTCCGACTGAATTGAGAGACGAGGGATATGTGGCGAGATTTACGATATTGAGACAATAGGGGACGATCGATAGCCAAAAAATGTCGACGTACTGACCTCCCCGAAAGACCAGGGCGGCCGCGACCAAGGCGGATAGCGCCGACCCCAGCTTCGACCAAGAGCGCGTGTAGCCGTAGATCTTGGTCTTTTCACCTTCGCAACCCTGCTCTCTCAACCACGAAAAAATGATCGCTTTGTGTGTTCCCGTTCGAAACGCATCTCCGATACCAAAAAAGAACATGGCCACAAAAAAATGCCAAAGGGCATCCCCGAGTCCGAACACTGCGAACGATGCGATGTAGGCCACAAAGGAGAGCTGCATCGCTGACCGCCGACCCACCTGGTCCGCGAGGGCGCCGGATGGGATCTCGAAAAGATTGACGCAGATCTCTCGGAAGCCGATCAACAGGCCGATCTGTGAGAATGAGAGGCCTTGCTCGAGCAATGCGAGCAGCAAGAAGGGTTCGAAGTAGCGCTGGTTTTTGAGAAAACCGTAGAGCGAAAAACGTAGCAGCATGGCCGGAGGGAGATCCTGCCATACTTTGAGCCGACGTCCGTCCTATTTTGTGTACGACCCTCGGAGATCGCGGTCCACGCTGGCCAAGGTCGTTCGCCGCCGTGGACCTTGGGCAGAGGAGATTTTGTGTGAGGTCATGGTATGGGTGCCAAACGGAGAAACCATGACCTCACTGTCTACGGATCCGCACGGAAAACAGAGCCCGTCGTGCAAGCCGTCACGGGTGGGACAGGTCGCATGTTGGATCGGTGCATCCTTGATCTGCGGGATGGGGCTGGGCTGTGTCTCGGGGATTTACGGAGATGCGCCTTTCACTCCACCTTCCTATTGGGATGAAGAACACTTCGATGATGTCGCGGGGCATCGTATTTGCTACCTGGAATCGGGAACTAGGCACTCGCAGACGGTGATTTTTATCCACGGTTGGAGCGGGAATCTACAAAATTGGTGGGACCAATACGAGGATTTGTCGAATCGCTACCATGTCGTTGTCTTTGATCTCCCAGGGCACGGCAAATCAAGTCGGGGGACCGTAGAGGATTACACACTTGAGTTCTTTATGGAGACGACTCATGCGTTGATGGATGCCCTCGAGATTCCTTCAGCGACAATCGTCGGAAACTCGATGGGCGGGGCCGTGGCGATGTTGCTCGCAGCCCGCCATCCCGAAAGGGTCGAGGCCCTGTTGGTGAGTGACGCTACAGGATCTGGCCACAACGGCCGTATTCAGCATGTGAAGCGAATCGTCACCGCGAACTCCATCCGGGGGGTGATCGAGGGAATTCACTACTCTCGGACCATCGAGAAAAACAGGAGTCGCGTCGAGTTTGTGCGCAGCTACCTAGGGACGATCGAGGCGAGACCATTTTTGGAGATGCTGGCGAGTATGCTGGCTGGGTCGTTACAGGAGATCGGTGCGCGCGATCTGGCATCCATTCAAAGCCCGACCATGATCGTCTGGGGTGAGGACGATCCGGTGATGCCCACGAAGGGGGCAATGCATTTTCATCGTGCAATCGCGCAATCGGAGCTCTACTGGGTCCACAAAGGAGGGCACACTCCCAACATGAACAATGCCGCGGAGTTCAACTGTGTTCTTGAGCGGTTCCTTGCGGGGAGTGACCCCGAAATTTGTCACCCACATCATGGCGAATGAGACCGGTGAAATCGCATTCCCGAAGCGGTGGGAGTGAGCGAGCGGCCAAGAACACCGAGATGCCAAGAAGCTCCATGTCCATGCTTTTGATGATCGTCGGTGCGTTGTGTGCCCCCATCTTGGGATATTGAGGGGGAAGACTCCTTAATTCCTAGTCTTGCCGGTGTCTTCGATAGACAAGCCAATACACCGCGCCCACGAGCAGCCCGCCGCCAATGATGTTTCCCAGCGTCACTGGAAGCAGGTTTCCGAGTAAGAATGTAGGCCAGTCAAGGTTGGCGAAGTCGGATGGATCTCGGTGAATCTGGTGCCAAAATTCGGGGGTGGCCGTGGCTTTGATGAGCAAACCAGCAGGTACAAAGTACATGTTGGCGATGCTGTGCTCGAATCCGGCCGCGACGAAGGCTGTGATGGGCAGTGTAAGAGAGATGATCTTGTCCGTCGTGGTTCTCGCGGAGAAAGACATCCATACCGCGAGACAGACAAGGACATTGCAGAGCACACCGAGAAAGACGGCCGGAACGAAGTCCAACTCGCATTTTGTGGTCGCTATCTTGAGGGCGTTGGCACCCACCGCTCCATCGGCGTGTTGCCAGTGGCCCGAGAGGTAGACCAGCAGCACGATTGCCGCCGCGCCCGCGAGGTTTCCGAGAAAGACGATGCTCCATACACGCGCCAGCGCGGCGGTGCTCACACGGTCACTGGACCAGGCCATGACGATGAGACAATCCCCGGTGAATAGTTCTGCGCCCGCGACAACGACTAAAATCAGGCCGAGACAAAAAGCGAGTCCACCCATGAACTTAGCGAGACCGTAGGGGAGTTGTTCGGAGGCACCGGTGGTTACGGTCGTGTAAAAGACCGCCCCGAGGGCGATAAAGGCTCCGGCGAGCACGGCCAAGACCGCGAGTGGGACCATCGCGGTGGCAGCCTTTTTGACGCCTGCATCTTCTGCTCTTTTTGCCATCTCCGCCGGGAGGTAGGCGTCGGGACGTCCGGGGAGATTGTCGTTCATTTCGCTACTCGGAGTCAGAGGAAGCGTCGAGGTCGAAGGCGCGCCGCAGCAAGGCCACCTTGGTGATGACGCCGGCAAGCGCGCCTTCCTTGTCGAGGACGGGGAGCATGGTGAGGTGTTTGCTCACCATCAGCTTTGCGCTTTCGGCCAAAGGGCTGTCGAGGGTGACCGTGATGGGGTCTTTGGTCATGATTTCACCCACCTTGTGACCGGTTAGCTTCTTGAACTCGTCGTTTAATCGTCCTGGCCGGTCGAGCGGAATCATGAAATCCATGAATGAGATGAAGGATGGCAGGTGCACTGGTTGTTCCCGAAAGACTAGGTCCATGGCCGTGACCACGCCGAGAAGTTTCTCGTCTTCGACAACACATGCGCCGTCGAGTCGACGACTGAGGAGCTGCTCGGCGAGGCTTCGAACCGGCGTGTTGGGGGAAACCACGAGAGGCTTCGTTTCCATCATGTCGCGTGAGAGGGTCATTCCGAGCAATTTAGCCGGCGAGCCTGGACATCACCAGCGCAAAAATGAGGGGGAGTCGGGGCGTCTATTCCATTTCCCTCCTTCTTCAAAGTTGCTGCTCGTTCCGATCTCGGCGTCGCGCGGCTCAATAAAGTAAGCGCTGGCGAATAGGGCGCGTAGACATGGTGCTAGACTTCTGAAACTCCCTCTCCACCACGACGGGTTCCACACGCTGACAATGTCTCACATCTTACAGTTTCTTGTGCGGGGTCGGATTTTTCATCCGACCGATTTTTCAGAGACAAGCCGCGGCGCTTTTGTTCATGCGTTGAAGCTTGCGGTGCTTACCGGCGCTCGCCTGACGCTTTTTCATGTTGAAGCGAAGGCCAGCCTTGACCAGGATTGGCATCGGTTTCCCTCGGTGCATCGTACGTTGGCGGATTGGGGACTCACGGCGGATATCGAGGCTTCGGGGTTGCCCATGGAGGTGGAAAAACTCGTGGCCGTGGGACCGAAGATTGTTGAGACGCTAGCAAAACATGCCGTGGGCGAGCCTACTGGGTTGCTCGTGCTGGGCCGCGAGCTCGGCAATCGAATGTCTCGATGGTTGGGTGGTCCTGTGGCCGAAGCGCTCGCACGGGAGGTGAAATTGCCGACGCTCTTTGTGCCCGAAGGGGGACGTGGCTTTGTTTCAGCGACGACGGGGCGCGTAGAACTGGAGCGAATCCTTGTCCCGGTGGCGGTGGATCCCGATCCGAAAATCGCCGTGCAGGGCGCGACAGACATGGCAGCACTTGCTGACACCGAGACAGAGATCCTGGCCCTTCATGTGGGGGCCAAGGTGCTGGAGGTCGATCCGGGACGCAGCCGAGGGGATTCTGCGCCCGTGTTGCGCACGGCGCTGTGTGCGGGTGAAAGGGTGGGGCAGATTGTCGCGGTTTCGGAGGCAGAGACCGTACGGCTTGTGGTGATGAGCTCGCACGGGCGTGACGGATTGATGGATCATCTACGCGGTAGCACGACGGAACGAGTGCTGCGGCGACTTCGTTGTCCGCTACTTACATTGCCCCGATAGAAGGCGGCGCGGCGCCCGACGCGAGAAAGTGAGAGCCGATGATGGGAGCTCTGGGCCGAGGGCTGAGAAGGGGTATCGTTGAGTGGTCTGGTCTCCAAGGAACTCGCAGCATTCGACCTCCCGCTCAAAGATCGATGCCTCAAGAGCGCGGAGTGAGAGCCGATGTCCTTCGGCGACCATTGAATTGTTTGCGTGATCATCATTACGTAATGTAGTCGACATATTTCTACATTTCGACTAGACGAGATTGGCCGCCAACGCTAGGATTTGAGATGTCGCGTTTGGTCGTGCGGCACTGTGGTGTAAACCGAAGAGAAGGTTCATGCGGTATATTTTTCATGGTGCATCAGTGTTACGATTTTGGTCCGCTACGGTCACCCTCGGGCTATGCAGTTGCTACTTAGGATCCGGTGATTCGGGGCTCGCTGAAACGGCATCGTCCACCACCGACGATGGAGACTCGAGCGCAGAACGCGGCTCTGAGGGCATCGGAGAAACGGACGAAACAGGCGACAGCGACGACACAGGAGATTCGGGAGGGACGGGCGAGTCGGAGGTGCCATGTGCCTTGATTGAGCGGCGGATCCGCCGGCTTGGGCCGGAGCAGTACGACAACACTGTGGCCGCACTGATCCCAGGGGCGGAAGCGGAGACGCCGAGCCAGGGTTGGCGCTCGTCCTTTACCGCGACACAGTCGATCAGCCACTCCACCGATACCCTCACCTTGGCGTCCCCCCACGTTTATGACCTGATGCGGGTGGCACAAGGCTTGGCGGCGAAGGTGTCGGCACAACCCTCGATCGTGGCACAATGCATGGCGGAAGACAGCGCAGATGTAGCGTGCCACCGCGAGTTTGTTACGAACCTTCTGGATCGTGCATTTCGGCGTCCGCCCACGGACATTGAGATCGACGACTATGCTGACTTTCTGGGGGAACAGCTTGCGGCCTACGA
Source organism: uncultured Nannocystaceae bacterium (assembly GCA_964437075.1). Taxonomy (GTDB): domain Bacteria; phylum Myxococcota_A; class Polyangia; order Nannocystales; family Nannocystaceae; genus CAYTFJ01. The sequence continues at coordinate 10,369 of CAYTFJ010000105.1, forward strand.
TATTAAGACCGCGATCGAGCAAGCCACGACTCGGGCTTTGGTATCACCTGATTTCCTCTTTCGTTCCGAGCTGGGAGATATGGAGACCTCTGGAGGGGATGACGACGAGAGTCTTGAACTCACCGCCTATGAGCAGGCCTCTCAGATCTCCTACTTTCTTAGCGATGCGCCCCCCGATGCCCTGCTTCGAGCGGCGGCGGAGACTGGCGTGATTCTTGACGATTCTGAGAAGGCCAAACATATCGCGCGATTGCTCGAGAACTCTGAAACTTCGCAGGGGGTTCGACGTTTCGTTCTCGACCATATTGGCTCGGGAGCCGTGCTCGAAGCGAATAAGGATATTGAGGTGTTTCCTCAGGTTGAGGACCCGGCGGTTTTCAGAGCGATGGCCGATGAAACCGACGCCTACGTCAGCCACATCTTATGGAGCGACACGGGGAACTTCTCGACGCTGATGCGAGCCCCTTACACATTCGTGAATCAGTCCAATGCTGGCCTGTATGGCCTCGACCCCACCGAATTTGACGAATCGTTCATCAAGTATGACTTTACGACTCAGCGCCGTGCTGGTTTTTTGACGCAACCATCGTTGATGGCGGTGTTATCCAAATCAGCGGAAACCGGAATCGTTTCACGGGGGCTCTACATGATGGAGAATATTCTTTGTCTCGATGTTCCCCCGCCCCCTGACGGCATCAATGCAGTGACACCCGACTTCGACGAGTCCGCGCCCATGACCCAGCGTGAGCGGATCGGCATGCACACAGAGGACCCCTCGTGCGCCAGTTGCCATTCGATGTTCGATCCACTTGGTTTTGCATTTGAACATTATGATGCGCTTGGTGGCTGGCGCGACGATGAGCATGGCTTGCCTATCGACGCCTCAGGTATGATTCCTTCGATGGGCAGCTCGCCAGAGATACCCACTACGGGGCCCGTTGAGATGGTAGAGGCTCTGGCTGGGCATCCTGCGGCCCAGCATTGCTTCGCCCAACGGTTGTACACTTATACCTTCGCTCGGCACGGCCACGCTGATCGCTGTGCCATTGATACACTGGACACCGAACTGACTGCGGGTACCGTACTCGATGCCGTTACCGAGATGATTCTCTCGGAGCAGTTTTCAACTCGACGCTTCCAGGATGATGAGAACTAGGCGTCAGATGCCCCAATCCATCTTAGGAGACCACCGCTGATGTCTAATAGCCGACGACGATTTCTGACCCAAATAGGCGCGATCTCAACCTGTGGACTGCTCGCGTCCATTGGCAACGAACTCTTTGCACAGGTCGATGGGCCGACCCGCCCGAGCAACGGTTCGGCCGGGCCAACAGGAGACGAGCGTTTTGTGACATTGGTCCACTCCACGGGGTGGTGGAGCCGTTTGCTGCGGCCACAGTTCAAGGAGCAACCTGCGTCGCAGTGGATCCTTCCCGAGGCGCTCGAGCCTCTGCAGTCTCGCCGTAGCAAGATGCTGCTTCTGGAAGGTCTCCAGAATGTCCATGGCAAGGATCTACACGGCGCCCTCGGCGCGACCTTGACGATTAGGCCCACGATAAAGGAATCGTATTTTTCCGGGATTTCGATCGATCGTGCGATCGCCGGGCATCTTACGAGTGACCTGATTCCTTTTTCATCGGTCAATCTAGTGTATCCTTATCGGAGCAGTAAGGTAACCGCCAATGGACTCAATAGCGGTTACCCTGCGGGTTCTCATCCCAAACAGATTTTTCATCGCTATTTCGGCCTTGTAGGCGGCGCCGTAGATGTTCGAGAGCAGCGCCGTAGTCTGCTCGACGCCATGAAGACGGATATAGACCGCATGAATCAACGTCTTGCAGGGACGGAGAAACTACGTATGGAGCAGTATCTTGACTCTATTCGTGATCTCGAGATTCAGCTCGATGGCACCGAAAATCTTAATTCCTGCGTAGCGCCAGTCTGGGAGGGCGATTCATGGCAATGGGGCAACAACAACTCGGAGATGTCGCCTGAGCTGATGAAGTACTATTACGATGTTGCCGCAGTCGCGCTCGCGTGCGGACTTTCGCGTGTTGTCACCATTAATCATGAATCGAGCCGAGGGCGGTATCCGTTCGAGCCCGTCAACTCGCCCAAAAATTTGCACGAGGAGGTCATGCACAAATTTGGCGGCCTATCGAACGATGGCACAGACGAGAGTTGGGCGAATAAGGAAGAACATGTAGCGCCTGTACGTAGGCTCTACCGTTGGCGGTCGTCGCTCGTTGCCGACTTTCTTGATCGTCTCGATGAGTTGGGAGTGGGGGACAAAACACTGACAATGATGATTAACCAAGGGGGTGGACAACATCATAACGGATGGAAAAATGTGCCCTTACTTTTGATCGGAAACCCAACTGGAAATCTGGTGACTGGCGCCTATCGGCGTTACCCCAAGGAAGAACGTGCGGTCTCGGACGGTTTCGTCACCGCGGCCCAGGCACTAGGGATCAACATGGAAACATTTGGTGATCCTGAACTCTGTCGAGGCGTATTGCCGGGACTGATTGTGTAGTGGCAAGAGCGTATCTTGACCGAGTCGGGCCTGTTGCACGCAGATGGGGCTGAGTTCATCAGACGACAGCGCGGCGGCCGATGTGGATGGCCCCGCTCAGGTATTTCGAGCGGCGGGAACTTCGGCATTGTGAAGCCCAGGCAGCCACGAGGATCGCTAGCCCACGTTGGCATGCTCCGGGCGAATTTCGGCCCCGTTGGGGTGCACCGAAGTTGATGCCGCTGATGGAAGCGGCGAGTGAGTTACCCATGATCGCGCGTTTTGCGCCACCTTGAAAGGGGCGACCGCGGGAGCGAGGATCATGGGCGCCATGGGCACCATGGGCACCATGGCCGGTATTTTTCCGAGAACGGGCGTATCTTGGTAAGAACGCGAATTAGGGCCCATCGCGCTAATTCGCACTGTGGAGCGTGGGGAGGCCCTGGGTTAAATTATTTTCCCTCCATGTGTCTACGAAACGGTGTAGGTTGTTGACGGCGGTATCGCCATGGACAGCACCATGAAATACATAGTTCTCCCCCTCTCGATCGTTTCCTTGCTTGCCTTCAGCCCTGGCTGCGGCGACGACTCCGATGACAGCAACAACACCGGGAATGGCAGTGGAGACGGCGACGGAGACGGCGACGGAGACGG
>CAYTFJ010000106.1:148-13365 GCA_964437075.1 uncultured Nannocystaceae bacterium
TCTCTTCCTTCTCTTCCTTCTCTTCCTTCTCTTCCTTCTCTTCCTTCTCTTCCTTCTCTTCCTTGGCCCGCAGGTCGAGATGCATGACGATGGTGGCGTCGGTTTTGATCGTTCCGAATCCTCCTAGTTGGACCTGCTCGGAGAAACCGCTGATGGTTTCGGTGCCCATATCTCCGCGAAGAAACGCGCCGACTCCAAATCGAGGAACAACGACGAATACGACGGCACCCCCAGAGGCTGCAAAAAACGCGACTTGGAATGCCCAGCGCCACAACGTACGGATCTGTTTTGGGCCATCTCGATCAAGATCGTAGCGGACACGCGCCCCAAGTCGCTCGGCCTCGGCGACCAGATGATTCACGAGCATGGCCATTGTGGAAATCGGAACAAAGACAGCGAACAAAATGGGAAATCCAAGTCCCGTGTTGATGACCGCGCCGATCACCACCAAGACCGCGCCCAGTAGGAGGAGCTGAAGATGCTCCCGTGGCCGTTGGCGATGAAACAATCGTTGAACGATGAGGAGCAATAAAAAGTCGACCCCCGCATCAAGCACCTCGGCTCGAAGTACTGCCCTGAAAATGGTGGCGACCAGTGCCAGGGCCACAATGGCGGTCCAAGCCGCGCGGCCACGGGTTGTGGGCCGTGCAGGGATGGGGCGAATGAAGGCGAGCAGAACCACGAGTGTGGCGATAGCCACCGCGCCGCGGCTGCCTCCGCCCGCGAGGACAACGGTAGCGAGTGCGATAGAGATTTGGACGACGCTCAAAATGTCACGGAGGCCATGGATGGAGAGGCGATTAACGTTCATGACCGCGTCGCTCCAGCCGTAGCGAGGTACTCCAAAAGTTGCTGTTGTTGGGCTGAACCCCGGGCAGGAGGGACCACAAGTTTTGTGGCGTGACGCAGACCCACAGCGATATCGTTGTGACGGAGGAGAGCGACGGCATGGCTAGCGATGGATTCGATCTCTGCCTCAAAATCCGGGTCGCCAGTGACCCCATTTGAGAGGTCTAGCCATCGCTCGCTCTTGCCTTGAGATTCAAATTCACGAACCACTGGCCGACCGATTCGAGCGGTCGCTGGCCAATGAATCCTTCGCAACTCCATGCCATCTCGAAACTCGTCTAGGCCAAAGAATTCACCGGTTCGTGTCTGAGCACCGGTGGACTCGCCGTCGCAACTGTTGTCCCCTTCGTCTATTGGGACATGCATCGCTCGAATTCGAGGGTAGACAAGCACGCGCTGGGAATCTGCAACCTCGCGGCGTTTGATGAACATTCCGAAGGGAAATCCAGTCGAGACGGCGGCGGGCGGGAGGGAACTCCATCCGCGACGAACCATGGTGAGTCTCGATCGAGCGACACGCTTTTGAGCCGAGGGAATAACGAGTAAAGATATGGGGCTGCAGGTTCCCAAGTCTTTGTTTGTCGCCTGATCCTCAACCGTGACGGACATTAGTGGGGCCCGCTTGCCGGTGTTTTCGACTTCGATCTCAAGCAGGCTGGCAACATCGACGTGCGTGGAACCGACGATTTTACGACGGACCTTGGCGCGTCGAACGATCATCTCCGAGAGGACTCCGCTGGCGACGATCATTCCCATTTGACAGCCGAAGACCACGTGCAGGAGGTTCGATCCAGAGTTGATCGCCGCAAATCCGACCGCCAAGGAGATCAGGATAAATAGCCAGCCTGCCGTGGTGACTTCGAGGCTGCGTCCTCGGTAACTGAGCAACCGTCGCAGCAGTAGTGTGTATCTCGTTGGAGGTCGGACAATGGGAAAATCGGGCGTCGTCACTTCGCTGGAGGTGGCCGGGGGCGCTTGTTTGTCACGGAGGGCAACTGATCTGGTGGTCTCGGTGTCGCGCACGGTTATTGTTTGGATCGAATCGAGCCTCGGGCGCGGTTAAACCGGCACCGCAATTTCAGCAATGAGATCATGCACAAGTTCCTCCGCCGATGCGCTGGTGTCCAACGCTGTTCGTTGTGTGAGCATCAATCGGTGGGCGAGTACCGGGACGGCCAAATTTTGCAGGTCCTCGATTGCGACTTGCGTGCGGTCCATCGTCAGAGCGCGTGCGCGCGCAGCTGACGCCCATGCCAGCGCTCCTCGAGTGCTGACACCCAACTGTATGTCTGGGTGGTCTCGTGTGGCCTGGACGATTTTTTGTGCGTAGTGGGCAAGATCAGCGTGAAGAAAGATATTGGCGGCCGCGTTCTGGAGCTCGAGCAGCCGCGCTGAACTCACCGCGGGCTCTTCGCTCTTCGCATCGGCCCGCTCTGAAGCGACATGGGGTGTCGCGGGTGTCTGTATGAGTGCGGCCTCTACCTGAGCAGGGGCGTAGCCCATGCTCAGGCGCACAAGAAAACGGTCACGTTGGGACTCTGGCAGGGGGTAGGTTCCATGGTGATCTTGGGGGTTCTGGGTGGCAAGGACGGTGAAGGGGAGGGGGAGTGCACGGCTTGTTCCGTCAATGGAGACTTGTCGCTCTTCCATCGCCTCGAGCAGAGCGCTTTGTGTGCGCGGGGGGGCTCGGTTGATCTCGTCGGCCAGCACGACATTGGCAAAGACGGGACCTTCATGGAAACTGAAACAATCTTTACGTGACTGCCATACATTGACGCCGAGCAGGTCGGCTGGAAGCAGATCGCTGGTGAACTGGATACGACTGAAACTCCCGCCGACTGCCCTCGCCAAAGAACGGGCAAGCGAGCTTTTTCCGACCCCAGGAACATCTTCGATCAGCAGATGTCCTCGCGCGAGGATCGTGACGATAGCGAGATCGATGATTTTGTCTTTACCCCGTATAGATGCGCGTACCTTCGAGCGAATAGTTTCGAGGGTTTCGGCGTGGGTGTGTACCTGCAGGCTCGCCACCGCGAAAGTGTAGCAGTCGGCTAGCGTTGCCGCAGTCGGAGTTGTCGCCGAGGTTCCGGGGCGGGTAAATGAATGGTAAAAACCATCGCATCGCTCAGGGATCCGTCCGCATGCAGTACCTCTTCGATGCCGAGGCTTCCGGATTGGATTTCAACGATGCTTCCGGCGATGGGGAGGCCCAAACCGAGACCTTTGTGGCCCGGAATGCGAAAAAAACCTCCCAAGACCTGTGAGAGCTGATTGGCGGATGCGGGACGTAGTGGGGTATTGATCTCGATGACGATCATGCGTTCACCATCGATTCTTCCCGGGGCGATATCGATGTGGATGGTTCCACTAGGCATGCGCTCGCTAGCGAACACGAGAACGTTTTCGATCGCCTGGGTCGTTCGGTAGCTGTCCACAAAGGCGGGGGCTAGCCCCGCCGCCATGTGCGTGTCGTAGCGAATGCGCGAAGACTGGCGTTTTCGTGCGCGCTCAACCGCACGGGTGACCAGCGTTGCGGGAGGGGTCGGCTCGGCGTGAAGATCCATCCGCCCGGCCTCGATCTTTGCAGTGTCGAGAATATCGTCGATCTGTTGGAGAAGTTCCTGTCCGCTCGCGTGGATCGTCGTGCACATCTTGGCTTGCTCATCAGTGATCGGACCGTCGATACCGGTGAGGAGCAACTCGGAAAAACCCAAGATAGAGTTGAGGGGAGACCTGAGATCATGGCTCATGTTTGCCAGGAACTGACTCTTAAGCCGATCGGCCTCTTGCGCCTTCTCGATCACGATATATTTGGCGATATTCGTCGCCGTGATTCGCCCCACAAGGCGGTCAACGCTTTGCACAAGCTGCCTTAGCTCCTGAGTGCTGATCGAACCTTCGCCAAGGCGTGTGGGGATCTCACCCCGGGTCACGGCATCAACCTGAGCGGTCGTTCGGACCACGTCCTTGCGGAGATCGCATGTCGTAACAACAAGCGCGCACAGTAGGCAGGCAATTCCGCTGATGCCCAAGGTGGCGAGAAGCGAAAAAGGTAGGAGTCCCGTCGCGGTCGCGTCGACCGATGTGGCGGCGACGACGGATCGTGTACGGGCGACAACGATGTCGACGATGCTATCGTTGTCGCTATCGAGTGACCCAGTCCCAAGGGGGGGCACATGGAGACCTCGTCCGAACTTGCGACCATGGATGCTAAGGTGGTGGCCGGGATGGCTGCCGAGGAATCGGCCGATGGCACGCTGGTCGTTGCTTTGCGCTAGGATGAGCAACTTGTCGACGCTCGCCTTCGCGAGTTCGAGTGTTTCACCGTGGACGGTGTCGTGACTCCACAAGGATCCAACAAGAATGGGAGCGAAAACCGCGCTCGTTGCGACGATGACCCCAGGGAGCCCGATTCGGAGCAAGATCTGGCTGCGACGGGGGAAGGCCGATGGATTGGCTCGTGGCGCACACAGATATTCACTGCGGAGAATTGCCCTACCACGCGCCGCGATCATCGAAGCGAAGGGCATCATGCTTGCGATCGACAGGAGCAACGTCGTGGTCCGCATGGTCGGGCTGAGCAGTTGTGAGTCACAAGCCCACCAGGTGGCTGCGAGATGGGTACAGGAGCAGGTCACGATGAAGATCGCCATGGCGGTCCGGGGAACGCCAAGAAGTCGACGGAAGGCGATCTCAATTTCTTCAGGATCTGGACTGCTTCCGCGGGCTTGTTTGTCGCGCCATCGGAGATAGGGATAAATGAAGATAGCGGGAAATCCGGCAATGGAGAGTGGCAGCAGGCTGGGGAGTTCGAGAGAGCTGCCTGTTCCACGTCGCCATCGCGTGGACGGGAAGAGTGCCGCGCAACCGGCCAAACAAGTGATGATTCCGATCGTGTGTAGAAAAATCATCCCAAGCCAAGGGAGATTTTCGATGTTCTCGGCTTTGAAGACAACGCTGAGCACGACGAATGCGGAGGCAAGAGTTGACAACCAAAAGGCGGAAATCATGGCCAAAAACCGATGTTCCACGTTGAGTCGGCCAAAAATTGAGACCTCGGAAAAGCGGTTTCCGTTCGCGCCTTCTTGCCTGACGGTATCGCTATGACGCCTTTGCGTGGGGACGCTACCGTGGGCTTGGTTGTGGGGACTCACTCTGGATCTCCGTGGGGAGGTGGTGGCGTTGTTGGGAGAGAGGACACGACAGGCAGCGTCGGTTCATGGCGGGAGAAGGGGTACGACGATGTAGGAGGTTGAGTTTTTCTTTTTTCGGTCGCCCGTTGAATGGCCCGAGCACGTTCTTCGGTCATGTCGATCATGGAGGGGAGGTGACGGGGAGCGACAGGAAGCGTGAGAGTGAACACCGAGCCATGTCCGAGCCGCGATTCGACATTGAGGGACCCACCATGGTGATCTGCAATCGTTCGTGCGATCGCTAGCCCGAGTCCTGTGCCCTTGGCGCGACGCTTGAGCGATCCAACTTGGCGATACTCGTCGAAGATCGTCGGAAGTTCTTCCGCGCTGATACCGACACCGGTGTCACATACAGCGACCACAGCGGTGTTGTTCGCGTCATTGAAACCGAGCTTGATGACGATCTCTCCTTGTTCAGTAAATTTGATGGCGTTGCTGACGAGGTTTGTAAGTACCTGGCTGATTCGTTGACGGTCGCAATTGATTGTAGGAAGCCGTCCTGTCGCTTCGATTCGCTGGCGGACGTCTTTGTCGCGTAGGAGTGGATGATGAATTCCGATCACCTCTTCGACGATCACGCGCAGGTCAGTGGGGGCGAAGCTCAGGCTGAGTTCCCCGGACTCGATCATCGAAATGTCGAGGATATCGTTGATCAAAGCGAGCAGTTGATGACCTCCAGCTCGGATGAGCTGCACGTCTTCAGTTTGGGACTCTGTGAGGGGCGTGGGTATGCCGTCAAGTAGGATCTGCGCGAAACCGCAAATCGAATTGAGCGGGGTGCGGAGTTCGTGGCTCACAGCAGCCAAGAACTCCGCTTTCGCAGCATCTGCGGTTTGCGTGCGGTCGAGTGCATCTTGATAGACGCGGACCTCCTGGATGAGATGTGTGCGCAGGCCTTCGAGTCGATCGAAGAGGAGTCCAAGCTCGTCAAAACTAGCCACGACCACCGGGTCTTCGGCGGCATGGTTGGTGTTGTGGCCCAGGGCATCCAGGCGACGTGCGACGGAGGTGATATCCTTGCCGGGACTTTGTCCGAGACTCCAGCCTGCGAGGGCACAGACCATTGCGAAGGCTCCGGCCACAAGGATCAGCGGGACGAGGCGAAGAATGTCTGAGGACTCGAAGGGCGCTTGGACACGGGCGATGAGTGCGGCCGAGACAATCAAGGTTGTGGCCAGCGCTGCACCGGAGAACAGCCGGGCGAAGTTGGCCGCGAGACTCGAAGGCATCGCCACCGGGAGGAGCCCATCTTCAGGATCGGCGCGGCTGCGAATGGCGAATGCGTGGAGTATAGAGCGTTGGAGAAGGGCGAGAAATACCCCGGTGCCCCACAGGACGCTGAGCATTGGAAACAGGCGCTGCGCAAGGGCGTCGCTCGACGTCGGGTCGATTTCGGGGAAAATGATCCCCCAAAAAATCGACGCGCTGATCAGCGGAACAAATTGGGTTGCGCGCGGAATCCAAATGGTGATGAGCGTTGGATCGAAACGAGCGATACCCACCATCGCTATCGATATCTGGATTGTCGTGGAGACAACGATTCCCGCGGCTGCGATGAACTCGAGGCGCGGTCGAGGCTCGACGTTGTCGGGGAGCATCGCATCGAGCATTGCCGTGGAAAGCAGGCATTGCACGAAACCGCCGAGGAGCAGCAGTGCCAGCATTCGGGGCCTGTCGTTCGCAGTCCGTCCAGATTCGATCGGCGGAGCCGTCATGGGTGTGGCAATCATAACACTCGATTGTGCATCTCGCAGTTGGCTGGACGTCGCCCGTGAGCGGATGTCTGGAATCTAGTGGATACGAAATGCCCGGAAGAACGCGTCCGCCTCGGAATCGTCGTGGCCACTGGCTTCAATAGCGACCTGCAGATAGACCCATGGTCCGTCTATTGTCGCTCTCGCGCGGACCTGACCCGTGGTTCCGCCGTGTTTGAGTCGAATCTCAACCGCCGGGCGACCATCGAACTGGCCTTCGCGCCGTTCGCCGACCCCCGACGCGAATTGATCGAGAAAGCCCCCCATGAGGTCGTCGATCTGGTTTTGGGGAGCGCGTCCGTCGGGACGGATCTGACCGTAGTGCAGTACCAAGATCGACCCCGACGTGGTTCGAGCATGGATACTTTCGCGAGCGGAATCTCGCTGGCCAACAAGGGCCTCGGCGGGGGCCTGGTGGCGGTAGCTCGGAGGAACGGTCACAGAAAATCTTCTGCTTGGAGCGATTTGCGTCCAGGTGAGAGGGGGGGGGGCTGGCTTTGCCTCGTGACCGACGGAAAACACGGTTCGCCCTGCAAACTGGGGGCCTTCTCGCGCGTGCAGCCGAGGGGAGGGGCTCGCTTGCTCTGTGCAGGCTCCCATCATCGCTAGCCAGCAGGCCGCCAAGAATGGGCGAATCGGTGAGCGGTGGCCTCCTAGTCTTGCGCCGGACACTGAGAAATCTACCATGGAGCATTCTACGCAGAGCGGTTCTTCACTCTAGAAGCTGAGAATAGAAGAACCCCCGATGACGTCTTTCGCCTCGGGGGTTTTCGCGCGGACGATGGCTAGTTTCGCGCTAAGATTGCAGCGGTGAGGGCGGGGACGGCGTCCTCCCATTTGGCGACGAGGCCGTAATCGGCGATCTGAAAAATGGGTGCTTCCTCATCTTTATTGATAGCGACGATTGTGTCTGAACCCTTAATTCCGGCCACGTGCTGGATCGCTCCAGAGATTGCGACCGCGATGTAGAGGTTCGGCGCTACGATCTTACCGGTCTGACCTACCTGGAGATCCGCGGGTACCATTCCAGCGTCGGTTGCCGCTCGGCTCGCTCCAAGAGCGGCTCCGAGGGCATCAGCGAGGGCTTCTAGGGGTTTAAACCCCTCAGAGTCTCGCATGCCACGTCCGCCCGAGACGATGATATCTGCCTCCGTCAGGGCAGGGCGACTGCTCTCCGTCCGTGAAATCCCGCAGACTTCGACCCCGCGAAGGTCGAGCGAGCAGTCCGCGAGACGCGAGACCGGTGCGGCATCGGTCGCCTGTGCGGGGGCAAATTCCGAACCGCGGGCCGTGAAGAAGATGACATCGCCTGTCAGGGTCTCTTCGAGTAGAGCCCGCCCTGCGGAGATCGGCCGCACGAAGGTATCGTGGTCGCGGACCTCAGTGATCTCTGAGCACATCGGGGCATCCAACAGCGCCGCGGCTCGCGGGAGGGCATCGCGGAGCGACGAACTGGCTGTGCCTCCTACGACGGTCGCTCCGAGAGTTGTTGCGGCGTGCACAATCGCATCAGCCCAGGCTTCTGCGGTGAAGGACATGAGCGCCGGGTTGGCCAGGGTGTGAACGCCCGCGGCTCCGTAGCCGGCGGCGCCGACGGCATCAGCTGCGGACTGAGGGCTGGAACCGAGGACCAATAGGTGCAACTCGCCCGATCCGGCACGCGCTATTTGCTGAGCGCAGGTGATGCCGGGGAGGCTGTGCGCACAGATTGAGTCACCGGAGGTTTCAAGAACGACGAGTACCTTGCTCATAATACCTTGGCCTCTCCTGAGAGTTTCTCGACGAGTTCTTCGACCGAAGCAACCATCTGCCCGGACGGACGGGAGGGCGGCTGTTCGACCCCGCAACGCTTTTCGTTGGCGCCGGAAACAACCCCAAGATCGGAGGGGTTGAGAACCTTTACCTTCTTGCGTTTGGCCATTGTGATGCCCCGCAGGGACGCCAAGCGGGGTCCCTCGTTGTATGCAAAATCAGCCGGTGTCGATCCATTGCGGACGCTCTGTGGCAGAACGATCCGAAGATCGACGGTGATGACCGTGGGCAATGGCACTCGTTTGGTTTCAGCGCCATCGTCCACCTCCCGAGTGACCGTCAGCCTATTTCCGGCTTGGTCCCACTCGATTTCAGCCGCAAAACATGCCTGAGGTTGTCCGAGGAGGGCAGCCACTCGTTGCCCCACTTGGTTGCCCTCGTTGTCCTGGGATAGCTTGCCGAGGATGCAGAGATCGACGGCTTCGTCCTTGGCCACAGCCGCGATGATTTTTGAGACCGAGAGGGTGTCCAGCTCGGTATCGTCGGCATCGACGACGATACCGCGATCGGCGCCCATCGCGAGGAATTGCGTTACGTGTTGGCGTTGATCCTTCGGACAGATACTGAGAACGATGACTTCGGCCAGTTTGCCGCCACCGCCTTTGTTCTCTGCGAGCCGAAGGGCTGTTTCGACGGCGTATTCGTCGAAGGCATTTTGGACCCACTTGACCCCGGACATATCAAGCTCGCTGTTCGCAAACTTGAGGTGTACATCGGGGTCGGGGATCCGCTTGACAGTTACGAGAATCTTCAAGGGTCTCCTCCTAGAAGCCCGGTGTATCGCTCGACCGGCGCGGAAGATCAAGCTGGGTCTGAGAGGTGGTTGCGACCGAACTTCTTCGTGGCTTCTCCGAGGGGGGCGAAGACGCTCGTGCGTTATTTCCGCAGATGCGCGGCGGCGACCTACGCACAACGCTCATCTTGCAGAGCCTTGGGCCTCGGGGTAGCGTTCGCTGCGCTGTGTCGCAGCTCTCCGACATGAAGAACTCTCCCTATCAGCGTCCACCATTGGCTCTAGCAACCTTCCTGTTGGCGGCGACCGCTTGCGCGCCCGCCTGCACACCTCCTGAGGCCCAGACGCCTAGTCATCTCCAGACGAAGTCCGACTCAAAGAGCGATGCAGAGGTCTTGGGCCGCGACAATCAGGGATCGCAGCCGATAGGGGACATGCTCATGGAGGCGAAGGGGGTCAACTTGTCGAAGCTCAGCGAGGCTCAACGGACGAGCTTTTTCCAGCTCCTTAACACCCAACCAAGCGCCTGCGGGAAGGCCCACAGCATGGCGACATCCCTAAAGGACGATGCGGGATGCCGTGATTCTCTGATCGCCGGCCAATTTATGGCAGATCGGCTCGCCGTCGGAGCGATGCCCCGGGACATCAAGATCGAGCTCGAATTTGTGATCGAGTCGCTGCAGCCCCAGGAGATTAATATTAAGGGGCGGCCGATGGTGGGCAACCAGCGGGCGCCCGTGACCATCGTTGTTTTCGCAGATTTCGAGTGCCCGCATTGTCGCCAAGAGGCCCCAAAGTTGCGCGCCCTTGTCCAGCAGTATCGTGGCCAAGTAAATTTGGTCTATCGGCACTTTCCGCTTCAGTTGCATGCGCGCGCTCGTGCAGCGGCCATCGCAACCGTTGCCGCCCACGCGCAGGGGAAATTTTGGGAGATGCATGATCTCGTATTTGAGCATCAGTCGCAGCTAGAGGATGAAGACCTCTACGGGTATGCGAAGAAAATTCCTGGCTTAGATTTTGATGCGTTCAAGCTTCACTATGACGCCAAAAAGGGTGATGTGTTGGTCATGGAAGATCGGGCGGACGGCGAAAAGTTGAAAATCACGGGTACGCCCGCGGTCTTTATCAACGGCCGCAAGATGAATGAGTTCCTGTTCGACGGTCAGATTGAGGGTTGGATCGACGACGCCCTTCGTCGCTAGGAACCGCGCAATGGAAGAGGGTGGAGACGGAGGACACGGAGAGCGCCGGCGTCGGCCACCGAGGCCTTGGACCGAGGCCTTTGCACCGGCGACGGTGTCGAATCTCGGTCCCGGCTTCGATTGCCTTGGGCTCGCGCTCCGCGGACCAGGCGATGTTGTGCGGGTGCGGATCAACGATCATGGTCGTCTGCGTTTGGTCTCCATCGAAGGTGACGAGGGACGACTTCCGCGAGAGATTGACAAGAATACGGCGACGGTGGCTATTCGAGCGCTACTTGAGCACTATCCTGCTGAGCCGGGCCTTGATGTGGCCTTGAGCAAGGGGCTTCCACTTGGCAGCGGACTTGGATCGAGTGGCGCGAGCGCCTGTGCGGCCGTCGTTGCGGCCGATGCTGCGCTCGGACTTAATGCGGGTCGGTTGCGTCTGATCGAAGCGGCTCGAGTCGCAGAGAACGTCGCATGCGGATCGCCCCACGCAGACAATGTCGCGCCAGCGATCGTCGGTGGAATCGTACTGATTCCAGCGCTCGATCCATTGAACATACTCGAGCTACCTATCCCAGAGGACCTGTGGCTCTCCCTGTATACGCCCGGATGCGAGGTCCCGACCGCCACCGCGAGGGCTGTTCTTCCGGCCAAGGTTCCGCTTGGGCAAATGGTCAAGCAAGCGGCTCGTATGGGCATGCTCGTCAATGCGCTGCATCGAGAAGACCTCTATATGCTCGGTGAGTCGATCGTCGACGAGGTCGTTGAGCCGGCTCGGGCTCGGTTGGTGCCCGGTTTTCTTGATGCCAAGACCGCGGTCCTTGAGGCGGGTGCCTTGGCCTGCTCAATCAGCGGTGCCGGACCGACAACCTTCGCCTTGACCGACTCCAAGGAGAGGGCGACCGCCTTGCTAGGTTTGCTCGACGAAGCTTTTTGCCTCGCGGGGGTCGGTGGCCGCGGGTATGTCGATCAAGTTGGGCCTGGTGCTCGGGTCACATCTCCGCGACTTCATTAGTTGCGAGAGGGGAAGACCGCCGATGGGCCCCGTGGCTGACGATGAGCGGTGTCGTTCGGACGGCTGGCCCCAAAACGAACCCCTCAGAACATGCCATGCGGACGTGCGAACTGCGGAGCTCAAAGTCGCGGATGTTTTGTGCTCTGACCCCGGAGATCGCTGGAACTCGGCGTGGGCCACAGAATAATTGAAGGAGCCACTTTCGGGACTCGATCGGGGTCTGGGTACCTCAGTGTATTCGGAGCTACATCTGCGTTGATGTAGGTAGTTATGCGCCACAATCCTATTGTAGGTCTCAAGTCGATTTCATGGCTATATATGAGGGTAGGATAATGTGCCACATTTGATCCGCGGTAGAGGCTGATGTTCCCATAAAATGGGGACAGCATCCCCCGAAACAGGATCACAGTGGTTCTCTCCAGTCGGCATCTTGACATTGTTTAGACCACTGTCACCATCGAGGGATGTTGATGTGCGTGACCGAGGGAAAATACGTCGGCTCAATGCGACCGATGTTTGGAGCGAGATGGGGTGCTCGTGCATGTGCCGCGGTCCTCGGTTTGTGTTCACCGATGTTTGGATGTGTGGATGATGCAGGTGGAGAAGAGATCGCTCGCGCGCTCATCGGTATCGATGGCGGTACTCTCGAGGGTGGCGGATTTTTCCTAGAAATACCGCCCGGAGCCCTTACCAAGGACACCGAACTCGTCTTGCGGGCGACTTCGATCTCGCTCACCGTTCGTGACTTTGTTCAAGAAGGCGGCGCCTATCAGTTGGAGCCTGCGGGAGTGATTCTACGTGTGCCAGCTGCTGTCTCGATAACGAACAATGCCGAGAATGTTGCCTTGCTGGTAAAGTCGGGAGAGCGGACTGTGGCACACGCCGGATCGACTGGGTTTGTGGCGACCTTTGGCACCTTTGCACTGGCGACGAAGGGAAAGACACCGTTTGCGATCGAGGAGCCGTCACTGACCGGAAAATGGGCAGATGACCCCTCCGAACATTCGGACAGCGTGCATTTTGAAATGAAGCTCGACCAAAGCCAGCAGCTCGACATCATCTTGAACGCCTTTGACCCAACCGGGGACTACGGCCCTCTGAACGGTGATGGGTTTTGCGGATTTCGTGTCGAGAATCTCAGCGGCGGCAGCAAAACCACCGATTGCAGCAGCCTGGAGGTGACCGCGTCGATGAACGCGTTCACGAGCCATATCAGCTTTGACGTCCAACCACATTTCATTTCGCCACTGGCGGAGGCGGTTCCGGTTTCGGTCGTGGTGGGTGACTCGGTGCTTGCATTTTCCCTTGGATTTTTTGGATTTTCGACGGGTCCTTGTTATTTGGAGAACTGTTCTGGGCATGGGACCTGTATCCCCGACGACTCTGCCTACTGCGAATGTGAGGAGGGTTACGAGGGGAACGGCCTTGCCTGTGACTGCTCGCCGCAATGTGAGGGGCGGGAGTGCGGCGGTGACCAATGTGGTGGGACCTGTGCCCCAGGGTGTGGCGACAGCGAGAGTTGCAACAGCGATGACGGTCAGTGCGAGCCTGACGGCGGAGACGGCGATGGAGACGGCGATGGAGACGGCGATGGAGACGGAGACGGAGACGGAGACGGCGATGGAGACGGAGACGGAGACGGAGACGGAGACGGAGACGGAGACGGAGACGGAG
>CAYTFJ010000107.1:0-13251 GCA_964437075.1 uncultured Nannocystaceae bacterium
ATTTCGAGATGTCGGCGGGCTACCGAATCCGGGGTGAGGTTCGCGGTGCCGGGGACGGTCGCGTCGCATACGTAGGGGTGTATGCCCTTGACAGTTACGGAGCAAAGTCGGTTCCGACCGATGCTTCCGGACAATTTGAGGTGACGGGACTCGCGGAGGGGGACTATCGAGTTTCAGTTGCGCGCGGTGGAGGATTGAATAGAGAGTTCGACGATGAACTTGCCGGTGTCGTAGTTTCGGCGTCAGACGACGTTTTTGTTCGATTGTCGTTGACAGAGACCACCGTGGAACTTGCGGGCAGAGTCGTGGATGGCGAAGATGACCCGGTGGAGGGGGCCGTGGTTGTGGCTCATTTTGGGATTTCGAAGACATCTCCGGTCGGGAGCGATGCTTCCGGAGACTTTGTGCTCTTGGTGCCTGCGCATTTCAAGACCTACCTTATTGCTCAAGATCCTTTCACGGGTGCTCGTGGCGTCGTCCATGCGGACGCGGCGACCCAAGGGCAGACCATCACCGTGGTGTTGTCACCCTGAACGATCGGATATATTCATACATTTTTGGCGTACTGAGTTGTCGTTGTGGCAGGTGGGGTCTTGCACAAATTGGATCGATACTATGGCGTCTGAAATAGCTCGGAGAATGCCGTAAGAATCGCGTGATCGTGGGTGTCCGTTGCAACGGCGTCGACGGCAATTCCGAGGCGGAGAACGGCCTTTTGGGTGACGGGCCCCAGTACGACGACTTTCGCGTCGCTGATCATGGATCGAGCGGCGGACTTGCCGTACATCTCGTTCATATGCTCGAGAAAAAACTGGGCCGTGGCGCCGCTTGAAAAGCTGAGACCGTCGAAGCCACCATCCCCCTGGTCAGAAATCGCCAGGGACTGGAGCAGGGCGGGAGGGATCGTTGAGCGCTCAATGCGATAGGATTCCAACAAGGTATAGCTCCCTCTTGCACCGATGATCGCATCACGCAAGAGTGAACGCCCTTGGTTTGCACGGGCGTGCAGCCAACGGAGTTGGAGTTTGTTGTCGTGGCGCAGACGAGACACGAGGCCTTCTGAACGAGCGGCATCGGGCAGAATGTCAGGGCGAATTCCTCGTTCGAGGCAGCGAGATGCGGTAGAATCGCCGATCACGGCCACGATGCATCCTGCGAGGACTCGTAGATCGTGTCCGTTCGCGCAGAGGGCATCCAAGAACACGTCGACGCCCCGGATGCTGCTGAGGATCACTCCGTCAACGTTTTGCATATCGTCGCCGAGGCGCCTTAGGGGTTCAAGGTCGAGCGGTTGGGCAAAATGTAGACATGGAAGGGTAATCACCTCGGCGCCCGCTGCGGTCAGGAGTCGAGTGAGCGCGCGGCCGTGCTCAAAAGGGCGGGTATTGACGATTCTGCGGGAACGCAGAGGTTGGGCTTCGGTGACGGTGAAGGACGGGGGACTTGAGCTGTCGTCGTCGCCAGGGAGGTCCGGAGAAGTCCGTCCCCCCTGGATGATTTCAAAGGGGAGACCTTCGGCGCACAGTCGTTGGGCAAGTGGGTGGCTGACGTTTGGCTGCGCCCTCGACTCTGGGTAGAGAACGACGACTTTTTCGCCCGCGCGCGCGTGGGCGACGATTTCACCGCTGTTGTCCTCGGCTGAAATGACGCAGACGTCGTGACGGCACTCCAGCAGGAATTCAGGGTTCACTCCGGCGTCGAGAAAGACGGCGTCCGCGAGTCGGAGGCGCTCGAGTCCTGCGACGGTGATGAGATCGACGGACCAGGGACCTGCGTCGACAAGAGAAACGATTCCACGGAGGACGGGGGGGGGATGGTCGCTGGACCTCGTTGGACGGTTGGCCACGGACTTCGATGGTAGGCCGCGACGACCCGCGCCGTCGAGGGGGATGCGGATCTTGCGGCAAAGAACTGGGACGAGACACGAATGATTTCTCGCGCGAGCCTCGAGGATATGGCAGCTTGACGGCAATGGGGTCCAAGGACAATAGAGTCGTGGTTGTTGGAGGCGGCCACGCGGGTCTCGAAGCAGCGTTTTCCGCGGCGCGCATGGGGGCCGCGACTTGTTTGGTGACCGCGAAGCGAGAGAGCGTGGGACGGACGCCGTGTAACCCTAGTGTGGGCGGGGTGGCGAAAGGTCATCTGGTGCACGAAATTGTCGCGCTTGGCGGGTTCATGGGGCGAGCGGCCGATGCCACGGCGATTCACGGGCGGGTTCTCAACACCAGCAAGGGGCCAGCGGTCCATTCGACGCGGCTTCAGGTCGACAAAGAACTGTACGGCGAATATGCGCGGTCGACCTTGGCGTCGTATCCCGGCATCGAAGTTGTTGAGGGGATGGTTGAGGGTCTTGAGCTCGAGCGTGGGTCGATCTGCGGAGTTCGGCTGGCGGACGGGAGCGTGTTGCCGTGTCGCGCCGTGGTGGTGACGACCGGAACATTTTTGTGTGGACTCTTGCACACGGGTCTCAGTCAGACCCCGGGGGGGCGGGTCGGTGAGCCACCCGCAAATTCGCTTTCGAACCAGCTGGCCGCGCTGGGTTTTCGACTGAGTCGTCTGAAGACCGGCACCCCGCCGCGCATCGATTGTCAGACCATCAATTACTCCGGGCTTGATGCGCAGCCTGCGGACGATCCTTTTCCTCACTTCCTGCCCGAGGACACCCCGGATACACCCGCAGACTTGCCCCGAGTGAGCTGTCACATCACGTACACCACCCCGGAGGGGCATGCGCTGATTCGAGAGAACTTGGATCGGTCGCCGATGTATTCCGGCCAGATCAAAGGCGTCGGTCCCCGCTACTGCCCCTCGATCGAAGACAAGGTCGTTCGATTTCCCGATCGTTCACGCCATCAAATTTTTCTTGAGCCCGAAGGGTTAACGATGAATTCAGTCTACCCCAATGGCATCTCGACGAGCCTGCCTTCCGAGGTTCAAGAGCTCTTCGTTCGCAGCATTGGCGGTCTGGAGCACGCCCGTATTCTAACGCCTGGGTACGCGGTTGAGTATGACGCTGTCGATGCACGCGAACTCACCCACGCGCTGTCGAGCAAGGAGATCCGGGGCCTCTATTTCGCCGGGCAGATCAACGGGACCTCGGGTTACGAGGAGGCGGCCATTCAGGGATTGCTCGCCGGAGCCAACGCGGCGCTTGAACTTCGAGGGGACGAAGCGTTGTCGATTGGTCGCGAACAGGGCTATGCCGGCGTGCTGGTCGATGACCTCGTGACACAGGGCTGTGACGAGCCCTATCGAATGTTTACCTCGCGCGCGGAATTTCGCTTGAGCCTGCGCCAAGACAACGCCGATGAACGACTGAGTGCGTTGGCCCACGGTGTCGGTTTGATCGATGATGCTCAGCGCCAGCGGGATCTGCGACGGCTTGACCAGGTCGACCGCTGCCACGCCGCTGGTGACGAGCAGGCGAACGAAGAATTTTCGGTGCAAGTGCGGGCGAAGGCCCACGCGCGCCGGGTTTACGCGGGCTACATCGAGCGGCAAGCGCGGGAAGTTGCCCGTGTCCGCGGAAGCGAACGATCAATTTCTCTGCCGATGGAGCTTGACTACGCAGGTCTCGCGGGCTTGAACCATGAGTGTGCGCAACGGCTGGCCGCTGTTCGTCCGACAAGCACCGCCCAGGCCGCCCGGATCCCCGGAATTACGCCCGCGGCGGTCGCTTGTCTTTGGGCCCACGCGCGGACTCTGCAGTCCAAGACCGAGGCTCTTAGGCCTGGGCGCGCCGAATAAGTTCGATCACCAACGCTTCGTCCAATTTCGTCAGATGGGTGAAGCGGACGGCGATCCCTGTGGACCGACCGCCGTTGGCCAGTCCAGCGCGGACGACCTGGGCCTTGAGGGTCAGAGGGTTGCGTTCTTTGCCGCGCTGGAACGCGACTTTCACGGATGTACCGCATGGGAGCGAACGGTTGGTCCGTACAAAAGCACCGTGGCTTGAGAGGTCGACTGTGCGTGATAGCAACATGAAATGATGTTCGGGAGCGTGGAGCTTGAGCTCCACGGCGACGCCGACCCGGGTTCGAGCCCGGCGTTCAAGGGTCGGGCTCGGCTCGTCGCTGACCATCAATTCCACCAGAAAGCTATACCAGTTGAAGAAACAACGGAAAATAGCCGTGAGACTGGAATTGTCGAACTCTGTATTTTTGTCGTGTGAGCTCTTTGTGTGAAATAGTATATGTAACCCAATCTACCGTTCTTCTCATATCATATGTGTTTTGTTGGGATGGAGAGGCCGTGTCGTTTCAGAATGGACTTCCGTGGCTGAAAAATGCGCGAAAACGATGCGCGCCCGCATCGCAGCCCGCATTTTTTGGGGCGATCAATTTTGTTGGCGATGAGGGGCCGTCAGGCGACTCAGAGACGGTCTTTGGTCCTAGTGGGGGCGACCCTTGACCCCACCGCTGTGGCGAGCAGAATGCACCGGCCTTGAAGGTTCATTTCATAGCCGTCGGTGGGACGGGCATGGGCGCTTTGGCCATCTTGTTGCGGCAAGCGGGCCACGACGTACGCGGTTCCGACGTCGCGCTTTATCCCCCGATGTCTACCCAGCTGCGAGATACTGGCGTCGAGGTGCTTGAAGGTTTTCAGGCTTCAAATCTTGATTGGGGGCCCGAACGAGTGGTGGTCGGGAACGTCTGCCGCAAGGACCACCCGGAGGTGTTGGCCGCGCGTGCGCGCGGAATCGAGTTGGAGAGCTTTCCAAGCATGTTGGAGAAGCTGGTCCTACCCGGGCGCCGAGCGATGGTGGTCGCTGGGACTCACGGAAAGACTACGACCGCGAGCCTGGTCGCCTGGCTCCTGCGTGTGGCCGGTAAGGATCCGTCGTACCTTATCGGCGGTGTGCCCCAAAATCTTCCGCGCGGGGCGGAGATGGCCGGCGGCGATTCGATCGTCTTGGAGGGCGACGAATATGACACCGCATTTTTCGACAAGAAGTCGAAATTCCTCCACTACCATCCATGCAGGGCGATTCTCACCAGTGTCGAGTATGATCACGCCGACATCTTCGACTCCCTAGAACAAGTACGAGACGCTTTTCGAGAATTTGTAGAGCTCATTCCGGCGAAGGGCGAACTTATTGTACATCGGGATGATCCAGAGGCTCTCGGGATCGCAGCGCGGGCCTCGTGTAAAGTCACGACCTATCGAGTGCTGCCCGAGCAGGACCACGACGTCCACTCCGCGGACTACGTCTGTCGTGTCGAGAGTGGTAGGGGCGCGCGGCGGACGGTGTTTCAAGTCTTCGAGCGGGGCGAGTTGCTGGGCGATTTTTCGACCATGCTGGTGGGTCGCTACAACCTAGCCAACCTGGTTGCGGCCATTGCTCTTTGTCGATCGGAGGGCGTCGACGCTGAGAGTCTACGCAGCGGAGTCGCCCGTTTTCGTGGCGTGAAGCGCCGTCAAGAGCTGCTCGGAGTGGCACAAGGTGTTCGAATTATTGAAGATTTCGCTCATCATCCGACCGCGGTAAGACTTACGGTGGTCGCGTTGCGCCGGCGTTATCCCGACAACGCGTTGCACGTGTGTTTTGAGCCGCGCAGTTCGTCATCGCGACGCGATATCTTCTTCGAAGGCTATGCGTCGGCCTTTGATGCCGCGAGTCTCGTTTACGTCGCACCTGTTCACGCTCCAGAGGAAGTCCCCGCGGGCCGGTGCATGGACACCAAAAAATTGGCGAGCGCAATGCAACTACGCGGCGTCGAAGGAAGGTCCTTTGAGAGCATCGAAAGTCTGGCAGAATCGGTACTCTCTGCGGCTGCGCCGGGCGATACGGTTGTGCTGTTGTCATCGGGGTCGTTTGGAGGGCTTGCGCAGACCTTGCTTTCCCGTTTTGGAAATGCGGTAGTTTTCGCCACGCCGGATGACCTCATGGCAATCCACCGAATCATGGGGAACTACGGTATGGCCGAGCTGCACGAGCCCGATGAGGTCGAGAGCCTGGTGATCCGCGAAGGTGATGATGTAATCGCCTGTGTGCATTTGCAGGTGCTCGGCAACGGACAGTCGTTCCTATTTGGGTTGGCGGTCGCCCAAGAGCGACGTAGCGAGGGCCTTGGGTGGGTATTGGCAGACAGTGTTCTACGGCGCGCGCTGACCCTTGGCGCACGCGCGGTGACCTTGATCGCCGGCGAGTCCGCGCAATTTTTTCAGGGGAAACTTGGGTTCAAGGCGATCGCGCTTGACGATGTAGACCCGGCGGTGCGCGAGCTTCCGAATTTCAAGGCATCATCTGAGAGTGGGATGCAGTGCATGCATTTTGACCTTCCGTCAGGCGAGAAATAGCGGAGTCGGTCGTCGTGCAAATTGGCGAGTTGGTTTTTTTTGTGTTTGCTGGCCTCGCTCTGGTGTCCGCTGGGGTGGCCGTTTTTGGACGTGATTCGCGGAGAAGTTGTTTTGCATTTGCGCTGGGTGGACTGGCAGTCGCGGGGGTCGAGGTGCTGCTTTGGGCTCCCGTGGTGGCTGCGATCCAGGCCGTTGTCGCGCTTGGAGTTCTTGTGGCCTTGGCGCCAGCCCAGGACCGAAGTGTCAAGAAAAACACCGAAAACCGGCCCAAGTGGGTCGATTTTGGGATCACTGCGACATCACTCGGACTGCTCGGGTTTGTCTTTATCAGTACGTGGGCCCGTCAGTGGGTGACCGAAGGCGAAGATGTCGCTCGCCGTCCCGAATTTGGGACGTTCGAGGGACTGAGTCAGGACCTGGTGCATGGCTCACTGCTTTCGCTGGAACTCATCGGCGCCTTGATGCTGTGTGCCGTGATCGCTACGGTTGCGCTGACGCGCGTTCGCTCACGGGTCAACAAAGATGGGACATCGGAATGATTCCAGTCACCCATTTTTTGTATCTGGCTTCAGGGCTGTTCTTGCTCGGCTTTGCAGGGTTGCTGTTGCGCCGCAACTTCGTTGTTCAGTTGTTGAGCGCCGCATTGATGCTGAGTTCGGGGGTTTTGGTCTTGGCGAGTGGTTCACGCTACTGGGTCAATGGATCCGGGCAGAGCTTTGCGTTTCTCGTCGGCTTCTTGACACTGGCTCAAGTGATGGTGGGGGCCGCGCTGGTCCTGGGCTCGCGCGGTACGGTCCGACCAAATCCGCCTTCGCAGGACCACTAAGACGCGATGCCACGTGAATTCCCCATGTTGATGATCGTGTTGTTCCCCTCGGCGATAGGAGCCGCTGGTTGGGCCATGGGGGCATCGATGGAGAGACGTTACGGCGCTCGTGCGAGGTGCGTGTTTCCTTACTTGGGGCTGGCAGCGGCCTTGATGGCACTGTTCCTGGCGGTCCAGGTACTGCAAGCATTTTCGGGGGCGGACCCTCGCGCTTTACAACAAGAGTTGGGCGGAGGAGTCGCGGCGGGCAGCCTTTCGATTCCATTTGTGCTGTTTGGAGACTCGCTTAGCCCTTGGCCGTTGATTTTTGCGGCTGCGATCGCTGCGTTGGACCAGGCATTTCATGCGGTTCTGCCCTCCGCGCGCACCGTCGCTCGCGGCGGGAGACATCTTTGCGTCGCTGGGAGCGTGATGGCGCTTGTTCTCGCGCAGGGCCTGGGGATGGCGCTGATGGCATGGTGCTTGATTGGGTTGTTGATGGTCGTCGATGCGGCGGACGGAATCGAGGGCTCTGAACGCGCGATTCCTTCGGCACTGTTGGCATGGGAGGCGGCGGGGTTGTTGGCATTGTTCGGGACCGCCGTGATGCTCGAGGAGGCGGTGGGATCACTCTCTTGGGAGGTGATCGCACGGGCAGATTTTTCCGTGCTTCGAGCGAAAGGGGTCGTTGGGGTCGAGCTTCTCGGGTTGGTCGTCGGGCTAGTTTCATTCACCTGTTTCCAGCGGGTCACGGCCCTTGGTTGGCGTTCAGGTGGAGCCGGAGCGCTGGCGCCTTCATTTTTGATTCTCGTGAGCACCGCATACTTGGCGAATCGATGCGGGTGGGCATGGGCACTTTCGAGTCGAATGCGCTCATCGAGCATCGCTGTCATGCTCGCGGTCGGTCTGTCGTGTGTGGGGTGGGCGGTCGTCCGCGACCGTTGGTTCGACGGACGCGGAGGAATTGTCCACACGCGAAACCGCAACCTCGCACCAGTGACCGAGGGGGTTGCGGCCCTGCTCGTTGGGCTGGACCGGGTGTTTCACGATAAAATTCCCGCTTTGCTCGTCGCTCACGTCGCGGGAATACGGGCAAGTCTCTCCACCACTCGGTCGCGTTGGGGTCCTTCTCGGTATCGAGGAAGGGCCGCACCACTCGTGTTGGGGGTCGTCGCGGGGACGGCAGTCGTGCTTGGGTCCTTGTATCTTCGGCCCAGTATCTCCAGCCTGCGACCGAACGAGGTCCATAGCTTCGGCGGTATCAGGCCTCGAATGCATCGTCCTGGAAAAGGTAAAGTGCCGAGAACGATCAGTCAGAAAGGCAGGCGTGATGGACAAGAGCGCGGACCGGGGTCCACGACGACCGAGGAAACTACGCCGTGACGATTTTGCTCGATCCTTTGTTGTGCGTCGTCCTTATGCCCTTGTTGAGTGCGCTGGGGCTCATTGTTTTCCCTCGGCGTGAAGGGGGTCTCTTGCGGATGGCCGCTCTGATCTTGTTCTTGTTGCAGGCTCTGGGCTGTCTGTTCCTGGTGATGTCCGATCTGCCTTCGGGAGGCTACACTACAGATCTCCAATGGATTCCGTCTTTGGCGTTGAACGTGCAGCTTCGATACGATGGCGCCAGCGGTGGCGTGATCATGCTTATTGCGGGAGTTTTCCCTGCTGCGTTGTGCCTTGAGGGCCGGGTGCTGGAGGCGAGGCGAAGTTTTACTGCACTGTTCATGCTTCAGGCGGCGATGTTACTGGTGTGCCTCAGTGACTCATTGTTGCTGTTTATCGTCTCCTGGCAGTTGATGGTCCTGGGCACATCGGTATACCTCGGTCCGTTGCTGCGGTGGCGCTATGGCTTGCCGGCTCTGGCTGCAAGCGGACTGATGATGCTCGCCGGCTTGGAGCTTCTCGTCGCGTATCACGATGGGGCCGGGGCCGTGTGGGCCTCATCATTCGATGAACTCCATAAGGTATTGCTCCCGCGCGACGCTGCGTGGCGAGGTGCCTTGCTGTTGTTGCCCGCCATTCTTATGCAGTTTTGTATGGTTCCATTGCACGGCTGGGTCGGCCGATCTCTTGAGTTGGGGTCCACGCCCTTTGCATTGGTCGCGGTAGCGATGGGCCCTGCTATGGGTGGATTGCTGCTTTCCCGATGGATTCTCCCTCAATATGGATTGGTATGGGCGCCCTTCACCGCTGAACTGTCGGGAGGGGTAGCGATCGTCGCTGTTGTCGCGGCCATGATGGTCAGCGCAGAGCGGTCGGGAGTTCGTCTCATCGCTTCGATTTGTTTGGTCTACGGAGCGATCGCGCTCACGGGGTTCTTGGTCGTTGATGCCGATGCCTTGGCAAGCGTGCGGGTATTGCTGGTCGCCTACGGGATCGGTATCGCGGGGCTAGTTCTGGGGTTCGAAAGCCTTGCGCGCGCCGGGTTTTCGGATTTGAAGAGTCTGAGGGGCCTGCGAAGCGCCGCTCCCGGATTCTATTGGAGGTTGGTATTGGTGACTTTGTGCTTGGTCGCTTTTCCTCTGACAATGGGTTTTGGTCCGTTGATGGGGTTGATCGTGGCTTTGATTGGCGTCGCGCCAGCGGCCGCAATCTTGCTGAGCCTATCGAGCGCGTGGGTAGGATTCTCCGTCTGCCGAATCGTTTTGCGGATGGGTCAGGGCCGGCCGCGCGCGGCCTTGCTGGAATTTGGGAACCGTTGCTCCCGTCGGTCGCGTTGGCCTGAGCGAGCGATGCTGTGCGCCATTGTGTGCTCGTTGGGGGCTGGTGGCTCGGGGACGGGCATCGCAAGATCGATGCAAGGGCACGCCGAGGAGGATGTAGGCCTTGTTCATCGTTCGGTGTGTCGTAGCGCGAAGATTGCGCCCGTTCGACCGCTCGTGCTTCGCTCGGTGGCAGGCTGCGAACCCCGATCCTTGGAGCTGGTGCCACAGTGAGCGCGTTCGATGAAACGACGATCGAGATGGCTTGGGGGTTGGCTCCCGTATTGGGGCTTTCTGCGCTGGTTCTAATCCTTCTTCTGTCTGCGACCTTCTCCCGCGCTCGGGACCCTGGCTTTCAGCAGCCACTGGCGCTGCTCGGTCTGAGTGGATGCTGCTGGCTCGCGGGGTCGAGGATCGGCGATGAGCGACTCGATGGTGGGCTCGAAATCCTCACGAAGACGTTCATCGTTGATCATCTGACCGTTCTCTTCGATCTCATGATCGTCGTGGTACTCTTGTGTGCCGTAGCGATTCGAGTTCGGTCAAGCGACTCCAAAATGCGGCCTGTTGGTCGACCGTCCACGACCTTTGATGGGGGGGAGGCCGAGCCTTTGGTGGTCCTCGCCGGGCTGGGCGCAATGTTGGCGGTGCATGCGGGGACTCTCTCGCTCATATTTTTTGGGCTTGAGCTTATGACCTTCGCATCGGTCGTGTTGTTGTTGGTGTCGCGCTCATCGGAATCTCTACGCGACACGATTTGTTCCGATGAAGGACGTCGCGTGTTGCTGTGGTCCATGGCGGTGACCGCGATCACACTGATGGGAATCGCCATGATCTACAGCGCGATAGCGACGCTAGAGATCAACGCCTTGGGCAGTCGCGTTGCGGTCGCCTTTAATCGCTGGGGTGCCGCCCAGCCCTACATAAAGTTGATTGAGGATGGACCTGTCAGCGGGCACGGTACAGTGCCCGCGGGGCTCTTGACCCAGGCGAAGGGCAAGGTTGTTGTGGGCATGGCACCTGTCTCGATGTTCCTACCCGGACTGCTGTTGCTGCTTGCCGGTATTCTCGCCAGGATTGGAGTCGTCCCGTTTGTGGTGCCAGGATCCCACCCTCGGCGAGGCTCAGAACTTCAACTCACCGTTCTCTTTACCCTCATGAGCGGACTTGCGGTCGTCGGCGTCTTCCTTCGATTGTTTGTGGCGAAATTTAATGCGCCCCATCTTGTACGTGACCCCTACGGGTGGACCGCGGTGGTGGTTACTTTGGGATTGGCGACGGCGTTCGTGGGATCGATTCGATCTCTGCGATCGCGTTCGTTGGTTCGAATCGCCGTTGGATTGGCTCAGGGGCAGCTTGGTATGTTGCTGACGATGTCAGCCGTCGCCGCGGGGTTCTACGGTCATCGTCGGGCATCGGTGGGGCAGATTTCGTCTCCGGTTGAGCTGGATTGGGCCCGAATCGCTGGCGATGACAGTGTGATGGCGATTCTTCTTGCGCTGGTGGTGTACGTGCTCTCATCGCTGGGACTGTTCTGTGCGATTCGGTCCTGTTCGTCCCCGACGGGGGGTGTAGCGACGCTTGTGGCGTGGTCCGGCTTGGGTCGGCGGAGACCGCTGTTTGGGCTTGCGCTTGCGCTGGTGCTGATAGCAATGGCGGGTCTTCCGCCGACGATCGGGATGCTCTCACGCGTGGCGATACTTCGCTCGGTGTCCCAGCACTCGTCATTTGGGACAACTGCACTGCTGATGGTGGCCGCGATGTTACTGATATCCCTGGGTAGTCTTCGGGTCGTGTGGACTCTCTACCGCAGGGATTGGCAAGAATCTGTGGGGAGTCGTCCCGCGCCCGCCGATCTCATACTTTATGTAGCCTCTGCGACCCTTCTTGTCGGGTCATTGTATGGGGAGGGACTGGTCCAGTGGTGCCGCCTTTCGGCGACCGGCATGTCGATAAATTCGGGAACCACGGGCAAGGCGCTGTGGAGTCGACCGCGGCGTGGTGGTCCGTTCGAATTGTCGGCCGACCTTGGGTCCGAGGTAAAGATAGAGCCGCTCAACGAGATCGAGGGCGGGTTGCACTGACCGCAAAGGGATCGCGAAGATCGAGCGGTACTGGCGGATAACAGCGATCCTCTGATTCTTTTTTTGGCCTCCGGGCACGCGGGACCTGAATGACCACTCCATCGACGATGACCGAGTCTGGAGGCACGCAGCCCGCCATCGGCACCGTCTTTCGCGGTTTAAAGGCCGCGGAAAACGGATTTCGAATGTCGCCTGGGAAGGAATTCCATCGGTCAAGATGGCCGCGGCGGCGGAATGCAAAGGGGTCCTTGAGGTCAGGAAGGCGAAATGATCGGATACCAGCACGGCGCGGTCGAGGCGCGGTTTTATGTAGCGCGAAGGGGTCGCGAAGATCGGCTGAAGAGGCGCCAGCGAGACAGAATACGCAGAGTGCGTCAGATGAGGCGCCCCGCGACCGATCTACGTCTTCCTTGTGGGTTGGCAAGCCTATCGCTGTCAGAATGGCGTCTTTCGCGTGAAATGTCACGGGGGGGACTCCGATGGGCTGCCAGGCGAACAGCGCGGTGAAGACCAGGCTCAACACGTGATGAACATAACAGGTTGTGCGTGCTTTCTACGGAAAAAATGGCGGTCGATCGCGCGCGTGAGCGGCTGCGGGCGAATATCGCGGCTGGGGTATCGTCGGAGTCACGATGGCCGAGAAGAGTTCAACAAAGCCGACTGCGCCCGGTGCACGTTCGAGGTGGCTGCGGCTCGTTCTTATGGCCGGAAGCATGACCATTGGCGCTCCAAGGGTAGCGGTAGCGGCGTCTCCAGAACGACGTGCGTCTGCGCAAGAGATTCTGGCCAATGTCGGACTGTCGCTACGAGATCGACATGATCGGTGCTCTGAATATGATTTACAGGCCGAGTCCTTGGATGCGCTGCATTCGCTTCATCGGGAGAACATCCATCACCATACGGTACGAATCAATGGCCGTGAGCGACTTCGTTCTGGGCGCGATCCTTTCGAGGAGATCGTCTATGAGCATCACAGCACAGGTCCTCGCCGGGTAGCGATCGCCCTTGGGCCTGGTGCATGGGAGAGACGCGCAGAGATCAAGGAAGGAGATCGTATTGAAATCGACTTCGTGGATGGGCAGGGGACAACGCACAAGACCTTTTGTGGCCGCTTGTTGCGTGTGGATCGGGCGCGCAGCAAGGGCGGTGGAACGTAACCATTCACCCCCTCACTTAGACGACGAGAGTAACCACACAAACGCCGGGATCGACAGGCAGCCCGCGGTGTGATCAAACATATGCGTGAAGGGCGAGGACGCTATCCAGACCTGTGATGAGCGGGATGCCGTCATCGCGGAGCTACGCGAGCAACTCGCCGCCCAGCAAGAGCAGCTCACCGCCCAGAAAAGACAAATCGATG
>CAYTFJ010000108.1:0-6150 GCA_964437075.1 uncultured Nannocystaceae bacterium
CTAGCACTTTCGACATCCGCCTGCGGCGAAGAATAACGCAACCAAGGCGTTGATCCGGTCCTTGGCGACGGCGACGGCTGCGGACTTTCTGGGCTCACAGATCCGGGCCCCGTCGCAGCCGCAAAAGGCTCGCCCGTCCACCACTTCGCCAACATCGCCCACACCGGAAGCGAAATTAATATTTGTGCTTTCGCCGGGAAGCCGATGATGCTCGACCTCAGTGCAGTATGGTGCCCTCCCTGCAACTCTGCCGCTGCATGTATCGCAGGCGACAACGCCGGATGCGGCGGCTTGTTCCAAGGTGGTGTCACCCCCGAGCTGACCACCATGGCCGACAACATTCGTGCGAATCTCAAAAATGGGGTGATCAACTGGGTTACCTTACTCACGGACGGCGCCCAACAGGGACAAGCCTCCACCTTGGCCGATCTTCAAGCTTGGGATAGCAAATACCCCCAAGAGAACGTTTGGGTCCTGGGCGACGACAGTCGTGTTGTTGGACAATGGCTTCCGACCTCCGGAATTCCGTATTTTGTGTCCGTGAATGCGGACTTCACCTACAACAACATCAACACCGGCGCCGAGTGGCAAGACATGGCGAACGCCACCTAGCCCTCGGCCCTCGGCCGCGACCACCGAGCCGCAGCGTACGGACCCATCCGTACACTGCGGCTCTTTCCAATTTTTCGGAGACGCAGACATCCTGCGCATAGCTCGTCGGAAGTCTTGCGTTCGCCCCGCGTCGCTGCGAGCATTCTCCCCAGCCTTCGCGTCAAGATCTGAGCAAACCGCGCAGAGCGCCAGGGCCAACGATCTGGAATTCAACTCTCGTGTCTGAATCAACGCCCGATACCCCTGCCGAGAAACACACCGAAGCTGGCCACCCAAAAGGGCTCTACGTCCTGTTTGGGGCCGAGATGTGGGAGCGTTTTTGCTACTACACAATGCGCGGTCTGTTGACACTCTACCTCATCAAGGCCCTCGCCATGGGCGACGAGAAGGCGATCGGAATCTATGGCGCCTACACAGCGTTGGTCTATGCGGCCCCGGTACTTGGAGGAAAAATCGCAGACAAAATCTTGGGATACCGCAAGGCGGTAATCCTCGGCGGCGTGATGATGGCCTTGGGCGAAGGGGTGATCTGCTTCGGCTCGGAGCATGCCCTCTATCTCGGAATGGGCATCATCATTATCGGCAACGGCTACTTTAAAGCCAATATTTCTAGCATCGTCGGCAATCTCTACAAAGACGGAGACCCACGCCGGGACTCCGGATTTACAATTTTCTATATGGGTATCAATATAGGCGCCGTCATGGCGACCTTAGTGGGCGCCCCCGTCGGCGAGAGTCTTTCCCAAGGTCCGCTCGGCCATGCGGGCTACCTGGTCGGATTCGGTCTCGCCGGAGTGGGCATGCTGGTGGGGCTGGCCATGTTTATCAGCGGGAAAAATTCGTTGGAAGGTCGGGGAGAACCCCCCAATCCCGAGAAGCTAAGAGCCCCTGTGTTTCTCGGGTTGAGCCTCCAGACGGTGACGATCGTCCTCTCATTTCTCGCTATCCCCGCCCTCTATTTCTTGGTTCAGTACAAGACCCTCGTCGATGTCGTTCTCCTCATCGCCTTGGCCGGCGTGCTCGTGCAACTTCTCATCGCCGCCTTCGCCGACGGAGGCCGAGTCCAGCGCGACCGGATGTTCGTTCTCTTGATTCTCATGGTCTTCAACGTCGTATTTTGGGCGTGTTTCGAGCAAGCGGGGTCTTCGCTAACGCTCTTCGCAGACCGAAATGTCGACCGCATGGTCTTTGGCCTCGAGATGCCGGCCTCGATGACCCAGTTCTTCAACCCTGCATTCATCATCCTGTTTGGATCGGTGTTTTCCTTTCTATGGGTCTGGCTCGAAAAGAAAAACGCGAACCCCAACATCCCCCTAAAATTTGGATTGGGAATTATCCTCTTGGGTTGCGGATATCTGGTACTGACAGTGGGCGCGGGCATGTCTGACGCAGACGCAAAAGTACCCCTTGCCCTGCTCGCGTTGATGTATCTCATGCACACCGTCGGCGAGCTATTTTTGTCGCCGATCGGCCTCTCGATGGTCACAAAGCTGGCTCCGCGCGGTATGACAGGCACTGTCATGGGCGCCTGGTTCCTGTCTTTCGCCTTCGCCAACTCAGTCGCCGCGTACATCGCTCAGCTCACAGGCTCTGGCGGCGTAGGCTCCGTGGCAAGGCTTTACACCCGGGCCGAAGTCCTTGGCTATCCCGGTACTCTCGACCGGCTCGTGACCAAGGCTATGCACATGATGCACACATCCTACTGGGACGAGCTCGACGCCGCCTCCCAAGATAGTCTCGACAGCTATGTTGAGATTTTTACAACGATGGGCGTCATCTCCGTCGCTATTGGCATCGCGCTCTCACTCGGCTCACACTGGCTCAACAAAATGATGCACGGCGTCAAGTAGCCCCCTGGAGACCCCTAATGATTCGCAACACATTTTCTATCGCCACCGGTCTCGCCCTCCTCATCTCCCTTGCGGGATGCGATGACGGCGTCGACCATGAAAAAAACAACAAGAGCTGTGCGGACTTCGCAGAACACCTCGCCCAAGTTCTCGAGAGCGACCACAAGGCGACCCCGATCAGCCAACGGGATGCCATGGTGAAAACGCTCGTGGAGGACTGCTCGGCCAACCCTCCCAGTGAGGCGGTCATGGCTTGCGCGATGAAAGCGACCGACGGCCAGAGTATCAAGGCCTGTGATGCGCTCGCCGCGGAGTAGCCAGTTCGCCACCGGAAAAGGTCGATTGCGACCCGGTTCACGAGCGCTTTATGATAAATCTCGAACATCATGATCGGTTGGAACTTCAACGCCCTTGCACTTCGCTCCACCCTGCTTTTTTGTTCACCACTCGTCGTAGGGGCCTGCGACAACAAGGATGCGCCCGCAGCCGAGCACGGCCACTCCCATGCAGACGGCGAAGCCCACACGCACGACGCCGAGTGCTCATGCTCAAAAGGCAAAGGAGGAGGCACGATCTGGTGCGACAGCTGCAACATGGGCTACATCAAGGGTGAAAAAACAGACGACAAGAAAAAAGTCGATGAGGCCCTCGCGGCCAAGTAGGCCAATGGCGCTCCTCTCGCGACTCCTGACCTTTCTCGCGGTCTACAGCTTTGGGGTCGCGTGCGAGGTCCAAACGGACCCCGCGAACGTGATCGATTCAGTCAGGCATGGCGGCGGAGAACCACAGAGGATCGAGAGAGCTCCTGCGCCCCACATCACGTTCAGGCCTCCTCCGGCACGCGAACGCCCCGCCGAACGTCCGCGATTCATCTCAGCCAGAGCTCAGGCCGGTGTGGTCGACCAAATCACGGCAGCACTCGCGGCTGCGACGGCCGCTGAGGCAAAGCTTGTGGTCTACGTCGGCGCAAGTTGGTGCGAACCTTGCCAATACTTCCATCGCGCCGTCACTGCCGGAAAACTGGACGAAGCCCTCTCAAACGTTCGATTTCTTGAATTTGACGCCGACGTCGATGGCGAACGACTTGCCGAAGTCGGCTTTGACTCGCATTTGATCCCACTCTTTGTCGTCCCCGACTCAGCGGGAAGACCGACGGACAAACGTATCGAAGGCGGGATCAAAGGACCGGCCTCCACTCAACATATTATGGCACGACTCACTGCAATGCTCGCTCGCCCCCCCGGGTAACATTCGTCGTCACCGCAAACCAGAACGTTAGGAGCTACGCTCTCCCTGTCCGCAACCGGTCTCGACCTTCGAGCCCTCTGAAGGGGTCCTCAGAGTCGCGAGCGTTGCCCCCCAGCCACCCTCTCGAAGACCGCTCCCAAGACGAAATGCGACCACAAGGGGGTGCTTCGTGAGAATTCCATGAACGGTACGACGCAGGTTGCCCTTGCCCTTGCCGTGGACAATACGAATCTCAACAATCTCGAGAACCGTGCATTCGTCGATGTAGGCCAACAGCAGCGCCTTCACTTCCTTGGGCAAAAAGTTGTGCAGGTCCAGCTCGCCATCGATCGGCAATACGCCCGGGTGGCCGCCGACTTCCGCCCGAGTGAAACCTCCAAGGCCCGCCCACGGCGCCCAAGACGGAGCGACGACGTCTTCAATTCCATAGGCTGATCCCCGCCGATGGCGGTTTCGATATCGAATTATCGTCCGCGAACACAACCAAGCTCTGGGCATGAGAGTCCCGGAGACCAGACAATTCCACCGCTTCCCCTGAGACCGCATCAGCTTCCATCGCCGCGCCCTTCCCCTCGAAAACTCGAGGTCCAGCGCCAATTCACCAAATAGCAACCCTGCCGCCAGGTCCAAGGCCCCTTGTGCGGAGTCTTCGTCTTCAAGCGCCCGCTCATTTGCATCCAGGTTTTCGGACAACCGCCAACCATGTACCGCGATCTCACGCGGTAGCGCGGATTCAAGCCCATCACACAAATCGCTACGATGCGAGATGGGCGTGACCGATACTCCCCAGCTCCCCGCTTCGATTTCCCTCACGCTCATCGCCAACTCGCCCGGTCCGCGAGCGCCCCTCTCAATTGATGGACCGGCCGTGTTCGGCGGTTCTACTCCGACCGCCCGAAGAAGGGCATCCAGTCGCGAAACAAAAGCGACGCGCCAACGAAGACGTTGTTCGTTCGACACCGCTCGTTCAGGTCTTTCGCTCGGCCAATACAGCCACCAGCACGGCATGGACTCCCGCCTTGTCCAAACCACGAAGGCAATCCAAGATCACAGCAGCCTTCTCTTGAAGGCCGACGCAGGTCAACCCCACGGTCGTCAAGGGACACTCGATCTCGTCACGGTGAATGTTGCGGAGCAAGCCGGTTAATTGGTCCGAATCGATGGTGGTGAGTGAGAAAATTGATCGCGGCATGACTGCAAGACCCGAGACCTCCGCGATGTTTACAAAAACCGCAGTGTGACTCGCCCCACCAAATACCAAGATTTGGGTGCCAAAACCTCGTCTTCCGCACGCGCGGACCTCAACCCATCACGGATCCACCTAGCCCGCCAGTACATCCAACAAGGCGCGCTGCATGTCAAAAGCGCTCTGAAACCGGTCGTCCGGATGTTTAGCGCAGGCCCTCTCAAACACCACGTCAAGTCCACATGCCAGAGGAACCGCGATATCTGCGGGAAGGTGGTGGCTCAGCGGCAAGGGGCGCCGGTTACGCTGGGCATCGATCAAGACGTGCAGCGGCGCTTCAAACAAGGCCTCAAAAGGATGGCAACCAGTCGCTATTTCATATAGCGCCATACCCGCTGAGTAGATATCTGCCCGCCCATCCACGCGCTGACCCAAACGGGATTGCTCAGGCGCGATATAGCGCGGATCGCCCACGAGCTTCGTCTCAGGATCTCCCTGCGCCGTCACCAAATCTAGCGCCACCCCGAAATCCAACAGCTTCGTGGTCACAAAACCAGTGTTGATATCCCGCGTGACAAACATGTTGGCGGGCTTCACATCACGATGCACGACCCGGCAATCGTGACTGTACTGCAGCGCTCCGAGCACCTGGCGAAATACATCGCCGACGAGACGCAAGGGTATGCACTTTCCCCGCTCTCGAGATCGCCCGATGATGTTCTCAAGATCACGACCGGCCAAGTACTCCATCGCAAACCACGAGATTCCTTGCCCGGGAACACCCACGAGGTCAAAAACCCGTGAGATCGACGGATGACAGAATCTTGCGCCATAAATCGCCTCTTGGCGAAACCGAACAGCTTCGTGTTCAGGCACATCGGATTTCATGACCTTGAGCGCAACATCTCGCTCAAGTACCCGATCATAGGCACGATAGACCCAGCCCATCCCTCCCTCACCGATGCAACTCAGCACCTCATATTGTTTGGTATGAGCAACCATCGAGCCCAGATCCAAAGGACCCGGGACCGCCTCGGAACGACGCTCTCGCCCGTCCGCGATACCGACATCCGCCTCGCTGGGCGAGACCGCGTTTGTCGGCCTCAGCGCAGAAAGTGTCAGTGCGGGTAGTACGAGTTCCGGATCAGCCACGTGCAACTTTCGAACGGGGGCGCTCTTTAGGCCAGAACGTAGCCTGTGCGCAAGCGCAAGCGCAAGCGCAAGCGCAAGCGCAAGCGCAAGCGCAAGCGCAAG
>CAYTFJ010000108.1:6250-13181 GCA_964437075.1 uncultured Nannocystaceae bacterium
GCGCAAGCGCAAGCGCAAGCGCAAGCGCAAGCGCAAGCGCAAGCGCAAGCGCAAGAGGGTCCGCGCCCTTCTCACAGGTTGTATGACCCTGTATCCGCCCTCCCCGCCCCCGTCCCAGGCGTTTGCTGCTACTGTTGGTGTCCTCCATGGCCATCCTCCCGAAATGCTCCGCGCCGTTGCACACGCTTTGTCTGCTGGCTTTTGCCGCCGCGAGCTCTGCTTGCCACAAGGCCTCCGATGACGACTGCGAGCGCATTGCTCGACAAATGGTCACCGTGGCCCTTGCCGAAACTCCCCATTCCGAGGTTGGCGAAAATGCGGCCGAAAACATGCGTGCCGATCTCGTCACAAAATGCCTCGAAAGTCGCCCTACGCAGGAGCAAGTGACCTGCCTGCTCTCCGCTTCAGATCGCGCCGCGATCGCGGGCTGTTAGACCTCGGTTCACGATGATTTCTATCGTCGAAGCCCATCACGGCCCCGAGAACCAACGTTATGCAATCATGCTGGACGACCAAGCGCGCGTGGAGGTGGTCGTGTACCGCGGTGACTCCTTGTGTATCTCCTGTCAGGTCGGTTGCGCGGTTTCATGTCCATTTTGTGCTTCCGGCGCCCACGGGCTTGCACGCAATCTCACCTTCGAAGAATTGGTCGCCCAGGTCGACCTAATTCGAGAGAAACACCCCGATGTCGCCCGCGTGACACTCTCGGGCGTGGGTGAACCGCTACACAATATCGACACCGTGGCTCGGTTTATCAATTGGGGCCGCGACCAGATGCTGCCGGTCAGCCTCACCACCAGCGGTGGCCCGGTCCGTCATCTCCGCCTAGCCCTGTCCTTGCCACATCGAGGCCTGACAGTGTCCGTGCATGCCGGAAGCGAGGCCACTCGCAAGCGGCTCGTCCCCAGGGGTCCGTCCCTCAAGAGTCTCTTTACGGTGCTTCAGGAGGAACTCAAAAAACTAAGTTCTTCAAGACGCCGAAAACTCGCCCTTGCTTACTTGATGCTCGACGGCATCAACGACAGCGACAACGAGATCGACCGATTTCTTGCCCTAGTTCAACCTCTTGGGGTGAAAATCCATCTTTACGCACATAACGCCATCAACGGCGATGACATCCACCATACGTCAGAAATTCGCTACCAGAAAATCTTCGAACGCATGCTCAAAGCCGGCCTCAACGTCCGAAGAAGTTCACAATCGAGGATTCAGGAGAACGGTGGCTGCGGAACCCTGCTCGCCTTTCGTCCTGTTCAGATTCGCTCCGTTCGCCCCGACCCCAAGGACCCTATTCCCGCTAGTTAGGTGCTTTCGACGATGTTGAGCCACGGCGTGCCACGCCGTGCTACGCCGTATCCATCACACCGAATTTCGTATTTTTCGCACATATGTAGTCCGGCTCCGGCGGGACATTATCGCGACGGATGGAGAGCATAAGACAGTATCCTTCGCCGAACCGCTTCCCCTACGCGACCTGTGTTCGACCGCAAATATTCACGATGTCTATCGGATTTCGGGTGCAAACTCGATCCCGACTTGGCTACCTCTTCCTTTTCTAACGTGATAGGAGCCTGATCCGCGAGCGATACGTAATGGCCTGCCTATTTTGTGACATTTGTGATCGAAAAGTCCCCAGCGACATCATCTATGAGGATTCGAAATGCCTTGCCTTTCGGGACATCGACCCAGGTGCGCCGTCGCATATTTTGGTCATCCCCAAAAAGCACCTCGCCTCCCTCAACGACCTCACCGAAGATGATTCTGCAATCATGGGCCATCTCATGATCTGCGCGGCAAAAATCGCGGCGACTGAGGGGCTCTCAGATTCGGGCTACCGATTGGTCGTCAATTGCAACAAGGACGGAGGCCAAACTGTATTCCATATCCATATCCATATCCTCGGAGGACGCCGACTTCATTGGCCACCAGGATAGCGAAGCGGGCGAGTGACGATTTGCAAAACAATTGCATCGTCCAAAATGGATACTAGAGATGAGCGACAACCCAATCCCCTCCCCGCCGGGGGACAACCCGAGAACGAGGCCATTCCACCAATTTACGTCGCAGCATCGATACCGGCAGGGTCGTCGATCGTGGACATCAAGGCTCCCCTGCCCCCGTCGCTCTGACTCCGCAAAGCCCGCGACCAGGTACACATCTCAATTTCTCAGGCTTTATGCGCTAGCCACGACCCTGTTTTGCTCCTCGCAGGCCCTCGGCCAAGAGACCGTACCTTTGGGCGATACCGGCAGCAAGCGCGCGGTCCGACGAGAAAGCCCGCCCCCGGCGATGCAACGACTCGGCGAAGCTCTTCGGGTCGACCCCGGTGAAACTTGCCTCGCTCATGCCGAGCTCGCGGCCCATGTGCTCACCTGGCGCTCATCGGCTTTCCTCGATGCAGGCATCGAAATTTTTGTGTTGGGATCCAAGAACCCTCGCAATGTGGAGTTCGAGATTCGACTGAATGGAAAGCTAAAAGCGAGACGAATCTTTGAAAACGGACCGGCTCGATGTTCAGATCTCCATGCCGCAGTGGGTCTCGCATTGGCCATCGGACTCGACGACGCATTCTCCGCTGCGCTCGACATCGATCGCCCGAAAGGCCCGCCGGTCTCCATTCAAAACGCCGATGCCATGGACCTGCCGCCGAGAGTCGGTCTTGAGTCCACCGACGGTCCAGAATCACCCGACAAATCTCGCCCGAGATCGGCCCGAATCTCTGCGAGCTTTCAAGGACTGCTCGGCGTGCGCTTAATGCCAACCCTAAGCGGAGGTGGCGCGTTCACCTTCAACATCGGACTCACCGATTCGCTGGAACTGCGGCTTGGCGCCCTGAGTCTCTTCTCTCCCCCCTTTGATCTGGGGGAGGGGACCGTGAAAACACGCTTAACCGCAGGAAATTTCGATTTTTGCTCGGGGCCGCATTATCGACGCGTTCATCCCCGAGGATGTATTGGCCTCGCAGCCGGGGCCATACGCCCCTACGCGCGGGGTTATAGGGCCTCCCCGGTCCAGGTCTTTCCGTGGCTCGCCGTCGACGCCGGACTCGACATGAACGTACACTTGGGACCCCGGACCTCTATGCAGCTTGGTGCACAGGTATTTCTCCCGCTGCTGCGAACACGTCTGGAGGTCCGCGAAATAGGTGAGGATACCCTCGTCACAACCGCCATTTTTCCTGCCATCGGCGGTATTGTTTCTTTTGGCGTCACCATCGTTTTTCATTGAAGGATTTCCGTTGGCCGGCCATAGACTCACTGGGATGTCCCTGGTCCCTGAAGCGCAGCACTATGACGCATCCGCGCTCTTTCGCGCCCATGCGAACTTTGTTGCAAATTTTCTCCATCGACTCGGCGTACCCGCGGCAGAGATCGATGACCTTGTCCAGGAGGTCTTTTTGGTCGCTCATCGTCGCGGAGGTTTTTTTGAAGACGGACGAGCAAAGCCTACGACTTGGCTCGCGGGCATTTCAGTACGGATCGCCTCCAGCAGCCGACGCAAACAAAGACGATGCAACGAGGCTCCTAATCAAGATCTTGTCTCGACCGCGCAGACCCACAATGGCTGCCCGGCGCGATCCGCTGAAACAATGGAATCGCTTCAACGTATCACCCTGGCACTCGCGCCGCTCGACGAAGAACGCCGAGCGATCTTCGTGCTTTTTGAAATCGAGGGAGAATCCTGTGGAAATATTGCATCGATCTTCGACATCCCGGTGGGCACGGTCTACTCCCGTCTGCATTCGGCCAGGAAGCAGTTCAAGCTCAACTATGCGCGTCTTTGCGATGCGCCAACAAAACGTCAAGCTCCAGCCACTCTGCCCCACGAAGTGACGCCATGACGCTGCCGCCCACCGATCCTACTCGCTACCCACTTCGTCTACGCGATGATCCCCTCGCTAGTACCACAGTGCGCGCCGATCTCAACGCCGCGACGAGACCAACACTCGTCTACGATGCAAACGCAGGAATCGATCGATTCCGGTCCACCCTGGAGTCCGGCGATGCGGCATCACACTTGAGCTCGGCCGCCCCCTCTGGATTTTTGGGTCCGATCGCAAAAAATGCAACTTGGCTGATGGCTGCAGTGGCACTCGTCAGCGCCGCGGGTCTGCTCAACTTGCTGAATGCCCAACACCCGGTCGCCGCCGGTGGGCCCGGCCCACGCGCGACACCAACCTCGAAGGCTCTCCAGGCCCACCAGGATGCGCGTTCCCCTACGACACATGTCCAAATTTTTGCTCCTGAAACACGAGCCAGCGAGCGCACCACGATGCCTCGGTCGATGCAGCCACGAACCCCGGCCGCGGGTCAAACCGCCACAAACAGAGAGGCCGGTCGCCCCTCACACCACGGCAAGGCCAAGCGATCCGCGAGACGAAAATCTACACACTCCGATGCCGGCCCGGCCCAAGCCGAAGCGACGACGAAGGGACGAGACCGCCTCGCTCGAGAGATCGATCAACTCGCGGCCACACGGCGCCACCTAGCGAACGACCCGGCGAAGAGTCTAGCGCTCACAATTGCTGGCGCTTCCGAGTTTCCGGACGGCAACTACGTAGAAGAGCGCGAGGGGTATGCGATTCTCGCTTTGTTTGCGCTCTCCCACGGGGCTGAAGCGCAGGTACGGGCGAAAAAGCACCTCGCTCGATACCCCAGCGGCACCCTCTCCGGCCGTATTGAAAGAGCGGCTCTGAAGCAGCGGTGAGGTCACTCGTTCGCCAACGTTCACGGCAATGTGCCCCCGTCCCCTCAGGTTCAAAGCACACTCAAATATTTGCACGAGTCCAATTCAATTTCGCAGAGCAACATTACACAACAATACATCGATAAAATCTCCCTATTGGCTGGCCACGCTCTCCGCTTCGAGGCAACACGGAGCGCGCTTCGCCCCCCACCGCATAGATTTGGACAGACAATTCTCCGCGGGCGAGCCTTTACCCCTACTTGCTCGGCTAAAAACGATACACTCGGGCGGATGTTGGCCCACTGGTCTCTCGCACCCACGATCGGGTTGCTGGCTCTCGCAGCCCCGGCTCTGTCCGGATGTACCGTCTCGGGCACGGTCGGCTTCGAAGACGACGGCCACTTCGAGCCCAACGACACCAGCTCAGTTTTCGAACCCGGGGCCTGCTGTAAAGTCCTCTTTGGGGACGTCCTGCTTGACCTCCCGGGCCCGGATTGCAGCGCCCCGCTCTTTCTACCCTGCGACGAAAGTTATGTGCCCTCATTCGCGCAGGTGCTGGGTGCAGGCTGCCCCGGCGACGACTCCATGCTCAGCTACGCATTTCGAGGGCACGCCGATGCTGTCACCATTCATGAAGGGCCGTTGGATTCCGGTAGTTATTCTCCGCAAGAGGGAAAAAAAATTATCATTCTTTCCACCGGTCGGGCCGATGAGGTGCCGTTGAACCGCCTGGAGCTCGGCTGCATCTCGCCCGACGCCCTCTGCCTAAACAGCGGCCTCACCGAAACTGGGCTCCATGACCTCCCTCGCCCGCTCAGCGCCCAGCCCGCCACGGACGCCGCGAGTTGCGACGACGAGTTCGGCTCGATTCTCCATGCCGTCGACTGCTCGAACACCATCGCTAAACAATGGCAAGAATCAGGCTGTACCCCTCCTAAAGGCGGTGAATACCTCGGCAGCACGGGTTTGGCGGCACCCAGAGATTGCGCTCTCTTCGACTACGCAGATATCCGAATTAAGATGGTCGTACCGGCTGAAGCATCGGGAATTGCCTTCGATTTTGCCTTTTTGTCGGCCGAGTACCCTCAATGGGTAAATGCCCCCTCTAACGACATGTTTGTCGCTTGGCTCGACTCAGAATCGTGGACGGGAAATATTTCCTTCGATGGGTCGGGAAATCCCATCTCCCCAAGATCGGCCGCGGAGGCCTTAGCCAACAACACAGAAGCCCTCCATGGATCTGGTTTCGAAGGACACGGCGCCACACGCTGGCTCACGAGCAGCGCGCAGGTCACAGCGGGGGAGTCGATTGAACTCGTTTTTGCCATCTTCGACATGGCAGACAACCTAATCGACAGCGCGGTCTTGCTCGATCACCTGCGCTGGACCTGCTCAGACTCGCCGCCGTCAACCATTTTGGTTTGGTAGACCGTCCGGGAAGTATCCAAATTGTTTCACTGGCGGAGGCAGCGCCCATTCCAAAACATCCTGGATTCTCCAAACGACAGCTCTCGTTGGACCTTGGCGACTTTCGCCATCAAGATTCCCTCAATGTCGACCCCTTACCTCAGTCCAGGTTCCTGAGTGCTGCCAGCGTCAAAGCCCGCGGACCACATCCTCGCGCAAAATTTAGGGTGGCGCGAGGGCATTGATTCGCCCAAGCTGTGGGTTCCGACCGAAACCAACAATGTCGCACCTACCCGTCTTGCAACATGCCTCCCGCGGCTGCTAGAAGCTCGAAAGTGAGCGGTGCAAACCGGATTTTTCACTCGAGGCAACGGTCGGTACCGTGCAACTCGGACACGCGTTGCGCTCTCGCTCCCAACGACTTCAGCCATGCCTTGGACCACGAAATCCGCCCTGCGCCTAGCCAGGATGCCACCCGTGCGATGCCGTTTCCGAGCGTGTCAACGAATCAAGGCCACGACAACACGATCCTCCCGCGGTTTCCCAACCTGGCCATACGACAGCTCCCCACAGCCGCATGGAACTAACGATGGCCGCTATCGGCGGCTTCCGCAACTCCTCCGGCACTCACTACTATCCTTCCCAGCCAACACATCGACTTTACTCTGGCTACGAAAGCACAAAACACAATGAATACGGGAACAAATCGGGCACTAGCGGTGTTGTTATTTTCGGGCGCGGCGCTCACTACGACAGCTTGCACGGACGACACCGTGGAACCTGGGAACAGCGATGACACGAGTGTTCCCACTGAAACGTCCGAAACCACGACCGGCGA